>CAISOB010000081.1 GCA_903886975.1 uncultured beta proteobacterium
CCACGAAGGACTTTTCCGGCTGGGTCGTCGGCTTGTCGTATATCGACACCAACGCCAAGGGCAGCTGCAGCAAGGCTCAGCCTTACTGCTTCCCGAGCTCGGAATCAGACACCAACGGAACACTGACTACCGGTTCGCACAGCAAGGACGCCGGCCGCGGCATCGCTTTGCTCTCGGTCACCCGCACCTTCTAGGGTTTTTGAAAAGCGGTGGGGTCGCCCCCACCGCAGCATCGGCTTGCTTTGACGACGTTGAGCAAGCGAATGCCGGAGCAGCCAACGAACGGGCTGAGCGAAATCAAGATCCGGACCGCGCCCATCGAGTGCGGCGCGCTCGCTTATTCCGGCTTCGCTTCGACGCTCTCGGACGGTTTGAGCGTCAGCGGCTCGCCTTTGCCGGCATTCGCCGGCGCGTTCTTGCCTTTGGGCTGGATGATGGCGCGCACGCGCGCCTGCGCGACGCCGGTGGCGCTCTTGCTCTCGCCAGCGCCATTGGTTACCAGATACTTCTCGGTCAGCGCGTCGTAGGAAATATACTGGCCCCGAACTTCATCGAGCCCGCTGCGCACCCAGGCGCGGACAAAGAACTCGGTTTTGTCTTCGCGCGCGTTGTGCTCGATGCGCTCGCCTTCTCCTTCAACGTATTCGTCGCGACCTTCACGCTTCTGTTTGAAGTGAGCCAATCCGTTGGCGCCGCTGGTGGCGACGCCTTTCTGGAAACCGTCGGCATCCTGGGTGACGACCAGGCGCGCGGTGCGCAGCTGCAGCGTTCCCTGATTGAGGACGACGTTGCCTTCGAAGATCTGTACCTTGTTGATGTCGTCCATGCTGACGCGGTCGGCTTCAACGTTGAGCGGTTTCTCGCGATCGGCCTTCTCGGCGTGGCCCGGGACGGACAGGGCGAGGAGCAGGACGGCGGCTAGGGCATTCGGTAGTTTAAGTGTCATGGCGTTTTCTTCATGGCGAATCTGCTTTCTAGCATGGCGCGGGCTTGCGATTCAAGTACGTAGGTTTGCGTGCGGTTGTCGGCCTGCATGCCGATGCCCGTCACCCAGGATATTCCCTGCGTGATCAGCACCGGGCTCTTGGTGTAGGCCTTCTCATCGTCGGGCAGGACGGTGAGTTGGGCCATCGTGGCGTCCATCGCCTCATCTTTTTTCGTCGGAGCGCGGTGGATGCGCACATCGTCGTACAAATCGACCTGTGCGCCGTTCGTGCTGGCATGTCCGCTCTGCGCGGTGATCGTCACCGGCGGCTTGGGCGGGTTGAGATAAACGAGGTTTGGCTGCGTCATGTCGGTGCTGTCGTCATCCGGATAATGGCGGATATCGGTTGCCTTCAGCGTGTATTTGAGGTTGCCGTCGAGATCGAGCTTGCGCATCGTCGCATCGGTGACGATGTAATCCGGGTCGTGCCGGTGTTTTCCGTCACGCGACGGTTCGGTCAATTCGGTCGCATAACGCAGCCAGTACGTCAGCGCGGCCAGAGCGAGCAGAACGCCGAGCGGGAACAGCGCGCTTCCCCACTGTTTCATTTTGCGGGTGCCGGCAGATAGGGCGCGAGCGCGGCGTCGAGCTTGCCCTGCGCCGCGAGAATGAATTCGCAAACTTCACGCACCGCGCCACGACCGCCGATCTTGCTCGAAACCATGCGCGCGTAGGGCTTGACCATTTCGTGGCAGTCCGCAGGTGCTGCCGAGAAACCGCAGGCATCCATCACATGCAGATCGACGATATCGTCGCCCATGTAACCCGCCTGGTCCGCTGACAGGCCGAGCTTGGCGAGCAGTTCGTGCATGGTTCCGAGCTTGTCCGAGATGCCCTGGTAGAGCAGTTCGACGTGCAGGTTCTCCATGCGCAATTCGACGCAGCGCGCCTTGCGGCCGGTGATAATGGCCACGGTGATGCCCGATTTTTGCAGCATGTTGATGCCGAGGCCGTCGAGGCTGTTGAAGGCCTTCATTTCAATACCATTATCGGTAAAGAAGAGCGAGCCTTCGGAGAGCACGCCGTCGACGTCGAAAGCCATCAGTTTGAGCTGGCTTGCGCGTTTTCTTGTTTCTTCGAGGTTTTCCATCAAATCGCCTTGGCTTTAAAGAGATCGTGCATGTTCAGTGCGCCGATCAGCAGACCGTTTTCGTCTACGACCGGAATCTGGTTGATGCGCTGCGAATCCATCATTTCGACGGCTTCGGCGGTGAGCTTTTCCGGGCTCATCACGCGCGGCCCGCGCGTCATTACCTCGGTTACCGTGAGCGCCGGCAGGTCAAGGCCACTGACGATGGCGCGGCGCAGGTCGCCGTCGGTGAAGATTCCAAGCACGCGCCGCTCGGGACTGACGACGACGGTCATGCCGATGCCGCCGCGCGAGATTTCGCGCGTCGCTTCGGCGACCGTCGCTTGTGGCGTGACGGTCGGTATGTCCGCGCCGGTGCGCATCACATCGCGCAGACGGGTCAGCAGACGGCGGCCGAGCGCGCCGGCCGGATGCGAGCGCGCGAAGTCATCGGCGCCGAAGCCGCGCGCGTCGAGCAGGGCGACGGCAAGCGCGTCGCCGAGCGCGAGCGCCGCGGTGGTGCTGGCCGTCGGCGCCAGGTTGAGCGGGCAGGCTTCCTGTGCGACCGCGGAATTGAGGTGGCTGTCGGCATCGCGGGCCAGTGCCGATTGCGGATTGCCGGTGATGGCGATGAGCTTTGCACCCTGGCGCTTGATCGACGGCAGGATGTTCAGCAGTTCGGAACTCTCGCCCGAGTTGGAGAGGGCGATCACGACATCGTCGGCGGTAATCATGCCGAGGTCGCCGTGGCTCGCTTCGACCGGGTGTACGAAGAAAGCCGGGGTGCCGGTGCTGGCCAGGGTCGCGGCGATCTTGCGCCCGATATGCCCGGACTTGCCGACGCCGCTGACGATGACGCGGCCACGGCAATTGAGGATCAGCGACAGCGCCTCGAGGAAGGCGCCGTCGATCCGCTCGGTCAGGGCGAGGACCGCATCCGCTTCGATGCGCAACACCTGCCGTGCGAGTTCGAGCGCCTTGGAAGAAGGCTGTATTTGGTTCATGGGCGGGTAGCGGTTATGATTGGGCCGAAGTATAGCAGAAGGCTGCTGCGCCCCGATTTCGCTGGCCTGCCGGGCGATGCCGTGCAGGCCGGGCGTCGGGCCACGAAGGGCACGACGAGAAACGCGACAGAACCATAAGCACAAGCAATGGAAACTCTGACGATCATTCTGCTGTTGCTGGGCGCGTCGGTGGCCTCCGTGATTCTCTTCCGGCGTCTCAATCTGCCGCCGGTTCTCGGTTATCTGCTGGTCGGAACCCTGCTCGGCCCGCACGCCCTGCATCTGATGGCGGGGTTTTCGGACGTCGAGCATCTCGCCGAATTCGGCATCGTCTTCTTGATGTTTTCGATCGGCCTCGAGTTCTCCTTGCCCAAGCTGTATGCAATGAAACGCATCGTTTTCGGGCTTGGTTTTCTGCAGGTTCTGGTGACCCTTGCAGTGGTCACCGGCGTATCCGTCGCCGCGGGTTTTTCGTGGCAGGCGGGCGTCGCGCTCGGCGGGACCCTGGCCATGTCGTCGACGGCAGTGCTGACCAAGCTGCTCAGCGAGCGCCTCGAACTTGATGCGCCGCACGGGCGCGAAGTGATCGGCGTGCTGCTCTTCCAGGACCTCGCGGTGGTTCCGCTGCTGGTCCTGATTCCGGCTTTTTCGGAGCCGCCGGAGCGCCTGCCGCTGATGCTCGCCATCGCCCTTGGCAAGGCGCTACTGATGCTCGGCGTGGTGTTCTTCTTTGGTTCGCACCTGATCGGCAAGTGGTTCCACATCGTCGCGCGCGGCAAGTCCACCGAGCTGTTCATGCTCAACGTGCTGCTCATTACGCTCGGGTTCGCCTGGCTCAGCGAAGCGGCCGGACTGTCGCTGGCGCTCGGCGCCTTCCTCGCCGGCATGCTGATTTCCGAAACGGAATACCGGCACCAGGTCGCAGAGGACATCAAGCCTTTTCGCGACATCCTGCTCGGCCTGTTCTTCGTGACCGTCGGCATGATGCTCAACGTCGCGCTGGTCTTTGCGCACTTCTTGCTGGTGCTCGCCGTGCTGGCGGCGCTGCTGTCGGTCAAGTTCGCCCTGGTCTTCGGCCTGTCGCGGCTGTTCGGATCGCTGCCCGGCGCGGCCATGCGCGGTGGGCTATGGCTGTGTGCCGGCGGTGAATTCGGCTTTGTGCTGCTCTCCGAAATCGGTCACGCCAGGCTCGTGCCGGCGCTGGCGCTGCAGGCCGTGCTGGCCGCACTCGTGCTCTCCATTTTGCTGGCGCCGATCATCGTGCACTACAGCGACCGCCTGGTGCTGCGCTTTGCCGCCAGCGAATGGCTGATGCGCTCCCTGCAGCTGACCAGCCTCGCGGCGCGCGCGATGAGCAACGAGAAACACGCGCTGATCTGCGGCTTCGGACGCAGCGGCCAGCATCTGGCGCGTTTCATGGCCGATGAAGAGGTCTCCTACCTGGCCCTCGACCTCGATCCGGACCGCGTGCGCGAAGCGGCCGCCGCCGGCGAGAACGTCGTCTACGGCAACGCCACGCGGCGCGAGACACTGGTCGCCGCCGGCGTCGCGCGGGCCAGCGTGCTGATCATATCCTTCATCGACACGCGCGCCGCCGAGCGGGTGCTGCGCCATGCCCACGAACTGGCGCCGGGGCTGCCGGTGGTCGTGCGCACCGCCGACGAAAAGGATTTCGACCGGCTGCAGCGCGCCGGCGCTGCCGAGGTCGTCCCGGAAACGCTGGAGGCTGCAATGATGTTGGCATCACATGCGATGATCCACGCCGGCGTGCCGATCAACAGGGTTCTGAAGCGCATCCGCCGCACGCGCGTCGCGCGCTATCGCACGCTGCGCGGCTTCTTCCATGGCGAGAGCGACCTCGACGAGAACCTGCATGACGGCGACCAGCCGCGCCTGCACTCCGTTTCGCTGCCTGAGGGCGCCTATGCCATCAGCAAGTCGGTGCACGAGCTCTCGGTCGGCGACGAAGGCGTCGAGGTCACGGCCATCCGGCGCCGCAACATCCGCACGCTGGAACCTTCGGGCGGCACGCGCTTTGAGGCCGGCGACGTGGTCGTGCTGCTCGGTGCGCCCGGCGCGCTGGCCCGGGCCGAGGCCAGGCTGCTCAAGGGGTGAAACCCGCCGTAGCGGGCTTGCACTTAGCCTAAAGGAATCAGTAAGCGACGCAGACGATGTAGTTTGTGCTATCGACAATGGCTGTGGTCGCGACGGCGGCGGTTGCTGTGCCGGAATAGCCTGCGGCAGTAACCCGCACGGAGCCTGTTTCCGTGTTGCCATCGTCCATGGTGATGTCGATCTGCTTGGCGAGTTTTCCGGAGATGCCGTCGGAGCAGACGAAATACGCGCCGGGCATAGCGGTGCCGGAAGTGGTGATCGGCGACACGCTCTGTATGCCCAGACGCCCGCCGTCGGCGTTCGTCGGCAGCACTGCCGCAGGCGATGTAAAGTCCGTCGATCCCGTCGACAGTCCGGCAAGCCGAACCTGCTGCCAGAATGCAACCGATTCATCCGCGGCGTTTACGGAATTGAAGTTGCCTTCAATCCGGCCGTTGCCAAGCGTCCCCGGCGTCGGTGTAAGCAGCGTTACGCCCGCTGTTCCGACGTGCGTGGTGGCATTCGCATCATCGCCGGGAATGGCTTTGAATTTGTCCTGGTAGCCGTAAATCAGCAACTGGGTCGAGCGGAAATCGTTGATGAAATTCTTCACCTTGGCGCTGTTCACGAGTTCCTGTCCCTTCAACACGCCGCCGAGTAGCAGGCCGATGATGACGAGTACAATGGCAATTTCGACCAGCGTGAAGCCCGATTGTTGCCTTTTCATTTCAATCTCCCGCGATGATCCTGGTGAAGCATAGATTAAAGCAGATTGCATGCCAGCGTACTGAGGCGTTTTGCGCGCGTTTGCCGCGCAGAAGTGTCGATTCATCGACACATGTGTCGGGAATTGAGCGCTTGTGCCGGATCGCTGTCGAACTTCGGGCAGTTTCGGGAGTCTCGGCGTGACCGCCGTGGCCGGCTTCGGCCGCTTGCTGCGCGAGCGTCAGCGGTGGGTGCTGATCGCCATGCTGGTGGTGCTGCATCTGACCTTGCTGGCCGGGACGGGTACGACGGTGAGCCTGATGTGCTGGCTCGTTGACGTCGGCCTGTTTCTTTTCTGGCAGCCCTTTGTCCACGCCGAGCGCAAACTCGATTCGACCGCGCTGGCCCTGGTCGTGCTGGTGCTCGCCGGCGGGGCGTGGCTCTATGGCGGGTGGTTGTTGATCCTTTGGGTGACGGTCCTGACCTCGCTGCTCGGCGGGCGGGTGCTGCTGCTCGGCCATCGCCCGACGCGACTCTTCTACCTGCTGGCCTTTGCCTATCTGCTCTGCGCCCTGCTTCTCTGGCTGGTGCCCAGAGTCGTTCCGAACGCCGGGCTGAGCGGGCCTTCGCTCGACCAATTGTTTGCGTGGACGGCGCCGGTGATCCTGGTCGCCATGCTGGTCATGCCGCGCCCGCTCGAGATTCGCTTGCCGAGCGACGGCATGGTCGATTTCTTCTCCAGCCTGTTCATCTTTCTGCTGATTTCCGTGCTGGTGCTCGGCAGCCTGGCGTTCATGATCTTGCGGCAGTCGCCGTATATCGAGGCGGTGTTCAAGACCATGTTCTCGATGGCCGGAATGCTCCTGCTCATCGCCTGGGCGTGGAATCCGCGCCCGGGGTTCAGCGGCGTCAGCGTGCTTCTTTCGCGCTATCTGCTGAGCATCGGGCTGCCGTTCGAGACCTGGCTGCAGCGGCTGATGGAATGCGCCGAGCGCGAGAGCGATCCCGACCAGTTCCTGTCCCGGGCCTTCGCCGGAATGCTCGAGTTGCCCTGGGTGGTCGGCGGCGCCTGGTTCCCTGCCGCCGGCGCCCAATCCGGCTCGGGCCGATTCGGGCTGGTGTCGCGCTTCAGCCAGGATTTTCCCAACCAGCCTTTGGTCTTGACTCTTTATACGCGGCACAAATTGAGCCCGGCTCTCATTTGGCATTTTAAAATGCTGTCGCGGCTGACCAACGAGTACTACGTCACCAAGCAGCGCGCACGCGAATTGCAGCAGATGGGTTATCTGCGCGCGGTGCATGAGACCGGCGCGCGCCTGACGCACGACATCAAGAACCTGCTGCAGTCCCTGAACAACCTGTGCTTTCTCGCCCAGGCGCCGCAGGATGGCGGCGGCACGCCGCTGAACCTCTTGCTGCAGCGGCAGTTGCCGCAAATCACGCAGCGCCTGCAGCAGACGCTGGAGAAACTGCAGACTCCGCAAACCGGCCTTGACAGCGTCGCGCCGGACGTTCCGGCCGAAGCCTGGTGGCAGGCCTTGCAGCAGCGTTACGCCCATGACCGAATTGTCTTCACCCCGGTCGTTCTTGCCGCGGCGGCTCGCCTGCCAGTAGCGCTCTTCGACAGCGTTGCCGACAATCTCCTCCATAACGCCCTGCAGAAGCGCCAGAGCGAGAACGGTCTGATCGTGCGCGCGACCCTGGCTGCCGATGCGCGCACCCTGAGCATCGGCGACAGCGGCAGTGCCGTTCGCGCTGCGCTCGTCAGCGATATGCTGCGCGCGCCACTACCCTCCGAAACCGGTTTCGGCATCGGGCTCTACAACGCGGCAAGGCAGGCTGAAGCGCATGGCTACGAACTTCGCCTGGCGAACAACGTTGCGGGTGAGGTGTGCTTCGAGTTGAAGGCGAAATAAGCTTGGCTAACGGCGATGAGAAGCTGGGTCAGCTTTGCGCCATGTCCGACGTCGTCAATCGTGCCGCGCTCTTGCGGCCGATGGCGCGGTACACCGCCATATTGCCCTTGCCCTTGAGGTAAATGACCTGCGGCGCGTGGAAATCGAAGCGGGTTTCCAGGCGCCGGTAGGTGGCTTCATCGACCTGCACCATGCCGGGAACGCCTTCGCTGGTGATGCGGCTGGCGATATTGACAGTGTCGCCCCACAGGTCGTAAATGAATTTCTTCTTGCCGACGACGCCGGCGACGACCGGGCCGGTGCCGATGCCGATCCGCACTTCGAGGTGCATCTGATTGACCTGGAAATCGCGCTGCAGCAGATCGCGCATCTCCAGCGCCATGTCCACGAGCGCTTCGGTGTAGTCCTTGCACTGGTCGTTCAAACCGCCGGCGACCATATAGGCATCGCCGATGGTCTTGATCTTCTCGAGCCCGTATTTTTCGGCCAGCTCGTCGAAAGACGAGAAAATCTTGTTGAGCATGGCGAAGACCTGCTGCGGGCTCAATCCCTCGGCCACCCGGGTGAAGCTGACGATATCGACGAACATCACCGAGACGTCGGCAAAGCCATCGGCGATCGTCAGGTTGCTGTTCTTCAAGCGTTCGGCGATCGGACCCGGCAGGATATTGAGCAGCAAGTTCTCCGAGCGGTCCTGCTCGGCTTGCAGGAGCCGGTGCGCCTCCTCGAGGTGCGCCTGGGTCTTCTGCTTTTCGCTCGCCGAGTAGCGCAGCAGCAGAAAGACGATGGTCGAAACGGCCGCGAAGTTGAGCGCGAAGAAGAACACCGTCGTCTGTGTTGGCACTTTGATTTGCGTCGGCGACAAGGCATCGCCGAGGTAGTAGTCGACACCGCCGGACAGGGCGGTGAAAACGATGTAGGCGATGAACCAGGCCAGCGACTCGCGCGGCCCGATGCACAGCACCGCGCCGACCGGCGCCAGCAGCGCCCACAGGCTGACCCCGCTGGCCGTGATGAAGTTGCCCATGCTCCATTGCGCAACGAAGGGCATGAACAGGAACAGCGACAGCTGGATCAGGCGAAAGCCGTCGAAATTGAGCGTCTTAAGGTAGACGATCAGATTGCCGACAAGCAGCAACTGGAATACGAAAGGAACGGTCGACGAAAAATGCGGCCCGAGCTGCCAGTAGATGAACAGCCAAAGCATGGAGGTGAAACTGATCAGCCCGGTGGCGAAGATCAGCAGCGATTTCTGCAAACGCAATTCGGCGGAATCGGTCGGCAGAATTCCCGCAGTTCTGAAACCGTCCAGGAAAGCGCGCTGCGTATTCATTTGTTCTCTGACGTTGTCATTCTGGTCGCGAGGAACGATTTGACCGCAAATGGTGTAGGCGGTCAAGCCGCAATGCACGGACGGTACTCAGAGTTGGCCGGCTGCAATGAGTCTATTGAAGAGGATATTTGGCGAAATCCAGATGACGAGGTCATCAAATTCTCCACCGGATATCGCTGTGTTGTCGGTCGGCGTTCTGGTCATGTAAAGGGTTCCGGCTGTAGCTCCCGTCGATCCCGTGTCGTTGCTCGTTTCGTCGACGCTACTTGCCGTTCCCCCGCCAAGAACGGTTCCGTCGGCAGTGGTGCCGTAATGCGATTTTCCGTGCGAAAAAACAACGGCGGGGGCACATGGCTGGGATGTGGCATTGCATGGTGCAGTTTGGCCGAAGATATAGACAACTGCGCCCAAGTTGTCGCGGCTTTGAATCTTCTTCGTGGCGACGGTCGCCAAGCTGACCACGCCGTTGGAGAAAGATGGGCTTACGCTGTAGCGGACCAGTTTTCCCCATGCGTCGGTTGGCGGAACACCGAGGACCTGCCAGGGGATGAAGCCCGTACAGTCGGCCTCGGTAACGCAAACAGCACGCTCCGTACCATCGGTTGCGGAAACAGCTGGGCGGGGCAGCCTCTTGTTTGTTACGGCGAAGCCGAGCAAGGCTTCCCTCGTGTCCGACAGCTGCTTTGCTGTCTGATTGGCACTCTGGAGGTCTCTTTGCGCAGATAAAGGGACGAGCATTCCGCCGATCAATAGCGCAACGATGACCAGGACAATAGTCAATTCGACGAGCGTGAAGCCCTTAATCGAAAATATGATTTTCCGATTTCTCATGGTATGCATCTGACAAGGTCGGTGCCCGCATTATGCCAGTCGAAATTGAGGGCGCCGGTGAAATTGGCGGTCGTTGTGACCGGCGCGCTGAAAGACGAAGCATTATTTCCATCGAGATAGTTATTCTTGTCGGCTATTTCGGCACCGGTGCCGCGGTTTTGACCGGCGATCTTGCGGCCGCCGAAAAATAGAACGCGGTTGCAGGAACCCGATGTCGCGCCATTAATGGTAATAGACGACGGGGGCACCAACTGCGTGAGAAGCAGCATATCCTTCCAGTTCTTGCAGAATGCCTGAAACGGGTCGCCCGCAATGGCCGTGCAGGTTAGGTTATTGCAGTGACAGTCGATGTTGTCGCTCCCCTTGTTGCCACTGATGAGTACGTTCTGCAGGTGGGTTTGGAATGTCGGATCGTCGAGCAAATTAGAAACCGCCGTAGCGAAATCCCCTCGCTTGATTACGGAGTTAAAGATCTCATCGGTGGTCACAACGAGTATGCCGTCATTGAAATGCACTGTATTGGCAAGCACAAAGCGCTTGTTGTTCTTGTTTAGGGCCACCCGGTGGTTTGTGCTGCCGGCAAAGTAATTGACTTCGCCGGAAATCGCATTGGCGCTATCGAACGCATCGAGATAATTGCGCGCGTCGTAGTTGCCCCCGCATTGGTCGTAAGTCGCATCGGCCAGCGCACGACTCTGCCCGTCAAGTGGCGTCCCGGGGGCGACGAGCAGTGCGGCGAGATTGGCTGCAAGAATATTGCCCTGTCCATCGATAAGATCGATCTGCCCTTGCGTATCCCAGTTTAGTGCATCGGTTGGCGGAGTGACTTTGAAGCGTCCGGATACGACATACCACAGGCATTCCTTGTCCCGATCGCGAAGCGGCGGCGTGGCAAGGGTTTTCCATGGAAACTTCCCGATTGCCGTGAAATCCTTACTGCCGCCGGCAAATGTTCCGGAGGCTTGTCCTTCTGTAGGGACGCCAAATGAGGTCCCCAAGTCAGGCAAGCGCAGATAGCCCGCATCCTTGACCTGTTGCGTCGATATGGCGTCGCCGATCAGCGCCTGCTTGGCTTCGGCGAGGGCTTCGGCAGCATTCTGCGCCCGATCGGACTGGTATAACCCTGTGGTGATCTGTCCGACGAAAAGATAAAGCGCGAAAATGGCTATCAGAATAAGCATAACCATTAGCGCAAGGCCTCTCTGGCGGGCACTGCTGCCAGCAAAATGATAGCGCATCCGCACGGGCTTCATTTCAGTATCCGATAGCCAACTGATCACCATCTCGAGACATCGCAGCGGCGGCCACGTCGCCTATTTCGCGCTGCCCGGCTTGATGCTGATCTTCCCCCCGCCGAGCAGATCAGCCGCCTCGCCGGTATTGCGGTTGACTGTGTCGCCCACTTTGGCGCTAGCTGGCGCTGAGTCGCCGGGCTGGACGACGACCTTGCCGGGTTCCCTGCGGTTTGGCGTCACGGCGACGCCACTCGGTTTTTCATTGTCGTTTTGCGCAACGCCGTTGATCCAGACGGTGCGCTTGCCGCCGCTGCGCGTCACGACGCCGTTGATGGTCAGCGTCGGGTCTTCGGGGATTTCTTGCTTTTCCTGGATATTGAGTTGGCGCTGGCGATCGAGGATCTGCCGCCGCTCGGGGGTGAAAAAGAGGCGGCCGAGTTCCTCGTCGGCCTGGGCCGGCGGACAGAGACTGGCCAGCGCGCCGAGCACACAGAGCATGGCCAAGAGGCCGTTGCGGGTTTCGGTGAGGGGCCGTAGGCTGTTCATTTCTGGGTCCCCGGCTTGCCGGCCGCTTCGCGCAGCGTGATCCAGTCGATCAGGCAGTCGGCCTGCAGCTGGGCGGTGACGCTGCTGTCGCCGGCGCCGCGAGGTACGCGGCTGACGTTGCAGGCCTTGACCTGGATCAGCGCGGCGGCTTGCTGGCGCAGGTCGCCGAGCAGGCGCGTCAGGTCTTCCTCGTGCAGCAGCTTGAGCTGCACCTTCATGCCGCTTGCGTAGAAGGCGTAGGCGCCGGCGGGCGTCCCGGCGGGTGCGATTTCGAGCGGACGCTGTGGCGCGAATTCGTATTGCAGGTCGATGAGGCGCCGCTTGTCGCGAATGTCCTTGAGCAGCTCGACCCATTCGAGCCGCTGTTCGTCGCCGACGACACCGCGCTTCTGGAGTTCGGCGAATACGGCGGACTTCTGCTTGATCTCGCGCTCCTCGCTGCGCACCCGGTCGAGCTTGCCGGCGAACTCGTTGCGCTCGGCCTGTGCGGCGTTGCGCGCAAGTTTCGCCGCCTGGCTCATGTTTAGCGAGAAGAAGACGCTGCCGGCGCCGAGCGCCGCCATCAGCAGGGCGGCGATCAGGCTGTATTGCAGCTTGGCGAGGTCGGCCGTCTTCAGCTTCATGGGGCCAGCGCCCTGATGATCTGCAGGCTGAAGGCGCGCGGCATATTGCTCTCGAGCGTCGTGTCGCCACCCTTGAGCGACTTTCCGGATTCGATGTCGAAAGGCCGCTGCAGTACTTCGACGCGCAGTTTCGGATTGGCCTTGAGCGCCTCGACCAGATCGTCGAAGGCGCGCAGCATTTGCCGGGCGTTGGCATTGCTGCCGAGCCTGAGCGTGCCGCTCACGATGGCCGCTTCGCTGTCGCCCGGCACGACGCTGGCCGCAAGGCTCTGGCCGGCGGCGGGGCTGGCGGCGGATTCGACGCCGCCGACTTTCCAGTCGATGCGCTCGAGCTCGGCCGCCGGCGCCGCCTGCAACGCGCGGCTGATTTCCTGATACAGGCCGGTTGGCGATGCGGCTCTTCGTTCGAGTTCGGCGTAGCGGTCGATGACTCGGCGCAGCGTTTGGTTGTTGGTCGGGATCGGCGGGAAAGTCTTGACGATGTCGTCATAGCGCTGGCGCGACACGCCGGCTTCATTGCTGAGCGCCGCGCGCTCCTGGTTGACTTTGTAGCTGTCGAGCAGCAGCGTTCCCGAGACCAGCAGACAGGCGACCAGGACGAAGGCGCCGGCCCACTTGAGCACCGAGCTGGTCTGGCGCAGTTGATAGGCCTTGCGCTGCGTGTCCTTGGCGAACTGCATGCGCGGCGGCGCGCCGGCCAGCAGATTGAGAAAGAGCTGTTCGCAGTGGCTGTCCGGGGGCAGGGTCTTGAGTCCCGTTTTCTTTGCGCAGTCCTCGATGCTGAGGAAGTTGTAATGGATCGTCGCCGTGCTCGCACAGTTGGCCTGAATGGCTTTGCGCGCGTTCGGGTGCGCGAGGATATACACGGTGATCGGCTGCTCGCGTCCGATCAACCGCTGGCTGGTGAGGTACTGCTGGAGCTTCTGCGCTTCGCCGGAAAACGTCTGGGCGATGCCGACGATGCTGCTGTCGTGCAGCGGCGCGAGCCGGGAAAAATGCAGTTCGCCTTTTTCGAAGTAGTTCTGGCGCAGGCTTTGATCCTGGACGGTGAGCAGCAGGCACTGGTCCTCTGCCAGCTGCAGCTTGCGCAGCAGGGTCGGCGCGAGCAGCGGCAGCGAGTAGATCCCGGCCAGGGCGACGCCGGCGCCGGCAATGGCGTCCAGCCAGGGCGCGAGGAAATCGTTGTTGGTCAGCGCGGCGAGCATGAGGCGCTCGTCCTTGCGCGTGCTCTTCTCGTAACCCAGCGACAGGAAAGAAGTCAGCGGGGCGTTGAAGAAGAGTTGCGACAGCTTGCGGCTGATCACGGCCTGGCGGTCGCTGCCGCGCAGGAAAGGAATCGTCTCGATCTGGAAACCTTCTTCCGAGACGTTGGCCAGGATGGCGAAGACGCAATCCCTGTTTTGCGCGAGGTAGCTTGCGAATTCCTGGTGGCCGTCCGGCCCCGCCGCGAACAGCCCTTCGCTGCGCAGCTCGCCCGCATGCCACCGGTAGGCGGTCATCTGGTGGGCGCTGAGGTAGAGCAGGCGGCTGGGTTTCATTGGCGTTTTGAGTGGGAGCGCGCTAGGTTTTTATCTTGCTGATGACATCATAGACCGGCCCGAGGACGGAGAGCATGATCCATCCGAGCAGCAGGCCGAGAACGACTGTCAGCATCGGTTCGATCAGTTGCTGCACCTTGTCCACCGATTCCTTTACGTCGCGATTATAGAAGTAACTGACATTGATCAGCGCGGTATCGAGTGCGCCCGTGCTTTCGCCGACGCGCAGCATGCGGATCACCAGCGGCGGGAAAAAGCCGATGCTGTGGAAGGCCGCGGTAACGTTCTGTCCCTCGACGATCAGTTGCTCGACGCGCTGCAGGCCGCTGCGCACGACTCGATTGCCGACCACGTCCTGCGTCGTGCGGATCGCTTCGAGAATTGGAATTCCCGAGGAATAGAGCAGGGCGAAGGTATTGGCGAAGCGCGACAGGATGATCTTGCGCAGGATGCCGCCAATGAACGGGAATTTCAGCTTGATTCCGTCGAAGCGAACGCGCGCCAGCGGATTGCTGTAGAGCAGCAGCTTCACGCCAATGAAGAGTACTACCGGCAGCAGCAGCGCGACGTACCAGTACGACACGAGCATGTCGGACACGAAAAACAGCATCTGCGTCTGCAGCGGCAGCTCCTGCCCCATGTTCTTCACGAACGACTTGAGCTGCGGCACCATGTAGACCATCAGAAAGAAAGTCGCCGACAGGACGATGGTTCCGACAAAGGCCGGATACATGACGAGTTTCTTGGTTTGCGAAGCCAGCTCGTCTTCCCATTTCAAGGATTCGGTCAGGCTTTGCAGGACTTCGGGCAGGCGGCCGGTGGCCTCGCCCGAGCGGATCAGGCTGACGAAGACCTTGCTGAAAACTCTCGGCTGGCCGGCCATCGCCTGCGACAGCTTCTGGCCGCCCTCGATGCCTTCGATCAGGCTGGCGACGACTTCGCGAAAGCGCGGGTGTTCGAGCGTGTCGCGCAGGTCCGACAGGCCTTCGAGAATCGGCACATTGGCCCGCGCCAGGAGTTCGAGGTGAAAGCAGAAATGGATGATCTCGCGGCGCGGCACGCTGCCCGCACCGAAGAAATTGCGGTTGCTGATCGGCTCGCCCTTGATCAGGTCGAGATCCATGCGCCGCAGCCGCATTTCGAGATCGACGAGGTTGAGTGCGTCGATCCGGCCCTGCACCGCATGCCCAAAAGGATCGACCGCCTTGTAGGTGTAGAGTGCCATGAACGTCAATACTTCCTGAACAACCGTCGTCCCGACGCAAGAACGTCACCCCGGAATGCTTGAATCCGGGGCCGGGACCCAGTTCGTGCCGCAATATCCTGGATTCGCGCTTTCGCCGGAATGACGATGCTAATTTCTGCCGGCATCATGTCTGTTGCGCCTACATGCGATCGGTGAGGTCGACGACGCGGCCGAGTTCCTCGATCGAGGTCGAACCGTCGAGAACGCGCCGCAGACCGTCGTCGGCGAGCGCGACGAAACCCTGGCGATCGGCGAGATGGCGGATTTCGCGCACCGTGCAGCGGCGCGCGACGAGTTCGTCGAGGTCAGCGTTCATGCGCAGGATTTCCATGATCGCCAGGCGCCCGCGATAGCCCTGGAATTCGCAGCGCTCGCAGCCGCACGGGCGGTAAATGACCGGTCGCGGCGTGTCGCCGGTACAGCCGAGCAGCCGCGCTTCGTGCGCTTCGGCCTGGTACGAGGTCTTGCAGTGCACGCACAGCCGACGCACCAGGCGCTGGGCAATGATGCCGATGATGTTGCCGGACATGATGTCGGGCAGGATGCCGATGTCGAGCAGGCGCGGAATGGCGCCGATCGCCGAATTGGTGTGCAGGGTCGAATAGACCTGGTGCCCGGTCATCGCGGCGCGCAGCGCCATTTCGGCGGTGTCGGCGTCGCGAATTTCGCCGACCAGGATGACGTCGGGATCCTGGCGCATCATCGAGCGGATGCCGTTGGCAAAATCGAGCTTGGCCGCCTCGGCGACCGAAGTCTGGCGCACCAGGGTCATCGGGTATTCGACCGGGTCTTCGAGGGTCATGATGTTGAGGCCCTCGGAGTTGATATGGTTGAGCACCGAGTAGAGGGTGGTCGTCTTGCCGCTGCCGGTCGGGCCGGTAACCAGGATGATGCCTTCGGGGCGGGCGATCATCAGTTTCAACTGGTCGAGCTGCTTTTCGGCAAGTCCCAGGCCTTCGAGCGGGACCAGCCCTTTCTGGCGGTCGAGAATGCGCAGGACGATGTTTTCGCCATGAATCGTCGGCTGCGCCGAGACGCGAAAATCGATCTGCCGGCCGCGCATGCTGAGCGTGATGCGCCCGTCCTGCGGCGCGCGCGTTTCGGCGATGTTCATCCCGCTCATCACCTTGACGCGCACCGCCATGGCCGGCCAGTACGACTGGTGCAATGAACGCACCTGCCTGAGAATGCCGTCGATGCGGTAGCGGATGCGCAGGAAGCCGATTTCCGGTTCGAAGTGGATGTCGGAGGATTCGCGCTTGACGGCGTCGGTCAGGATCGAGTCGATCAGACGGACTACCGGCTGGCTGTACTCGTCGGCCGAAGACTGCAGGCCGCGAAAATCGATTTCGCCGGTTTCGATTTCGTGCAGGATGCCGTCGATCGACAGTTCGTAGCCATAGGCTTGGTCGATCGCGCGGCCGATCTCGGTTTCGCCGGCAAGCAGCGTGTCGATCTCGAGGTCGCCGCCGGCGAGGCCGCGGATCTTGTCGAGCGCGACGATGTCGTTGACGTCGGCGAGGGCGAGGGTCAGGCGCCGGTTCTCGGCGTCGTAGTCGAGCGGCAGGAGGTGCAGGCGTTTGGCCAGATCGCGCGGTACCAGGGCCGGCGCCGAGGGGTCGATGATGGCGTTGGAAAGGTCGATGCTGCGCTTGCCCAGGCTCTCGGAGAGCGCGTCGCGCAAGGTGGCTTCGGAAACGAAACCGAGCGACACGAGCAGCTTGCCGACCGGCTGGTTGGACTTCATCTGCTCGAGCAGCGCGATGCGCAGCTGGTCTTCGCTGAGGATGCCCTTGGCGATGAGGACCTGGCCGAGCTGACGCTGACGGGGGACGGAAACGCTCATTCGGGCGGACTCAAGTCGGGGTCAAGGCTGCAAGTCGAGCAGGCGGGCCTTTACCTGGTTCCGGTCAAACGCCGGGCTGCCCGCGCCGGCGGCGTTCAGCGCCCGCTGGTAGTACTGCGCGGCCAGCTTGTTCTGATGCAGGTGATCGAGGCTGACCGCCAGATTGAAAATGATGTCGGCATTGTCAGGTTCGTTCGAGTAGGCGCGGAAATAGGCCTGTTGCGCTTCGCTCCAGCGCTGCGCTCGCGCATAGACGTTGCCCAGGGCGAAATGCAGGACGGCCGAATCCGGCTGACCGGCGAGGGCGGTCTTGAGGCGGCTTTCCGAAGCGCCGGGATCGGCCTGGCCGTGCAGATTGATCAGCCCGGCCTGCGCCGTCGCGTCGTTCGGATCGGCTTCGAGGGCGCGCAGGTAGAAGGCCTGCGCCGCGTCGCTTTGGCCGCGGCGCGCCGCGATCGTGGCGAGGCCGAGCAGGGCGTCGGTGTTCTTGGCGTCGCCGCGCAGGACGAGTTCGTAGTCGCGCTGGGCCTCGTCGAGCCGTCCGGCCTGCAGGCTGTCGTAGGCTCTTTCGAGCGCCTGGTTTGATTTGGGCTGGCTGCGGATAAGGCGCAGCGGGGTCTCGGGCGTCGCGGCCGAAGAAGTGGCTGGGTTCTGCACGCGCGCCCGGCGCGGCTCTGGCGCGGCGATCGTCTCGGCAGGCACGGATTCAGGGGCCGCACGCGGCAGCGCACGCTGCGCAATCGGCTGAGCGGCCGGCATAGGCTTCGCCGCCTCGGCGGCAGGCAGCGCCGGCAGCGGTGTGCTCGGCAGGCTGATCTGCGCCACGGGCGTGGGCAGCTGCGGTCGCGCCACTACGCTACCGGAAACGGCTTGCAGTTGCCACCAGAAATAGATTCCAAGTCCGAGCGCGGCGAGCACGGCGAGTCCGACGATAAGCCAGAGGGCGATGTGCGGATTCGAGGGCTGCTTGGCGGCGAAAACGTTGCGTGCGGCGCTGCGTTCATTGGCCTCGCTTTGCCGCTCGTCGGCCGCTCTGGAAAAGGCCGTCGGCGCGTTCCGCCTCGCGGGCGCTTCGCTCGATACGGCGGCGAGGTCGGCGTCGACCGCATCGGCGTGCAGCAACAGGTCGGGAAGCCGCGAGTGCGGCGGCAGCGGCGATGCGGCGGCCGGCGTAACGGATTCGGCCGAGGTCGTTTGCGGTTGCGGCGAAGCAGGCTCGCCCGCGCGCTGTTTGGCTTCTTCGGCCTTCTTGAGCGCGTCCATCAGCAGGCTCATTGCAGCGGCTCCCGCTGTTCGGGCAAGGCAAAGGGCTGATAAACCTGGTCCGACTTGAAGAAGTCGCGGCCCGGCAAACTTCCCGCAAAGCGGCCGAAATCGCCTTCGATCGAGGCGTCCCTGATGACCGTCGGCCGCAGGACGATGACCAGTTCCGATTTTGACGAAGCGTTGTTGCGCGTCGTGAAGATTTCACCGAAGAAGGGAATGTCGCCAAGCACGGGGAAGCGCCCGTTCTTGTTGTCCATCCTGTCCTCCATCAGGCCGCCGAGCACCGCGATGTCGCCGCTTTGGACGCGCAGCATCGATTCGATTTCGCGTGTGCGGATTTGCGGCACAAGGTTCACGATATTGTTCTTGGCAAGATCCGGATTTGGGTCTTGTTTCAAGTCAGAAATACTTGAGATTGACGGGCGAACGTTGAGCGTAACCATGTCGTCGTCGCCAATCTGCGCCGTCAGGCTCATGAAGAAACCGATCGAAACCGATTGCGGCGTCGTTGTCGTCGTGGTGATGGCGTTGGTATTCACGTTGCCGGCAGCAATGTCCTGCTTGACGTTGAAATAAACGTAGTCTTCGGAGACCTTGAGCGTCGCCGTCTGATTGTTAAGAACGGTCAGTTTCGGGCTGGACAGGACTTTGGTCGTACCAAAGCCTCTGAGCAAATCAACGATACCCTTTAGATCGCCGGAGAAATTTCTATAGGTCAGCTCAAATGGATTGGCCGTGGAGCCGACAGACTTCGTATTTGTCGCGCTCGACATCGTAAAGCCCGTCTGAGTAGCCACCGTGCCCAGGAATGTCAAGTCAATACCCTGCTGGTAGGTGTCCGAGAGGGCGACTTCAATGATCGTCGCTTCGATCAGCACCTGTTTCTTTGCGCTGTGCATTACGCGGTCGATGAATTCCTGCACTTTTTCGTGTTGCCGTGCGGTGGCTCGCACCGTGAGGACGCCCGACTCCGGGCTGGCGATCACCGACGCCGCTTCACGGAAGGTCATGCGCCTGACCACCGTTTCGCCGCTGTTCTGCAGCGCGGCCGGATTCGGGCTGCCGGCCAGCGTCGGGGCGGCCTGGGCGCCTCGCGCCGTGCTGGCAACAGGCCGCGCTTGCGCGCCGGTACCGGTCGTACTTTGCAAGTTACTCTGCTCCACCACGGTTTCGGTCGAGCCTTCCGGGAAGATCTTGTCCGTTTCGTGCAAGAGATCCTTGACATTCTTCTCCAGTGATTCCCAGAAACGGTTCCTCGACTTGTTTTCAATCTGGATGCGCGAGGTGTTGCCCGTGCCGCCCGCGCCGCCGCCTGCCGTCGTCGACAGCGCGCTGGTCGAGATCTGGGTATTGGTCGAGACGGTGCCGGTGACGTCGCGGGCGATGTTGATGTAGTCGATCTGATAGCTCTTCAGGAAGGGCGAGTCGGGCATCACCGCAAGATTCGGCCCGTCGAGCTCGAAGCGCATGTCGACTTGCCTCGCGATGCGGGAGAGCAGCTGCGGCAGCGTCTGGTCGATGGCGTTCAGCGTGACATAGCCGTTGATTCCGGGATGGATATCGACATTGATCCTGGCGTCGCGCGCCAGCGCGAACAGCAGGTCCTGCACCCGGACGTTGTTGACCACGACGCTATAGGTTTCCGTCTTGCCGGCGGCTTTCGGTCGCGGCAGCGAGGCGATGTTCTGTACCGGCTGGGGGATCGTTCCCGGCGTCTTGGCGGCGCTGTCGGCGCGCAGATGGCCTTCCGAGGGGCCGCCGCTCAGCGTTGTCGGGGTGCAGGCCGCGAGGACCAGCGCGATCAGGATGGCGCCAACTATTCTCAGCATGCTGGGATTCGTCCGATGAGGAGTTGCATTTATCATATCACGCACGGCGTGTCGCGTAGCTTGTTGAACCTATTGATCAGGCAATCCTGTTTCAGTCCGGACGCCCAGCGCAGCGGCAACGGCATCACGACGAAAAGCGAATTGTCGGAACCGGCAAAAACGGCTGCCCGCTCCGCGCAAACCTTGCGCTCAACGCGCCATCGCGATGGATTTGAAGTTGAATGGAACCCCCTGTTGCTGACGCCCTGCTGCTTACAACGTCCTTTTCTTGTGCAAGTTTAGCGCAACTTGCTGAATGTTCGAATATAAGGACTGCTCGCCGGGGTGATCCGGGCGACCTTTTGCAGTTCGGCGCTGGCCGCTTCGATCGACGGATAGTCGCCGTAGATGACGCCGAGCCGCTCGCGCCCGCTCAACCGCGAGCGATAAACGCGAACGAGCTGCGCATCGAGCGCCTTGGTATTGTTTTCCAGGAATGCTTCGACGCCGCGCTGATTATTGCCGTCGGTCGTCAGCAACTGGATGAAATAGTGCGAGTCGGGCCGGCTCTTTAGCCACGTTTCGCTGGCCGCGAGGCGCTCGGCGAAGCTCGACGGCGCCTCGGGAGCCGCCGCTGGCGCGGCTGCAACCCTGGCTGTTTCCGGTGGCGCCGCTTCTGGCGTCGCCGCGCTCGCGGCAGCGATTGGGGCTACCGGCTGGGCGGCAGGCGCAGTATGCGGCCGGTAGCTGCCCGCGACGTAGGCGGTGCCGGCAATCACCGCGACGACCGCGGCCGCGCTGAGCCACTTGCCGTAGCGGCGCTCGCCGTCATGCATCGGATTGAACTGGGCGTCGCGGATCGCCGCCTTGACCTGTTTGCCGTCGATCTGATGCCGGTCCTCGGCGAACGCCGAGAGCAGCGACTTGTCGGCGAGGATGTTGATGCGCCGGGTGAGCCCCAGCGAGGCCCGGCTGATCAAATGCAAGGCGCGCGGCGTAAACAGATCGGGGCCGCGATAGCCGGCCGCGCGCAGGCGGAACATCAGGTAGCTGCCGATTTCGCTGCGGTGCAGAGGCCCGAGGGCGAAGTTGTGCGTGATCCGCTCCTTAAGCGGGCGCATGTTCATCGCCGAGAGGTGCAGATTGAGTTCAGGCTGGCCGAACAGGACGATATGCAGCAGTTTGTGGCGGTTCGACTCGAGGTTCGAAAGCAGGCGGATTTCTTCGAGCGTCTCGGGTGGCATGGCGTGCGCTTCATCGATCATCACCACGACCGTGCGACCGGCGGCGTAAATCTCGAGCAGGCGGTCCTGCAAGGCGCGCAACAGCGCGTGGCCATGGTACCCGGGCAGCGGCGCCCGCAATTCCTCGGCGATGGCGCGCAGAATCTCGTCGCGCGACAACGAAGGGTTGGCGAGGTAGGCGGTCTCGACGTGGGCCGGGAGTTTTTCGAGCAGCATGCGGCAGAGCATGGTCTTGCCGCTGCCCACTTCGCCGCTCACCTTGACGATGCCTTCGTCACGAGTGATGGCGTAGATCAGGGCTTCGAGGGTCGCGCCGCGGTTGGCGCCGGAAAAGAAGAATTCGGTATGCGGGGTGATGCGGAAGGGTGCCTCGCGCAGGCCGAAATGTTCAAGATACATTGCTGCTCCTGAAAGATTCCATGCGATTGTACAGCGTCGTACGGTTGATCCCGAGCAGGCGCGCGGCCTGGCTGACGTTGCCGTGGGTCAGCCGCAATGCCGATTCGATATAGCTGCGTTCGGTTTCGGCGAGCAGGCGATCGAGGCTGAAGGTTTCCGGCTGCTGTAGGCGCGCACTGGCCGCGGCAATGATCGCATCGCTTTCGGCACTGGCCAGCGGCGGCGGCGCGGGCAGCGGGGCGAGCGGCTCGTCCTGCAGGTCGAGTTCGGCTTCGAGCGCGCCCGCCTGCACGATCTGCCCGGGAAATTTCGCCGTCAGGCGGATGACGATGTTGCGCAGTTCGCGCACGTTGCCGGGGAATGCGTAGCGCGACCACAGCGCGTTGGCCTCGTCGGAAAGAGAAAATGGCGCTTGCTGCGCCTGCGCCGCATAGCGCTCGCGGAAGTGATCGAGCAGCAACAGCTTGTCGCCTTCCATTTCGCGCAGCGGCGGCACGCTGATCGAAAAGACCGACAGGCGGTGATAGAGATCGGCGCGGAAATTGCCTGCCCTGATTTCCTTCCTCAGGTCGCGGTTGGTCGCCGCAACGATGCGCGCGCGGCTCACGCGCTTCTGCGTTTCGCCGACCCGCTGATATTCGCCGTTTTCGAGCACGCGCAAGAGCTTGGCTTGCAGTTCGAGCGGCAGTTCGCCGATTTCGTCGAGGAAGAGCGTGCCGTCGGCTGCGTCCTCGAAGTAACCCGCGGTTGCCGCCACGGCGCCGGTGAAAGCGCCCTTGGCATAGCCGAACAGCGTCGGCTCGACGAGGTTGGGCGAGATGGCCGCACAGTTGAGGGCGAAAAAAGGCCGGCCGCTACGATTGGTGTCGTAGTGAAGGCAGCGGCTGGCGATGATTTCCTTGCCGCTGCCCGACTCGCCTTCGATGAGGACCGGAAAGGGCGAATCGGCATACTGCTGCAACTGGACCTTGAGCTTCTGGATCGCCGCGCTGTCGCCGATCAGCGGCGAGGTCGTACGCCCGACGGTGCGTCGCTCGTCGAGCGAACGGTAACTGAGCGCGCGTTGCAGGATTTTGTGCAGGTCGGCCGGGTTGCAGGGTTTGGCGACAAAGTCGGTGGCCCCCAGCGTGCGCGCGTGGCGGGCATTGCCGTCGTCGCTCTGGCCGGAGAGAACGACGATCTTGATGTCCGGCGCGGCATGCAAGAGATCGACGATCAGCGCGAAGCCCTCGTCCGGGCGGTGCGGCAGCGGCGGCAGGCCAAGGTCGAGCAGGGCCGCTTCCGGGAGTCGGCGCAATTGCCGCAGCAATTGCGTGCAGTGCGGCCGCGAGTGGCTGGTGATGACCTCGAACGCCGTGCTCATCGAAAAACTCAGCGTATCGGATATGAGCGGGTCATCATCGACGATGAGCAGCAGCGGTTTTTCCGGCGAGGCAGTTTCCGGGGTGGCGGTCATGTGGTTGTCATGGAAAATGCAAGGCGGTTGGGGAATGACTCTTGTGTATTATTTCACAATTCCGTCGAGGACCTCATATTTTGTAAGGCTTGCCGCCTGCTCTTCAGGTATAATCGCGCTCACTTTTGTCACGGGGTAGTGTTGTGCCAGCCGATCAATTGATTCGAATCAGCAATCTCGACTTTGCTTATGATGAGAGGGCGGTTCTGAATGGAATCAGCATGGAGATCCCGCGTGGCCAACTCGTCGCCATCATGGGCAATTCCGGCTGCGGCAAAACGACCCTGCTGCGCCTGATCGGCGGCCAGCTCAAGCCGACCGGCGGCGACTTGTTCGTCGACGGGCAGTCGGTGCCGCACATGAGCCATTCCGAGCTCTACGCGATGCGCCGGCGCATGGGCATGCTCTTCCAGTTCGGCGCGCTGTTTACCGACATCTCCGTTTTCGACAACGTCGCCTATCTGATGCGCGAGCATACCAACCTGCCCGAAGAGATGATCCGCGACATGGTGCTGATGAAGCTCAACGCCGTCGGCCTGCGCGGTGCGCACGCGCTGATGCCGTCCGAACTGTCCGGCGGCATGGCGCGGCGGGTGGCTTTGGCGCGGGCGATCGCCCTCGATCCGATGCTGATCATGTACGACGAACCCTTTGCCGGCCTCGATCCGATTTCGATGGGCGTCATCGGCAAGCTGATCCGCACGCTCAGCGACGCGCTCGGCGCGACCACGCTGCTGGTCACGCACGACGTCCAGGAAGCCATGCTGATCGCCGATTACGCCTATTTCATCTCCGACGGGCAGATCGTCACTCAGGGTACGCCCGACGAGATCCGCGCGTCCGGCGATCCTTTCGTCCATCAATTCGTTTTCGGCGAAGCCGACGGGCCGGTGCACTTCCATTACCCTGCGCCGCCTTTCGCGCAGGAATTGCTGCGGGATGGCGCTTATGGCCGCTAAGGAAATGACCGCAGTCATCGATCTGGTCCGGGTCATCGGCCATCGGGTCAACGACGGGCTCGTACGGCTGGGCTTTGCCGCGCGCTTCTTCTTCATGGTGCTGGTCTATTCCGGCCAGTCCTTCCGGCGCCTGCATCTGACCTTGCGGGAGATCTACTTTTCCGGTTTCCAGTCGCTCCTGATCATCCTCGTTTCCGGCCTGTTCATCGGCATGGTGCTCGGCATGCAGGGCTACGAGACGCTGCAGCGCTACGGCTCGGCCGACGCGCTCGGCATCCTGGTGGCGCTGTCGCTGACCCGCGAACTCGGGCCGGTGGTGGCCGCGCTGCTCTTCGCTTCGCGCGCCGGATCGTCGATCACCGCCGAAATCGGCCTGATGAAAGCCACCGAGCAATTGACGGCGATGGACATGATGGCGGTCAATCCGATCGCCCGCGTCGTCGCACCCAAGTTCTGGGGCGGCGTCATTTCGATGCCGCTCCTGGCCGCGCTGTTTTCGGCGATCGGCGTTTTTGGTGGCTATCTGGTCGGGGTGGTTCTGATCGGTGTCGATGAGGGCGCTTTCTGGTCCCAGATGCAGGGCTCGGTAGATTTCCGCTATGACGTCTGGAACGGCGTGGTGAAAAGTTTCGTTTTTGGGGTGGCCGTTTCCCTGATTGCCGTTTTTGAAGGCTATGACGCCATTCCGACCGCCGAAGGCGTGTCCGCGTCGATCAAAAGGACGGTGGTATATTCCGCGCTGGCCATACTGGCGCTGGATTTTGTTTTGACCTCCTTCATGTTCCGGGGGCTTTAATGAGTCGCAAGTTGATTGATCTCTGGGTTGGCTTCTTTGTCGTCGTCGGCGTAGCCGCACTGTTGTTTTTGGCACTAAGGGTGGCCAACCTTTCGGCGGCCAACTTCGCCGAGACTTACACCTTGACCGCCAAGTTTGATAACATCGGAGGCCTGAAGGTGCGCGGTCCGGTGAAGAGCGCGGGGGTCGTAGTCGGGCGGGTGAGCGAAATATCTTTCGATCCGCAGGCCTACGAAGCGGTGGTGAAACTGACGATTGACAGTCGCTATCAGTTCCCGAAGGATACCTTCGCGTCGATTCTGACGGCCGGTTTGCTGGGCGAGCAGTACGTCGGCCTTGACGCCGGCGGCGACGAAAAGATGATGAAGGCAGGCGACGTGTTCAGCAAGACGCAGTCGGCGGTAGTGTTGGAAAAACTGATCAGTCAGTTCATGTTCAACAAGGCGTCCGAAGGACCGGACAAAAAATAACGGAAAGGGTTGTTCGTGAATACTCAACTGGCAAGAAGAATCACCAGTCTGGCGTTTGCTGCCGTGCTGATCGGCGGCTTGGGCGCTTGCGCGACCACGGCGAACAATCCCAAGGATCCCTACGAAGGCTTCAACCGCGCGATGTTCGCGGTCAATGAGGGCATCGATGTTGTCGTCAAGCCGGTGGCCCAGGGCTATGACGCGGCGGCGCCACTGCCGGTGAAGGCCGGCATCGGCAACTTCTTCGGCAATCTCTACGATGTGTGGACGGCGTTCAATAATTTCCTGCAGGGCAAGGGCGGGCAGGGGCTTTCCGACGTCGGCCGGGTGCTTGTCAATACGACGGTCGGTATCGGCGGCGTTTTCGACGTGGCCAGCGAAATGGGCCTCGACAAGCATACCGAAGATTTCGGCCAGACGCTGGGTACGTGGGGCGTCGGCGATGGTCCTTACTTCTATTGGCCGCTGATCGGGCCACGCACGACGCGCGATACCTTCGGCTGGATGGTCGATAGCTACGCCGACCCGGTCTGGCATGTCCAGCAGGTGTCGTGGCGCAATTCGCTGGTCGGCGTGCGCTATATCGATGTGCGCGCCAGCCTGCTGCCGACCGACAAGGTCGTCGACCAGGCGGCATTCGACAAGTACAACTACATTCGTGACGCCTACCTGCAAAATCGCCGCAGCGAGATTAACGATGGGAAGACCAATATCGAAGGCCGGGGTCAAGTTGAATGCAAGCAGGCTCGCTGTTTCTGACAGCGGCTGGCCGATGACTATCGAAAGATTGTGATGAAATCGCTGTTGGCACTGGTTTTAGGGTTTTTTTTGTTGAGCACGCCGGCATTCTCCCAAGAAGACACGCCGGATGCCCTGATCAAGAAGGTCACTGAAGACGTCCTTTCGATCGTTCGCCAGGACAAGGAGATCCAGAGCGGCAATACGGCCAAGGCCATTGAACTGGTCGAAGCCAAGGTGTTGCCGATCTTCGATTTCCAGCATATGACTGGACTGGCGATGGGGCGCGACTGGAGCAAGGCGACGCCCGAGCAGAAGAAGCGCCTCGCCGACGAGTTCCAGACGCTGCTCGTGCGCACCTATTCGAATGCGCTGACCAGTTACAAGAATCAGAGCGTGCGCTACAAGCCGACCAAGATCGAAAGCGCCGACACCGATGTGCTGGTCAAGACCGAAATCGTTCAGCCCGGCAATAAGCCCATCCAGCTTGACTATTCGCTGGAAAAGGGCGGCGCTGGCTGGAAGGTCTACGATGTCGTCGTCGCCGGCGTTAGCCTGGTGACCAACTACCGCGATACCTTCAATCAGGAAGTGCGGGCCAACGGGATCGACGGACTGATCCAGATGCTGGTCAACAAAAACAAACAGCTGGATCCGGCCAAGAAATGATCGAACAAAATGGTGCAGGGCTCGCCGTCAAGGGCCCGATGTTGATCGCCAACGCCAGCGCCCTGCTCGAGACAGGGCGCAGTTTTTTGCAAGGCGCCGCGCCTGCGGGCGAAGTGCTGCTCGATCTTTCCGCTGTCGAAGAAACCGACTCTTCCGCATTGAGCGTGATTTTCGGCTTGCTGCGCACCGCAAACAAGCGTGGCCTGACGCTGCGCCTCGCCCATGCCCCGGCCAGCATGCTCAGTCAGGCGGCGCTTTACGGCGTCACCGAATCCCTGCCGCTCGCCTGAGCGGCGCGGTCAATAGTCAGGTCCGGATGCCATGGGCGTCGCCGTCTCCATTCAGAACGTCGTCAAGACTTTCGGCACCGTGCGCGCGCTCGCCGGCGTTTCGCTCGAGATCGCCGAGGGCGAGTTCTTCGGCCTGCTCGGGCCCAACGGCGCCGGCAAGACCACGCTGATCTCCTGCCTGGCCGGATTGGTCCGCCCCAACGAAGGGCGCTTGAGCGTGATGGGCTGCGACGTTCTCGCCGATTACCGGCAGGCGCGCCGCCGCCTCGGCGTGGTGCCGCAGGAACTCGTTTTCGACCCGTTCTTCACGGTGCGCGAGACATTGCGAATTCAATCGGGCTACTTCGGCATCCGCAACAACGATGACTGGATCGACGAGATTCTCGACAACCTCGACCTCACCTCCAAAGCCCACGTCAATATGCGGCGTCTGTCCGGCGGCATGAAGCGCCGGGTGCTGGTCGCGCAGGCCCTGGTGCACAAGCCGCCGGTGATCGTCCTCGACGAACCGACGGCCGGCGTCGATGTCGAGCTGCGCCAGGGCTTGTGGCAATTCGTCCAGCGGCTCAACAGCGAAGGCCATACTGTCATCCTGACGACGCATTACCTCGAGGAAGCCGAAGCGCTATGCGCGCGGATCGCCATGCTCAAGCAGGGGCGCGTGGTCGCGCTCGACACCACGCCCAACCTGCTGGCGCGCTTCGCCGGCCATACGCTGAACGTGCGTCTCGGCAGCGCTGCCGCGTTGCCGGAAGCGCTGCGTGCCGGCGCCAGCAAGAACGACGACGGCTACTGGGTCTTTCGCCTCGCCGGCTTCGACGAGATCGAGCACCTGCTGGCCGCAATTCGCCAGGCGGGCTGTACCATCGACGATTTGCGCCTGACCCAGACCGACCTCGAAGATGTTTTTGTCGGTGTCATGCACGAAGAGATTGTCGGTGCCCTGCCATGATCGGTTTTCGCACCCTGCTGTACAAGGAAGCGCTGCGCTTCTGGAAGGTCGGATTCCAGACGGTCGCCGCGCCGGTGCTGACTGCGCTGCTTTATCTCCTGATCTTCTCGCATGTTCTCGACGCGCATGTCCAGGTCAACAACGTGCGCTACGCGGCGTTCCTGATTCCCGGCCTGGTCATGATGTCGGTATTGCAGAACGCTTTCGCCAACAGTTCCTCGAGCCTGATCCAGTCCAAGGTCATGGGCAGCGTCGTGTTCATCCTGCTGCCGCCACTCTCCTACGTCGAGTTCTACCTCGCCTACATGATCGCGGCGATGCTGCGCGGCCTGATGGTCGGCTTCGGCGTGCTGGCGGTGACCGGCTGGTTCGCGCCGCTGACTTTCGTCGCGCCGGGATGGATTCTCGCTTTCGCCATCATCGGCGGCGGCATCATGGGCTCGCTCGGCATCGTCGCCGGTATCTGGGCCGACAAATTCGACCAGCTCGCCGGTTTCCAGAACTTTCTGATCATGCCGCTGACCATGCTATCGGGGGTCTTTTACTCGATCCACTCCCTACCGGTGTTCTGGCAGGAGGTTTCGCGTTTCAACCCGGTGTTCTACATGATCGACGGCTTTCGCTACGGTTTCTTCGGCGTTTCCGACGTCCCCCCGGGAATCAGTCTGGCGGTGGTCGCCGTGAGTTTCCTGGTCGTCGCGCTGACCACCCTGACGATGCTGCGCAGCGGCTACAAATTGAGATACTGATATGATGCACTCGGAACAGATCAAGAAGATCATTCGCGCCGGCCTGGCTTGCGAACATCTCGATATCGAGGGCGATGGCGAGCACTTCGAGGCGCTCGTCGTCAGCGCGGAATTTGCCGGCAAGAGCCGGGTGCAGCGCCAGCAAAAGGTCAACACCCTGCTGCGCGAGCATTTCGACAGCGGCAAGCTGCACGCGCTGTCGATGAAGACGCTAACGCCGGAAGAGTGGAGCGCCGTGCGTGGATAAACTGCTGATCGAAGGCGGCACGCCGCTGTCCGGCGAAGTCGCCGTTTCCGGCGCGAAAAACGCCGCGTTGCCGATCATCTGCGCCTGCCTGCTGGCCGGCGAGCCCCTGCATCTGTCCAACGTGCCCAAGCTCAACGACATCTCGACGATGCTGCGCCTGATCGCCCAGATGGGCGTCTCGGTGACGCCGGACGGCGAGGATGGGCTGGTTCTCGACAGCCGCGGCCTTGACAATCCGACCGCGCCCTACGACATGGTCAAGACCATGCGTGCGTCGATCCTGGTCCTCGGCCCACTGGTCGCCCGCCACGGCGAAGCCAGGGTATCGCTGCCCGGCGGCTGCGCCATCGGCGCGCGGCCGGTCGAGCAGCACATCAAGGGCCTGCAGGCGATGGGTGCCGAGATCGACGTCGAGAACGGCTACATCCACGCCCGCGCGAGTCGCCTCAAAGGCGCGCGCATCGTCACCGATATGGTCACCGTGACCGGCACCGAGAACCTGATGATGGCCGCGGTGCTCGCTGACGGCGAGACGGTCATCGAAAACGCCGCGCGCGAACCCGAGGTCGTCGACCTCGCCAATTGCCTGATCGCCATGGGCGCGCGAATTAGCGGCGCCGGGACTGACGCCATTCGCATCGAAGGCGTCGAGCGCCTGCTGCAAGGCGCCAGGCACGCAATCATGCCCGACCGCATCGAGACCGGGACCTATCTGTGCGCCGCGGCGGCGACTGCGGGCAACATCCGCCTGACCCGGACTTCGGCCGCGTACCTTGATTCGGTGCTGCAGAAACTGCGCGAAGCCGGTTGCGAGCTGGACAGCGACGCCGATTCGATCACCCTTATGGCGCCACCGCGACTCAAGGCGGTGAGCGTGCGCACGGCGCCGTATCCGGCTTTCCCAACCGACATGCAGGCGCAGTTCATGGCCATCAATTGCGTCGCCGAAGGCTCGGCGAGCATCCGCGAGACGATTTTCGAAAACCGTTTCATGCACGCCGTCGAACTCATTCGCCTGGGCGCGGACATCAAGATCGACGCGAGCAACGCGCTGGTCACCGGCGTGCGCCACCTCGACGGCGCCGCGGTCATGGCCACCGACCTGCGCGCCTCGGCGAGCCTGGTGATCGCCGGGCTGGTGGCGCGCGGCGAAACGCTGATCGAGCGTATCTACCACCTCGACCGCGGCTACGAACGCATCGACCAGAAACTGACCCAACTCGGCGCCCGCGTCAGCCGCGTGCGCTAAAGCGCACCCCGCTCCTCCCCTGACAAGGGGAGGCCGGGAGGGGTTAAGCGGCGTCCGAAGGGAGGTGGTGGCAAATCGCGACCGTCTCGCCAGACATTAGTCTTCCCGGTAATCGCCCGCGGCGCCGAGTAATGGCACTGGCGCCAGCGTGTGGCGCACCGTGGCGCGCGCAGACGAAAAGAGGCGCAGGCGATGGATCGTAGCCCGGCATGATATGGCCCGGCTTCATCGCCGCAATGACAAAGGAATTATAATTGTTGCGCGATGTCGATACGAAGGAGTGCCTGGAAAGTCGTCAGCTTTAAAAAAGGAGTTTGAGCGATGCGCAAATTCTTCTTTGGCTTGGTTTGGTTCTTGGTGATCGCATTCGGAATGTTGATGGCAGGAGGCTTCGTCGCTGGTTTTCAGGCCGCCTTGAGCGACCCGGCGAGCACTGCGGACGCCGGCGCGGCGGCGGGACAGGCTTTTGCGCAACATTACGGAGGCAGGATATTCGTCGCAGCACTGATTATTTCGATTGTTGGCAGCGCGTTTGGCTGGCTTCCGGGAACAAGAAGAAACCGGACCTAGGATAAACGCTTAAACGCCCGCAGCGGAGAAGGATCAAGCACCAACAGCCTGCCACTGCGCCGCGCCGTCCTCGCGTTTTGATCGCGGGCTAAGCTGAGTCTCATCGTTTCCCGCGCCATTGCGGTAAAATCCCCTCTTTAGCACGCAGGGATACGCCGTGGATGGCATCACCATCGCCCTCTCGAAGGGCCGCATTTTTGAAGAGACCTTGCCGCTGCTCGCGGCGGCCGGCATCGAGCCGCTCGAGAATCCCGATACCTCGCGCAAGCTGATCATTCCGACGACGCGCGACGACGTGCGGGTGGTCATCGTGCGCGCCACCGACGCGCCGACCTATGTGCAATACGGCGCCGCCGACATCGGCGTGGCCGGCAAGGACGTGCTGCTCGAGCACGGCGGCGAAGGCCTCTACCAGCCGCTTGACCTGAAGATCGCCAAGTGCCGGATGATGGTCGCGATTCCCGCGGGTTTCGACTACGAGAACGCCGTGCGCCAAGGCGCGCGCCTCAAGGTCGCGACGAAATACATCAACATCGCGCGCGAGCACTTCGCGGCCAAGGGCGTGCATGTCGATTTGATCAAGCTCTACGGCTCGATGGAACTCGCGCCGCTGGCCGGGCTTGCCGACGCCATCGTCGATCTCGTGTCGACCGGCAGCACGCTCAAGGCCAACAACCTGATCGCGGTCGAGCACATCATGGACATCTCCTCGCGGCTGATCGTCAATCAGGCGGCCCTGAAGCTCAAGCGGGAGATGATCGTTCCCATCCTTGACGCTTTCGCCAGCGTCGTCGGGCCGTGATCGCGCTCAGGCGACTGTCGAGCGCGGACGCGGATTTCTCGCCGTGCCTCTCTGCCCTGCTGGCTTTCGAGGCCACGCAGGACGAAGCGGTCGAACGCGCCGTCGCCGGCATTCTGGCCGACGTCAAGGCCCGCGGCGATGCGGCCGTCATCGAGTACACCAATCGTTTTGACCGGCTCGCCATCGCTTCGCTCGCCGAGCTCGAAATAGCGGGCGAGGAATTGCGACAGGCGCTCGCCGGCCTGCCGGCCGCGCAGCGCGAGGCGCTCGAAATCGCCGCGCAGCGCGTGCGGCGCTATCACGAGCACCAACTTCAGCACAGCTGGCAGTATGAAGAAGACGGCATGCTGCTCGGGCAGAAGGTGACGCCGCTTGCCCGGGTCGGCCTCTACGTTCCGGGCGGCAAGGCCGCCTACCCGTCGTCGGTGCTGATGAATGCGATTCCGGCCAAGGTCGCCGGGGTCGGCGAACTGATCATGGTCGTGCCGACACCGGGCGGCGAGCGCAATGCCCTCGTCATGGCCGCCGCGGCGTTGGCTGGCGTCGACCGGGTGTTCTGCATCGGCGGCGCGCAGGCCGTCGGCGCGCTGGCTTACGGGACGCAAAGCGTGCCGCGCGTGGACAAGATCGTCGGTCCTGGCAACGCCTACGTGGCGGCGGCCAAGCGCCGCGTCTTCGGCGTCGTCGGCATCGACATGATCGCCGGTCCGTCGGAGATTCTCGTCATTTGCGACGGCAAGACCGACCCCGACTGGGTGGCGATGGATCTCTTTTCGCAGGCCGAGCACGACGAAGTCGCGCAATCGATACTGCTCTGTCCCGACGCGGCCTACATCGAACGCGTCGCCGCCGCGATGGAAAGGCTGCTGCCGACCATGCCGCGCCGCGCCGTGATCGAAGCGTCGCTGAAGAACCGTGGCGCGCTGATCGAGGTGCGCGACCTCGATGAAGCCTGTGCGCTGGCCAACCGCATCGCGCCCGAACACCTCGAACTCTCGATCGCCGATGCCGAACGCTGGGTGGACAAGATTCAGCATGCCGGCGCCATCTTCATCGGCGCACATACCTGCGAAGCGCTCGGCGATTACTGCGCCGGGCCGAACCACGTGCTGCCGACTTCGGGCAGCGCCCGCTTTTCGTCGCCACTCGGCGTCTATGACTTCCAGAAGCGCAGCAGCCTGATCCGGGCTTCGGCGGCCGCGGCAAATACACTTGGGCGCGTTGCGTCTACGCTGGCCGAAGGCGAGGGCCTGTCGGCGCACGCGCGATCGGCTGTGTACCGCGTCGAATCCAAATAGGCCGGCGCTGTTCGCCCGGCGAACAACGCCTGGGCGATGATGAACGACTTGAATAAGCATCACAAATGGGTGACTATCGAGGACTCGACAATCCACTGCAACCCCCGGCCTGACGGCCGGACTTGCCCCAAGGGCAAGCTGCGCCGGGCCGATCATTTTTGACAAGGAGATACCATGAATGCCAAGAAGTCCAAGACTGCAGCGATCAACATCGGCATCGGCGACGGCGATCGCAAGAAGATCGTCCAGGGACTTTCGGTGCTGCTCGCCGACAGCTACACCCTGTACCTGATGACGCACAATTTCCACTGGAATGTCACCGGGCCGCAGTTCAACAGCCTGCACCTGATGTTCATGGGCCAATACACCGAGCAGTGGAACGCCCTCGACATCATCGCTGAACGCATCCGCGCGCTCGGCCATCCGGCGCCCGGAACCTACAAGGAATTCGTCAAGCTCGCGACCTTCAAGGAAGTCGAGGGCGTGCCGAAGGATACGGCGATGATCGCCCATCTGGTCGCGGCGCAGGAAGCCACGGCGCGCAGCGCGCGCAAGCTGTTCCCCGTCGTCGAGGCGGCGAACGACCAGCCGACGGCGGATCTGCTCACCCAACGCCTTGAAGTGCACGAAAAGACCGCGTGGATGCTGCGCAGTTTGCTCGAGGACTGATTTCGTACGGGCCCGCGTCCCGCCCAAATCGCGCATGGAGGCGAGGGCGGCGTGGGCGATTGTCCGCGCAATAAAGTCGGCAACAATTTGAATGAAACTTTTCGGGAGGGGATTGTCATGATACGAAAGACTCTGCGGTTGCTGCTGTGTTCTCTCGTCCTCGGCGGGGCTTCGCTGGCCCTGGCTCAGGATTACCCATCGAGGGTCATCACCATCATCGTCCCCTTCGCCGCCGGCGGACCGTCGGACACCATTGCTCGCCTGACGGCGCAAGCCATGAGCACAACCCTCAAGACGCAACTGATCATCGAGAACATCGCCGGGGCCGGTGGGACCATAGGCGCGGCGCGCCTGACCCAGGCCCGGCCCGACGGCTACACGCTATTTATTCATCATATCGGGCACGCGACCGCGCCGGCCCTCTACCGCAAGCTTCCTTACGATCCGATCGGCGATTTCGCGCCGATCGGGCTGATCAACGACGGGGCCATGGCGCTCGTCGCGCGCAAGAATTTTCCGGCGAAGAACCTTAAGGAGTTCATGGCCTACGCGGTGGCCAACAAGGACAAGTTGAATCTCGCCAACGCCGGCATCGGCTCGGCTTCGCACCTGTGCGGCATGCTGCTGATGTCGGCGCTCAACGCCGAATTCACGACCATCCCGTACAAGGGAACGGCTCCGGCGATGAACGATCTGCTCGGCGGCCAGGTCGATTTCATGTGCGACCAGACGACCAACAACACCGCCCAGATCAAGGGCGGCAGGATCGCTGTCTATGGCGTGACGATGCCCGCGCGGATCGCTGCGCTGCCCGACGTTCCGACCATGAGTGAAGCCGGAATGCCGAATTTCACGGTATCGGTCTGGCACGCGATGTACGCGCCCAAGGGAACGCCGCAGCCGATTATCGACAAGCTGTCGAAGGCGCTGCAGGTGGCACTGACAGACGCCACCCTCAAGCAGCGCTTCGCCGAATTGGGTTCCGAGGCGGTGGCGCAGGACCGCGCGACGCCCGAGGCGCTACGCGCACATCTGAAGGCCGAAATCGACAAATGGGGGCCGATCATCAAGAAGGCCGGGGTTTTCGCCGATTGATCGTCAGTCGGCCGCGGTAGCGACCGACGGTCACCGGCGGATCAGGCTTGCGGTATTGCAAGCTAGCGCAACTTGATCGGCAGGATGACCAGAGGAATCGCTTCCAGTTGCAAGCGGCGCTGCAAGCCCAATGCGGTTTGATTGTGCAGCCATTCGCGAAAACGCTTTTCCGGCGGAAAGATCAGCTTGTTCGAGAAACACACGCAATCGGGGAATTCACTGACGGCTTGTATCGCCAGCTTCGTCAGTTCCTCGACCGGATCGGTTCCGTAAGCGACGGAGTGGCTGAAATACAGTCCGAATTTTGCGCAAAAGGCTTGCACTTGAGCGATCGCTTCGCCGGCGGTCTTTGCCTGTTTGGCGAGTCGCTCCGGCGTGCTGACAGTCCGCGCATCGACGGTGATTGCGCTAATCAAATGAATGTTGGGAAAATGGTCGGGAAACAGACGCTGTATCCACAGCAGGGTATGAATCGTCGGCCCCCAACGTTGCGTCGTCAAGACGACTGCTGTCGCTCCCTCGCGTCGAACCGCGACGGGTTGTTGATTATCGATTTCCTCTTGCGATAGCGCGAACTGGATATCCATGGCCCGGCGCCGCGCGTCCACCCAGTCGTAATGCCGACGGATCGCCACGCAAACGAAGATCACCGCCAGCGTGAGACATAGGGTCGCCCACCCCCCCGTGAAGAAGCGCTCGGTCACCGTTACAAACAGGATTCCCAAAGCTACCAGAAAGCCGGCCGCCGCGATCATGAGGCGAGGCAACCAGACCTTGCTCTTGCGCTTTTGCGTCCACCAGTAGCGTACGAGCCCGGCTTTCGCGAGCGCCAGACTCAGGAAGACCGTAATGCTGTAATAGACGATGAGGACAGCCAGATCACCGCCGGTCCAGACGAGAATCCCCAGCGCACAGCTGCTGACGAAGATGATTCCGTTCTGGCGCACAAGGCGCTCCGACAGATTGCGAAACTGGTGCGGCAGCCAGGAATCCGAAGCCATGTGCGCGAGCAGCGACTGCCCGAAAATCAGGATCGAGTTCGCCGCAACGAAGAGTATCGCGGCTTCGAGCGCCAGTATTCCCACCAACATGGTTTGCGTCGTGCCTTGATCCAGCCCGAGGTTGGCCAGGATTGCCGAAAAGACCGAGGCGTTCAAGGTCTCCCCGGAAACTGCGTGCGCCCGCCAGCTCGAGTAAAGGAAGATGAGGCCGCCGGCGATGAACGCCAGGCCGCCCGAAACGACGATCATCGTCCTGCGTCCCGTGCGAACGCGCGGCTCGGCAAGCAGATTGACGTTGTTCGAGATCGCTTCGACGCCGCAATAGGTGCTGCCGCCCAGACCGCACGCTCTGACAAGAAGCGCGATGACGAATAGCCAACCCGATGCCGCCGAGAGTTGTTGTATGCCCAGCGATGTTTCGTGAAAAGCAATGCCAACGTCACTCACCTTGATCGAGATGCCGTAGATGATCAAAGCGGCGTGCACGACGAGAAACAGCAATACAACGGGGAGCAGCAACCAGATCGCCAAGCGCAAACCTCTGAGATTGAGCACCGCCAGAACTACGATGAGGCCGGCTTCCAAAGGAAGTTTGTAGGCGTGCGCATCGAGCGGCAAGAGGCTGAACAAGGCCTCGGTACCGCTCGCCAGCGAGACCGTAATGGCCAGAACGTAGTCGACCAGCAAGGCAGCGCCGGCGACCAGCCCGGCGTGTGGCCCGAGCAGATGCGTGGCGACTTGATAGCTGCCGCCCCCGTTCGGGAACAGCTCGAGCATTTGGATGTGTGCGAGAGCGATCAGGGCCACCGCGATGACCGTGACCAACACCAGCGGCAAGCCGAGTTCGGCATGTCCGCCCAGCGCCAGGAAGGAGTTTTCCGGGCCATAGCAGGCCGCCGAAAGGCTGTTGGCACCCAGTCCGGCCCACGCCAGGAGCACGGCCAGCGAATTTCGCTGCCGTGCCTCGATATCGAGCGTGCCTCCCTGCGCACCGAATGTTTTAGGGGCGGTGTGTCCCATTGTGGATTCCGGCATGTGGTCCAAAGAGAAAGCCGCGTCCGCGTGCGGATAGGCCATGCGCAATACAGGACCAGCCGTTAAAGTTTACATCTTCTTGATGCCGGCGATTCATCTCTTTTCACCAACTTGATAGGCATACCAATAGCATGGAAGCGTGTTCAAGGAGGTCCTTCCAGTCCTCCGGACGACACGGTTTAACGGGTCGTGGCACGGTGCCACCCCGCTTGTCAATTTCTTGAATCGGAGGCTCTTCATGACAGCCGAAACCTGGGTAATCCCTTTCTTGACGCATCCCTTGGTGTTGCGAATCATCGCCGTGATTGCGCTCGCCGCCAGTTTCTACGTCCTTCGCGCCGTCGCCGTATATGTCGAGCGGGTTTGGATGCAAAGACCGAGGCAATTCGAGAACCAGCGTGAGTTCGGTCACAACCTGGTCCCCGGCCTGCGCCGGAACATCAAGATCTGGTCCTGACAAACCCTCGCCGGTGTCTCTTCATGATACGGACCGCCCTAATGCTTTCGCGAGACCGAAGTTGATCGCGCCGGGCCCAACGCTGCGTAAAGCCTGCGGCAATGAATCGTCGATACGATCATGCCGGCGCCGCGGCAGTATTCCCGCCGGGCGCCCATGCGGTACGCGCTCCAAAACTGCCAAGCCGGTATTCGCAGCCTCGGGCGAGGGACCGAAACCTGCTCTCTGGACGGACCGAATCGGTGCGCCAGCCTGCATACGGCTGCGCCGGTTGGAAGACGGCGACAGCTTGGAACACCTTACCGACCTGCTGCACCGCGCCTTTTCGCGGATCGGCGCAATGGGAATTCCCTGTTCCTGCATGAATCAGCCTGCGGAGGTAACACGCCAGCGGATCTCTCGCGGCGAGTGTTTCGTGGCCTTGAGCGGCGAACTGATCGTCGGGACGGTTACGCTGTATCCGCCGGACGCGAATTCCGACAGCGGGCATTATCGCAACGCGAGTGTGGGAACGTTGCGCCAGTTGGCCGTCGATCCACGCTTTCATGGCAGAGGAATAGGCAGCGCATTACTGCGTCTTGCGGAGAACTGGGCGCTGCAGCGCGGCTACCGGTGTCTCGCGCTCGACACCCCCGAGCTCGCCGACCATCTGATCGGCTACTACCGGCGCCAGGGCTTTGGCGTCAAGGAAACATTGCAGTTCGCGGGCCGGCCTTACCGTAGCGTGGTTTTTTCCAAGGCCGTGGCCGACTGCAAAATCGCCAACCGTCGACGCGCTTGCCGGACCCCGGCTCATCGCGGCAATCCGGTGCGCGCGACAGCGAATGCCTATGCGGCGCCGTGGCCGGTCCCGATTCCGCAGCCGCCAGGGACCGCAATCAAATTCGCGTTCCAACACGACGCGCGAAAAGACCTCGCTGCGCACGGACTAAACATGCATTGCCATCAGCGCGTCGCTCCTTTCTCGGCGTGCCGGTGTTCCCCATCCAAGCGTTTGCCTGTTATCCCTTTGCCGACGGCGAGCCGACGATTTCGCGCAATGCGCTAAGCAGGATCTCGCATTGCGCCTCGGTGCCTACGGTGATGCGCAAATGCTGATCGATGCGCGGCAGCTTGAAGTGGCGAACGATGATCTGGCGCTGGCGCAGGCTGGCCGCGAGCGGCGCGGCGTCGTGCGCCGGGTGGCGGACAAAAATGAAATTGGCGGCCGAAGGCAGAACCTCGAAGCCGAGGCCTTCCAGCCCGAGTGTCAGTTGCGCACGACTATCCATCACCGTCTGCCGCGTCTTGTCCAGATGCGCCGTGTCGGCCAGCGCCGCACTGGCGCCGGCAATCGCCAGTCGGTCGAGCGGGTAGGAGTTGAAACTGTTCTTGATGCGCTCGAGGCCCTCGATCAGCGCCGCGTCACCGACCGCATAGCCGACGCGCAGGCCGGCCAGCGAGTGCGACTTGGAGAGCGTGCGGATTACCAGCAGGTTGGGATAGCGCCTGACGAGGGTGATTGCCGTTGGAACGATGGACGCGGCGAAGTCGATATAGGCCTCGTCGACCATGACGACGGACTTCGGGTGGGCGGCCACCAGGCGTTCGATCTCGGCGAGCGGCAACAGCCGGCCGGTCGGCGCGTTGGGGTTGGCGATGATTATGCCGCCGTTGTCGCCGGCATAGTCGTCAACGCGGATCTGCAAGTGGGCGTCAAGCGGTATCGTGCGATGCTGCAAGCCATGCAGGCTGCAATACACCGGATAGAAGCTGTAGCTGATGTCCGGCATCAGTACCGGCGAATCCTGCCTGAGCAAGGCCATGAAGGCGTGCGCCAGCACTTCGTCCGAACCGTTTCCGACGAATACTTCCTTCGGTGTGACGGCGAATTGCGCAAAATACGCGGCGACCGCATCTTTGAGACGGTCGGCATTCGGGTCCGGGTAGAGACGCAGGCTGGCGCCGTCTGCGCCGAGTTCGGCGTTGATTGCAGCGATGGCGCGCGGCGACGGGGGGCACGGGTTCTCGTTGGTGTTGAGCTTGACCAGATTGGGCAGCTTGGGCTGCTCGCCCGGAACGTAGGGGATCAGGCGATGAACGAGGGAACTCCAGTATTGGCTCATGAACGGCTCGCAAGGTCGAATGCAGCGGAACATGAAATGGTATCATGCACACTTGCTATTGCAGTTCGTTCAAATCCGCTATTCATTGTTTGACGCCGGCGGTTTGATGACGCAGTATTATTTGCCACTCTGCGATGGGATCCACCATGCGGCAAGCCGAAGTGATGCGCAACACCCTCGAAACGTCGATCACGGTTCGTCTCGAACTCGACGGCAGCGGCCAGGGGAAATTCGCCACCGGCGTTCCTTTCCTCGACCACATGCTCGACCAGGTCGCCCGCCACAGCCTGATCGATCTCCACGTCGAGGCCAAGGGCGACCTGCATATCGATGCGCACCACACCGTCGAGGACATCGGCATCACGATCGGGCAGGCCCTGGGGAAAGCGCTTGGCGACAAGAAGGGCTTGCGCCGTTACGGGCATGCCTACGTTCCGCTCGACGAGGCCTTGTCGCGCGTCGTCGTCGATCTCTCGGGCCGTCCGGGGCTGGCCTTCAAGGTCGACTTCACGCGGGCCAGGGTTGGCGCTTTCGACGTGGACCTGATCCACGAGTTCTTCCAGGGCCTGGTCAATCACGCGCTTCTGACCGTGCACGTCGATAACCTGTGCGGCGACAATGCGCACCATCAGGCCGAGACGATCTTCAAGGCTTTCGGCCGCGCTTTGCGCATGGCCGTTGAAAACGATCCGCGCGGCGCGGGCAGCATTCCCTCGACCAAGGGCTCGCTCTGATGGCGTCAGCGTCGGGCCTGATCGTTGTCGTCGACTATGGCATGGGCAACCTGCGCTCGGTCTGGCAGGCGCTGGTGCGCGTCGCGGCCGGCCGTGACGTTGTCGTCACCCCCGACCCGGCGCTGGTAAGGGCCGCCGAGCGCGTCGTTTTTCCGGGCCAGGGTTCGATGCCCGATTGCATGCGCGAGCTTGACGCCCGCGGCTTGCGCCAGGCGGTGGTCGAAGCGGCGCGCAGCAAGCCATTTCTGGGCATCTGCATTGGCCTGCAAATGCTCTTTGAGCACAGTGAAGAAGGCGACGTGGCGGGACTCGGGATCTTTCCGGGCCGCGTGCGCCGCTTTCCAGCTGAAAAGATGCTTGCGCCCAATGGTGACAAGCTCAAGGTCCCGCACATGGGTTGGAACGAAGTGATCCACACCCGGTCACATGCGCTGTGGAATGACATTGACGATGGCGCCCGCTTCTATTTTGTGCACAGTTATTATGTCGATCCGGTCGACCCGGCCTGCATCGCCGGCACGACCGACTATGGCCTGCCCTTTACCAGCGTCGTCGCGCACGATAATATCTTTGCTCTCCAGTGCCATCCCGAGAAGAGTGCCAAGGCCGGTCTTGCCCTGTTGTCCAACTTCATCCGATGGAAGCCTTGAACGGCCCTTGCGCTTCGCGCCCTTTCTTTCTCCCACTGCCATTTTAAAATGCTGATCATTCCCGCGATTGACCTGAAGGACGGCCAATGCGTCCGCCTCAAGCAGGGTCTCATGGACGAAGCCACCGTTTTCCCCAATACGCCGGCGGCGCAAGCGGCGCACTGGCTCGAGCAGGGCGCACGCCGGCTGCATGTCGTCGACCTCAACGGCGCCTTTGCCGGCAAGCCGAAGAACGCCGCGGCGATCAAGGACATCGTCAAGGCCATCGGCGACGAAATCCCGATCCAACTCGGCGGCGGCATCCGCGATCTCGATACGATAGAGCGCTGTCTCGATGACGGCGTCAGCTACGTGATCATCGGCACGGCTGCGGTGAAGAACCCGGGTTTCCTGCACGATGCATGCAGCGCCTTCCCCGGGCAGATCATCGTCGGCCTCGACGCCAAGGAGGGAAAGGTCGCCGTAGACGGCTGGTCGAAATTGACCGGTCATGACGTCATCGACCTGGCCAAGAAGTGCGAGGATTACGGGGTCGAGGGCATCATCTACACCGACATCGGCCGCGACGGCATGCTCTCCGGCATCAATATCGACGCCACCGTCAAACTCGCGCAATCGCTGCGCATTCCGGTGATCGCCAGCGGCGGGCTGTCGAGCATGGACGACATCCGGGCGCTGTGCGCCGTCGAATACGAAGGCATTTCCGCCACCATCGCCGGCCGGGCCATTTACGACGGATCGCTCGACTTCGCTGCCGCCCAGGCGGAAGCCGACCGCGCCACCCAACGCTGATGGCCGAGCGCAGAAAGGAAACGCGGTACCTCTCTTGGGCCTAGCCAAACGCATCATCCCCTGTCTTGACGTGACTGCCGGACGGGTCGTCAAGGGCACCAACTTCATCGACCTGCGCGATGCCGGCGACCCCGTCGAAATTGCCCGCCGCTACGACGCGCAGGGCGCCGACGAAGTGACTTTTCTCGACATCACCGCATCAAGCGACCAGCGCGACATCATCCTGCACATCGTCGAGGCCTGCGCGGCGCAGGTCTTCATCCCGCTGACCGTCGGCGGCGGCGTGCGCACGGTCGCCGATGTGCGCCGCCTGCTCAATGCCGGCGCCGACAAGGTGAGCATGAACACGGCCGCAGTCATTAATCCCGATCTCATCGCCGAGGCTTCGGCCAAGGTCGGCAACCAGTGCATCGTCGTGGCCATCGACGCCAAGCAGATCGCGCCGGGCAAGTGGGAGGTATTTACTCACGGTGGCCGCAATCGCACCGGCCTCGATGTCGTCGACTGGGCGCGCCGCGTGCAGCAGCTCGGCGCCGGCGAAATCCTGCTGACCAGCATGGACCGGGACGGCACGAAGAACGGTTTCGATCTGGCGCTGACGCGTGCCGTTGCCGACGCGGTCGATATTCCGGTGATCGCCAGCGGCGGGGTCGGCACTCTTCAGCATCTTGCCGACGGAGTCAGCACAGGCCGTGCCGACGCGGTCCTCGCGGCGAGTATCTTCCACTTCGGCGAGTACACGGTGCGGCAGGCAAAAGAATACATGGACGCACGCGGCATCGAGGTGCGCTTATGAGTGATCTCGATACCAGCCTCCCCTGGCTCGACGCGCTCAAATGGGATGCCGACGGCTTGATCCCGGCCATTTCCCAGGACGCGACCAGCGGCCGCGTCCTGATTGTCGCGTGGATGAACCGCGCAGCGCTGCAGGAAACCGTGGCGAGCGGGAAGGCGGTATACTGGTCGCGTTCGCGTCAGCGGCTCTGGCGTAAAGGCGAAGAGTCGGGGCACGAGCAGAAAGTGCGGACGATACGCGCCGATTGCGACGGCGATGTGTTGTTGCTGTCGGTCGATCAGATCGGCGGGATCGCCTGCCACACCGGTCGCGAGAGCTGCTTCTTCCTCGAATTGCGAGAAGGGCGCTGGGTTACCACCGATCCGGTATTGAAAGAACCTGGGGAGATTTACAAAAAGAAATGAGTACACACGACGTTTTGCATCGCCTGTCCGAGACCCTGGCGTCGCGCCGCAACGCCGACCCGGAAACTTCCTACACGGCCAAGCTGTTCGCCAACGGCCCCGACTCGATCCTCAAGAAGATCGGCGAGGAGTCTGCCGAACTGATCATGGCCGCCAAGGATGGCAAACGCCTGAACATCGTCTGGGAGTCCACCGACCTGATTTATCACGTCATGGTGCTGCTCGCCTTTTACGACATGGGAATCGAGGACGTGTCGCAGGAAATGCGCCGCCGCGAAGGGATTTCGGGCATCGACGAGAAGAAGTCGCGGACCAAGTAGGCCATGGACGACTGCCTGTTCTGCAAAATCGCGCGCGGCGACATCCCTTCGCGCAAGGTCTATGAAGACGACGCGATTTTCGCTTTCCACGACATCAACCCGGCACGCCCGACGCACCTCTTGGTGATTCCGAAGAAGCACATTGTCTCGCTGGCGACGGCGAGCGCGGCGGACACGCCGGTGCTCGGCCGGATGCTGGCCGTCGCCAACCGGCTGGCGACGGAAAACGGCAGCCCGGACGGATTTCGTGTAATCATCAATACCGGGCGCATCGGGCACCAGGAAGTGCAGCATCTGCATGCGCACATCGTCGGCGGGCCGGACCCGGTCGGGCCGATGCTCAAGCGGGTCTAAAGGAGAGAATCATGGGAAGTTTCAGTATCTGGCACTGGCTGATCGTTCTGGTCATCGTCATGCTCATCTTCGGCACCAAGAAGCTGCGCAACATCGGCGAGGACCTGGGCGGCGCCGTGAAGGGCTTCAAGGAAGGCATGAAGTCGGCCGAGGAAAAGAATAACCAGGCGAATGGTTCGCCGATTCCGCCGCAGCAGGTGAGCGGCGGTCAGACCATCGAGGGTGAGGTCAAAGAGAAGACCAAGTCCTGATGTTCGACGTCGGTTTCTCCGAGCTGGTGGTCATCGGCATCGTCGCCCTGGTGGTGATCGGGCCCGAGCGCCTGCCCAAGGTGGCGCGCACGGCCGGGCATCTGCTCGGGCGCTTGCAGCGTTACGTCAATGACGTCAAAGCCGACATCAACCGCGAGATGCAGCTCGACGAACTGAAGAAGCTGCAAAGCGAGCTGCAGGATTCGGCGCGCAGCTTCGAGCACAGCCTCAACAACGAATTGACGACGGTGCAACAAATCGCCGATCAGAGCGTCGCCTCGGTCAAGGACGCGGTGACCGCGGTCGGTGCAGATCCGGTCGAGCCGCTACCCGCCGAGCATGCTGCCGAGTCGCCGCCAGCCGTAACTGCCGCGGCGCCGTCGCCTGCCCCGGCCGCCGCGCCATCGGTACCCGAACACAAGGCCTGAACCTGGCATGAGCCAATCGGAAGAGTCCTTTCTCTCGCATCTGATCGAGTTGCGCGATCGCCTGATCCGTTCAATGGTGGCCGTCGGCATCGTTTTCGTCTGCCTTTTCCCGTGGGCCAAGGAACTCTACGCGCTGCTCGCCCAGCCGCTCCTGGCGACGTTGCCGCGCGGCGGACAGATGATCGCCACGGACGTCGTCGGTGTTTTTCTGGTGCCGATGAAAGTGGCCCTGATGGTCGCTTTCCTGATCGCCCTGCCTTACGTTCTCTATCAGGTCTGGGCTTTTGTCGCACCCGGCCTGTATGCGCACGAAAAGAAGCTGGCGCTGCCGCTGGTCGCGTCAAGTGTCATCCTCTTCTTCATCGGTATGGCTTTCGCCTATTTCCTGGTTTTCCCGATGGTTTTCGGCTTCATGTCCAAGGTGGCGCCCGAGGGAGTCGCCTGGATGACCGACATCGAAAAATATCTGTCCTTCGTGATGACCAGTTTTATCGCCTTCGGCGTCACCTTTGAAGTGCCGGTAATCGTCGTCGTTCTGGTCAGGATGGGCATCGTCGAACTGACCACCCTCAGATCATGGCGGCCCTACGTGATCGTCGGCGCCTTCGTCGTCGGCGCCATCTTCACGCCGCCGGACGTGATTTCGCAGCTGATGCTGGCCATTCCGCTTTGCCTGCTTTATGAACTGGGGATGCTGCTGGCGCGTTTTGTAAGCCGAACGCAAGCCGGCACCGAACTCGCGCCGCGAACACTCGACGAGAGCTGAACCGCTCAGGCGCTGATCGCCTGCTTCTCACGCAAGAGTTCGATGAACTTGTGGCGCGGCAGCGGCTGATGATAGAAATAGCCCTGCATGATGGTGCACCCGGACTGCTCGAGATAGAGTGCCTGGGTCGCGGTCTCGACGCCCTCGGCGATGAGTTTGAGGCCGAGGCCGCGGGCAATCGAAATAATCGCCAGAACGACCGGGAAATGGCCGCTCGCCGAGTGAATCTGCTTGACGAAGGATTGATCGATCTTGATCGTGTGCACCGGGAATCGATGCAGATACGATAGCGACGAGTAGCCGGTTCCGAAGTCGTCGATGGCGATGCTGACGCCGAGCTGGCACAGCTTGTTGAGTTGCTCGATCGCATGCTGCGGGTTGCGGATGCAGATGTTCTCGGTAATCTCGGCCTCGATCTGCGACGGCGAAATGCCGTAGTGCTGCAAGACGCGGCGCATCTTGTCGAAAAAGTCGCGACGGTCGAGATAGTGCGGCGAGATATTCAGCGACAGGCGGATCGGATCGCCCCCCGCCGCATTGCATTGCGCGAGGTCGCGACACAGTGTTGCCAGCATCCAGTCGCTGATCGGGATCATCAACCCGTTTTCTTCGGCAAACGGCAGGAAGTCGCCGGCTGCCAGCAAGCCGCGATCCGGATGATTCCAGCGCATCAGGGCTTCGGCGCCGACAACCCCGCCGCTTCGCGCATCGACCTGCGGCTGGTAATAGATTTCGAGTTCATTTTGGTCCAGCGCCCGCCGCAGGCTTTGTTCGAGGACAATCTTCTGGTGTGACGCGTCGCGCATCGAACAGTCATAGAAAGCGTGTCCGTTCTTGCCCTGCGCTTTGACGTGATACATCGCCATGTCGGCGTGGCGCAGCAGTTCGTCGATCGATTCGCCGTCGGCCGGATAGACGGCGATGCCGATGCTGGCCGAAACGTACACTTCATCGCCGTCGAGCGTGAATGGCCGGCGCAGCGACTCGAGAAACTTGTCGGCGATGATTTCGGCATCCTGCCGGTCGCGCAGCTCCGGCAGGACCGCCGTGAATTCGTCGCCGCCCAGCCGGGCCAGCGTGTCGCCGCGGCGCAGGCACTCTTTCAGCCGGCCGGCGAGCTGTTGCAGCAATTCGTCGCCCTTGACGTGGCCCAGGGTGTCGTTGACCAGCTTGAAGCGGTCGAGGTCGACGAACATGATCGCCAGGTCGCTTTCGTTGCGCTTGGCCTGGATCACCGCCAGGCCGAGCCGGTCCATGAACAGAATGCGGTTCGGCAAGTCGGTCAGGATGTCGTGGTAAGCCTGGTATGAAATCAGTTCTTCGGCGCGCTTGCGGTCGGTGATGTCGCGGGCCACGCCATAGGTGCCGAAAAACTCGCGCTTGCTCACCTCCTCGCCTAGGGAATACATGCCCATGGAATTAAACGAGATGGTCATCAGGGCATTCTCGAAGGTGCGCTCCTGATCCTTGTCGTTAGCGCTCTTGAGACGCAGTTCGACGTTGCGCGAAGCGCGTTCGCCGACCCGCCGCTCATTGAAGACGTAGCGCGCCCGCTCGAGATCCTCGTCGTGAATCAGCGCCGAATAGTGCTTGCCGATCAGATCGTCGCGACCAAATCCGAGCAGTTGTTCGATGCGGTCGTTGACGAAGGTGAATCGCCCTTCCTGGTCTATCGTGTAAATGATGTCGGGTGAGGAATCGACGAGGTAACGGTAAAGCTTTTCCGAACACTCGAGACGCCAGGCAATGCTGCGGTTCTCGCTTTCGAGGCGGCGCTGGCGCAGCGCGTTGTCGACGGTATTGAGCAGCTCTTCGCGCGAATAAGGCTTGCGCAGGTAGTCGTAAGCGCCGCGCTTGAGCGCGCCGATCGCCGCGTCGATGCCGCTGTCGCCGCTGAGCACGATGACCTTGGCATCGATGCCGCGGGTCTTGATGAAATCCATGATTTCATGGCCGGAGAGGTCGGGCAGCCGCAAGTCGAGCAGCACCAGATCGAATTGCATCTTGGAGAGCTCTTCGATCGCCGCCGCGCCGCAAGCCGCCGTAACCAGCTGGTAGGCACCGTCCTTGAGCAGTTCGCAAAGGCTGCTCAACAGCCGCGGCTCGTCGTCCACCAGCAGCAGCCGCGGCGCGCCGGCCGCGGCGGCAAGCGGCGGCAGGTCGGTAGCGCCGAGCGCAAAGTTAAGTGCGGCCGTGTCGTCTGCGGATATCTCGCTCATCATTGCCTCAGACCGGATTCTGCACCGCTGTGCCCTGCTCGGGAACGTCGCGAACCGGGAACAGCATTTCAAACGATGTGCCCTTGGGGCTGCTGCGGCAGGCGATGAATCCCCGCGCCTTCTTGACCAGGCCGTACACGATGGACAGTCCCAATCCTTGATGCCCCTCGCCTTTGGTGCTGCGCACCGGCGCGAAGATGTGCGCGAGAACTTCGGGCGGTATGCCCGGCCCGCTGTCCTTGACGCACAGCTCGGCGTACAGGCGACCATCGCGGTTCACCTGACCGCTGCTGGCGATCTCGACTTCGCCGCCGGCCGGCATCGCCTCGATCGCATTCTTGACCAGGTTGACCAGGATCTGCTTGAGCGCGTCGGCACCGCTCTCGACCTGACAGGGCAGGTCCATCGTATTGGCGACGATCTGCATCCCGGCGGGAAGGTACTCGGTATCGTGAAACAACCGGACCGTATCGCGCACGACACGATTGACTTCACTGCCGACCTCGCGCGGCGCCGGCTTCAGCTCCGCAAGCCCGTTGATGATCTGCCCGACGCGATCGATTTCCTCGTTGAGAATGGATATCTCGCCGAGCACGGGCTCTTTTTTTTCCAGCTTGCGGTCGAGTACGCCGAGGTAGTTCTTGATGATCGACAGCGGATTGTTCACTTCATGCACGACCCGGCGTGTCGCCTCGCGAAATTCGTCGCCGACGCTCGACGCCCGGCGCGCGGCCTCGCCGCGTTCGCCGCGCGCTGTCTCGAGCGCCGCTGCGGCCTGCTCGCCGAACGACAGCAGGAAGCGCTCGCGGATCTGCAGACCCGGCACCTGAAAGTGCCCGACGCCGCCGATCAAGACGCCGAGGCACGCCGTCCCGGCGTTGAGCGGAACGCAGACGAGCGCGTCGCTGGCCAATACGCGCAGCAGCTGCTGTTCGGCAATCCACAACGGATTGCCGCTCTTGCTGATGAACGCGGGGCGCCCTTGCACCGCGGCTGCGGCAATGGCGCCGCCGCCGCCGAGCGCAATGGAAAACTCGGCCAGTCGTTGCTGCGCTTCGCCGACGGGGACACCAACGAGCGCCTGCCGCTTGGCGTTGAGCAGCAGAACGATGGTGTCTTCGAAATCAAAGAGAATGCGCGCCGAGCGGCTGATTGTTTCGAGCAAGGTGCTTTCGCTACCCTGCTGCCGCTCGAACGAACGGGCGGCGTCGGAGACGAGCACCAGATTGCGCACCTCGGCGGAGAGCTGTTGCTGGACCGGGTCCTGCGGCGGCGCTGCGCCGGCGGAGACGCTCGGTTCGATCGATTCGTCGACGCCGGAAAGATCGATGCCCAGGTAATCCGCGGACTTCTTGACCTGCGAGCTCGCGCCGAGGACGATATTCTGCAACTGTGCGGCCTCGATTCCGCAGAGCAAGCCGGCGGCTTCGACTGCCGGATGGTCATCGCCGTAATTGCTCAGCAAATGCGCCAGCAGAACGATGCGCACCAGCGGATGTGCGGATTCCAATCGAGCCGCGGGTTCGTGGTGGTAGAGCGCGCTGTCGGCGAGGAACGAATCGAGGTTCCAGCGCCCGATCAGCCAGGCGCCTGCCTCTGTATGGGTAATCTTCAGCGTGCTTTGCTCGGCCGCGCAGAGCAGCTCGTCATCGGGTGCGTGGAAATTCGCGGCATAGGCATCGGGCGCGGTGGACAGCAAGGCCAGCCGCCCGACGTCGTGCAGCAGTCCGCCGAGGTAGGCCTCTTCGAGCTGCGAGTAGCCCGTCTTTTCGGCAATCTCCCGCGCCATGACGGCCGCCGAGAGCGAATGCTTCCAGAAAGAGCGAAGGTCGGTATGCTTGGCCTGCGAAAAATTGTTGAAGACCTGAAACACCGACTGGCTGATGACCAGGGTCTTGATCATGTCGGCGCCGAGGGTCATCACCGACTGTTCGAGGCCGACCCGGCGCGTGTCGCGATGATAGGCCGAGCTGTTGGCGACGGCGAGGATCTTGCTGGTCATGCCCGGGTCCTGGGCAACAAGTTCGGCCAGCTCGGCCATCCCGACGGACTCGGTCTGGCATTGCTCAATCAGCTTGAGCAGAATCTGCGGCATCGCCGGAAGACGGGCGACCAGCAAACTGTTGCGGATATCCGAATCAGCCTGAGGCATGGTCATGCGAAACTGCCGCCGTAAAACCGGGGCGTCTGCAAACGCCGACACTCGGCGCAATTGCCAGACCATTTCGAACCCGGATCATCGACCGCAGGAATCCCCCCTTGTATTATTCGCTGCTTGTTGCTGCTCGCGTGATGATACAAGAATAGCTCGCCGACAACCAGCATTATGACGAGCCGTTCCGGCCGAGCGCGCCTTTGCAGTGGATTATGCTCTGGCGCCCACCGGCCTACTCGCCGGCACGGCGCAGCGGCGGCCGCTTGCCGATGCGCACCGAGGCGTCGACCAGCGCTCCTTGCCGGCGCAACTTGAACGCCACCATTTCGCCGGGCTTCTGGCGGGCGATCAACTCGAGCATGACCTGCGGATCGCTGACCGCTTTGCCGTCGACCGCGAGCAGGACATCGCCGGGCTTGATGCCGCCGAGGTCGGCCGGGCTGCCGCGTTGCACGCCGGCGATCAGCGCGCCATCGCGGTCGGGCAGGCCGAAGGACTCGGCGAGTTCGCGGGTGATCTCCTGCGCCTCGACGCCGATCCAGCCGCGTGTGACGGTGCCGTTCTGGATGATCTGCTCCATCACGTTCCTGGCCGTCGACACCGGGATGGCGAAGCCGATGCCGAGCGAACCGCCGGAGCGCGAATAGATCGCCGTGTTGATTCCGACCAGATTGCCGCTGCTGTCGATCAGGGCGCCGCCCGAGTTGCCGGGGTTGATCGCCGCGTCGGTCTGGATGAAATTCTCGAAGGTATTGATCCCGAGGTGCGAGCGGCCGAGCGCCGAGACGATGCCCATGGTCACCGTCTGGCCGACGCCGAAGGGATTGCCGATCGCCAGAACGACATCGCCGACGCCGACATTCTCCATCTGCGCCAGGGTGATTGCCGGCAACTTGAGCTTCCCCGACTTGTCGGCGGCAATTTGCAGCACCGCGAGATCGGTTTCCGGATCGCCGCCGACGAGGCGCGCCTTGAAATTGCGCCCATCGTCGAGGGCCACCTCGATCTGGTCGGCGCCGTCGACGACATGGAAATTGGTCAGAATGTAGCCATTGGCGCTGACGATGACGCCCGAGCCCAGCCCGGATTTCGTCTGCCCTTCGGATTGCGGAACCTCGCCGAAAAAATGCCGGAAAAGCGGATCGTCGATCAACGGGTGACGCGGTGCCCGGACATTCTGCAGAGTGAAGATATGCACGACCGATGGCAGCGCTTTTCTCGCGGCATCACGATACGAGCCGCTGGCGGCGGGTGGCGCGACGCCTTTCGCCGATTCCTGCAGGGCGACGACGCTCATGCCGGTCGGTTTGCCTAGCCATTCGGGCTTGAGCGTCGCGATGACAAAAAAGACGGCAAGACTTATGGTGACGCTTTGTGCAAAAATGAACCAAAGTCGGCGCATGGAAAACCGGAATCCCAAGAAATCAATGCAACGTGAAGAACTGACCCGCTACCTCGACGCACTGCTAGATTCGGCGCGCTTTAGCGATTATTGCCCAAACGGCCTGCAAGTGGAAGGTCGCGGGCAGGTGCAGCGCGTCGTCGCTGGCGTGAGCGCCAGCCAGGCGTTGGTCGACGCGGCGATCGCGTCGCATGCCGATGCGCTGCTCGTGCACCACGGCTGGTTCTGGCGTGGCGAGGACAGGCGCGTCATCGGCATACGCAAGACGCGCCTGCAGTCGCTACTGGCGCATGACATCAACCTGATCGCCTATCACCTGCCGCTCGACGCGCACGGCGAACTGGGCAACAACGCGCAACTCGCGCGGCATCTGGGCTGGTCCGTGGCCGGGCGCTTCGGCGAGCAGGACGTCGGCTGGCATGGCCGCACGGCGGAAACGACAACGCTCGCCCAACTTGGCGTCCGCGTAGCAGCGGAATTGCGCCGCCAGCCGCAGATTATCGGCGAGCCCGAGCGCCTGGTGCGCCGCGTCGCCTGGTGTTCGGGCGGCGGGCAAGGCATTTTCGAAGCGGCGCTGGCGCAGGGCGTCGACGTCTTTCTTTCCGGCGAGATCGTCGAGCAGAATGTGCATCTGGCGCGCGAATCCGGCGTCGCTTTCATTGCCGCCGGCCACCACGCCACCGAGCGCTACGGCGTGCAGGCGCTGGCCGCGCACCTTGCCGAGCGCTTCGGTCTCGAGTGCGAGTTCGTCGATATCGACAATCCGGTTTGAGTTTCTTTTCTTTGGAGCTAATATGAACTACGTTTTTCCGCCTGCAGTGCAAGTCGTTCTCCCGGTCGCCGGCGGCGACGCGGTGTTCCCGGTGCGCCGTGTTTATTGTGTCGGCCAGAACTACGCCGCGCATTCAGTTGAAATGGGCGTCGACGCGCGCGAGGAGCCCTTCTTTTTCAGCAAGCCGGCCGACGCGCTGGTTCCCGGCGGCGGCGATATCGTCTATCCGCCGATGACCAGCAATTTGCAGCATGAAGTCGAACTCGTCGTCGCGCTCGGCAAAGGCGGCGCGAATATCGCGGTCGAGCAGGCGCTTTCCTGCGTATACGCCTATGCCATCGGTTTTGACCTGACGCGCCGCGATCTGCAGGCCCGCGCCAAGGAAAAGAAGCAGCCGTGGGAGATGGGCAAGGGGCTCGATCAGGGGGGGCCGATCGGCGCTCTGGTGCCGGTAGGAGAAGGCGCCCACCCGGCCGGCGGCGCGATCTGGCTCAAGGTCAACGGCGAATTGCGGCAGAGCGGTGATCTTGCGCAAATGATCTGGAGCGTCGCCGAAATCATCGCCAAGCTGTCGAGCTATGTCCGCCTCGCGGCGGGCGACCTGATCTTCACCGGCACCCCGTCGGGGGTGTCGACGATCGTCGTCGGCGATGTGCTGGAGGGCGGCATTGACGGTTTCGGAGAACTGAAGATCAGGCTGGTCGCGCCGGGTCAGCGCTAAAGTATTCGCGCTTGAGCGATTCGCCGAGGGTTTTCGCCCGCCAGTCCCGCGCTATCCTGTGCCACGCCGCGCCGATGCTGATCGCCCAGCTCGCGGCTATGGGCATGGTGGTGATCGATACCGTGCTGCTCGGGCATTACGGCACCGAGGATCTCGCGGCGGTTGCGGTCGGCAGCGGGATCTACGTCGCGGTGCTCGTCGCTCTGGCCGGCATTGTCCAGGCCGTCGCGCCCATCGTGGCACAGCGCAAGGGCGCCGGGCGCGATGGCGAAATCGCCGGCTGTCTGCAGCAGGCATTCTGGCTGGCGGCTCTCCTGACGGTGCCTGCCATCCTCTTTCTCCGCCATCCCGACGCGCTGCTCGGCCTCGCGACGATCGCCCCGGGGATTGAAACCAAGGTGCGCGCCTATCTGGCGCTGCTCGCCTGGGGAGTTCCGGCCGCACTGCTGTATCGAACCTTCTACGCCTTTGCCAACGCGCTCGGGCAGCCGCGGCCGCTAATGATCATTTCCCTGGTCAGCACGCTGCTGCACGGGGTCGTCGCCTGGCTGCTGGTGAGCGGCCGCTTCGCCGCGCCGGCAGTCGGCGATCTGACCGGGGTGCTCGGCTGCGGCGCCTCGAACGTCCTGGTCGGCTGGTTCGCGCTTGGCTGTGGCGCCGTACATATGGTGGGCAGCCCGGCCTTCGCGCCGTATCGGCTGCTCGATGGCTGGCAGGCGCCGCGCCGCGCGGCGCAGGGCGAGCTGCTGTGGCTCGGATTGCCGATGGGATTTTCGACGCTGGTCGAGATTTCCGCGTTTACGCTGATCGCGCTCTTTGTCGCCCAGCTCGGCGTGACCGTCGTCGCCGGCCACCGCATCGTCGCCAACCTCGCGGCGATTTGCTACATGCTGCCGCTCGCCCTCGGCATGGCTACGCTGGCGCATGCCGGGCAGGCGGCCGGCGCGCACGACTGGCGCCGTGCCCGCGCTGCCGCAGGCGCCGGCCTACTGCTCGCCGGCGCGCTAGCCGTCGTCCTCGGCGCGCTGCTGTGGCTGACGGCGCAGGCCGTCATTGCGGCGTATACAAGCGACCCGGCGGTGCGTGCGGTGGCGCTTTCGCTGATCGCGTACGTGGCCATCTACCAGGTCTTCGATGCGCTGCAGACGGTTGCCGCCTATGCCTTGCGCGGCTATCAGATCACTCTTGTTCCGATGCTCGTGCACATCGTCTGCTTCTGGCTGGTCGGCCTGCTCGGCGGCTGGTGGCTCGCTTTCGGCATCGCCGCGCCGCTCGGTGTCGCCGGCTTCTGGATCGCCGGGGTGGCCAGCGTGGTGCTCGCCGCCGCCTTGCTTGGCGGCCTGCTCTGGCGGGCTGTGGACGCTTTGCGTTAATGGCAAAGAATAGGGGCGTCCGCATTTCATCGTTAATTTCCGTTGCGCAGCGCGGTATTGTTATGGCATAAATACATCGTTCTTGACTGTCGTCCGAGTTCGGCCAGCAGCTGCCGGTCGCCGTCTCCACGAAGCTGTCATTCAGAAGACTGCTCCACTCAGGTAGCTGCCGTTCCCGGTGCCGGCACCGTCGTCTCTTGGCCGGCCCGAGAGAATGTTGATGGCCGGCGTCATATCCGTCCGCAACAAGTAGGTTAGCGGTCGTGGCTGACGAAAGAATCACGAATGGCTGCTCAGCACGACGATACCCAGCAGCCGGGTATCGTGTACGGATTGATATGTTGTTCTTCAAGCCTGTCCCTGCGCACGGACGCGATCAGGATGGCACCGCCCAGCACCATCCAGCCGACACCGCCTTCGAGGTCCGACCGGGCGACGCGATGCTGTTCGTCGCCCTGCGGAGCGGCGGCAGGAGGAGAGTCGGTTGAGCTGATTTGTGTCA
>CAISOB010000082.1 GCA_903886975.1 uncultured beta proteobacterium
ATCGCCCACCTGGCCCGCCTCGACGTCAGCGACGCCGAGGCGCAAAGCACCCTCGTCCAGTTAAATGGAATATTTGCCCTGATCGAACAGATGCAGGCCGTCGACACCACCGGCGTCGAGCCGATGGCGCACGCCCAGGATCTCGCCCAGCGCCTGCGCGTCGACCGGGTCACCGAGACCGATCAGCGCGCGGCTTTTCAGGCCGTCGCGCCGGAAACCGAAGCCGGTCTCTATCTCGTGCCGAAGGTGATCGAATGATCGAGCGCAGCCTGACCGCCCTGTCACGGGCCCTCGCCGCCCGGGAGATTTCGAGCGTCGAACTGACCCGGCTCTACCTCGAGCGCATCGCCCGCCACAACCCGGCGCTCAACGCCTTCATTACCGTTGACCCCGAACAGAGCCTGGCCCAGGCCGGCACGGCCGACGCGCAGCGCGCCGCCGGTGCCGGCGGGCCGCTGTGCGGCATTCCGCTCGCGCAGAAGGACATTTTCTGCAGCAAGGGCTGGCTGACCACCTGCGCCTCCAGGATGCTCGCCAATTTCGTCAGCCCCTACGATGCCGGTGTCATCGAACGCTGCAATGGCGCGGGCGCGGTCATCGTCGGCAAGACGAATATGGACGAGTTCGCCATGGGTTCGTCAAGCGAGACCTCGCACTTCGGTGCGGTCAGAAACCCCTGGGATACGAGCCGCGTTCCGGGCGGCTCTTCCGGCGGATCGGCCGCCGCGGTGGCTGCCCGCCTGGCGCCGGCGGCCACCGGCACCGATACCGGCGGGTCGATCCGGCAACCGGCGGCGCTGTGCAATCTGACCGGCATCAAGCCGACTTACGGCGTCGTGTCGCGTTACGGCATGATCGCCTACGCCAGTTCGCTCGATCAGGGCGGCCCGATGGCGCACTCGGCCGAGGATTGCGCGCTGCTGCTCAACACCATGGCCGGTTTCGACGCGCGCGATTCGACGAGTCTTGAGCGCGACGCCGAAGACTACGGCCGCGAATTGTCGGCCGCGGCCGGCGCGAAGCCGCTCGCCGGCCTGAAGATCGGCCTGCCGAAAGAGTTCTTCGGCAGCGCGGAAAAGTCCGGCTGCAGCGCCGAGGTGATGCGCCTCGTCGAAACGGCGATCGAGGAATACCGCAAGCTCGGGGCACAGACCGTCGATATCAGCTTGCCGAACATGCATCTTTCGGTGCCAGCCTACTACGTCATTGCGTCGGCCGAGGCGAGTTCCAACCTGTCGCGCTTTGACGGCGTGCGCTACGGTTACCGTGCGCCGCAGTACGCCGACCTCAACGACATGTACGCCAAGAGCCGCGCCCAGGGTTTCGGCGCCGAGGTGAAACGGCGCATCCTGATCGGCACCTATGTGCTCTCGCACGGCTATTACGACGCCTATTACCTGCAGGCGCAGCGCATTCGCCGCCTGATCGCCAACGATTTCATCGCCGCTTTCAAACAGTGCGACGTGATCATGGGACCGACGAGCCCGAGCAGCGCCTTCAGGATCGGCGAAAAGGTATCCGATCCGGTGCAGATGTACCTTTCGGACATCTATACGATCGCCGTCAACCTGGCCGGACTGCCGGGCATGTCCATTCCCAGCGGTTTCGCTGCGGACCTGCCGGTCGGCCTGCAACTGATCGGCGATTATTTCGCCGAAGCGCGCCTGCTCAACGCCGCGCACCGTTACCAGCAGGCCAGCGACTGGCATCTGCGCTGCCCGGCTGGTTTCGCGTGAGATCTTTAGTGAAGCGCTTTCGCCGCGCCGCGCTGGTGTTGCTGCTTGGCGCGTGCGCGACGCCGGTGCCGGAGCCCGCCCCCGCCCCGGCGCCGGCGCCGGTCGTGATTGAAGCGCCGGCACCAAGCCCGGCGCCGCCGAAGCCAGTGATGACATCGCAGCCGCTCAAGCATCTGCTCGGCCGCAACCTCAAGCCGATGCCCGACAAGGCGCTCGACATGCATGCCAAGTGCAATTTCCGCGACGTCGCCGGCGGGCGCGGCAGCATGGATTTGCTGGTAAAGAACGCCGAGGTCAAGCGTTTCCTCGCCGAAGTGAATATTCCGAAGCAGGGGCTTTGCCGCTTTGAGTTAAAGAACTTTCAGCAGACCGCGCGACTGCCGAACGTCGTTCTCTCCGACGCTGCCAGCGCCTGTGTTGTGCGCATGTGGGAACAGGAGAAAGGCGTCACGGTGGCCTTCAATAACTGTCAGGCGCAATGCGCCGGCGATGCCTTCAGTTATCTGTGGCCGATCCTGGTCGATACCCGGACCGGCCGCTGTTCTTGACGAGTGAGTGCGATGAAACAATGGGAAGTGGTGATCGGCATCGAGACGCACGCGCAGCTCCTGACGCGATCGAAGATTTTTTCCGGCAGCTCGACGGCGTTCGGCGCGCCGCCCAATGTTCAGGCCAACGCCGTCGATATCGCGCTGCCCGGCGTCCTGCCCGTGCTCAACCGGGGCGCGGTCGAATGCGCGATCCGCTTCGGCCTGGCGGTCGATGGCGAAATCGCCGCGAAGTCCGTATTCGCGCGCAAGAATTACTTCTATCCCGACCTGCCCAAGGGCTATCAGATCAGCCAGTACGAACTGCCGGTCGTCGTCGGCGGCAGCGTGACCATTCAGCTCGGCCAGGGCGAGAGCTTGAGCGAAAAAACCATCCGGCTGACGCGCGCCCACCTCGAGGAAGACGCCGGCAAGTCGCTGCACGAGGATTTTCAGGGCAAGTCGGGGATCGACCTCAATCGCGCCGGAACACCCTTGCTCGAGATCGTCAGCGAGCCCGATATGCGCTCCGCCGCAGAGGCGATCGCCTATGCCAAGGCCCTGCACGCGCTGGTGCGCTGGATCGGCATCTGCGATGGCAATATGCAGGAAGGTTCTTTCCGCTGCGACGCCAACGTCTCGGTGCGCCCGCTCGGGCAAAAGGAACTCGGCACCCGCCGGGAAATCAAGAACCTCAATTCCTTCCGCTTCATGCAGCAGGCCATCGACTTCGAAGTGCAGTGGCAGATCGCCGAAATCGAGGACGGCCGGGCCATCGCGCAGGCGACCGTCCTTTTTGATCCGCAGGCCGGCACAGCGGGCGAGACGCGCGCCATGCGCTCCAAGGAAGACGCGCACGATTACCGCTATTTCCCTGATCCGGACCTGCTGCCGCTGATCATCAGCCGCGAATGGGTCGAGCGCGCGCGGGCGGCCTTGCCCGAACTGCCCGTCGCCCGGCGCGATCGCCTTATCGCCGAGTACGGGCTTTCCGCTTACGATGCGGCGGCGCTGACCGCGTCCTACGAAGTCGCCAATTACTACGAAGCGGCGGTCGCCGCGGGCCAGGCAGCAAGCGCGTCAGCCGCCGCCCGCGCAGCCTTCGCCAAGCTTTGCGCTAATTGGGTGTCGGTCGACCTGGCGGCGCGCCTGAACAGGGAAGACCGCGAAATCAGCGCGGCGCCGGTGTCGGCGACGCAGCTCGGCGGCCTCGTCGCACGCATCGCCGATCAGACGGTTTCGAACAACATCGCCAAGAAGGTGTTCGACGCCTTGTGGAACAAGGCTGGGGAATCGGCCGACGAAATCATCGCGCACCAAGGTCTGCGGCAGATTACCGACAGCGCGGCCATCGAGCCTTTGATCGACGCGGTGCTGGCGGCCAACGCGGCGATGGTCGCCGAATTCAAGGCCGGCAAGGAAAAAGCCTTCAATGCGCTGATCGGCCAGGCGATGAAGGCGACCAAGGGAAAGGCCAACCCGCAGCAACTCAACGAACTGCTGCGCCGGAAACTCGCGCAATAAATGCTTGCGGTTTGACGCCGGGAAGAACCGTAACGCCCACTGCCGGGGCTTTAGCGCACAACGGTGCGCCGCGAGATGTCGCGATAGCGCCGGCGATCCTCGTCGTACTTGATCTTGATTGCTTCGAGATCCTTTTCCCTGGACTCGATTACACGTTCCTGCGCCGTGATCTCGTAGTCGGCGTCGCGCAAGCCCTTCTGAATGTCCGGCGGCAGTGTTCTGTTCTTGTAGAACTCGGCTTCGTTTTCGAAACTCTTGCGCCGGGCGCGAATTTCGACGATGGTGGTCTGGGCGGTCTTGATCGATTTTTTCACCTCTTCGATGGCGCGCGTGCGCATCAATTCGATGTCGTTCTCGCTGCTGTAGGTATTGAGCAGCGCCTGATCCTTGCGCTGTTGTTCTCGTAGGGCTGTTTCTTCCGCCTTGCGCTGCGCTTCGGCAGCGGCGCGCTGGGCCCTCTGTTCGGCGGACAACGGCGCTTCGACCGTGCGCAGCGTCCGCCCCGATTCACCAATTTCGCGATACGCCCGCCCCAGACACTCCTGCGGCAGAATATCGCTGCACACCTGTTTGCCGTTCGGGTCGTTGCAGCAAAAGAGCGAGCCGGCGGCGAATGCCGAGCCGCTGAGTCCTGGCAGCGACAGCAGCGCCGGCGCGAGCCAGAGCGCCAGTGCCGCAGCGCTAAGCGCCCGCGGCAACGCCATACTCCAGCCGATAGCGCGCTACGGCCGCTTCGTATTTCTTGACGTTGGGGCTTTCGCTGATGAAGATCATCAAATCGTCGAGTGTCGCCGCTGCGATCACCGGAATGCCGTAGTCTCGCTCGACTTCCTGTACCGCCGACAGCTCGCCGCTACCGCGCTCCATGCGGTCGAGCGCGATGACCACGCCGCAGGGCGTCGCGCCGGCGGCGCGAATGATCTCGACCGATTCGCGCACCGAGGTGCCTGCAGAAATGACATCGTCAATGATCAGGACACGGCCCGCCAGCGGCGAACCGATGATGTTGCCGCCCTCGCCGTGGTCCTTTGCCTCCTTGCGATTGAACGAGTAAGGGACGTTGCGCCCGGCCTGGGCCAGCGCCAGCGCGCTCACGGCAACCAGCGGGATGCCCTTGTAGGCCGGCCCGAACAACGCGTCGAAGGCAATGCCGCTTTCGAGAATTGCCTTGGCGTAGAATCGCGACAGGCGATCAAGAGCCGATCCGTCGTTGAACAAACCGGCGTTAAAGAAATACGGCGACAAACGCCCGGCCTTGGTTTTAAATTCACCAAAGCGCAGGACGTTTTGTTGCAGGGCGAACTCGATGAATTCCTGACGAAAGTCCATACGACTATTTTTATAAACCGGCAAAGCCAATCTGGTCGAAACACCTATGTTACGCATCATTACGCTAAATCTCAACGGCATTCGTTCGGCATGGCGCAAGGGCGTTTCCCCCTGGGTCGCCGCGCAGAACCCGGATGTCGTCTGTCTGCAGGAACTGAAGGCACAGCAGGCTGACCTGTCCGAGGACATGAAAGCGCCGGCTGGCCTGCATGCCTATTACCACTACGCCGAAAAGAAGGGCTACAGCGGCGTCGGCTTATGGTGCCGGCACGAGCCCGACGCCGTGATCGAAGGCACCGGCAACGCGGAGTTTGACGCCGAAGGCCGCTATTTGCGCGCCGATTTCGGCCGCCTGTCGGTGATTTCCCTGTACCTGCCGTCTGGTTCGAGTTCGCCCGAGCGCCAGGCCGCGAAGTTCCGGTTCATGGACACCTTCTATCCGCAGCTCGTCGAACTCGCGCAACTCGGGCGCGACGTGGTGATCTGCGGCGACTGGAATATCGCGCACCAGGAAATCGACCTCAAAAACTGGAAAGGCAACCGCAAGAATTCCGGCTTCCTGCCCGAGGAGCGTGCCTGGGTGAGCCGCGTGCTCACCGAAGGCGGCTGGTTCGACGTCTATCGCCGGCTGCATCCGGCGACGACTGACGATTGCTATACCTGGTGGAGCAATCGCGGCCAGGCCTGGGCCAAGAACGTCGGCTGGCGGCTCGATTACCAGCTGGCGACCCCGGAGCTGGCCGCAACGGCGCGCGCGGTCACGATCTACAAGACACAGCGCTTTTCCGACCACGCCCCGCTGTCCGTCGATTATGACTATGCGCCGGGCGCGCCCAAACTGCCTGCGGCGCAAGCAGCGGTTAAGCGCAAAAAACTCAAGGTTTCGACGGCAAAGACTTAGCGTCCGGCGGCGTTGGCAGCGCGGCGTCGCCCTCATGCTGCATCTGTTCGGCGGGGGTGTCCTCGCGATCGGCCGCGGTGAATTTGGTCACCCAGTGTTCCGGCGCGGCGTCGCCGAGTATGGCCGGGATCGAAACCAGCGCCGAATCCATGAAGGTCGGCACGGCGAAGCGCTTCTCGACCTTCCTTGCGCCGCCCGAGACCACCTCGATCACGATGCGGTGTTGCTGCCCCGATACCGACACCAGGATGCGCTCGGCGCGCCCCATGTCTTCTGGCGTCTTGCCGTCGACGCTGACGGTGATCGCTTCGGCCGACTTGAATTCGCGGCCGTCCAGGGTGACTGCGTTGGTGTCGATCAGCAGCGTGTGTGCCTTGCCGATGTAAAAGAGCCAGGCCGAGAGCACGAGCAGGGCGAAGAGCAGCGCGCTGCGCTGGATCAGGCTGCGCGAACTCATGCGGCCGCTTCCTTGCCGTCTGCGGGCGCGCCACCCCGCAGCGTGGCGCGCGAGGCGTGTTCCTGGGCCGCGCGCTTCCATTCGTAGAGTACCAGCGCCAGGGCGATGACGCCGTAGCTGACGAATTGCCGGAAGTACTCGCCGAGCATGCCCGAGCCGATGAGGTTCTTGCCGGCCATCGGCGAGACCAGGAAGAGCAGGTGGAAGAGGATCACCCCGACGATGACATTCGGGATCGAGGCTTTTGTCACCGAGGCGCCGCCGATCAGCAGGGCGGCGATCGAGAACATGCCGATCTGTTCGTGCGAACTCGTCGTATTGATCGTTCCGAGATTTTGCAAGAAGATGATCTGGCCGATGCCGGCGAGCACCGTCGAGATGATGATCGCCACGATGCGTGTCTGCTCGACCGGAATGCCGGCCGCGCCCGAAACGGCCCGGTCCTGCCCGGCCGCGCGCATGTCCTGGCCGAGCTTGGTCTTGCGGAACCAGACGATGAACCAGCTCACCGCGGCGATGATCAGGAAGCTGAACACCGGAATGTTGAGGCCGGCGATCTTCAGCGGAATCAGATTGTCGAGGCACTGGCGCACGCCGTCGAGACCGACGACGTTGCGGATGCCATAGCCGCGCGAGAGCAGCATTTCGGGGTTGAAGACGGGAATGATGCTGCCCATCGCGTAGAGCACGACCATCATGTACAGGCCGTTCATGAAGAAGGCCAGGATGAAGCCGGTGACCATCTCGCGGCCCTTGGCGAGGTTCATTATCGAGCCGCACAGCCAGCCGAGAAAAACCGAAATCGGCAGCGAAATGATCATCGCCAGGAGCAGTCCGGGCAATCCGACGACGCCCCAGTCGGTAATGAAGATCAGCCCGATCTGCCCGGCCATAGCGCCGAGGACCATGCCGAAGTTGAGTCCCATGCCGGCCATGATCGGCAGCAGCAGGGCGATGACCAAAAAGGTGTTGCGCCCGAGGCGGGTGAGGATTTCCTGGAGCAGAAAGCTCGCCGGCAACCCCGAGACTGGAATCGCGAAAGCGATGAGCAACACAAAGAGAATGACAACCGCGTTTTCGATGAGGAACAGCCGCAGTTTGGAAATCATTTGGCCACCTTGGACTTGCGCGTCAGGGCGTAGAGGATCATGCCGTTCGAAACGATGATGCGGATGACGTCCGACATATCGACCTTGAGCACGGCGTTGAAGATCGACGGGGTCATCGTCAGGATGCCCTGATAGAGCGCGGCGCCGATGAAGACATTGGTCAGCGTCGCCTTGTTCACGCCGGCGCCGCCGATCAGGATCGCCGCGACCGCCGGGAAAGCCATGTAGAGCGGGCCTTCATAGAGCTGGATGAAGCCGAAACTCTGCTCGAAGATGAGAATGCCGAGTGCGCCGAGCATCGTCGACATCATCACGCTGACGATGCGCATGCGGTCGATGTTGATTCCCGAGGCGCGCGCGTAGGTCGGGTTCGATCCGACCGCGGTGATCGCGGTCCCGGTCTTGAGGTGGAAGAAGACCCAGATCAGGAGCGACATCAGGATGAAGACCAGCACCGCGCCGGTCGGGAACTTGAAGTTGTCGCCGATCTGGATGACCAGGAAGTCGTCGAGGATGTGGCGCCAGAAGCCTTCGACCGAGATCGTCGTGCGCAGGCCGGTGCCGCCGTAGCCCCAGATCATCGTCGGACTCTTGAACGGCAGAATCAGCCAGGCGATCGACATGATCATCACCGAGGAAAAGCCGACATAGGTGGCGATCATCATTTCGCCGCCCTTGACGCGATTCAAGAGCTTGCCGTAGCCGTAGCCGAAGACGGCGCCAAAACCCTGCGAAATGAAAATGGCGACGATGAAACCCCAGGCGCCGATGAGTCCGGCCTCGATGCTGATGGTCGCGCCGAGCAGACCGGCGATGACGCCGAGCGAAAGGCCGAAGTTGAGACCGCAACCGGACTGAATCATCGGCACCAGAGCCAGCACCATGATCCCGTTCATGCCGATCCGGATCATGGTGTCGGAGATCGATGCCGGAAGATCGACGCCGACGAATGGCGCCGCCAGGAAAAGGGCGAGCAGGTAAAGCGTGATGATGATGCGCGGCAAGCCGAAATCCGCGGCGAGGCGTTTGATGTGCGTCATTGTTCGCTCCCTTCGGCAAGCGAGAGCGGTGGCTCGTCGCGGTCGGCGCCGGCCATCAGGATCCCGAATTCCTCGACGCGAGCGGTGTGCGGCAGGATTCCCTCGATGCGTCCTTCATAGACGATGGCGATGCGATCGCACACCGAACGCAGTTCCTCGAGTTCGCTCGAGACCATGATGATCGTCGTGCCGTACTCGCGGTTGTGCTTCTTGAGCGTATCGAGCACCAGGTGCTTGGCGCCGATGTCGATGCCGCGCGTCGGTTCGGAAACAAAAAGCACGTCCGGGCTCAAGGCGAAGGCCTTGGCCAGGCAGACCTTCTGCTGATTGCCGCCGGACAGGTTGCCGGCGCGCTGGCCGGGACCGGTGCACTTGATTTCGAGCAGCTTGATGTACTCGGCAGCGAGGTCCGCCATCGCCGCGTCAGAGCGCCACTGTAGCAATCCGCCGAGGAGCGGCTTGAGGAACTTGTCCTGCACCTGCATCGCGGTAAAGGCGATATTCCAGTCGATGCCTTCGTCGAGCAGCAGGCCGACGCCGCGCCTGTCCTCGGAAACGAAAGCCATGTTGCGTTCGAGCACGGCGCGCGGCGCGTTGAGCGCGACCGGCTTGCCGCGCAGCGTCACCGATCCGCCGGCCGGCGCGAGTCCCATGATGCCGTTGGGAATGCCGAGCTTGCCCTGGCCGGCCAGTCCCCCGATGCCGAGAATCTCGCCCTGCTTGACCTGGAGACTCACATTGCGCACGGTCTCGCCCGGCATGTCGACCCACAGGTTCTCGATCGCCAGAATGGTCTCCGCCTGCTGCGCGCCGTCTTGCCTGAGGCGCGCCTCGGAAGCCGCGTCGATCTGGGCTTGCGCTTCCATCGACCGGCCGACCATCAGCGAAGCGATTTCCTTTATCGACGTGCCCTTGGCCGGAAAGTCCTCGATCTTGCGGCCGTCCCTGAGCACCACGACCCGGTCGCAAAGCTCGACGATCTCGCGCAGCCGGTGCGAGATGAAAATGATCGCGATGCCTTCGGCGGCCAGCAGGCGCAGCGTCGCGAGCAGCACTTCGGCTTCGCTTTCGGTGAGTACCGCGGTCGGCTCGTCGAGGACGATCAGCTTGACGTTCTCGCGGCACAGTTCGCGGGCGATCTCGGTAAATTGCTTGTGGCCGACAGGCATTTCCCGGATCAGCATCTTCGGGTCGAGCGTCACGCCGAGCTTGGCGATGGCTTTCTGCGCGCGGCTTTCCATCGTCAGGCGATCGAGAGTGCTGATGCGCGGCCCGAAGATGTCGATCAGCGCCGAGCCGTGCAGCGACTCGCGGTTGAGAAGAATGTTCTCGGTCGTGGTGAAGCCGGGGATCAGCGAGAATTCCTGATGCACCATGCCGATGCCGACGTCCAGCGCATCGAACGAATTCCTGAACTTGACTTCCTTGCCGTTGAAGACAATCGACCCTTCGAAGCCGCCGGTCTCGCCGATCACCGGCATGGCGAAAAGGATCTTCATGAGTGTCGATTTGCCCGCCCCGTTCTCGCCGACGAGTCCGATGATTTCGCCCGGCGCAACGTCGAAGGAGACGTCCGTCAGCACGCGGTTGCCGTAGAAAGCCTTGCCTATGCCGCGCAGACTCAGAATCGGTTCAACAGAATCCATCAATGCCTTCCGCTGGTATAAAACGAACGCGGCGAGAGGGCTTGTTCCGCCTCTCTCGCCGAATCGGGGGTGCGGCCTTCGCTTGCTATTTCTTCTTCAGACCGGAAGAGATCTTCAGATACTTCTCGGGCACATCGACATCAGCGGAGTGGATGTAGCCCTTGCCGAAGATGTACGTATCCTGGAGCAGCAGAACGAAATTGTTGAGCTTGACGCCGGTCGAACCATCGACGTAATACGAGCCGCCCCACTTCGCGCCCGGCGTGTACTTGCTGAAGGCCGTGAAGATGTCCTTCATGTTGGTCATCTTCGATTTGCCGTCGATGACGTTGATCGCGTGCTGGGTCAGGCCGACCGTGGCGCTGTAGGGGAAGGAATACGACCAGGTGCCGAGGCGTCCCGCGCCGCCCTTGGCGACGACCGCCGCCTCGACCTTCTTCATGATCGCCGGGAAATCGCCCTGTTCGGCCTTGAGGTCGATGCCGAGCGCGCCCGGATAACCGAGCAGCGGCGAGGGCAGGCTGGCTTCAACGAAGGTGCCGCCGAATTCGACGACCTGGCGGATCAGCGGTTCGGTGTGCGCGTCGTTGGTGGCGTAGAAGCTGGTGTCCTTGCCGTACTTCTTGATCCACTTCGGAACGTTTTCGAGCATGAACTGCTGCGCGCCGACGACGCCGACGTCGGAAAGCGGATCGGGCGCCGTCTCGAAAACGAACTTGACGCCGAGATCGTTGCACGCCTGTTCGAAGACCATGCGGCGGCGCGCCAGCGTCTCGACGCTCATGTGCCGCGGGAAGGAGATGTGCACGAAGGTCTTGGCGCCGAGCTGCTTGGCGGCCCAGATGACGCGATAGCCGGCCGAGATGAAGTCGTTGCGCATGATCAGGTCGGCGACCTTGCCGATGACCAGCGGATCTTCCTGCGGCACCCCGCCGAGCAGCAGGATTTCGGGCCGCATTTCGCGCACGCGGCGGAAGCCTTCGGTTGCGCCGGGAACCGCTTGGTTCATGACGATGGCCTTCATCAGCGGATCGTTGGCCAGCGAGACGATTTGCGAAATCGTCGTTTCCTGTTCAGCGGCGAAATTGTTCGGATAGGTCAGGTGCTGGATCATGCCGCCGTTCTTGACGTCGCCGTACTCCTTGATCATCGCCTCGGCGCCGCGGACTTCGTCCTCGCCCTGGTTGACCGTGCCGGTGATGATGCCGACGTGATAAGCCGCCGCGGCTTGCGCCACGGAAGCGGGAACAGCAGTGCACAGCAGCAGTGCGAGACATGCCACGGTCTTGCGTACGATCATCATAGAGCCCCCTTGAATGTCCACCGGAAGATGGAAATGTATTGTTAAACCCTCGAAACGGTCGTGTCCGGGCGAAGCGCGAGCCAGCCAAGCCAATCAGGAACGACGATCCCCTCAAAGACGCAAAAGTATTCCCACCTTCGGTCGTCGTGTCAATATCGAACTTCGGCCGCGGTGTCGGGAAAGAAATTCTTTATCCCGTGAAATCATGTTCTTGTGCGATTAATCCGGGCCGGACACGGTGTAAATAATTTTTCCTGCCACCGCGTTTCGTGTAATTATTGTTCCAAAGACCTCAATTTCAGGGTGGATTCAAGTGCCGCAAGTTTCACTCCAGCAGCAAGCCACGGTAACCATCAAGGACATCGTTGCCCGGGCCGTCCCCAGCCTCACTCCGGCGCACCGGCGCATGGCCGACTACGTGCTGGCGCACTCGTTTCGCGCTGCGACGATGACCATAGACGAATTGGCCGAGGCGACCGGCGTCTCGATCGCCACCGTCAATCGTTTCGCGCATACCCTCGGGTTCTCGGGGTTTCAGGCGTTCCGCGCCGAACTTGTGCGCGGCTACGAGAGCGCGCTCGCGCCGGTTGAAAAACTGCGCAAGGCACTCACCCGCAGTTCATCGGCAGCCGAGATCATGGCTGCGGCATTGCTGGACAACCAGAATAACCTCGAAAGAATACGCGCAAGCCTGCCGCCGGCGATCTGCGATCAGATCGTGCGCGCCATCCTCGACGCCAAACGATTGCTCGTCGCGGGTTTCGGCAACAGCGGCTACCTCGCAGGAATGCTCGCGCATGGCCTCGAAATGTATTGCAACCATGCGCAGTCACTCGCGGATATCGGCGGTTCTTCGCATTGCGCGCGGGCGCTGTTCAAACTGCAGAAACAAGACGTGGTAATCGTCATCTCATTCCCGCGCTACGTGAAGGACGCCATCATCGTCGCACGCAAGGCCCGCGAACGCGGCGCCCACGTCATCATTCTGACCGATTCGCCGACTTCGCCGCTGGCCGCCCTCGGCGACATCACGCTCTACGTCCAGTCGGCCAGCCGCTTCAATGCGACATCGGACTCGACGGCGCACGCCGTGATCGAAGCGCTGTGCGTCGCCGTCGCTCGCTGTGCCAGGAACTCGGTCGAGTCGGCCGCCGCGATGACCGAGTTTGTCCTGCCCTGGCTGCACCAAGAGGGGGATTGAAACCCATGAAGTCGGTCATTGCCATTCACGGCGGCGCCGGTACGATCACCCGTTCGGCGCTCGGCGCGGCGCAGGAAAGAGAGTATCTGGACGCACTCGAGCAGGTGCTCGCAGGCGGCCAGGGCATTCTGGAAAAGGGCGGCAGCGCGCTCGACGCGGTGACCGAGGCGGTCGTTCGCCTCGAGGAATGTCCGCTCTTCAATGCCGGAAAAGGCGCGGTATTCACCCAGGCGGGCACCCACGAACTCGATGCGGCAATCATGGACGGCAGCTCGCTGGCGGCCGGGGCGGTGGCCTGCGTCAAATCGATACGCAATCCGATCCAGGCCGCGCGCGCGGTCATGGAAGACGGGCGCCACGTTCTCCTGGTCGGCGCGGGGGCGGAACAATTTGCTATCGATGCGGGGCTGGAGGCCGTCACTCCGGATTACTACTTTACCCAGGCGCGTTATGACCAGTGGAAGCTCGCGCAGAAGAGCCATGCGCAGCACCTGCTCGACCATGACGCGCAAAGCCTGATGCGGGAAGCGGCGCCGCTCGATCCGGGAACGAAGATGGGCACCGTCGGCGCGGTGGCCCTCGATGCCCAGGGCAATCTCGCTGCGGCGACCTCAACCGGCGGCGTGACCAACAAGCGGGTCGGGCGGGTCGGCGACAGCTCGCTGATCGGCGCCGGCTGCTACGCCAATAACCGCACCGTGGCCGTGTCCTGTACCGGCTCCGGGGAAATGTTCATGCGCCTCCTTTGCGCCTACGACGTCAGCGCTCTAATCGAATACGGCGCCCGGACTCTGGAGCGGGCGTGCCAAATCGTGGTCATGGAAAAACTGCCGATGATAGCCGGGCGCGGCGGACTCATCGCCGTCGACCGCCTGGGCAATATCTGCCTGCCGTTCAATACCGAAGGCATGTATCGCGGCCACGCCCGGGCCGGCGGTCCGCGCCAGGTGGCCATCTATGGCTGAACGACTGAGCGGCGACGAACTGGTCGCGCTGATCCGGCGGGTGTTCGATCCCATCGGTCAGGACCGGTCGCTCGCCATCCTGGTCGATCTGCCCGATGCCCGGCTTCCCGACAATGGCGATTGGGCCGCCCGGCGGCGCATTGCGGCCGACTGGCTGGACGAGCTTCAGGCGCACTGCGCCGAACTTGCCCTGAGCCCGGTGATGGTGTTCTTTCGCAACGCCCGCAGCAACAATGGCGAACTGCCGGAACGCTGCTGGATTTACGCCGGCGGCGAAATGCCGCAGTGCGCCGAAGAACTCGACCCGGCAGCCGCTCTTTCCTTTGCCGAAGTGTTCGCGACGCACGCGCTGCTGCTCGCGCCGACCGAGTTCTCGGCCACCGCGCCCTTGAAGATGGCGGCGAAGCAATACGGCTTTCGCGCGGCCACGATGGGTGGTTTTTGCGCCGGCATGATTCCGGCCCTGCGCCTCGACTACACCGAGGTCAATCGCCGTGTTGCCTATCTGAAAGCGCGCCTGGACCAGGCGACCGGCGCCGCACTGCATTTCGCCTATCCGGGCGGCGAAGCCTCGCTTTTTCTCGACCTGCGCTTTCGCCGCGCGCACGCCTCGGGCGGCCTGTTGCCGAACCGGGGGATGGCCGGCAATCTGCCGTCGGGCGAGGCCTACATAGTGCCATTCGAGGGCGAGAGCGAGCCGAGCCGCAGCGCTGGCGAGCTGCCGGTGCAGTTCGGCGCGGAAGTGGTGCGCTATCGAATCGCCAACAACCGGGCGGTCGAAGTGTTAAGTGCAGGGCCCGCGTCGCGCGCCGAAGCCGAACATCTGCGGTGCGAACCGGCCTACGGCAATGTCGCCGAACTCGGCCTCGGCGTTCTGGCGCAGTTTGGCGTCAAGCCGGTCGGCGAAATTCTTCTCGACGAAAAACTCGGGCTGCATATCGCTTTCGGCCGCAGCGAACACTTCGGCGGGCAGGTCGGTCCGGCCGATTTCTCGAGCCCCGATGCGGTGATTCACATCGATCGCGTGTACCTTCCGGAAACCCAGCCCGACGTTGTGGCCAGAAGCGTCGATCTCATTCTGGATGACGGGACGCCCCTGGCGCTCATGCGCGACGGACAATATGTCGTTGACTTCAACTAGGGTGTGTTTTCCTTCGACGGGCGGTCACGCAAGCGCGCGGCAACGCCGCGCGGGGTGACAGTACAAGCGTGTTTGTGCGAGTATCCACCCGTGCGTGCGCTCCCGCGCGCGCCGCGCTTGCAAACGGCAATCGCTATGCATGTTGAATTCGTGCATTGATATCTGCCGGCAAATTGGATAATCTGGGGACGGTGGCTCGTGTTTTTTCTAGCACCTGACCATTTGTTACTGCTTCTAAACTCAAACTGCGAGATCTGCTATGTCTGAAACCATCGAAATGTCCAACAACAGCAAAGAGAAACTCATCGCCGACATGAAAGTCGTCGTGGCCGATGCCGAGGAAATCCTGCGCGCAACCGCCGGCATCGCCGGTGAGAAAATGGCCGACCTGCGCGAGCGCATCGGCGAGCGTCTGCGCGATGCCCGCGTGCGCATCGACGATGCCGAAGCGGTGCTGGTTGACAAGACCAAAGCGGCGGCGCGCGCCACCGACGACTTCGTCAACGAAAATCCGTGGCAGGCTGTCGGCATCGCCGCCGGAATCGGCGTACTGCTCGGCATCATCATCGGTCGCCGCTAGGCTCGGCCTGCGGCATGAGCGATAGCGACGAGGGCGGCGGCCTGTTCGCCGCCTTGAAGAATATTGCCGCGACCTTGCTCGCTGGCGGCAGGACGCGGCTTGAACTTCTCGGCAACGAAATCGAAGAAGAGAAGCGTCGCGCCGTTTATCTCTTCGTCATGGCACAGGCGATGCTGTTCTGTTGCGGTGTCGGTGTGCTGCTCGCGGTCGCTTTTCTGACCGCGCTGTTCTGGGATAACCGCTTGCTGGTGCTCGGCGCGAGCTGCGCATTGTTTCTCGTCCTCGCCTGGTTCTTCTATTCTCGCGTAACGCGCGAAACGCAGCGCTCCGAGGGTGTTTTTGCCGCGAGCATCGCCGAACTACAGGAAGACCTGCGCCAATTGAAAGCGGCTTTTGGCCATGAATCCCGGCCTGAATGAGCTGCATTTGCGGCGTGGCCGCCTGCTCGAACGCATCGCCGCGCAGCGCGCGGCATTGCGCAGCGATGCGCAGCCGGTGTACGCCGCCCTGTACAAGACCGATCGCCTGCTCGCGCGCGTGCATTCGGCGGTCGATTACGTCAAGAAGCACCCAAGCATCGCCGTGCTGGCGACGGCGGGGCTGTTCTTCATCAGGGGCAAGGGGATTTGGGGCTTGGCCAAACGCGGTTTTCTCGCCTGGCGAATCTGGCAGACATTCAGCAAGAAGCTCGTCGCGCTACGCGGCCATACATGAGCGACGAAGTAAAGTCCGAGCCCAGGTCCACCTTGATCTCGCGCATGCTGGCTTCGCAGAAGAAGCAGGCGCGCGGATTCGTTGCCGATGTCGTGAGCCTGCGCGGCCTCATGCCGCTGATGATGAAACACCGCAACGGCGGTACGTGGACGGCGCACGAAAAGGCGGAGCTGCTAAAGCAACTGCGCATGCTCTCGCGCGTTTCGCCCTACTTGCTGTTCCTGCTCCTGCCCGGCTCGGCGCTGCTCTTGCCGATCTACGCCTGGTGGCTCGACAGGCGGCGCAAGCCGCGCGCTATTCCCTAGGTCCAAATACCCAGGTCGCGCAACTGCTTTGTTGCCGCTTCCGCCCAGCCGCGGTTGGCGGCCGGACTCGCCGGGCTCGGGTGCAGAATCCGGCCGATGCGCACGCGGCTGCCGGCGAGCGCTTGCGCGGCGCGCGCCTCGGCGAAACCGCCGATGCCGATCACCCACTCTGCGTCAAGGGCGGCGACGACTTGCCGCAGATGCGCGTCGCAAGCGGCATAAAGCGGCGCCGCCTCGTTTGACGGCAGCTTGTCGGGGGTGAGGTTGCGGCCCTGATCGAAAAAAGCCAGCGGGCAGTAGTTGGCGACGAAGTACTCGGCGAAGAATGCCTCGGCACTCCCGAAACGCTGCTGGAACAAGCCCCACAGGCGGCGGCCGCTGACCTCGGAACGCGTGCAGGCGAAGCCCTCGATCGGCCGTTTGGGATTGCTCTGCGCCGGTTGCGCGATGGCGGCTTCGATTTGCATCCAGTCACGCACGGCGGCAATCTCGCCGAAGGGAACGCCACACTGCACCATGCCGAAAGGTCCGGGGTTCATACCGACGAAGATCAATTTCTTGCGCCCGGCCGCAAAGCGGCGCAAGTAGAGTTCGTGCGGCACCCAGGCATAGGTGAGCGGATTGTAGATGTGCGAGACCGGCGGCGCGAAGGCCAGCGTCTCGACGCGTGCCGACAATTCGATGGCGGCGGCGATCAGCGTTGCGGCGACGCCGTTCTCAGGCAACTTGCGCTCCTTTTGCGCCCACGGGATTCCACGGCGCGACGCGTGAGAGCAGCAACATGCCGGGGATTGCGAGAACGGTGCACATCAGGAAGAACTGAACCCAGCCGAGATTTTCGATCAGCCAGCCGGCCGAGGCGTTGATGAAGGTACGCGGCACGGCGGCAAGGCTCGTGAACAAGGCGAATTGCGTCGCCGTATACGCCGGGTGCGTGGCGCGCGCGATGAAGGCGACGAAAGCGGCCGTGCCGAGGCCGACGCCGAGCGCCTCGAAGCCGATCACCGCGGCGAGCGCCAGCCGTTGATCGACGCCGATCAGCGTGTGCGGACCGAGCCAGGCGAGCCAGGCGAAGCCGAGTATCGACGACAGCTGCACGGCGCCGAACAGCCACAGCGCACGGTTGATCCCGAGCCGCACCATCCACAGGCCACCGAGCAGCGCGCCGATGACTGCGGGCCACAGGCCGGCGTGCTTGGCGATCAGGCCGACATCGGTCTTGGTGAAGCCCATGGCCAGGTAGAAGGGTGTTGCCAAGGCCGTGCACAAGGAATCGCCGAGCTTGTAGAGAAAGATGAAGGCGAGCACGGCGAGCGCGCCGCGCAGGCCGGCGCGGCCCAGGAATTCATTGAACGGTTCGACGACGGCGGCGCGCAGGGTACGCGGCGCGGCGTGCGCGGCCGCCGGTTCGCTGACCAGGAGAATCATGACCATACCGGGCAGCATGAAGGCGGCCGTGATCCAGAACACCTGCGACCACGGCAGGAGGTCGGCGAGGATCAGCGACAGCGAACCGGGAACGAGGCCCGCGATGCGGTAGGCATTGACATGCACGGCATTGCCGAGACCGAGTTCGGCTTCGGCCAGGAGTTCGCGCCGGTAGGCGTCGAGGGCGATGTCCTGTGTTGCCGAGAACAGCGCAATCAGCGTTGCGAGCCACAGCACCGGCGTGATTTCGGTGCTCGGCGACAGGCTGCCGAGCAGGCCGATGCACAGCAGCAGCGCGATCTGCATCAGCAGCGACCAGCTGCGCCGCCGGCCGAGCAGCGGCAGCGCGTAGCGGTCGAGGAGCGGCGACCAGAGGAATTTCCAGGTGTAGGGGAACTGGATCAGGGTGAAGAAACCGATGGTCGTGAGTTTCACGCCTTCGCTGTACAGCCACGCGGGAACGAGATTGAGGAGCAGATAGAGCGGCAGCCCGGAACTGAAACCGGTAAACACGCAGATCAGCATCTTGCGCGTCAGCAAGACCTGCAGCGAGTTCGGCAAGCGTCGCTGCAAAGCGTCGGTCATCAGGCTTTGCGGCCCAGCCGATAGAAAGCCAGGCTGCCGTTCAGGTTCGGATCGTCGGTCACCGCCTGCCCGTCTTCGTCAAAGGCCAGCCGCTCGCGGATTTCAATGCCGAGCTTGGCGCACAGCGCCTCGAAATCGGCGATCGTGAAAAAACGCACGTTCGGCGTCTCGTACCACTCGAAAGGCAGGTCCTCGGACACCGGCATATGGCCGCCGACGATCGCCGCCCGGTTGGTGCGATAAGCGAAGTTCGGGAAGCTGACCACGGCTTCGCCGGCGACACGCAGCATTTCGCCGAGGATGCGCTCGGTGGCGTGCATCGCCTGCAAGGCCTGTGAAATGATCACATGGTCGAAGGACTGGTCCTCGAAGCCGGACAAGCCGCCTTCGATGTCGATCTGCACCACGTCGATGTCGTTGCGGATGCAGCCGAGCACGCTGGTGTTGTCGATTTCGACGCCGTAGCCGGCGATTCCCCTGGTTTCGCGCAAGTAGCGCAGCAGCCTGCCGTCGCCGCAGCCGAGGTCGAGGACGCGCTCGCCGGGTGGAATCCAGTTGGCGATGACGGCAAAGTCGAAACGCTCGCGCTCTTTTGCTCTTTGCGCGCTGTTCATAGCGAAATGTTCTCCAGGTAGGCGCGCAGCAGGTCGTGGTAATGCGCGTCGTCGAGCAGGAAGGAATCGTGGCCGGCGTCGCAGTCGATCTCGGCGTAGGCGACGCGGCGCCGGTTGTGCAGCAGCGCGAAGACGATTTCGCGCGAGCGGGCCGGCGCGAAACGCCAGTCGGTGGTGAAACTGGCGACGAAGAACTGCGCCTTGGCGCGGGCCAGCGCCGCCGATAGATCGCCACCGTAGGCATAGGCCGGATCGAAATAATCGAGTGCCTTGGTGGTGATCAGGTAGGTATTGGCGTCGAAGAAACCGGCGAACTTGTCGCCCTGGTAACGCAGGTAGGACTCGATTTCGAAGTCCACGTCGTAGCTGAAGCCGGGCTCGCCATGGCGCAACTGGCGGCCGAACTTCTCGCCCATCTGGCTATCGGAGAGATAGGTGATGTGTCCGACCATGCGCGCGAGGCGCAGGCCGTTGGTCGGGACCACGCCGTAATCGCCGTAGTGGCCGCCATGAAAATCCGGATCGGAAATGATCGCCTGGCGCGCCACCTCGTTGAACGCGATGTTCTGCGCCGACAGCTTGGGCGCCGAAGCGATCACGATGGCGTGCCGGATGCGATCGGGAAACTGCAGCGTCCATTCGAGCGCCTGCATGCCGCCCAGGCTGCCGCCGATCACCGCGGCCCAAGTGTCGATGCCGAGGCGGTCGGCAAGGCGGGCTTGCGTGGCGACCCAGTCCTCGACGGTGACCATCGGAAAGTCCGCGCCATAGCGCTTGCCGGTTTGCGGATTGATCGAGATCGGGCCGGTCGAGCCATAGCAGCCGCCGAGATTATTCACACCGACGACGAAAAACCTGCGCGTATCGAGCGGCTTGCCCGGTCCGACCAGATTGTCCCACCAGCCGATGTCCTTCGCGTCGTCGGCGCGCACGCCGGCAACGTGATGTCCTCCCGAAAGCGCGTGACAGACCAGCACGGCGTTGGAGCGCGCCGCGTTGAGCGTGCCGTAGGTTTCGCACACGAGTTCGAAACCGGGTAGGCTCGCGCCGCTTTTCAGCGCCAGCGTCTCGTTGAATCGAATCCGTTGCGGCGCAACGACTCCGACAGAATTTTCTAGGGGCATGGCCATCGCAAAAAAATTAAAGCCCAGTCGACCTGAACAAGCGGACTGGGCTGCCCCGCTTTAGCCGTATTTATAAAGCGCCCGCAAGCTGATCGTTCAAATCGGCGCTATGGGAGAACTTACCGCCAGGCACGGCAAAAGTCAATCCGTCGCGGGCGCGCGCGCGACTTACGCAAGATTAAGGCGATCGATCTGTTCGTGGATCTTCGCCGATTCCTCGAGGCGCAGCAGCCGGCGAACGACGGGTTCAAGCTCGGAGATATCGCTCTGCTTGATCTTCTGCTTGACCTCGGGAATCTGCGCCGGAAACATCGAAAACTGGCGCAGTCCCATGCCCAGCAGCAGTCGGGTCAGGTGCGGGTCGCCGGCCATTTCGCCGCACATCGATACCGGGATATTGGCCTTCTCGGCGCTGCTGATGACATGGACGAGCAGCATCAGCACGGCCGGGTGCAACGGATCGTAGAGATGCGAGACCTGCTCGTCGCTGCGATCGACGGCGAGGGTGTACTGGATCAGGTCGTTGGTGCCGATCGACACGAAGTTCAGGCGGCGCAGGAAGAGACCGACAGCGAGCGCCGCAGCCGGAATCTCGATCATGCCGCCGATTTCGATGCCCTCGTCGAAAGCGATCCGGTCGCCACGCAAACTCGATTTGGCCTGCTCGAGCGCGGCGAGGGTCTGGTCGATCTGGTGCGCGTGCGAGAGCATCGGAATCAGTAGCTTGACCTTGCCAAATTTTGACGCGCGCAAAATGGCGCGCAACTGCGTCTGAAACGATTTCGGGTCGGCCAAGGACAGTCGAATCGAGCGCAAGCCGAGCGCCGGATTCGGGCGCGGCCGAAATTCGAGTGCGTCGTCAGCGTGCAGGATCTTGTCGTTGCCGAGGTCGAAGGTGCGTATGGTAATCGGCCGCCCTTCCATGCCCTTGACCGCTTTGCGATAAGCTTCGAACTGCTCGTCTTCGCCGGGCATTTCGCCGTGTGCGAGACAAAGGAATTCGGTGCGGAACAGGCCGACTCCTTCGGCGCCGCTTTCGAGCGCCGCCGTCACGTCGCCGGCGCCTTCGATATTGGCCAAGAGATCGATCTTGACCTTGTCGAGCGTCGTCGCGCGCGCGGTTTTGAGCAGCTTGAGCTTGGAGCGCTCAATCTCGAACTGACTCTTCTTGAGCTGATATTCTTCGAGGATGCGCCGGTCGGGATTGACGATCAGCACACCGGTCGTGCCGTCAACGATCAGGGTCTCGTTGTCGTGGATCAATTGCCGGGCGTTATGCAGGCCGAGCACGGCCGGGATGCCCATGCCGCGCGCCAGGATTGCGGTGTGCGAGGTCGCGCCACCGACGTCGGTGACGAATGAGGCGAAATGCTGGTCCCGGAATGCCATCACGTCGGACGGCGACAGATCGTGTGCGACGACGATCAGGTTCTCGCCCTTGACGCCCTTGGCCGCCTTCACCGGATGCCCGGTCAGCTCGCGCACGACGCGCTCGACCACCTGGCGCACGTCATGGCTGCGCTCGCGCAGGTAGATGTCGTCGATCTTCTCGAACTGCGCGACGAGAATTTCCATCTGCTGCACGATCGCCCATTCGGCATTGCAGCGCCGCTCGCGAATGATCTGCTTGGGCACCTCGGACAGCTCGGGGTCGGCGAGGATCATCAGATGCAAATCGATGAAGGCGCGGATATCGGTCGGCGAGTTCTCCATGCCGGTCTTCATCGTCTCGAATTCGCTGCGCACGCTGGCTAACGCCGCCTCGAACCGGGCCACTTCCTTGTCCACCATGCGCGGTCCGATGACCAGGTGCGATACCTCGAGTGTCGCCTGCGAGATAAGATGCGCCTGGCCAATAGCGATGCCGTTGGAGACGGCAAGACCGTGCAGTGTGAAGCTCATGGTCGTCTACTCGCCTTCGCCGAACTTGTCGGCGATCAGCTTGAGCAGCGATTCGAGCGCCGGTTGCTCATCGGCGCCGACGGTCTCGATGACGACCGTGGAACCCCGGCCGGCCGCCAGCATCATCACGCCCATGATGCTCTTGGCGTTGATTCGGCGCGCGCCCTTTTCCATCCAGACTTCCGAACTGAAGCCGCTGGCCAGTTGCGTCAGTTTGGCCGATGCGCGAGCATGCAAGCCCAGCTTGTTGGTGATCTCTATTTCAGCGCGTGCCATTCAGACGTCCTAGTGTCGGTGCATGTTGATGATGCCATCGTGACCGCCGCTGATGGCTTTTTTCAGGAGGGTGCCCATTCCGTTCTTGCGGTAGGTCAGCGCGCGCAGCACCATCGGCAGACTGACGCCGGCAACGCCTTCGACGTGTCCCGGCTCAAGCAATTTGAGCGCGAGATTGGCCGGTGTGGCTCCGAGGATGTCGGTCATGATCAGCACGCCTTCGCCGTCATCGACTTCCTTCAGCAAGAGCTTGGCCATCGGCAGGACGTCCAGCGGGTCGTCCTGCGCCGCAACGCCCAACTGGCCGATCAGGGCCGGCCGCTTGTTGAGCACATGGCAAACGTTCTGAATCAGGCTTTCGCCGAACGTGCCATGCGTTATCAGAAGGATGCCGATCATCGCGCTCTGCGGTGGAGAACAGCCAATATTCTAAGTGATTCTGGGCTTTCCGGCTGAATCGGCGAGGCCTCACGGAATAATTTCGACGTCCTGCGCAGAAATGCCGACAAATTGCAGACGGGGCCGCAGCGCGGCGCTGACCTGGATGTGTCCGCCGGCATCGACCCGCAACACCTGTGTGACGGCAAGTCTTGCGGCCATTGCCGGCCAGGCGGCGCCGGCGATGAACAGCGGCTTGGACGCCGCGTCCGAGAGTGTGCCGGCGGCCGGGCGGGCGCTGATGAGTACGGTCAGCGCCTGGGTATGCATGACCGGCGCGCCGCTGCGCGGATCGAGCACATGGCAGTAGCGCTTGCCATCGAGTTCGAAATAGCGCTGATAGTCGCCGGAGGTGCCGATCGCTTCTCCGTCGCCGAGTGCGACGGTGGCCAGAGGCCCGGCCTGGCGCGGATGCTGGATGCCGACGCGCCAGGGCTCGCCGTTCTTCGTCCCGAGCGCCATGACGTTGCCGCCGATGTTGATCAGCGCGTTGCGCACCCCATGCGCGCGCAGGATGTCCACGGCGCGGTCGAGCGCATAACCCTTCAGGTAACCGCCGAAGTCGAGCGCCACCAATCGCCTGCGGCTGCTGACGCGCAAGCCGTCGACGCGCAAGTCGGCGATACCCGGCCGCTGCGCGCGCCAAGCGGCGAGTGCAACCGGATCGGGAAGGACGGCCTTGAACTCGTCGGACTGAAAGCCCCAGAGCTTGACCAACCCGCCGATACCCGGGTCGAAGAGCGCGTCACCGGCCGCCGCAATGCGCTGCGCGTCGGTAATGAGCGCGGCCATTTCGGGCGTCACGATCTGCGCCTTGCCGGCGGCGATGGCGTCGTTGAGGGCCGAGAGTTCCGACGGTTGCCAGGCGTGGTAAGTGCGATGCAGACGGTCGAATTCGCGCAACACGGCAGCGGCCGCCGGCCGCGCCTGCGCCTCGTCAAGCCCGGCGATCAGCAGTTCGACACGGGTTCCGAAAACGAAGGCTTCCTGCTGATGCAGCGGCGCTTTGCCGCAGGCGGAAAGCGCGAGGGTTACCAATAACACGAACCCGCGCGCAATCAGACCTGGCATTCACGCTCCAGCGCGACGATGAACATCGCCGCGGCGTCAAAGTCCGTTTGCTCATGAATTTCGACCATGCAGGTCGGGCTGGTGACGTTGATTTCGGTCAGCCAGTCGCCGATCACGTCGATGCCGACCAGCAGCAGTCCGCGTGCGGCGAGCACCGGCGCCACGGTTTCGGCGATCTTGCGGTCGCGCGCCGTGAGCTCGCGCGCCACGCCACGGCCGCCGGCGGCGAGGTTGCCGCGCGTCTCGCCGGCCTTGGGGATGCGCGCCAGGCAATAGGGAACGACTTCGCCGCCGACAATCAGGATGCGTTTGTCGCCGTCGCCGATCTCGGGGATGTAGCGCTGCGCCATGATGGTTCGCGCGCTATCGCCGATCAGCGTCTCGACGATCACGTTGCGGTTTGGGTCGTCGTGGCGCACGCGGAAAATCTGGCTGCCGCCCATGCCGTCGATCGGTTTCAGGATGGTGTCGCGCTGAATGTCGATGAAGGCCTGCACCAGCGCGGGTTCGCGCGCCACCAGCATGGGCACCGCGAACTGCGGGAATTCCAGAATCGACAGCTTCTCGGAGTGGTCGCGCAGCGCGCGCGGCTTGTTGAAGACGTGCGCGCCCTCCGCCTCGGCACGCTCTAGCAGCCAGGTGGTGGCGACATATTCGATGTCGAAAGGCGGATCCTTGCGCATCACCACCGCGGCGAAATCGCGTAGCGGCACGAGATGACGGTCGATTTCGACGAACCACGGCGCGCTGTCCTTGCGCTCGTCGAGCATTTCGATATGCACCGCTTCGGCGCAGACGCCTTGCGGCGCCGACCAGTGGATCGCCGGCTGCTGAATCACCCACACCGCGTGCCCGGCGTCCTGCGCCGCGCGCATCATGTCAATGCTGCTGTCCTTGCAGGCCTTGAGCGAATCGAGCGGGTCGACAATGAAAGCGAAGCGCATGAAACTTTCTCCTCAGAAAACCGGCTGTGCCGATCGATTCGCTACGCTTCGACGGGCGCCGTGCGTTCGAGTTCGAGCGACGCGGCGAGCTGCGCCAGGCGGGCGACCACGCCGTAAGCGTAAAAGCGGTTCGGCGGCGCGTCGGGCGTCTGGCACTGGTCAGGATAGGAACAGCTCGTTTCGAAGGCCAGCGGTTCGAAATGCATGCCCGGCGCATTGAGATTCTCGTCCTCGCCGCGCCCGCTGTGCACCCGGTAGAAGCCGCCGACGACGTAGCGGTCGATCATATAGACGACCGGTTCGGCGACGCCATCGGAGACGCGCTCCTTGGTGTGGACGCCTTCCTGGATGATCACCTGCGAGACGCTCATGCCCTCCTTGATCACCGACATCTTGTTGCGCTGCTTGCGGTTCAGGCCGGTGATTTCGGACGCGTCCTTGACCGTCATCACGCCCATGCCGTAAGTGCCCGCGTCGGCCTTGACGACGACATAGGGCGTCTCCTCGATGGCGTACTGCTTGTACTTCTCGCGGATCATCGCGAGGACCGCATCGACGTTGGAGGCAAGGCATTCTTCGCCCTGCCTTTCGTGAAAGTTAACGCTGCTGCACACGGAGAAATAGGGGTTGATCTGCCACGGATCGATGCCGAGCAGCTTGGCGAAATCGTCCGCGATTTCGTCATAGGCGGCAAAGTGATTCGACTTGCGACGTACCGCCCAGCCGGCGTGCAGCGGCGGCAGAACGAACTGGTCGTCGAGGCCTTTCAGTATGTCTGGGATGCCTGCCGAGAGATCGTTATTGAGCAGGATGGCGCACGGGTCGAAACCGTCGAGGCCGAGCCGGTGCTCGCTTCTGACCATGGGCTCGAGCAGTAAGGTGGTGCCGTTTTGCAGATCGACCGGCGTCGGCTTATCGATCTCGGGCAAGAGCGAGCCGATGCGCACCTCGAGGCCGGTCAGACGCAGGATAGCCACGAGCTGCGCGACATTCTGCAGGTAGAAGAGATTGCGCGTGTGGTTTTCCGGAATGAGCAGCAGGCGCTTGGCGCTGGGGCAGATCTTTTCGATCGCCGTCATCGCCGCCTGCACGCAGAGCGGCAAGAAAGCGGCGTTCAGGTTGTTGAACCCGCCCGGAAAGAGATTCATGTCGACCGGCGCCAGCTTGAAGCCTGAGTTGCGCAGATCGACCGAGCCGTAGAACGGCGGCGTATGCTCCTGCCATTGGCCGCGCAGCCAGTGCTCGATTTCCTGCGCGGCGCCGAGGATCCTGGCTTCAAGCGCCAATAGCGGGCCGGTGAGGGCGGTGGTCAAATGCGGAACCATGATCTATCTCCTGTCACCCCGGACGGTGGCCTGATCGGATCAGAGCAGCTTCCTGAGTTTGTCCCACCATGTTACACCGGCCTGCGGCAGGAACGTGCGGAACGACCTCGGCAGCGGCGTCCGTTCGAGGCTGCGTTGCGTGAACAGGAAGCGTCCGTCGCAGATGAAACCGAGATCGTTCCAGTCGACCGCGTTGAGAGCCGCGGCGAGTCGTTCGGCATCGACCGCCGGATCGCGCGGAAAAATGGCCAGCACCGAGCCGTCGTAATGCGTGCAGTCATGGGTGAAGAAGGGCTTTGCCTGTCGCGTCTTGCCATTGACATAGACGCGCGGCTGCGCGGACTGGAAATAGCCGCGCCCCCATTGCCACCAGTTGGATTCGTCATAGGCGCGGATGCGCCGCGCGATCAGCCGTTCGTGGTGCGCCAGCAGTGCCTGCGGCGGCTCGCCGGGCTCGCACCAGATCATGCGCCGCGTCTTGCCGTCGGCGACGGTCGACGAACAGACGAAATCGCGATTGCCGAATTGTTCGCTGGCGTAAATTTCGTCGGCACCGGATACCGCGCCGACCTTGACGAAGGCGATGTCGGAGAGATGCAACGGATAATCGTGACGGGTGAACAGAAGGTGGCCGCCGCTTTCGACGAAGCGGCGTTTTTCCCAGCGCAATTGCTCGAAACCGGCGACGCCATCGGCCAGCCCCAGCGTCGCGTAGCGCACGCGCCGCGAACGCTTGCCGAGTTCGAAGCGCCAGATCGCGCAGTTGGGCGTTGCGCCGTCAAAGAGGTGCAGGTCGCCGAGGTCGATGAAATCGGTGATCGTTCCTGCCGCGAAAAGCAGGCGGTTGAGCGGTACGGCCGAGGTCGCCTTGAGCAGGTCGCGCGGCGTGATGAAGATCAGTTCGCCGCCAGGTGCGAGATGACGCAGGCACTTCTCGATGAAGAACAGGTAGAGGTTGGCGCGCCCGTCGAGAACGCTGTCCTCGGTGAGGCGCCGCGTCTCGCCAGAAATGTCCTGATAGCGGATGTAGGGGGGGTTGCCGATGATCGTCGCAAACAACTCGTCATCCGGCAAAGCAAAGAAATCCATGACCTGCGCGCCTGGCATCGCATGGCGCGGGTCGATCTCGATTCCCAGCGCGCCGGGGAAATGCCGCAGAAAAGCCCCGTCGCCGCAGGCCGGTTCGAGGACGCGACCGTGATTGCGCACCAGCGCGCGCATGCAATCGACGATCGCCGGCGGCGTGAAGATTTGTCCCAGCCCGGTGATGTCACATTCGGCGGGTTCAAGGTCGGCAAGGGTGTCAGTGGACATTTTGGAGGCTGACGCAGACGGGGTCACAAAGCGCTTGAGTATACGGCAAGACTGCGTTCGATTCATGTGTGCGATGATTGCCCGTCGGCAGTCCGAGTGAAAGGCACGTATGGCAGCAGGAAATGAAGCAGTCGAACGCGTGACGGTTTGGGAATGCATCGGTTGCGGAAAGATCGAAATGCTGCGGCCGTGCATCGGGGTGTGCAAGGATTACAAGGTGGACCTTGTTTATGCCGGGCAGCATGACGCTGCGCTGGCCCGGGCCGAGGCGCGTGCCGCCGCGCTCGAAAGGCTGGTCCGGCGCCTGGCGGGCATCACGCCACGCGCCGGCCAATGGGAGCCGTCGTACCGGGCCTTGCAGGCCGAGGCGCGCCAAGCCCTGCGCAGCGCTCCGCCAATTACCGGGTCAGCGCCAAAGGAGTAGAGTATTGCGCGCATTCATCGGATAACCTCGGGGAGAAGAAGCGATGCGTATTCTGATATTGGGAGCGGGCGGAATCGGTGGCTATTTCGGCGCGAGGATTCAAGCGGCCGGCGGTGATATCACGTTTCTTGTTCGCCCGGCCAGGGCAGCGCAGTTGCGTGCGGGGGGTCTGAAAATTTTCAGCGCCTTCGGTGACCTGCAGATCACGCCCGAAGTATTGACGGCAGATGAGCTGCGCACGCCCTTCGACGTCATTATCGTGTCGTGCAAGGCCTACGACCTCGATTCGGCGATGGACTCGATCGCGCCGGCTGTGGGCGATCACAGCGTCATTCTGCCGCTGCTCAACGGCGTCTCGCACATTGATACGCTGGCTGCGCGTTTCGGTTCGCAGAAAGTTCTCGGCGGCGTTGCGCTGATTTCGGCGATGCTCTCGCCGAGCGGAGAAGTGAGGCATCTTAACAAGATGCACCGGCTGGTCATCGGCTCGCGCAGCGCACCGCCCTCGCAATGGCTGCAGCCGCTTGCCGAACTTCTGTCGGCGGCGGCAATCGACTTCACGCATTCCGACAACATCGAGCAGGCGATGTGGGACAAGATCGTTTTCCTTTCGTCGCTGGCCGGTGCGACCTGCGCCCTGCGCGCCAGCATCGGCGATATTCTGAACACCGTCGCCGGCGAGGACTTCATCAACGGCCTGCTCGCCGACTGCGCGCGCGTCGCGCAGGCCAGCGGTCATGCAGTGGCGGAAGCGCAGCTCGCCGGCTACCGCAAGCTGCTCAGCGAAAAGGGATCGGCGCTGGTCGCCTCGATGCTGCGCGACGTCGAACGCGGCGGCGCGACCGAAGCCGATCACATTCTCGGCGACCTCGTCGGCCGGGCGCAGACGAAAGGCCTTGAAGCGCCCTGGCTCAAGCTCGCCTATTCGCATCTGCAGGCCTACGACCTGCGGCGCAAGAGCGGGGCGGCACTCTGATGGTCGGCTTGCGCTAAGCATGCAGGCTATCCGGCAATACCAGGTCGACGCCTTCACGACGCGGCCCTTTGCCGGCAATCCGGCGGCCGTCTGTCCGCTGGCCGCTTGGCTCGACGACAGCCTGCTGCAGGCCATCGCCGAGGAGAACAACCTGGCGGAGACGGCCTTCTTCGTTCCATCGGCAAAAGGCTTCCGGTTGCGCTGGTTCACTCCGGTCCGCGAAGTCGAATTATGTGGCCACGCGACCCTTGCCGCGGCGCATGTGCTGTTCGAGATCATGGGCTACGCCGAGCCGGCGATCGTTTTCGAGACGCTGAGCGGCGAGCTGACCGTCAAGCGCCGCGGCAAGTTGCTCGAAATGGATTTTCCGGCGCAAGCGCCGCATGCCTGCGCAATGCCCGAAGCCTTGCTTGCGGGTCTGGGGCGAGACCCGCTCGAAGTTTTCGCAGCGGCCGATTACCTCGCCGTTTTCGACGGCGAGGAAACGGTTCGCGCGCTCACCCCAGACCATGCCGCGCTGAGCCGGCTCGACCGACGCGGCGTGATCGTCACTGCGCCGGGCAAGGATGTCGATTTCGTCAGCCGCTTCTTCGCCCCCCGTTACGGAATTCCCGAAGATCCGGTGACCGGCTCGGCGCACTGCGAACTAGCCCCTTACTGGGCAAAGCGGCTCGGCAAGGACAGTCTCGTCGCGCGGCAGGTATCAAAGCGCGGCGGCGAACTTCTTTGCGAGCTCAAAGGCGATCGCGTCCTGCTGTGCGGATCGGCGCTCACCGTCATCGTCGCGACCCTCTCCTTCGACGCCTGACGCTCGCACGTCGCTCGCTTCGGCCCGACTCAAGCGACGCTCTTGGCTTATTGTGCCGGAAAGACTCGGACGGCGGGAAATCGAAGGGCATGAACAACCGCGCCCGTAGCGCGTTCTTCAGGTGCGGGCAGCTTTGGGGCGAGACGGCATTACCCGTTTCCGCCCAAAAGAATTGCAAGCCGGGAACTCGCGAGATTATGACGGAATCAAACCTCCCCTGTTACCGCTCGAGCATTGTTAGAACGCCAGTATAACAATGGCTTATGATATTTTCTTACGGCACTGATGACGCAATATATTCAGTCATGGCGGAAAACGTTGCGTCAGTAATTCGGGATGCCCAGTTCAGGTTGGGCGCCACGGTAGAGGCATTGCATATGACCGACATCGTCACTTTGCCCGTCACAATCTGGGATCAACACATTGCAGAGGCCGAGCAGGACCTCGCAGTCGACGTGCTGGAACGGGGCGACGTCCTGTTCTTCCCTCAGCTCAGCTTCCCGATGCAAGAAGACGATGGCTACCTTTTATCCCCGACAGTCGCCGGGGATGGCAAGAACGTGAGTCTCGATCCGGCCACGCGATCGCTGCGCGGCAGCCGCGGCAACGATGTGGAATTGCGGGGGTTGAAGAACATGATGCAGCGCTTCGCGGCATCGAGCCTGGGTTTGATCCGCAAGCTCTTGCCTTGCTACGAAACCGGATTGGAGCAGGCCCGCACCAGCTTTCGGCCAGTGGAGATTGCCGGACGGCGAACCTCGTGGCGAAAGGACGACACGCGTCTGCATGTGGATAGCTTCCCGTCCTCGCCGATTCAGGGAAAGCGAATTCTGCGCGTCTTCAGCAATGTCAATCCACGCGGGGAAAGCCGCGACTGGCGGCTCGGCGAACCATTCGAGCAGGTCGCGCGCCGTTTCTTGCCGGCGCTGCCCGCCCCACTATGGGGTTCCGCCCGCGTGCTCAACTTGCTTGGCATTACAAAGCGTCATCGCACCGCCTACGACCACTATATGCTGCAACTGCATGACCGGATGAAGGCAGACCTGGAATACCAGTCGCAAGCTGCGCAGCGGGCCTACGCGTTTCCGGGCGGGAGCACGTGGATGGTCTACTCCGACCTGGTGTCGCATGCCGCAATGCGGGGGCAATATGCCTTGGAACAAACCTATCACTTGCCCGTCAGCGCCATGCGCGATCCGTCGCGGGCGCCGCTGCGTATTCTCGAGAAGCTGCTTGGCCGTGAGTTGACATGATGCCCGAGCCTTCCATCGAGTGACCGCGCGCCGGCTAATTCTTCCCTGCTCGAAGCGGCGCAAGAAGAACGCACTGATCCCGGGATTCGATTGTGCGCGAACATCCGCGTCGCCTTGAGCCTCGGTGTGGTCTTTCTTCGCTCGCCGCCGCTCTCGGTTACAATAGCGCCCTTTTCAAATCAATGACTTTCCGGGGTTTCTGAGTGCTCGTCGTCGCCAACATCACCATGCAGTTCGGGGCCAAGCCCCTTTTTGAAAACGTTTCGGTCAAGTTCGGCGAAGGCTACCGCTATGGCCTGATCGGCGCCAACGGCTCGGGCAAATCGACTTTCATGAAGATCCTGGCCGGCGAACTCGAAGCCACCGCCGGCAACGTTTCGAAAGATTCGCACGAGCGCATGGCCTATCTGCGCCAGGACCAGTTCGCTTTCGAGGACCAGCGCGTCATCGACGTCGTGATGATGGGCCACGAACAGATGTGGGCGTGCATGCAGGAAAAGGACGCGATTTACGCCAATCCCGAGGCCAGCGAAGGCGAGTACATGCACGCCGCCGAACTCGAGCACAGGTTCGCCGAATACGGCGGCTATTCGGCCGAGTCGCGCGCCGGCGAGCTCCTGCTCGGCGTCGGCATTCCGACCGAGCAGCACTTCGGGCCGATGAGCGAAGTCGCGCCGGGCTGGAAGCTGCGCGTGCTGCTGATTCAGGCGCTGTTCGCCAATCCCGACATCCTGCTGCTCGACGAGCCGACCAACAACCTCGACATCGCCACCATCCGCTGGCTGGAAAACGTGCTCAACGAGCGCAACAGTACGATGATCATCATTTCGCACGATCGGCACTTCCTGAACCAGGTGTGCACGCACATGGCCGATCTCGATTACGGCAGGATCACCGTCTATCCCGGCACCTATGACGATTTCATGGAGGCCTCGTCGCAGGCACGAGCGCAGCAGCAGAAAGACAACGCGCGGGCCAAGGAACGCATCGCCGAGTTGCAGGATTTCGTGCGCCGCTTCTCGGCCAACAAGTCGAAAGCCAAGCAGGCCACTTCGCGCGTCAAACTGATCGACAAGCTGCGGCCCGAAGACGTCAAGCCCTCGTCACGGCAGTATCCATGGATACGCTTCGAATACGACGACAAGGAAAAACTGCACCGGCAGGCGGTCGAAATCGAAAAACTCAGTTTCGCCTACCCAGGCAGTGCGCGGCGGATTTTCAACAAGCTCGACCTGACCCTTCACGCCGGCGACCGCCTTGCGGTGATCGGCGAGAACGGCGTCGGCAAATCGACGCTGTTGAAGCTTCTGATGAGTGAATTGAAACCGCAGTCCGGGCACATCAAGTGGACCGAAAAAGCGCGGCGCGGCTACTACGCGCAGGACCATGCCGACGAGTTCAAGGAAGACACGCCGCTCACCGAGTGGATCGCCGGCTATGCACGTGCCACGGCGAGCGACAGCGACGACCTTGAGACGCTGATCCGCGGCACGCTCGGGCGCCTGCTTTTTTCCGGCGATGAAGTCAAAAAAGCGGTGCGCGTCATTTCCGGGGGCGAACAGGGGCGTATGATCTTCGGCAAGCTGATGCTGATGAAGAACAATGTGCTGATCCTCGACGAGCCAACCAACCACCTCGACATGGAATCGATAGAATCGCTCAACACCGCGCTCGAGAAATTCAAGGGCACGATGGTATTTGTTTCGCATGACCGGGAATTCGTTTCCTCGCTGGCCAGCCGCGTTCTTGAAATTCGCATGGATGGAACAACCGTCAACTACCTCGGCAATTACGAGGACTATCTCGCGAGCCAGGGCATCGACTAGGACAGCCCATGCGCGGCATTTCCGCCTTCATTCTTCGCCTGGCCGGATGGCGAACGGTCTACGCGGCCCCGCCGGGTCCGAAAGCCGTAATCATCGTCTATCCGCATACCTCGAACTGGGATTTCCCGCTCGGGTTGCTGTTCAAGTTCAAGCACGGTATGCCGCTCAAATGGGCCGGCAAGGACACGCTCTTCCGTTGGCCGCTCAGGCGCTTCTTCATCGCGCTCGGCGGCGTTCCGATCAACCGGCGCGAGCGCACCGGGATGGTCGGCCAGTTGCAGGAGTCCTTTACGCGTAGCGAACGCCTCTGCCTGTGCATCGCACCGGAAGGCACGCGGTCCAAGAGCGAGTACTGGAAAACCGGTTTCTATCGCCTGGCGCTGGCGGCTAAGCTGCCATTGGGTCTCGCTTTCATCGACTACAGCAATAAGCGGGTCGGCGTTGATCGCTGGATTACGCTGTCCGGCAATGAGGCTGCCGACCTCGCGACCTTCCGCGAATATTACGCCGGCAAGACGCCGCGCTATCCGGAAAAAGCCGGCGAAATCCGTTTCAAGGCCTAGGGCGGCCCGCCGGGCGCCAGCTCGGGAAAAGAATTCGGGCGTTACAATGGGGACTCATCCTGAGCCCCGCTGCCCATGAATAGCCCGCACGCTACCGAAGCCAGCCCGGAACCGCTGCAACGCGTGGTGAAGATCCGTCGCGACTACAACTCCTGGGTGGCGACGGAAACGCTCGAGGATTATGCCTTGCGCTTTACGCCGCACCGCTTCCGCAAATGGTCGGAGATGCGCGTTGCGAACACCGCTTTCGGCGCTTCGTCGTTTCTCGTGCTCGAAGCCGTCGGTGCGACCATGCTGGTCAATGGCGGCTTCATCAACGCCTTTTGGGCGATCCTGGCGACCGGGCTGATCATCTTCCTGATCGGCCTGCCGATCAGCCACGCCGCGGCCCGCTACGGGCTCGACATGGATCTGCTGACGCGCGGCGCCGGCTTCGGCTACATCGGCTCGACCATCACCTCCTTGATCTACGCGTCATTCACCTTCATCTTCTTCGCGCTCGAAGCGGCGATCATGGCCTACGCGCTCGAGCTCGCCTTCCACATACCGCCGCGCTGGGGTTACTTGATTTGCGCGCTGGTGATCATCCCGCTGGTCACTCACGGCGTGACGGTCATCAGCCGGTTGCAGGCGTGGACGCAACCGCTGTGGCTGGCGATGCTCGTGCTTCCCTACGTGTTCCTGCTGGTGCAGGAACCCGAAGTGCTACGCGGGCTTGCCCGCTATCCGGGCGAACGCGGACTCGGCGGCGAGTTCTCGATGCCGCTCTTCGGCGCGGCGCTCTCCGTCGGCATCGCTCTCGTGACGCAGATGGGCGAGCAAGCCGATTACCTGCGCTTCATGCCCGAACGCACCGCAAAGAACGCCCACCGCTGGTGGCTGGCCTTGCTGCTCGGAGGCCCCGGCTGGATCCTGCCCGGCGTCGCCAAGATGCTCGGCGGTGCGCTGCTCGCCTATCTGGCCTTGCGCAATGCGGTGCCGGTCGCCAAGGCGGTCGATCCCAACCAGATGTATCTGATCGGCTATTCGCACGTGTTCAGCAATACGACGCTGGCCATCGCGGCGACCCTCATATTCGTCGTCGTTTCGCAGGTCAAGATCAACGTCACCAATGCCTATGCCGGGTCGCTGGCTTGGTCGAACTTCTTCGCCCGCCTGACGCACAGCCACCCCGGCCGCGTCGTCTGGGTCGTCTTCAATACCCTGATCGCTCTGCTGCTGATGGAACTCGACGTCTTCCAGGCGCTCGGGCAGATCCTCGGGCTGTATTCGAATATCGCCATTTCCTGGATGGCGGCGGTTGTCGCCGACCTCGTCATCAACAAGCCGCTCGGACTCTCGCCGCCGGCGATCGAGTTCAAGCGCAGCCATCTGTACGACGTCAATCCGGTCGGCCTTGGCGCCATGGGCATCGCCTCGCTGCTTTCGATCGCCGCGTTCACCGGCGTGCTCGGCCCGGCCGTGCAGCCCTATGCCTCGTTCATCGCCCTGCTCGCCGCCTTTGTCGCGGCGCCGCTGATCGCCTGGCTGACCGGCGGCCGCTATTACCTCGTCAAGCATGCGGCGTCGGCGACGGCCGGCAAGCTGCGCTGCTGCATCTGCGAACGCGAGTACGAGCAGACCGACACGGCGCATTGCCCGGCCTATGGCGAGACGATCTGCTCGCTGTGCTGCTCGCTCGATGCGCGCTGCGACGACCTGTGCAAGCCGGGCGCGAGCCTTGCGGAACAATGGCAGCGCCTGCTGCGGCGCGTCCTTCCGGCCCGCGCCGTGCCCTACCTCGAGACCGGGCTCGCGCATTACCTACTGCTGATGGCCTGCATCGTGCCGCTGCTCGCCGCGCTGCTCGGACTCCTGTACACGCACGAAGTGCTGACGCTCGATCCGGCGCAGGCCGAGATGATTCCGCGCTTGCAGCAGACGTTTGTCAAAGCCTTCTCTGGCCTCTTGTTGTTCGCCGGCATCGCCGCCTGGTGGATGGTGCTGACGCACAAGAGCCGGCAGGTCGCGCAGGAAGAATCGAACCGGCAAACGCGCCTGCTGATCCAGGAAATCGATTCGCACCAGCGCACCGATGAACAGCTGCAAAAAGCCAAGCAGGCCGCCGACCAGGCCAACCTCGCCAAGAGTCGCTACATCACCGCGATCAGCCACGAACTGCGCACGCCACTCAACAGCATCCTTGGCTACGCGCAGATCCTCGACGGCGACGAGGCGATTCCGCCCAACCGCCGGCAGGCGGTGAGCGTCATCCGCAAGAGCGGCGACCATCTCCTGTCGGTGATCGAGGGCACGCTCGACATCGCACGCATCGAGGGCGGCAAGCTGACGCTGGACGTCAAGCCGCTCAATTTCCCGGCCTTTCTGCAAGAGATCGTCGATATGTTCGTGCTGCAGGCGCGCAACCAGGGCTTGAGCTTTGACTACCAGACAGCCGGCGAACTGCCGGGCGTGGTGCGCGCCGACGAGCGGCGCTTGCGCCAGATCCTGCTCAACGTCCTCGGCAACGCAGTCAAATTCACGCAGCGCGGCAGCGTCAGCCTGCACGTCGATTACCGGCGCGACATGGCGATATTCGACATTCGCGATAGCGGTCCGGGAATTCCGGCCGAAGACCTTGAACGAATCTTCGAGCCTTTCGTGCGCGGCAGCACCGCCCACGCCGGTGGCAGCGGCGTCGGCCTGACCATTGCGCGCATGCTGACCGACCTGATGGGCGGCGAAATGAATGTCAGCAGCGTCCTTGGTGCGGGCAGCTCGTTCCGCGTCCGGCTCTTCCTGCCGGAAGTCCACGCGCCCCAGGAAGCGCCCGAACTGCCGCGCGCGAGCCGCGTCGGCTACGTCGGTATCCGCCGCCGCATTCTCGTCGTCGACAACGAGAAGGACGACAGGGACATGCTGCAGAGTGTCCTCGACGCGCTCGGCTTCCAGGTCGAACAGGCGGCGAGCGGCTACGAATGCCTGCAGATGATCGCGCATTTCGCACCGCACGTCGTGTTCATGGATCTGGCCATGCCCGGCATCGACGGCTGGGAGACGCTGCGCCGCATTCGCCGCCTCAAACTATCCGACGCCAGAATTGCCATCCTCTCGGCCAACGCCTTCGACAAGAATCTCGACAACGACGCCGGGATGGGCGCAGAGGACTTCATCGTCAAGCCGCTACGCGTCGATGAACTCCTCGATTGGATAGGGCGCAAGCTCCAACTGCAATGGGTCAACGCCGAGGCGCCGGCGATCGCCGCACCGTCCGCCACACATCATCCGCAGCCCCTGCTGCCGCCGGGACGCGAAGACCTGTCGGCGCTCGACGAGTTGCTCGGCCTCGGCTATGTTCGCGGCATTCTGAACAAGCTCGCCGAGATTGAACGCCAGAATCCGGCGTGCGGCGAATTCGTGCGCGTGCTGCGCGAGCTGGCACGCGGTTTCCAGTTCGACGCGATGAAAGAAATCCTGCGAAAGGCACGCGATGCGGCGTGAAAGTGAATACGGCCTCGAACGCACCCTCTCGGACATCGTCCTGATCGTCGATGACGTCCCGGAAAATCTTGCGCTGCTGCACGACGCACTCGACGAATCGGGTTACACGGTACTCGTCGCGACCAACGGCGAATCGGCGCTGCAGCGCGCGCGCCAGAGTCTGCCCGACGTGATCCTGCTCGACGCGTTGATGCCCGGCATCGATGGGTTCGAGGTGGCGCGGCGCCTCAAGGCAGACTTCGCCACGCACCACATCCCGATCGTGTTCATGACCGGGCTGACCGAGACCGAGCACGTCGTCGCGGCTTTCGCCGCCGGCGGTGCCGATTACGTCACCAAGCCGATCCGCCCGGCCGAAGTGCTGGCACGCATCGCCGCGCACATGCAGAACGCCCGCCAGATGAAGCAGGCGCGCACGGCCCTCGACGCGTTCGGCCAGGCGACGGTCGCGGTGCGCGCCGGCGATGGCAAGCTGGTCTGGCAAACGCCGCTGTCGCGCAAACTGCTCAAGGATTACTTTGCCACCGGCGAGAACGAAACGCCGGCGCGCCTGCTCGGCTGGATCGCTGAAGCCGAAGCCGCCCGCCGTGACGGCCGCGAGCCGGCTGCGCTGCTGGTTGCCGACGGCAGCCGGCGCCTCCTGGCCAGCTTTCACGACCAGACCGGCGATCAGGAATGGCTGGTCGTCCTGCGTGAGGAGAACGACGCTTCGGCGGTGGAAGCGCTGATTACCGCTTTTCGCCTGACGCAGCGCGAAGCCGAAGTGCTTTACTGGGCGACGCTCGGCAAGACCAGCAAGGACATCGGCGACATCCTCGGCAGCAGCCCGCGCACGGTGAACAAACACCTCGAGCACGTTTTCGAGAAGCTCGGCGTGGAGACGCGGACCGCGGCGGCGAACCTGGCGATGAGCAAGCTGCGCGGCGCCTGATCCTTACGCCGCTTCAGCCATGCGCTTGAGCGCGACGTAATCGGTTTTCCCCGAGCCGAGCAGGGGAATGTTCTCAATCCGCTTGATGACGCGCGGCACCGACAGTTCAGCGAGCCCCGTCGCTTTTGCCGCCGCCAGCAATTGCTCGCGCTGCAGGTCCGGCGCCGTGGTAAACAGCACCAGCGCTTCGCCCTTGAGCGCGTCGGCGCGCGTCGATGCGGCATGGGCAAAGCCCGGCGCGGCGGTCACCGCCATCTTTTCGACCACTTCGAGCGATACCATTTCGCCGGCGATCTTGGCGAAGCGCTTGAGGCGCCCGCGAATATGGATGAAGCCGTCGTCGTCGCGCTCGACGATGTCGCCGGTCGCGTACCAGCCGGGGCCCTGCGCTTGCGGCGCCTGGATCACGCCGGGGCGGTCGAAGAGAAAATAGCCCTTCATCACGTTCGGCCCCTTGACATGCAACGCGCCGCCGTGAGCGATTCCCGGCACGGCTTCGAGGTCGTATTCCATGCCTGGCAGCAGCTTGCCGACACTGCCGATGCGGCAGGCCATCGGCACGTTGACCGCAACCACCGGCGCGCACTCGGTGACGCCGTAGCCCTCGAGGATGCGGATGCCGAATTTTTCGATCCACAGCCTGCGCACGTCTTCGGAGAGTTTTTCCGCGCCGGCGACGACATAGCGCAGGCGGCCGAAATCGTAGGGGTGCGCATACTTTCCGTAATTGCCGAGAAAGGTCGAGGTGCCGAACAGCACGGTGCAATCACGGTCGTAGACGATCTCCGGAATGATCCGGTAATGCAACGGACTCGGATAGAGAAAAACTTTGCAACCCGACACCAGCGGCAAAAGGACGCCGCAGGTCAGGCCGAAGGAATGAAAGAGCGGCAGCGCCATCATGAACTTGTCGAGCGGCGTGAAATCCGCGACGGCACGCACCTGCGCGACGTTGGAGAGTACCGAAGCATGCGAATGGACGACGCCTTTCGGCTTGCCTTCCGAGCCCGATGTAAAGAGCACGATGGCCGGATCGTCGGGCGTCTGCGGCAGGGCCGCGCTGCGCGGGAAGATGCGGTGCCAGAGGATCCAGAGTTTGTCGCCCGCGCCAAGACTCGCCTTGAGGTCTTCGAGGTATTCGATGTGGATGCCGTGGAGCTGCGCGATGACAGAGCCCAGCCGCGCCTTGTCGATGAAAGTACGTGAAGCGATGATGGTCTTGATTCCCGCTGCCGTGCACGCCGCGCGCAAACCGTCGGCGCCGGCCGTGTAGTTGAGCAGCGCAGGCACGCGTTTCGCCGCGGACAGGGCGAGCACCAGGCCGAGCGTCGGCGCGGCATTGGGCGTCAGTACGCCGACGACCTCGCCGGGGGCGCTCAGGCGAAAAACCAGTCGCATCATGGCCAGCGCCATCGTCAGTAGCGAACCATAGGATTCCTCCTGCAGGCGGACGTCCTCGACGAGTTTGTAATTGGCGCCGAATGTCTTCTTGCCGTCGAGGAAAGCGGCGAACAGCGTGCGCTGCGGGCGCGTCGCAACCAGCATGTCAAGCAGGATCTGGCGCATCAGTTCGCCCGAGCGCCGCCGCCGCTCTTTGGCCGAAGGGAGGTCGGGCATGGCGATGCGGCGGCGAGGCTGAATGGCGATCGTCACCTTGGGAAAGAGCTTGCGCGGGTATACGCCGGCGAGGCGGCCGAAATAGCTGCGCGCCGCGCCGTCGATACGCACCGGAACGATGGTGGCACCGGTTTTCGCCGCGACGAAAGCGGCGCCGTCATAGACCTTCATCAGCGAACCGGTCTTGGTGATCCGTCCTTCCGGGAAGATCACCACCGGCTGGGCGGTCTCGACCAGCTTGACAATCTGCTTGATCGCCAGCGGACTCGTCGAATCGACCGCCAGATGCGCGACGAAACGCAGAATGAAAGCGAACAGCGGGCGCGTGGCGATCTGCGTATGCACAACAAAGACCGCATTGACCGGCAGCAGCAATCCGATCAGCAGGCCGTCGATGAAGGACTCGTGGTTGGCGACGATCAGCGTGCGCGCATTGACGAAGGCTTCGGGATCGCCGCTGATCTCGACGCGGAACAGCGCCTTGAGGACGATGCGCAAGACAGCTTTGAACATGATCTCTCCCGCAGTCGCTTTCCGGCGCGGCACCTGCACGCGCCGGATCAGGCAGGCGACGATCAGCGCCGCCGCCGCGGCAGCCAGCAGATGCTTCAAGGTATGGCCGCTCACGACGCCGAGAATAGCCGCGATCGCGTGGTCATTGAGCTCAGCCAGCTTGGCGATGGCATATATTGCCAGCGCTCCTGCAAATGTCAAACGTTCGCCGCGCGGCCGGCGATAGGGCCACTGCCAGAGTGGAACGAGAATGAGCGGCAGCAACTGCAGAAGCAAATACGGCCGCAGGTCGCCGCTGCCCGCTTGCTCGGTGAAGTGCCACCAAGCGACGCTGAGTACCGCGGCGAGCGCGAGCCACGCCGCAAGAGCTCGGCTGTCGCGCCCATGCACATCGCCCCAGACGCCCGCCAGCAGACCGGCGCAGGCCAGCGCAATCGGCAGGCAGTCCCAGACCAGACGCGCATTGTCGGGATCCAGATGATAGTAGGACGAGCCGACAGCCGTCAGCAGCAGACCGATCAGAAACAGGCGATAGCCGCCCCAGCCGTTGATCATGGCCATCTCATTTCTGGCGCCGACCAGTTCAAAGCCGGCATACAGGGCGACCAGCGCGAACGCAAGATTCGAAACGACATCGGCAAAGTGCGGGATACCCAAGCGCGATGTCCGGTCGGCGAAGTCGTGGTAATTGGGCAGTTGGGCAATCGGGCCGTACCAAAGAGCGGCGCCGATCAGGAGAAGGGTGACGAGCAGCGGCAAACGCGAGCGGGGTGCGGTCATGGTTTATCTCCGGTAAGAAATCGCCCCCAGAATGCCGTCAATCGACGGATAGATATACCAAGACAACAAAAGTTGCGCAGCGTACAATGCAAAGTATCGACATTCGATACGATTAGCCATGAATGAAATCGATCAACTGGTTGCAACGCTCAAGCGCCGGCTCAAGATCCAGGGGATGACCTACCGCAATCTGGCCGCGGCCCTTGGGATTTCCGAGCCCAGCGTCAAGCGCATGTTTGCCTCAGGTCGCTTTACCGTCGAGCGGATGGTCGAGATCAGCAGTCTCCTGGGCTTTACGCTGGCCGAAATCGCGCACGAGGCGGCGGTCAGTGAAAGCCGCGTGCATACGTTGACTGAAGCGCAGGAAAAGGAACTGGTTTCGGACGTAAAGCTGCTGCTCGTCGCCGTCTGCGTACTCAATCAGTGGGAGATCGGGGACATCACCACCACCTATAAATTGACCGAAGCCGAATGCATCCAGCGCCTCGTAAAACTCGATCGTCTGCGCCTGATCGCGCTGCTGCCAGGCAACCGGATCAGGCTCAATGTAGCCAGGGATTTCGACTGGCGGCCGAAAGGGCCGATCCGCATGTACTTCCTCGGCCAGGGGCTGAAGGATTTTCTCAAGAGCGATTTTTCCAGCGATGACGAAGTCATGGCATTTTCGCATGCCATGCTGACCGAATCGGCGATGGCAAGAATGCAGGCCGAGATCCGCAAGCTGCGCCAGAAATTTTCCGAGCTGCACGAGGAAAGCCTCGCCGCGCCGCTGTCCAAGCGCCGCGGAACGGGAATGCTGCTGGCCATGCGCGAGTGGGAAATCGGCGTGTTCACCGATTTGCGCAGAAAGGCTTGAATGCGGAAGCGGTTATTGGACCTGCTGCCGCTCGCGCCAGGCGTGAACCAGGGAGGGCACGTCAGTCCGCCATCGCCTCAGAACGATCGATATCGCCAAGCCTTCGATGTCAGCGGCGATGCCGAGATAAATGGCGAAGCTTATGGCCAGGCCGGATTGGCCGCAGGCCAGCAGGCTCAGGAATGCAAGAAAAAGCGAAATTCCCCAGAGCTTGGAAGACCACATGTGGTAACTCGCTTCGCGCCCGAACTTGGCGATATCGAACAAGAGGCGAGCGATTTCCAGACCGAACAATGCGCCCAAGGCCAACTGGTGGGCGCGAATGACTTCGGGATACAAGTGCCAGGCGCAGAACACGGCAGCGAGATAGAAGAGCGAATCGGCAAGGCTGTCGAACCGCCGTAACGCGGGGGTGGCAACCTTGAGGCGGCGGGCGATGATTCCGTCAAGAACGTCCGAAACGAAAGCGGTGACCAGGCAGGCGGCGAAAGCGGCTTGGCTTGGAAGATCGATCGCAAGCAACACCATGACCGGTGCCAGTCCCGCACGCAAGGTGGTGAGTCCAAGCGGGAGCCACGAAATCGCGGCTGTGAACACGCAGCTTTCGCGGATCGGACCGGCGCTTTCAGGATAATTGATCATCGGTTAATGCAGTCATGCTCCGATTGGCGAGCCTGACAAGCCATCGTTGCTCGATAGCGGCAATTTGTCAGCCAACCCGGGCGAAGTAAACTGCAGGTGAAATCGTTGCGGAATGTGCAGCGAAAAGTATCGCCAATTGCTACTCGTTCGGTTGTGGCCGCGCGCAGTGCGTCGCCCTTCTCCGGCTTGCTATCTGGAACTTTTGCCGGCACGGCCTGGTCAGCCGCGATTGAAAGGAGCCAATATGCCCAGACAAGTACTGATCATCCATGGCTGGAGCGATACTTCGGCGTCGTTTGGCCCGCTTGCTTCCTTTCTCGCCGATCAGGGTTACCAGCCCAAACTGCTTTGGCTTGGCGACTACATTTCGAAAGACGACGATGTCGGCGTCGAGGACGTCGGCAAGCGCATGGCCGAAGTGATCGATGACATGCTCGCCAGCCATGAACTCGACGCGTCTTTCGACATGATCGTGCACAGCACGGGTGGACTTGTCGCGCGGCAGTGGTTGACTTCGCGTTACCGAGGGATCGCCGAGCAGTGCCCGGTCAAGCGCCTGGTCATGCTCGCGCCGGCCAACTACGGTTCGAAACTCGCAGCGACCGGCAAGAGTTTTCTGGGCCGCGTCGTCAAGGGCTATGACAATTGGTTTCAAAGCGGCAAAACGATGCTCGATAATCTGGAGCTTTCCAGCCCTTTCCAGTGGCAGCTCGCGCAGCGCGATATTCTCATTCCGCCCGGCGGCGACTCGGCGACCTATTATGGCCGCGACCGGGTCTGGCCCTTCGTCATCGTCGGCACCCATCCTTACGCCAGCCTGCTGCGCCAGATCGTCAACGAAAACGGCAGCGACGGCACGGTGCGCGTTTGCGCCGCCAACCTGAATGCCTATGGCGTAACCATCGACTTCCGCGAGACCCAGTTGGACAGGCTGTTCCGGGTGTGGCCATTACGTCTCGAGTGCAAGGTGCCGCTCGCCGTGCTGCCGACGCGCACGCATGCATCGATCATCGATCCGCAGCGCAGCGACAAAGATAATCAGGAAGACATTCCCGAGAGCGACGAGGAGAAAGCGCAGTTGGGAAAGTGCCTGCTCGAAGCGCTGGCTTGCAAGGACTTCGATGACTATCAGGCCATTCTGCAACGCTGGGATCAGCTTTCCGAACAGACCGCCGACCGCCGCAATCATCTGCCTGCCGGCGAACAGGCGGAATACTTCCACCAGTACATGCAAATGAATTCCGCGGTGACTGATGATTACGGTCACCCGGTCGCCGATTATTTCCTTGAGTTCTTCTCGAACACGAGCAATGAGAATGACAACGCCAACGTCTACCTGCACGGCCAGGTCATCGAAGACGTCAAGAAGAACAGCGGCGACGCGTCGCTGAGAAATCTCTATTTCGACCGCACCGATCTTTTTGAAGGTTATTACAAGCTGCTGCCGGATCGTACCGACCCCGTACTCTACATGTCAATTTCCGCCGCTTCGCCGGGCAGCAACATCAACTATTTCGCAAGCCAGGAAGAGGGTGCCGAGCAGCAGGTGGCGATCAGTCTCGAGGGCGACCGGACCAAGCGCTGGTTGCAGCGCAATTCGACCCACTTCGTGCAGATCATCATTCCGCGCATGCCGGTCGCCGACGTATTCAAGCTCAGCAATTTCGCGGATATGCCAAAGACCTGATTGCGCCGAGGCTTAACCGACCGCCGAGGCGTCACACCGTATTGCGGCGCAAATGCGCCGACAGCGCCGCGTGGTCGGAGATCTTCGACCACGGCGCACCCGAGTGCATTTCGGCATGGAGAATGGTGAAGCCGCGCACGTAAATTCGATCCAGACGCAGCACCGGTCGTTTGGCCGGGTAGCTACGACCCGGCGACGCAGGGCTGCCGTAGACGCCGCCAAGCGCTTCGATCAGGCCCAGCCGCTGGGCCAGCAACGCGTCAGCTTCATTGCGCCAGTCGTTGAAGTCGCCGGCGATGATCAGCGGCGAATCGGGCTCGGCAATGTCCTCCAGATAGCGCGACAGGGCATCCATCTGCCGGCGCCGCGAGCGGGCGAACAGCGAGAGGTGGACGCAGACGCAGTGCAGCGCTTTCGCCAGTCCCGGCACGCTGATCGCACAGTGCAACAGGCCGCGCCGTTCGAAGCGCAGGTGGGTGACGTCCTGGTTGTGGATATTGGCGATCGGGAAACGCGCCAGAATCGCATTGCCATGGTGGCCGTGGTCGTAGATCACATTGCTGCCGTAGGCCGTCGATTGCCAGACGTCTTCGGCGAGAAAATCGTACTGCGCTTCGTCCGGCCAGTTGTCGATGTTTTCGGCATGACGGCTGTTCATGCCCTGGACTTCCTGCAGGAAGACGATATCCGGCCCAAGCAAACGCAGCTGCTCGCGCAGTTCGTGTACCATCATGTGCTGGTTGAACTGCGAGAAGCCCTTGTGAATGTTGTAGGTGACGACCTGCAGCCTGGGGTTTTTCATGGCGCTCACGACACCGCGAGCATTCTCCCGAGTGCCAGTCTGGCCAGCGCGGCTTCATGCGCCGGCACCTTGATCTGATTGACGACCTGGCCCTCGGCAAGATTCTCCAGTGTCCACGCGAGGTGCTGCGGGTCGATGCGCTGCATCGTCGAACACATGCAGACGGTGGTGGCCATGAACTGGACGATCTTGCCTTCGGACTTGACTTCTTCGGCCAGGCGGTTGACCAGGTTCAATTCGGTGCCGACCAGCCAGCGCGTGTTCGGTGCCGCTTCCTTGATGGTCTTGACGATGTGCTCGGTCGATCCGACGAAATCGGACTGCCTGCAGACTTCAAAACTGCATTCGGGATGCGCAATCACCAGTCCGTCCGGATGCTGGTTGCGGAACTTCAGGATATGCGCCGGCTGGAACATCTGGTGCACCGAGCAGTGGCCTTTCCAGAGCAGGAGTTTCGCCTTGCGGATCTGCTCGGGCGGGAGTCCGCCCAACTCGAGATCGGGATCCCAGACCAGCATTTCCTCGAGCGGAATGCCCATCGTGTAGCCGGTCCAGCGGCCCAGATGCTGGTCAGGGAAGAAGAGGATCTTATCGCGCTGCTTGAATGCCCATTGCGCGATGGCGCCGGCGTTTGACGAGGTGCAGACGATGCCGCCATGTTCGCCACAAAAGGCCTTAAGGTCGGCGGCGGAATTGATGTAGGTCACCGGCGTGACGGATTCATCGGCGGTAAGGACTTCGTTCAGCTCGCGCCAGCACCGTTCGACCTTGGCCAGATTGGCCATGTCGGCCATCGAGCAGCCCGCGCCGAGATCAGGCAGGATGGCCTTCTGCTCGGGCTTGGACATGAAGTCCGCGACTTCGGCCATGAAGTGCACGCCGCAGAAGACGATGTATTCGGCGTCCGTTTGCGAGGCCAGGCGCGACAATTTGAGCGAATCGCCAGTCAGATCGGCGTATTGGTACACATCGGCGCGCTGGTAGTGGTGACAGAGCAGAACGGCTTTCTTGCCGAGCCGCGCGCGCGCCGCCCGGATGCGTTCGTGGCAGTCGTCATCGTGCAACTGGTTGAAGGAATCGAAATTGATACTTGTTCTTTGCATGGGGTTTGGCTCGAAGTATTGCGCGGGTTGCAGGCCTTAACAGGGAGACCTTGGCAACGGAAAATGGTTTCAGTAGCCTGCTTCGTTGGCGCCTTCAGCTCCGCCACGGTAGACCGGCGTGGCGCCAGCCGCCAATTTTGCCGCGTTGCTCGCTGGCGTCCTTGTCACCCTCGAATCCTTCGAGCACGTTGTAGCACTCGGTGTATCCGGCCTGACTCGCAACGCTAGCGGCATTGTGCGAACGCGCCCCGCTGCGGCAGATGAACATGACGAGCGCCTCCGGGTCGATCTGCTGTTTCAGCTGCGCGACAAAATGAGAGTTGGGCTGATTACCGGGGTAGGTCACCCATTCGATTTCCCGCGCCCCCGGTATGCGGCCGACCCAGTCCCATTCGGCACGCGTGCGAACATCAACGAGTTGGGCGCCGGGCGCCAGTTTCCAGATATCATAAGCCTCCTGCGGGGTCACCGCGCCGGCATAGGGCAAGCCGAATTCAGCGGCTCGGGTCCGGGCGAGATCAAGAAGGTCGCTTAGTTTTCCCATCGGAATTGAATCGTCCAAGTCATCACGCACACCAGTATAAGATACTTGGGCTTTGCCTGCTCTTTTGCCCCCGCAGAGTGAAACGCACCACTACGGCGCATTTTTTTAAGTCTAGGCACCATTAAAGTGCGGAAAAAGCGCAAGTCGGCACTAAAATACCTTATGGGACAATAGCGAGTTCGCGGTGGCGCGATTGGCATGCTTTCTGCTATTTATCCGTGGTCACTTTTTAATAGTCGCCGGAGTTCCGGCACCCGCTGAGGAGATTTTGCATATGGGAAGCCCGCAAGACGTAATCAAGATGGTCAAAGAAAACGAAGTCAAGTTTGTCGACTTCCGTTTTACCGACACTCGTGGCAAAGAGCAGCACGTTACCGTTCCGGTCAGCGCATTCAGCGAGGACAAGTTCGAGAATGGGCACGCTTTCGATGGCTCCTCAATTGCCGGCTGGAAAGGCATCCAGGCCTCGGACATGCAGTTGATGCCCGATGCGTCGACTGCCTATATCGACCCCTTCTTCGACGAAACGACCATCGTGCTGACCTGCGATGTGGTCGAACCGGACACCGGCAACGGCTATGATCGCGACCCGCGTTCGATCGCCAAGCGTGGCGAAGCCTACCTGAAGAGCACGGGCATCGGCGATGCTGCGTACTTTGGTCCGGAACCCGAGTTTTTTGTTTTTGATTCCGTCGAATGGCACCTCGACATGTCCGGCGCGTCCTCGAAAGTATTCTCGCAGGAAGCGGCCTGGACTTCGGGCGAAAAGAGCGAAGGCGGCGGCGGCTCAGGTCACCGTCCAACGGTCAAGGGCGGCTACTTCCCGGTGCCCCCGGTCGATAGCCTGCACGACATCCGTTCGGCCATGGTCCTCACGCTCGAGTCGATCGGCGTCCCGGTTGAAGTACACCACCATGAGGTCGCTACGGCCGGCCAGTGCGAAATCGGCACGCTGTTCAGCACGCTGGTCAAGCGCGCGGACTGGACGCAGCGGCTGAAATATGTGGTGCACAATGTCGCCCACCAGTACGGCAAGTCGGCGACCTTCATGCCCAAACCCCTCGTCGGCGACAACGGCTCGGGTATGCACGTGCACCAATCGATCTGGAAAGACGGCAAGAACCTGTTCGCCGGCAGCGGCTACGCCGGCCTTTCCGAACTCGCGCTTTTCTACATCGGCGGCATCATCAAGCACGCCAAGGCTTTGAACGCGATCACCAACCCTGGCACCAATTCCTATAAGCGTCTGGTTCCCGGTTTTGAGGCGCCGATCAATCTGGCTTATTCGGCGAAAAACCGTTCGGCGTCGATCCGAGTCCCGTTCGTGCATGGGGACAAGGCCCGTCGCATCGAAGTTCGCTTTCCGGATCCGATCTGCAACTCTTACCTCGGTTTCACCGCGATGATGATGGCCGGTTTGGACGGCATCCAGAACAAGATTCATCCCGGCGATCCGATGGACAAGAACCTCTACGACCTGCCGTACGAGGAAGCGATGAAGATTCCGCATCCCTGCGCTTCGCTCGACGAAGCCCTGGTCGCGCTGGAAAACGATCACGAGTTCCTGACCCGCGGCGGGGTGTTCAGCCCGGACATGATTGCCGCCTACATCGAACTCAAGATGGAAGAAGTGACTCGCTTCCGCATGACCACGCACCCGGTCGAGTTCGACATGTACTACAGTTGCTGATGCGCCCTTAACTGTGCGATCAAGAAAGGACGGGCCTGCCCGTCCTTTTTTTGTCCACCGACGCAGTGGTTCGCGCGTTTGTATTTCACTGGGTCATCCAATACACTGATTGCCAGTGACTGAATTCAGGATGCACCGTATCGATTGATAGGATGGCGATGAACGTTCCCGGGCTATATTTTCCGATCGCATTGCTCTTCCTGGCCGCACAGCCGGCTCAGGCGGATGTCATGTACCAGTGCGTCGACCAAGACGGGCACAAGTCGTTTTCAAATATCAAGTCATCGGAGAAAGGTGCCAGATGCACGGCGATGGATTTGGGCACGCCCGCCCCTCCGCCTCCGGCGGCCAAGTCGTCTGCGAAAACACCGACGCCGTCCACTTTCCCCAAGGTGGACGACAACGCGCAGAAAGCCCGCGACAATGACCGCCGGCGCATCCTTGAAAGTGAAATGGCCGCTGAGCAGAAGAACCTCGAACAGGCGAAAAAGGATCTTGCCGAACAGGAAGCCACAGTGCTGCCCAGCGAACGCATGCAGTTCAAGGGTGGCGCGGGTATCAGCGGCGGCAAGGTCGAAGAGCGCATCCAGCCCTATCGCGACAAGGTGGCCTTGCACGAGCGCAATATCGAGGCCATCCAGAAAGAAATATCCAACCTGCGCTAATGATCAGCCGGCTCGCCCCTTGGTGAACGACGCGCATGCCAGAAACCTTGCCTAATCCCTTTGCCGGGCTCGACCTGCTGTCCTCGTCGGTCATCCTGCTCGACGAGAACTTTGCCATCCGCTACATGAATTCCGCCGCCGAGAATCACCTGGCGATCAGTAGCAAGACCGCAGTCGGATCGCGCCTGGACAGTATCGTCGATTGCCGTGGGGCTCTGCAGGAGGCACTTGACAATGCCTACCGGCACGGCTGGAGCTACACCGGGCAAAGCATAGAACTGCGACGTAGTGACAACGTCGTGTTGCATCTGAATTGCACGGTCAATCCGACCGAAACCGCAGAGGCCAGGCTGCTCGTCGAGCTGTGGCCGATAGATCAGCAGTTGAAAGCCACCCGCGAAGAGCGCCAGATTGCCGATCAACTGGCCAGCCGCGAGCTGATCCGCAACCTCGCTCACGAAATCAAGAATCCGCTCGGCGGTATACGCGGCGCCGCGCAGCTGCTCGAACATGAACTCAATAATCCCGGCCTGCGCGAATACACCCAAGTCATCATCAAGGAGGCCGATCGCCTGCAGGACTTGATGAAGCGGCTGCTTTCGCCGCACCGGCCGATGCAGCCGGGGCCGGTCAATATTCACGAAATCCTCGAACGAGTGCGCAGTTTGTTGAACGCCGAGTTTTTGCAGACGCTCAGCGTCCAGCGCGACTACGACACCAGCCTGCCCGAGCTGGTTGGCGATCGCGAGCAACTGATACAGGCGGTTTTGAATATCGCGCGCAATGCCGCGCAAGCCATCAAACGAGCCTCCGACGGCGAGGCCAATTCGGGAAAGATCACGCTGCGCACGCGCGCCGCCCGGCAGGTCACGCTGGCCAAGCGGCGTTATCGTCTGGCGCTTGAATTGCAAGTCATCGACGACGGCCCCGGAATCGCCGATGACATCCGCGAGCGCATGTTCTATCCACTGGTTTCTGGCCACGAAGGCGGCAGCGGACTCGGCCTGACGCTGGCGCAAAGCTTCGTGCAGCAACACCAGGGGACGATCGAGTGCCAGAGTCGGCCCGGTCACACCTGCTTCACGATACGCTTGCCGCTGGGTATGCCGTCGGGTGCGTAGTGGCAAGCTATTTGCTCTAAGCAGTCCATAGTCTTCGCGAGGTCTGAAACATCAATGAAACCGGTCTGGATTGTCGACGACGACAAATCGATTCGCTGGGTGCTTGAAAAAACGCTGGCGCGCGAGCAGGTGCCGTTCAAGAGCTTTGCCTCAGCCAGCGAAGCCTTGTCGCAACTCGACCTTGGCGCTGAACCGCCGCAAGTGCTGGTCTCGGATATCCGCATGCCGGGAGAGTCGGGACTCGACCTGCTCAAGAAGGTTAAGCTTCGATTCCCGGCGTTGCCGGTCATTATCATGACCGCGTACTCGGATCTCGACAGCGCGGTTGCGGCATTCCAGGGCGGCGCCTTCGAGTACCTGCCTAAACCGTTTGACGTCGATCAGGCGCTCGAACTGATCCGTCGAGCGATCGATGAGAGCTTGCACCAGGTTGGTGCGTCCGGTGAGGTCGGTCTCGTTCCGGAAATACTCGGGCAGGCGCCGGCCATGCAAGAGGTGTTCCGCGCCATCGGTCGCCTGAGCCAGTCGAACGCGACGGTGATGATCACCGGCGAATCGGGATCGGGCAAGGAGCTTGTGGCGCGCGCCGTGCACCGGCACAGCCCGCGCTCGGACAAGCCGTTCATCGCCATCAACACCGCCGCTATCCCGAAGGACCTGCTCGAATCCGAACTCTTCGGCCACGAACGCGGCGCTTTTACCGGCGCTGCCGCGCAGCGACGCGGTCGTTTCGAGCAGGCCGAAGGCGGCACGCTCTTCCTCGATGAAATTGGCGATATGCCATCCGAATTGCAGACGCGGCTCCTGCGCGTACTCTCGGACGGCAACTTCTACCGTGTCGGTGGCCATTCGCCGCTCAAGGCCAACGTTCGCATCATTGCCGCCACGCACCAGAATCTGGAGGCGCGCGTCAAGGAGGGCCTGTTCCGCGAGGACCTATTCCACCGTCTCAACGTGATTCGCGTGCGTCTGCCGAGCCTGCGCGAGCGGCGCGAGGATATCCCGATTCTGGCCCGCCACTTCCTGCAGAAGAGCGCGCAGGAACTCGGGGTTGAGGGCAAGCGTTTTTCCGACACGGCGCTAAAGTATCTGGCGTCGCTCGATTTCCCGGGCAATGTGCGGCAGCTCGAGAATATATGTCATTGGCTTACGGTCATGGCGCCCGGGCAGCAGGTTGATGTCGCCGACCTGCCGGCCGAACTGCGTGATTCGGTGGCGCTGCCCGTGGCTTCCGATTGGGAGAGCGGCTTGGCGATAGAAGTAGACCGCCTGCTGTCGGGCAGCGAGGGCCAGGTACACGAAAAACTGGTGAACAACTTTGAACGGGTTCTGATCACCCGCGCCCTGGCGCATACCGGCGGGCGACGAATCGAGGCGGCGCAGGCGCTCGGCATCGGCCGCAACACCATCACACGCAAGATCCAGGAACTCGGCCTCGATGCCGCACGCGGCGACGATGCGGAGCGTGCGTCAGGATAATCGGTGATAATGGCGGCGTTGAATTTCTGGGCGCCGCGATGAACGCTTCTTCCCCACTGCTGATCGACCCGCTGTTTCTGCATTCCCTGCTCGGGAATGTGCGCGGGCGCTTCGCCGTCGATTCGATCGCCGAGTGCGAATCGACCAATACTTTGTTGCTCGAACGCGCCGATGACGGCGCGCCGGCGGGCAGCGTCCTCGTTGCACAACGGCAGACCGCCGGGCGCGGCAGCCGCGGGCGAAGCTGGCTGGCATCTCCCGACGCCAGCCTGACTTTCTCCGTGTTGTGGCGCTTTGCCGGTGGCATCGAACGCCTTTCCGGACTTTCTCTGGCGGTTGGCCTCGCCGTTGCGCAGGCACTCGAAGCCTGTGGTGCAACGGCAGTTGCACTCAAATGGCCAAACGACATCGTTCATGCCAACGGCAAGCTCGGCGGCATCCTCGTCGAGCTGCAGAACGACGCGGATAGCGCGCTCGCGGTCATTGGCATCGGACTCAATCTGAGCCTTGCACCGAACATCGCGGCCGGCGAAGGCTTTGCCCTGCCGCCGGCAGCGCTCGACAGGATCGTCGCGTTCATGCCCGAACGGCATGTGCTGCTAGCACAGCTGCTGACCAAGCTGGCCGAGGTTTTCGACCGCTTCGCGAACGGCGGGTTTGCCGTCCTCAGGGACGAGTGGCAGGCACGTCACGCCTGGCAGGACAGGCCAGTGCGTGTTCTGCGCGACGGCCGGCTGGAGATGGAGGGCGTCTGCTGCGGCGCCGACAGCGACGGCGCCTTGATCCTGCGAACCGCCGCGGGTATTCAGCGCTGCCTGTCCGGTGATGTGTCATTGCGCCCATGCTGATCGCCATCGACGCCGGCAACACGCGTATCAAGTGGGGCTTGCACGACGGCACCGCCTGGATGGCGCAAGGTGCCCTGCCGAACGCCGCAGCCGCCGCGCAGCTGGCCGAGCTTGGCGAGCAATGGCCGGACGCCGCGCGGGTTGTCGGCTGCAACGTCGCCGGTAGTGCGGTCGAAGAAGATATTGCAGTGGCCTTGGCGCCCCGCTATTCACCACCGCTTTGGCTGCGCAGCAGCGCCGCGGCCTGCGGTGTGAGCAATGGCTATGAGCAGCCCGAACGCCTCGGCGCCGACCGCTGGGCGGCGCTGATTGGTGCGCGCGGGCAGGCTGCCGGCGACTGCCTGGTCGTCTGCGCTGGTACGGCGACGACCGTCGACTGGCTCGATGGCTCGGGTGTCTTTCGCGGCGGACTGATCCTTCCCGGTCTTGATTTGATGCGTGCTTCACTGGCGAGCAACACCGCGCAGTTGCCGCTTGCGGACGGTAATTTTGTTCGCGAGCCGCGCAATACGATGGACGCAATCATCAGCGGCTGCCTGCACGCCCAGATCGGCGCGATCGAGCGCATGTTCGGACAGATTGCCACCGCGCCGCGCGCGATCTGTCTGCTGACCGGCGGCGCTGCGCAACGCATCGCGCCGCTGCTCTCCATTCCATTCGAATTGACCGACAACCTGATCCTCGAGGGATTGCTGCGCTTCGGCGCATCGCTTTAGCTCGACGGCGAACGCATGGTTTCAGGCGCGCTGTTGGCCGGCGTGCTGCGCATCAACCGCGGTGCTAGCGCTATACTTCCATTTTTTCGATCAGAAGAACTTTAGGGAGCCTCATGGAATCGCTGCGCTTTGTTCTGCCCCAATCTGAAATTCCGACGCACTGGTACAACGTTGTTGCCGACATGCCCAATCCACCGCTGCCGCCGCTCGGTCCGAACGGTCAGCCGGCGACGCCGGAGCAGATGGGCGTGATTTTCCCGGAGGCCATCCTCGAACAGGAAATGTCGTCCGAGCGCTGGATTCCGATTCCGCAGCCGGTGCGCGAAATCTATCGCCTGTGGCGTCCGTCGCCGCTGGTGCGCGCAGCGCGGCTCGAAGCGATGCTCGGCACGCCGGCGCGAATCTATTACAAGAACGAGAGCGTTTCGCCGGCCGGCTCGCACAAGCCCAATACGGCTGTCGCCCAGGCCTATTACAACAAGCAGGCCGGGATCAAGCGCATCACCACCGAGACGGGAGCCGGGCAGTGGGGCTGCTCGATGGCGTTGGCCGGACAGATGTTCGGCATACCGGTCCGCGTGTTCATGGTCGGGATCAGCTACAAGCAAAAGCCGTATCGCCGCTCGATGATGCAGACTTGGGGCGCCGAGGTCTTTTCCAGTCCGTCGCCGATGACGCAGACCGGCCGCGATGCGCTGGCCAAGGACCCCGACAACATGGGCTCGCTCGGCCTGGCAATTTCCGAGGCCGTCGAGGAGGCGGCCTCGCGCGCCGACACCAACTATGCGCTCGGCTCAGTGCTCAACCACGTCGCCCTGCATCAGACGATCATCGGCCTCGAGGCCAAGAAGCAGTTCGAATTGGCCGGCGACTGGCCTGACATCATCTTCGCGCCCTGTGGTGGCGGCTCGTCGTTTGCCGGAATCGCTTTCCCCTTCGTCGCCGACAACGCAGCCGGCGGACGCAATGGCAAGCCGGTGCGCCTGGTCGCGGTCGAGCCGAGCTCGTGTCCGTCGCTAACCAAGGGCGAATATGCTTACGATTTCGGCGACGCGTCCGGCTTCACGCCGCTCATGAAGATGCACACCCTTGGCCACGACTTCATGCCGCCCGGCATTCACGCCGGCGGTTTGCGCTATCACGGCGCTTCGCCACTGGTCTCGCAGCTTTATCATGAAGGGCTGATCGAGGCGATGGCCGTGCCGCAGCTCGCCACTTTCGAAGCCGGCGTCATGTTTGCGCATGCCGAAGGCATCATCCCGGCCCCGGAGTCGAACCATGCGATTCGGGCGGCCATCGACGAGGCCCTACGCTGCAAGGCGACCGGCGAGGCGAAGACCATTCTCCTGAACCTGACCGGCCATGGCCATTTCGACATGTCCTCATATGACCGTTATTTCGCCGGTGAACTCGAAGATTTTGACTATCCAGAAGAAGCGATCAAGGCTTCACTGCAGCACCTGCCGAAGTTTGCCTGACCGGAACCGCGACCGTGCGCGCCATCGTTTTTCTCTTGATCCTGGCCAACCTGATGTTTCTGGCCTGGACCCAGGGCTATTTCGATTCAGCGTCAAATCCTGATGCCTTGCGCGTGCAGCAGCAACTGCTCGCCGACCGGATAAGAATCGTGGCGCGCGACGAGGCGCAGGCGGCCGCGATAAAGCCCGAAAAACCGGTCAAGCTCGCGGAAAAACGGACCAGCGAAATGTGCCTGCAGTTGAACGAGCTGTCGATCGCCGATGCCGAGCGCGTCGAAAGCCGCTTGGCCGAGAAGCTGCCAGCCTTCAAGGCGCAGCGCACGGTTGTCGAAGGCCGAGTGAACTACTGGGTTTTCATTCCCCCGTTCTCCAGCAGGCGCGAAGCCGAGAACAAGATCGCCGAGCTCAAGAGATTGCGTGTTCCCGAATACTTCCTCGTACAGGAGAACGGGCCTAAAAACTGGGCGATTTCGCTAGGCTTGTTCTCCAGCAAGGAAGCGGCCGCGGCTCGGCTCGAAGCGCTGCGCGGCATGGGCGTCAAGTCGGCGCGGGTGGGCGAGCGCGAAGGCAAGCCGACCTCTGCAGCGCTGGCGATTTCCGGCCCGGATACCCAAGCGGAGAGCCTGCGCCAAATCCTCGCCGAGATTCTGCCGGAGAGCAAATCGACCGCCTGCCAGGCGCAACCGTCGCCGTCTACATGAATTTCATCGTCGGCCTGACCGGTGGAATAGGCAGCGGCAAGAGTACGGCGGCGGAGATTTTCGCCACCTTCGGGGTCGCCGTAGTCGATACCGATGTCATTGCCCATGAATTGACCACGGCGGGTGGAGCCGCCCTTCCGGCGATTGCCGCGGCGTTCGGCGGTAGTGTGCTGCGTGCCGACGGTGCGCTCGACCGCGCGGCGATGCGCCGCCTGGCTTTTTCCGACCTGTCGGCCAAGGCCAGGCTGGAGGCTATTCTTCATCCGATGATTCGGCGCGCGAGCGAAACCCGCTGCCAATCCGTCGTCGACTCGGATTCACCTTACGTGCTGCTGGTCGTCCCGCTGCTCGTCGAATCAGGGGCCTTTCGTCCCGTCGTTGACCGGGTGCTGGTGGTCGATTGCGACGAGTCGGTGCAAATTTCGCGTGTCATGGCGCGCAGCGCGCTCTCGGCCGACGAGGCGCGCGCCATCATTGCGACGCAGGCGTCGCGTGCGCAGCGGCTGGCAGCAGCCGACGATGTTCTGGCAAATAATGAAGATTTTTCAAGCTTGAGTGCGCAGATTGCGCGGCTGCATCCGCTTTACCTTGACCTCGCCGCGCGTAAGTTTCATGCAAATAAACTTAATCCAGACTGTTGAGATTTTGTGACAAATGCCTCAGAATTCGGGCAAATTCCCGTTATTTAACCTGGCGGCGGTGTGATTACATACGAGTATCCCTTTAATGAGCGCATACGCACATTGTTGCGCCTGGAGGATTTATTCGACAAGGCCGCCTATTTCGTTCAGCAAAAAGGCGCGCGCGAACATCACGCCGTACTGCTGACGCTGTTCGAGATCCTCGAGGTATTGGGGCGTGCCGACCTCAAGATGGATCTGATTCAGGAACTCGAACGACAACGTCAGAGCCTGCTCGTTTTCCGCAGCAATCCGAACATCTCCGAAGAAGCCCTCTCCGGCGCGCTCTACGAAATCGAACAAGCTTCGGCAGCTTTGCTCGGAATGACCGGCAAGATCGGGCAGTACCTGCGCGAGAACGACTGGTTGATGGGAATCAAGAGTCGTGCCGTGATTCCTGGCGGCGTTTGTGAATTCGACCTGCCGTCTTATCACTACTGGCAGCACCAGGACGCTGAGGCACGGCGCGAGGCGCTGCTCGCCTGGCTCAAACCGCTGATGCCGCTGCATGACGCGATGGCCATCGTGCTACGTCTCCTGCGCGCGAGCGGCAGCGTTGAACACCAGGTGGCCAAAGCGGGGGCGTTTCAGCTCATGCTGGGCGGCAGCGGCTCGCAGATGGTGCGAATTTCACTCAAGCTGCAAGCGCCCTTCATCCCCGAAATCAGCGCCAACAAGTATGCATTAAACATCCGCTTCATCCGACCGGACAACGCGCACCGGCCGCGCCATAGCGAAAATGGCGTGGACGTTCCCTTCGACATGGTTTTCTGCAATCTCTGAATGACGATGACCAAAGTCCGTTGTCCGCAATGCGGTGCGGAGTCCTTGTGGGACCCCGCCAATAAATTTCGTCCCTTCTGTTCCGAGCGCTGCAAGCTGATCGACCTCGGCGCCTGGGCATCCGAGTCGTACCGCATCCCCGTGCAGGAAAGCAACGACCCGCTCTCCGACCCGCCGAAGACCGAGTAGCAATCCTATTCTGTCGTCTGAACGCCCCATCCGCGCATCAGCGCGATGCCTTGCGCACCGTTGGCGTTGGCGGTCGCCAACATTCCGTGCCGCATTCCGCCCAAGGCAAATACCGGCAGCGGCGAGTGCTCGACGAGGCGGGCAAACTCATCCCAGCCAAGGCTGATTGCCTGCGGGTGGCTGGGCGTCGGCAAGACCGGGCCGAGCACTACGAAATCGAGAGCGAGTGCTGCCGCGCGCGCCAGCTCCCCAGCTGTGTGGCACGATGCGGCGACCCAGGCGAACGGCGGACGCCGTTCGCTTTGCATGAGCCGGCCTGAGGAGAGGTGGAGGCCGGGCGCGCCGACCTCGCGTGCGAGGTCCTCGTCGTCATTGATCAGCACGCTGGCCCGGTGCTGCGTTGCCATTGTCATTAGCGCCGCGGCAAAGCGCCGGCGATCGCCCGGCGCCAAGGTCTTGTCGCGCAGTTGAATGAGGCGCAGGCCCCCGGCCAGGGCGCTTTCCAGCTTCACGAGCTCCGCGGCCATGCCGTTCTCGGCGGCGTTGGTCAGGGCATAGACCACTGGCAGTTCGAGCGCGCGCAGGATGGGTCCATTGGCCGGGAGCACCGGCGCGACCGGAGGCTTGACCCCAATCTTGACCCAGACAAGGCCGCTGTGTTCGGACGGCGCGATTTCGCCCTGCCAGGAAGTGACTTTGAAGAATTTTAGCCGTACGTCGGCATGCGGGTAGCTGAATTCGCGCGACAGCCAAGGGCTGGCCGCGTCGATGACGATGCCCAGTTCTTCGTGCAGTTCGCGCTGCAACGCTTGGCGCAGCGTCTCGCCGGATTCGACCTTGCCGCCGGGAAATTCCCAGTAGCCGGCATAGACTTTGCCTCGCGGGCGCTGGGCGAGCAGGAATTCACCGTCGCGCAACAGGATGGCTGCGGCGACTTCGACGATCATTTGCCGGGCTTGGCGCGGGCCGGCTTGCGCTGGTGCGTGCCGGCCCAGTCCTTGGCGAACTGCCAGGCCACGCGCCCGCTGCGCGAACCGCGCATCAGAGCCCAATTGAGCGCATCGCGCTGCGCGCGGACGATTTCCGCCGGGCCGCAACCGAAGGATTTAAGCCAGTGGGCGACGATGTTGAGGTAAGCGTCCTGGTCGAACGGATAGAAGGATAGCCAGAGGCCGAAGCGTTCCGAGAGCGAAATCTTTTCTTCGACCGCTTCGCCCGGATGGATCTCCTCGCCGACGCGATGGCTTTCGAGATTCTCCTCGAAATATTCAGGCATCAGATGGCGACGGTTCGACGTTGCGTAGATCAGCACATTGTCGGGCGCCGACGCAATCGAGCCGTCAAGGACGACTTTCAAGGCCTTGAAGGTCGCGTCGCCGGCATCGAAGGACAGATCGTCGCAGAATATGATGAAGCGCTCGGGCCGCCCGTCGATCAGTTCGACGATATCGGGCAAGTCGATCAGATCGCCTTTTTCGACTTCAATGACGCGCAGCCCTTGGGCCGCGTATTCGTTGAGCAGCGCCTTGATCAGCGACGATTTGCCCGAGCCGCGGGTGCCGGTAAGCAGCACGTTGTTGGCCGGTTGTGCGGCAACGAACTGCCGCGTGTTGATGTCGATGCGCATCTTCTGCTCGTCGATGTCCTGTAGATCAGCAAGGCGCATCGTCGACGGCCGGGTAATCGGCTGCAGATAACCGGAATTGCCGCGCTTGCGCCAGCGAAAAGCGATCGCACAATTCCAGTCCGGCGCCGCGCAGGCTGGCGGCAGCAGCGGTTCGATGCGCGCCAGCAGGCTTTCGGCGCGCGCAAGAAAACTGGCAAGTTGCTGATTGGCTTCGTTCATCGGGGCGCTATACTCGGTCGGTATGAAAACTCGTCACTTTAGCCAAACCATGTGCAAAAGCCAACTCGCATCGCGCTCCCTTGCTTCGCTGTTCCTTGTCGGCGCACTGCTGATCGCCGGCTGCGCGACAATCAAGGAACCCGTCGCGCAAGCGCTGCCGCCACCAATCTGCCCGGTCTGCGCCGTCTGCTCGCAGTGCCCCGCGCCGCCACCGCCGCTACCGGCGCCGGCCAAACCGATGCAGGCCGCGCGCTGGAGCGACTTGCCCGGCTGGGCCGACGATGACCTGACAGCCGCCTGGCCGGCTTTCCTGCAGTCGTGCCGCGGCCTGGCGAGCCGTGCGCAATGGCTGCTCTGGCGTGCGGCCTGCGAAGAGGCGAAGGGGCTTGCCGCAAATGACAATGCCGTGCTGCATGCTTTCTTCGAAGCGCGTTTCGAGCCCTACCTGCTAACGAATCCCGACGCGACGACGAGCGGCATGGTGACCGGCTACTACGAGCCGTTGCTGCGCGGATCGCGCACACAGAGCGCGACCTATTCGCAGCCAGTGCTCGGCGTGCCGCCGGATCTATTGACCATCGACCTCTCCGAGGAGGTGCCGGAGTTGAAGAACCTGCGCTTGCGTGGTCGCCTGCAGGGCAACAAGGTCGTTCCCTACTATTCGCGTGCGGAGATCGTGAAACGCGAAGGTGAGTATGCCGATCGCGTGCTGCTCTGGGTCGATGACGCGGTCGAGCTCTTCTTCCTGCAGATTCAGGGCTCCGGCCGCGTCCGCTTGTCCGACGGTCAGCTCGTGCGCATCGGTTATGCCGACCAGAACGGGCATCCCTACCAATCGGTCGGCCGCGAGTTGATCGAGCGCGGCGAGCTTAAGCCCGAACAAGCCTCGATGCAGGGAATTCAGGCCTGGGCGCGGGCCAATCCGGCGCGGCTCAACGAACTGCTCAATACCAATCCGAGCTACGTGTTCTTCCGCGAAGTGCCCGGGCACGGCAACGAAGGGCCGCAAGGGGCGCTTGGCGTACCTTTGACGCCTGAACGCAGTATTGCCGTCGATGCGCGATACACACCGCTTGCCGCGCCGGTCTTCCTGGCGACGACGCAGCCCAATTCCGCAGCGCCCTTGCGTCGGCTGATGCTGGCGCAGGACACAGGGGGTGCCATTCGCGGCGTCGTGCGCGCCGATTTTTTCTGGGGCTTTGGCGACGAAGCCGGCAGCCAGGCCGGGCGCATGCGGCAGCAGGGACAGATGTGGGTGCTCTTGCCGCCGGGTCTTGCACCAAAATAAGACCGAGCGAAAGTTGTGTTCGAGAAATGCTCCACTGTGGGGGCCGAGAATCACGTTATGCACAACCGTGGTGCGGCACGCGCGCTGACGAAATCGCAAGTATTTGAATTGACGTAACACCGTCGCGTGGAACGAAGCTTGCATGCTTGTCCCGATTCATTTTTGGGGGGCGACATGGAAGCGATTAGATCGGGAAGCGACGTACTATTCATTCTGCTTGGCGGCGTCATGGTGCTGGCCATGCATTCGGGGTTTGCCTTTCTCGAACTAGGCACGGTGCGCAAGAAGAACCAAGTCAATGCGCTGGTCAAGATCCTCGTCGATTTCTCGGTGTCGACGATCGCCTATTTCTTCATCGGCTACACGCTGGCTTATGGTGTGGATTTCTTCTCCGGCGCGCAAACACTGATGCAGAAGAATGGCTATGAACTCACGCGCTTCTTCTTCCTGCTGACTTTTGCGGCGGCGATACCGGCCATCGTTTCCGGCGGCATCGCCGAGCGTGCCCGCTTCAACCCGCAAATGATCGCTACCTTCTTGCTCGTCGGCTTCATCTATCCTTTCTTCGAGGGCATCGCGTGGAATCAGGCCTACGGCATCCAGGCTTGGATGCTGGCGCGCTATGGCGCGGAGTTTCACGACTTTGCCGGTTCGGTCGTAGTGCATGCGATGGGCGGCTGGATTGCTCTGCCGGCCGTTCTGCTGCTCGGCGCGCGGCACGGCCGCTATACCAAAGAAGGGCGGATCTCGGCGCACCCGCCGTCATCAATTCCATTTCTTGCGCTCGGCGCCTGGATACTCACGGTCGGCTGGTTTGGCTTCAACGTTATGAGCGCGCAGACGCTCGACAAGATCTCGGGCCTGGTGGCGATCAATTCGCTGATGGCGATGGTCGGCGGCACGCTGGTGGCGCTGGTCGCCGGCAAGAACGACCCGGGGTTCGTGCATAACGGCCCGCTCGCCGGCCTCGTCGCCGTCTGTGCGGGTTCCGACGTCATGCATCCGATCGGTGCGTTAGTCGTCGGCGGAATTGCCGCGGCTCTCTTCGTCTACATGTTTACACTGACGCAGAACCGCTGGAAGATCGACGACGTACTCGGTGTCTGGCCACTGCACGGGCTGTGCGGCGCATGGGGTGGAATCGCTGCCGGCATCTTTGGACAGGCGTCGCTCGGCGGCGCCGGCGGCGTCGCTTTCATGCCACAATTGCTGATGACCGCGCTGGCCATTGCCATTGCCCTGGCCGGCAGTACCCTGGTCTACACCCTGATCCGATCGACGCTTGGCCTGCGCCTTGACCGCGAAGAAGAATTCGACGGCGCCGACCTGTCGATCCACAAGATCACGGCCACGCCAGAGCGCGAACCGAACTGGTGAGCAATCATTGTTTGTTACCTGACAATAGAATCTTGAAATCGGAAAAAGGAGCGCTAGGCAGTCATCTTAGGGCGTGGCCGCACGGATCGACTTCTCGCCACACCAAGACCAGATTCTTAGCAGCATTTCGGACCTAAACGGACCTTGAGCCTATTGAATAGCGGACCACGTTCGGACAGCAAGTGCTCCAAGGAACTGTCAATTTGCGCGGTGACCGGTGGAAAAGTTTCTGGCAATGATTCTGTCGGCGGAGCCAGTTACATTTTCTAACAGACTGGGCCGCGCTTTTACAACTGCGCTGTCGATTCAGGCCTGAAATCATGCGTTAATCCACTCAAGGCCAAATTGTTTCGGCTGATGACAAGAAACCACGTACTTAACGGATCTAAGGAGTTCATGATCATGAGAAGCACAGACCTAAAGCAGTTCGTCGCTGTTGCATTGTTGTCGGCATTTGCCGCTGGAGCCGTTGGCAGTGCGATGGCAGCCGACGGACAATGGGCAAAAGATCATCCTCGCCGCGCGGAAGTCAACAAACGTTTGAACAATCAGGACAAACGGATTCATCAGGAGCGCAAGGAAGGTGAAATCACTAAGGGACAAGCCGCACAACTGCATAAGGAAGATAGGCAGATTCGCGGAGAAGAACGGGCCATGGCCAGTCAAAATGGTGGTCACATCACCAAACAAGAGCAGCGCACACTGAACCAGCAAGAAACCGCCGTCAGTCGTCAGATCGGCAAATAGCGTTCGATCGTCGAGCAGCAGAGACGGCGTACGCCTCGTCCCGAAGGCGCAGGATTGCTTGAGCCCATTACTCGACGCTGCAGACGGGCCATCATCGTGATGATCGCGATTATGGCCGGGCCAGCGCCCGGGGCCGGGTTTGGACTCGATCGCGCCATGGACGAACCGACGGCGCGCGCAATGCTCAATCGATTTGGCTATGGGGCGACACCGTCAAGCTTGTCGGTGGCCATGACGCAATCGCCGCGTCTATATCTGCTGCATGCCATAGTCGATCGCTCGCGCCTGCCAGCGACGGTTTCAAATCAGATCGCCTCGCTGCCTGTTTCCCAACCACTGGAAGCGCAATGGACCCGTCTTGGGCCGGGCGGTACAGCTCGCGACTTGGGGGTCGGCGGGGAGGCGCTTAAAGAATTGCAGCAGGAAGAAAATCGATACGCCAGTGCCGCCATTCAGGCACGCCTATTGACTATGGCCAACGCCGACAACCCTGGGCATGAGGCGCTTCTCTCTTTTTGGCTGAACCACTTTTCAATCTACGCGCCCCAGAATCTGGATAAGATTCTCGCCTGGGATTACGTACGATCCATTGATCTGGCCATGCAGGCTGACTCCTTTGAAGCGTTGCTGCGTGCCAGTTTCTTTCATCCGGCAATGCAGGTCTATCTGGACAATGCGCAGTCTACGGCGGTTTCGTCGATCGCTGCTGAGAGGGCCGTTGATCGGGGCAAAAAGTTCGGTATCAACGAAAACCTAGCGCGGGAACTGCTGGAACTGCATACCCTGGGCGTGAATTCGGGTTACGCACAGAACGATGTGCTGGAGCTTGCACGCATCATCACCGGGGCCGGTATGTACTCGCCCCGGATGAATGATGCAGCGCTCCTGCGTGCAGGAGCCATACGCAAGGGCCTCTTTCTGTTCGATCCACGCCGACATGATTTCGGCCCAAAGAAATTCCTGGGTGAGCAATTCCCGGCCGGACAAGGCATTGCCGAGATTGACCGGGCCATTCACCTGATGGTTATTCATCCCGCCACCGGACGGCGAATCGCCGAGAAACTGGCACAACGCTTCCTGAATGACCAACCACCACCAGAGGTGCTTGACGCCATGACGACTGGTTTTCGCCGTTCGGGCGGGAAGATATCCGCGACACTGCTACCCCTGCTTGAATCGCCCGCCTTTGCGTCGTCCCTGTTTCAACCCAGTAAGTTCAAGGAGCCGCTGGATTACGTATTATCGGCAGCGCGTGCCGCCTGTGGCGACACCCCGATCATAAATCGGCAGATCCTTGCGGCATCGGTTCTCGATATGGGCGAGGCGCCTCTGATGCATACCGCGCCCGACGGTTATGGCAGTCGCGAAGCGGACTGGTTATCTCCAGCCGCAATGGCCAAACGCGTACGCCTCGCCATCGGCATTGCTTCAGAACGGCTGCCTTTTGCCAGAGGCAATGACGATGAAGTCGGCCGGCTACGAGCACTTGAACAAAACAGGGAGGGCTTGATGCAGGGCGACCCCTGCAAAATCGACTCAAATTCACTTGAGCGATTGATCGGGCCGCTTTCGCCCGCAACGACAGCTTCTGCGACGGGACTTCCAGCGCGTGAACGAAATGCGTTTTTGTTGGCGAGTCCAGAATTCATGAGGCGATGATCATGCTAAATCGACGCCGATTCCTGCAATGCGGGGCCGCGAGTTTATCCCTTTATGCGCTCAACGCTTTTGGCAGCGAAAGCGCCTCCCGCCCGTCGGGGAGAATCGTTGTTCTCTTTTTGCGCGGTGGTATGGATGGCCTCTTTGCAATCTCGCCCGTCACCGATCCGCGTCTCGCCGAATTGCGGCCGTCGCTTAGCCGAACCATTCTCGCCCAAGGAATTGCGCTGGGAACGACCGGCTTTGCCGCACACCCGTCCGCCCAGGTGTTTGCCGATCTCTTCGCCACCAAGGAACTCTCTTTTGCTCCGTGTGCAGGAACCATCGACACGAGTCGCAGCCATTTCCAGGCGCAGGATCTTTTCGAATTGGGCAGCGGGGCAACGCACGGCGAATCGGGGTTTATGGCCCGTGCAGCACAGACGCTGAGATCGAATTCTGGGGCGATAAGTTTCACGCGCGAGCTGCCGCTGTGTTTTCAGGGCGGAGAACACCCGCCGGAAGTTCTCCCTCTCTCGGGTAGCGGCCTTAAGTTGCCTGAAGGGCGATTGCTCCAAGCCATTCGGAACGCCCATCGCGGCCAACCTACGGGTGATGTTCTTGAGCAGGCAATGGCCACGGAAATGGAATTCGAAAGCGCCATGGGCATGGAACCGCAGGCCGCACGCGGCGCCCCCGGAGCCAACGGCCTGGGCAAGATGACGGGTTTGATGGGGCGTTTTCTCCGCAACAATTTGCGCCTGGCACTGGCTTTTCTCGATGTTGGGGGACTTGATACACACGCCAACGAGGAAGCGGTTCTGAGTCGAACACTCAATGCGATTGGCGAAGGGCTTCTCGAATTGAAGAGTTCGCTCGGCGAAATGGAGTGGCGGCGAACCCGCCTGATCGTCATGAGTGAATTTGGACGTACGGCGCGCGAGAACGGCACCGCCGGGACCGACCATGGCCATGGCGGACTCTTTCTTTTGGCAGGAGGCGCAATCGCCGGCGGGCGCATGCTCGGCGATTTCGGAGGACTGGCGGACAGAGCGCTCAATGAGCGTCGCGATCTGCCCGTATCGGCGGACTGGCGCGCCCTGCTGGCAGCGTGCATGCGCGATACGTGGGGCATACCGGATTCCACTTTGAATTCGATTTTCCCCGGTCGGCCAAGTCAACATTTTGAAATCTGACCATAGATCGTCGTGGCTTGTGATCTACGTGGTTGCCTGGTCGCCAACGGCGTGAAGTTCCGTCTATTTGATACGAACGCAAATACTAACTCTCGGATGCTCCGCCAGGGCTGGAAGAGCTTGCTGCTTCTCGCAGAAGGTTTAGATCCGTTCAGAGTTTGAGACTCCGGCTCCCGGAGTCACGGCGCAGTTCAGTCTCTCGCTTTGAGCCACCGTACAAACCGTGGGAAGAGGTTTCGAAGCGCCTATTTTCTAGGCAACCGCAGCTCTTCCCGGATGAGCATAGGCCCGGATACTCAATTCACAACTTATCCACAGATTTCATAACCGATTTTGTGGTTAGTTCGTTCGGGCAACGTGCGCGGGGCTCGATAATCACGAGTTATCCCCAGTATGTTCACAAGTGTGAATTCCGCGGAAGCCCCTGCCACCAAACCACTGCCGCTGAACAGGCGGGCCACCAAGACCAGGGCCACCTGGCGTTACTGAAGTGTCCGACGCGCCCGGAGTACCCGAATCGCCCCTATCCCCGCTATCTCCGGTCCCGCGAGCATTCTTCTGCCTGTAGTCGCGCGTAGTTGCGGTCGCGGGGTTGTCGACAGTTCGCGGCCAGAAGCGGTCCTTTAAGCACTTTCTCGATAACAGACGTTCGTCGTTGCCTTTACCCAATATGCGTATTCGAGCGGATTCCTTCTGCGCCGTACTTCTGACGTTAAGTCTGAACGCCAAGGCGGACCTGCTCGGATTCGGCGGTACGAGTTGGAAGGAAGAAGTGTTGAGCGTCGGCCCCGGGCCGTTCAGCCGTCATCCATATCCGTACTAGTCCGCGGCCTCATCCGTGACGTTCCATCCAGCATATTTGCGGCCGGCTTGAACAAAATAACTCCAGTATTGTCACTGTTGAGTTCGCGATTCCGGGGGCGAAGTAGATTTCCGTCAGAAGTCTTTGACTCGCATAGGAGAATGTGATGACCCGCGTGTTCAATTTCGCTGCAATCGCAGTTCCCATGATGATCTCGCTCGCAGCCTCGGCAGTTGACGTGCCATCCCAGCAGGTCGCCGCGCGAACCGAATTGCATTTAATCGAATCAATGACGCTCGCAGGTCAACAGTTTCTCAAGAGTGAGCCTGGCAGCGAGACGTTAATGTCATCGCTTACGTTCTGATGTCCAGCCCACCCACGCTCGCCCTCGCCCGGTTCGTCGAGCATTCGTCGGCGGCGAACCTTCCCGCGCCGGTGGTGCACGAGGCTAAGCGCGCGATTCTGAACTGGGTCGGGTGCGCCGTCGGTGCGTCGCGGCACGCGACAGTTTCGCGCTCGCTCGCGGCGTTGAAACCCTTCATGGGTCCGCCACAAGCCACCGTGCTCGGGCGACGCGAACGCGTCGACATCCTGCATGCCGCGCTGCTGAACGGTATTGCGTCGCACACCTTCGATTTCGACGACACGCACCTGCGGACCGTGATCCACCCGGCCGGTCCCGTCGCTGCGGCGATCCTTGCTTTGGCTGAATACCGCGCGATCAGCGGCGCGGATTTCCTGCACGCGTTCGCGCTCGGCGTCGAGGTCGAGTGCCGCATCGGCAACGCGGTGTACCCGAGCCACTACGACGTCGGCTGGCATATTACCGGAACGACGGGGGTGTTCGGCGCAGCGGCCGCAACGGGCAAGCTCCTCGGACTGAGCGAGCCGCAACTCGTCTGGGCGCTCGGCATCGCCGCCACCCAGGCCGCGGGGCTGCGCGAGATGTTCGGCTCGATGTGCAAGCCGCTGCACGTTGGCGCCGCCGCCAAGAACGGCCTCGCCGCAGCCTTCCTCGCGCGCGAGGATTTCACCAGCAGCCTCGCCGGCATCGAAGGCAAGCGCGGCTTCGCCAACGTCCTCGCGACGGAGCGCGATTTCAGCGCGATAACCGACGGCCTGGGCGAAACCTGGGAGCTGCTCAAGAACACCTACAAGCCGTTCGCGTGCGGCATTGTCATCCATCCGACGATCGACGGCTGCGCGCAGTTGCGCAACGAATATCAGCTCGTCGCGCGCGATATCGCTTCGATCGATCTCACCGTGCATCCGCTCGTCCTCGAGCTGACCGGGAAGACCAATCCGCAGGCCGGACTCGAGGGCAAATTCAGCGTGTATCACTGCGCGGCCGTAGCGATCATCGACGGGATTGCCGGCGAAGCGCAATTCTCGGATGCGCGCGTGCGCGACCGCGCAGTCGTCGCGCTGCGCGACCGCGTGCACGCGACGGCCGACCGCGCGATCCATGAGGACGCGGCGCAGATCCGCATCGCCCTGAATGACGGAACGGTGATCGACAAGTACGTCGAGCACGCCATTGGCAGTCTGGCGCGACCGATGTCCGACGATGATCTCGTCGCCAAGTTTCGCGCGCTGTGCGCGCCGATCCTGTCCGGTAACGCAGTCGAGGAAGTGCTCAAGGCCTGCTGGAACCTCGACACTTCGGATAACGCAGGCGGACTGGCCGCGCTCACCGTTCCGCGCGACTAGAGTCACGCGCCGCACGCCGGCGGCGCACGGGTGTTCGCAGCCGATCGCCTCGGCTGGATCACGATCCTGAAAACTAGGGAAAGGAGTAGCCATGAAGCGTCTGACCCGCCATGCCGTATTCGCGGTCGCACTCGTTTTGGCCGGCGCAAGCGCGTTCGCGCAGCAGCCGATCGTCATCAAATTCAGCCACGTTGTTGCGCGCGATACCCCCAAGGGTCAGGCCGCCGAGCGCTTCAAGCAGCTCGCCGAAGAACGCACGAACGGCCGGGTGAAGGTCGACGTCCATCCGAACAGCCAGCTCTACAAGGACAACGAGGAAATGGACGCGCTGCGCCTCGGCGCCGTGCAGATGCTCGCACCGTCAATGTCGAAGTTCGGACCGCTCGGACTGCCGCAGTTCGAGCTCTTCGACCTCCCGTACATCTTCCCCAATCGCGAGGTGTTGCACCGCGTGACCCTGGGCCCGCTCGGTAAGGAGCTATTCAAGAGCCTCGAGGCGAAAGGCATCGTCGGCCTCGGCTACTGGGACAACGGCTTCAAAGCGATGAGCGCGAACCGGCCGCTGCACATGCCGGCCGACTACAAGGGGCTGAAGATGCGCATCAAATCGTCGAAGGTGATCGACGCCCAGATGCGCGCGCTTGGCGTGCTGCCCCAGGTGATGGCCTTCTCCGAGGTTTACCAGGCGCTGCAGACCGGCGTTGTCGACGGGTCGGAGAACAGCCTTCCCAACTTCCTCACGCAGAAGTTCTACGAGGTGCAGAAGTATCTCGCACTCACGAACCACGGATACGACGGCTACGCAGTGATCGTCAACAAGAAGTTCTGGGACGGTCTGCCCGAGGACATCCGGGCAACGCTCGATAAGGCGATGCAGGACGCAACGGCGTACGAAAACGAGCTCTCGCTCAAGGAAAATGCCGAGGGTGTCGGCAAGATCAAGGCTACGGGGCGCGTCCAGGTATACGAGATCACCCCCGAAGAGCAGGCGGCGCTGCGCAAGGCACTCTTGCCGGTCCACAAAGAGATGGAATCACGCATTGGAAAGCAGTGGATCGATGCGGTGTACAAGGAAGCGGCCGCCCTCGGTGTGCGCTACTGACATTGCGCCTCGGAGTTCCGGCCAGCGTGCGGGAAACGCTTATTCTACCGGCGGCACTCGTTGGAATTGCAAACCCGTGCGGCAGGGACTCCGGATAGTATAGTGTTTGCCTGGGAATGGAAGCTGACATAGCTCATTGCCATAAGATTGAGCCAAAGCAGCCGTTTGACGAAGATATGCAGATGAAGTTCTTTCCGGCAGATGACAACGGCCTTCAAATTGAAGCAGCATCGCCGGTCACCGGGAACGCATCCCGCGATGTGGTGCCGATCAGGCGCGAAATCCGGATTTCGACGCCGGGCTGCTGGAATTGCCCGACACGTTCATGAATCTGCCGGTCCGCAACGGTCATGCGGGCGCGTAAGCGTACGTATTCCGCCCAGGATGTGATAATAAAGCGCTCGACGAAGCGTCCGTCCTCACCCAGATCGCGGAATACTCGCCAATCGCTCGCGCCGTTACGACGCCGCGTGGGTTCGATCGTCTGCATGGCGCTCAGGAATGCTTCTCGGTTTTCAGGGTTGACGTGGTATTCGACCTGGATCAATACCGGCCCATCGTCGGGCAGAGGCTCCACCGCGATTGCGAGTTCTGGCGGCTGCCGGCCCAGCGCGACATCTGCCTCATCGCCCATCCTGACACGTATGCGATAGCTCAGCGCAAGCAGTGCAAGCATAGTGCCCGCCGAAACGGCCAGCGCGATGCGAGTACCTTCGGCGCTGGCGAGCCAACCCCAGAGTACGCTGCCCAGTGCGAGGCTCGTCTGCATGGCCACGAGGTTCATCGCCACAGCGCGTGCGCGCACCCAGGCAGGGGCAGTGCTCTGGGTCCCGGCCGACAGGCTGGCAAGGACAGTCACCCAGGCCGCGCCCGCCGCGCATTCGCCCACGAGCGCAATGGCGATCGTGTGCGTCGCTGCAATCAGCAGCGTGGCAAGCGCCCACAGGGCCACACCAGCGCTGACCACTGCATTCAGCGGTACTCGGTGCAATCGAGGCGGTATGACCAAAGCACCAATGATCGCGCCGATGCCGAAGCTCGCTGATAATAGGCCGAAGCCGCCGGCCCCGAGTCCGAGTTGATCGCGCGCGATGACCGGCAGCAGTGCCCACAGCGCGCTCGCGCAGACGCAAAAACACAGATTGCGCAGGATCAGCGCCCGCATCGGTGGGGAGTGTCTGGCGAAACGCAACCCGATCCGGATGCCGGACAGCAGTGTTTCCGGTACGCCGGGAATGGCGTGATTCGGACCGTGCCAGCCGCGTAGTGCGACGATCATCACCACGAAGAACAATGCGCTGGCGAGCAAGGCGTTGCCCGAGCCCACCCAGGCCGCAAGCGCACCAGCGAGCGCCGGTCCGACGGCACGGGCCAGGTTGAACGCTACGGCGCCCAGCCCAACCGCTCGCGACAGGTCGGCGCGTGTTACTAGGTCGTTGATGCTCGCTTGTTGCGCCGGCAGATAGAGCGTGAATCCAGCGCCAATCAGAAAGGTACCCATGAGCAAGGCGACGGGTCCCAGGATGCCGAATAGCGCAGCGACGCCGAGTGTTGCGGTAGCCGCCAGCAGGATAAACTGCGTCGCAAGAATAATTTTCCGCCGGTTGACAATGTCCGCCAGCGTACCCGCGAGCAGCCCAAACAGGAGGGATGGGGCAGTGCTTGCGGTCTGAACCAACGCAACCATGAGCGCCGACGTCGTCAGCGTCGCCATCAGCCAGGCCGCGACGGTCGCCTGCATCGTATAGCCCAGCGCCACTGCCATCGATCCGATATAGAAGCGCCGGAAGGAGGCCTGTCGCAGAGGCGAAGCCTCGAACAGTCGAGCGAAAAAATTGGCGGTGCGATTGGTCAAAGGATTGGCAGATCAAATTTTCCAAGCGGCGGCCACTTAATTGAAATTCGGAATGGCCGCGCGGATTCGGTTATGGGAAGGGCGTATCTTTGCATTCAGACTAGCATATTGACGATCGTTGTTCAGGACTCCGCCTGTACCAGCGCTTACTGATACGTTTGGCTAGGAGCCCCGCCACATTGCTGTCGTTCGAAAATTTCCAACGAAGAAATTCCTGGCAGGAGCACTGAACGACTGCTTGCCGAAACTTGCTATTCACAAATTCGACCACCTTGAGCGGTCCTTGATTTTAGGAAAAGCGGACGCCCGTTTTGTCGGAAGCTCTATACAGCAGGGAACCTCGAAATTCCGCTGAGCTTACGGCACAATGTGCAAATGATTCGACAGTTCCTGCTTCGCTGGGTACGCAGATAGTTTGCTGCCATGCGCGATCTTGATGATCTATTCGCCTCCTTGGCCAAATCGCGCTTCCGCCGCAGCTTTTCGCTGGGCCTTCGGGAACGCATGTACCTAGCGGAGAAAGGACGCCAAACGGTCGTCGAGCATGCGCGGGCGTTTGTGGCGCAGCGGCTCGCGCCTGCTGTGCCATCCAAGGATGGCCGGCAGACGCCATTCCATGGACACCCGGTGTTCGTCGCGCAACATGCCACGGCGACATGCTGTCGAGGCTGCTTGGCGAAATGGCATCGTATCGCCGCAGGTCGCCTGCTAACGCCCGAGGAGCAGGCACATATAGTGGCCGTAATTACGCGTTGGCTGGACGCGCAGGAGATGCGAGACCCTTCGGCACAACCGCAAAGAGCCGCTGCACTGCCGAATTCGACAAATCGATAGTTTCCTGTCGGTGGTGAGCTTGCTCCGGTGGCGTCGCATCTGGCGCACCGGGCCCGCCGCCGGACGTGCGAACTCGACGCAGGCCGGCACCCGGGAATTCTTCCGGCCGAACAGCGCGAGAGCCGCTTTGAAGCTGGCTGGCAGGCGAAACATTGAACTTTAGGCGCGCATACATTGCCATTCGCTTGTCGCGAGTGTCATTATTCCAAAGGCCGCCACATGTACGCCCTGCCTCCGGTCACCCAAGCCCTGATCGTCGTCAACGTCGTGATGTACTTCGTCGAGGCGGCGCTCGGCCCATCGGTCAGCGCGCTGCTCGCGCTCTGGCCCGTCGGCCCTTACTTCATGCCCTGGCAACTTCTGAGCTACGCCTTCGTGCATGCCGGTCTGCCACATCTGCTCTTCAACATGTTCGGGGTTTACATGTTCGGCAGCGATGTCGAGCGCGTTTGGGGCGGGCGCCGCTACCTGAGCTTTTATCTAATCTGTGCCCTGTCGGCGGCGGCGCTGCAACTGGTCGTTGCGGGTCTCGCCGGAGCGACCTATCCGACTGTCGGCGCCTCGGGTGCCGTTTTTGGCTTGCTGCTGGCTTTTGCCCGGCTTTTTCCGAACCGTGTCGTTGTCCCGCTCTTCCCCCCAATACCGATGCGCGCGCCGGTGTTTGTCGCTGTCTATGGCGCGCTGGAACTGGTCCTTGGCGTCACCGGAACACAGGAGGGCGTCGCCCATTTCGCCCACCTCGGCGGGCTGGCCGGTGGATATCTCTTCATGCGTTTCGGCAGAATGCGGCCTTAACCGTAGCAATTTTCCTGCCACTATTACATTTCGTTACACAAACGCCTTAGACGGGCAACAGACAAGAGCGTGCCAGCTTCCTAATGTGTACCCTTGCTCAGCGCCCCGCTGAATCTTGCGGGCGGAGTTGTTAGGCGCAGATGAAAGGATTGCAACCATGTACCGTGTAATTTGCAAACGCACCGGACAAGTCCTGGCAAAGAACCTTACCCTCGACGGCGTCGATAAATGGGTGGCGAGAAACGAGGCCAAATACGTCAGTATTCATGCCGTCGGAATGACCATCTTCGTTGAGGACGAGGTCTGATCCTAGGCTGTCGCCGGGTATTCCCAGCGCTATTGGCGGCGGGCAGGTCGCATGGCGGTCGTTGATTCATTCGCCTTCGGCGCTTGCCCCAGGCGTTCCTTTTCGGCAAGGATTTCACGCAGCCTGGCATTCGCTTGCGCCAGCTCTCGGTTTGCAACCTGCGCTTCGGAATGCAGCCTGATATTCTCGTCGGCGAGTTCGCGATAGCGGAAAGCCTCCTCGATATTGGCGCGCAACAGGCCATCTTCCCAAGGCTTGGTGAGGAACTTGTAAATTGCGCCTTCGTTGATCGCATCGGTGATCGACTGCAAGTCGGTATAAGCCGAGAGGACCATGCGCACCGTTTGCGGGTGCATCGTCTTCACCCGCCGCAAGAACTCGACGCCGGTCATCCCCGGCATGTGTTGATCCGAAAGAATTACGTCTACTTCGTTTCGCGCAAGCAACTGGAGCCCCGCGTCAGCGCTTAATGCCGTCAGTATGCGGTAGCCGTCCTCCTGCAGCACGTGGCTTAGTGTCACTAGGACACACTCTTCATCGTCGACCAGCAGCAGGGTCCGCTGGCGTGCGCTGCCCGGCGCCGGCGGCGAGAGGATGCTTCGGCGCTCGGCCAGTTCTTTGGCGCTGTCCATCGCCGGCAGCGCGGCCAGATAGTTTCCGTCGCGCACCAGGGCGGCAAACGATTGCGCCGACATCGGCCTGGCGAACAAATAGCCCTGCATCTCGTCGCAGTTGCGCATGCGCAGGTAGCCAAGCTGTGCCTCGGTCTCCACCCCCTCGGCGATCACCTTGAGGTTCATCCGGTGCGCGAGGTCGATGATCGTGACGGCGATCATCGCCGCTTCCGGCTCGGTCACGATATGGTGCACGAAAGACTGGTCGATCTTGATCGTATCGATCGGGAAGCGGGAGAGATAGGCGAAGCTCGAATAACCGGTGCCGAAGTCGTCGAGCGAGAGCTTGACGCCGATACGCTTCAAGGTCTTGAGGATGGCGATGGTCTGCTCCGGATCATTCATCAGCATGCTCTCGGTCATCTCCAGTTCGAGACGGGGCGGCGGTATTTCATGGCGTGCCAGGGCCTTCGCGACGATCTCGGGAAGCTCGCTGGAATTGAATTGCGACCCGACGACATTGACCGAAAGCCGCAGCTCGGACCAGCCTGCTGCTCGCCACTCATGCAACTGCCCGCAGGCGGCATCGATAATCCAGGCGCCGATGGCGACGATCAAGCCGGTCCTCTCGGCCAGCGGAATGAAATCGGCCGGCAGCAGCAGCGCCATGCCGTCACGCTGCCAGCGGATCAGGGCCTCGGCGCCGACGATGCGCCCGCTGTGCAAATCGAGCTTGGGCTGAAAATGGAGCAGGAACTCATGGCGTTCGAGGGCGCGTCGCAGGGCGGCCTCAAGTTCGAGTTGCGCCATCGCATTGGCGTTCATGTCGGCGGTGTAAAAGCAGAAGCGGTTGCGGCCGCTCTCCTTGGCCCGATGCATCGCGGTATCGGCTTCGCGCTGCAGGTCGGCGGCGCTGCGGCCGTCATCCGGAAAGATGCTGATGCCGATGCTCGCGCCAATGAAGGCTTCGCTGCCGCCCGGCAGGTGAAACGGCGCTTCCAGCACGGTCAGGATGTCGCGCGCGACGAGGGTCGCTTCGTCGGGTTCGCTGATCGGCTCGAGCAGCAGCATGAACTCGTCGCCGCCGAAGCGGCCAAGAAAGTCCTCATCGCGCACGCGCTCGCGAAGCCGCCGCGCGACGTCGACGAGCAAGCGATCGCCGACGATATGCCCGAAGCTATCGTTGATGTTCTTGAAATGGTCGAGATCGATGAACAGCACGGCTGCACGCTTGCTGTCACGCCCGGCGCGGCTGATCGCGTGCTCGAGCCGGGACTGCAGGAGCAGGCGATTGGGCAGGTCGGTCAGCGGATCGTAATGCGCGAGGTGCGCCAACTGTTCCTCGCTGTGCTTGAGCTGGCTGATGTCGCTGAAGACGCCCACGTAATGCGTTGGCCGGCCGCTTTCATCGCGCACGGTCGAAATGGTCAGCCAGGCCGGATAAACCTCGCCGCTCTTGCAGCGGTTCCAGATTTCGCCCTGCCATTGCCCGGTGCTCAGCAAGCTGGCCCACAGGACCTGGTAGAACTTGCGTTTGTGCCGGCCCGAGCGGTTGAGCTTGGTCTTTTCGCCAAGCGCTTCGTCTTCGCGATAGCCGGTGATCTCCGTGAATGCCTTATTGACCGCCACGATGCGACTCTCGAGGTCGGTAATCATCACCGCTTCCTGGGTGCTCTCGAAGACCGTCGCCGCCTGGCGCAGCCGCTCCTCGGTGCGGTGGCGTTCGCTGACATCCTCGGCAACGCCGACATAGCGCGTCGGCCGGCCGTCTGGAGCATTGACCGGGAAGCCGCGATTGACCACCCAGCACGTCGAGCCGTCGGGCCGGACAACGCGGAATTCATACTCGAAAGGCCTGCCATTCGCTCGCGCCGACTTGCTGTAAGCAATCGCCCTCGGCTTGTCGTCGGGATGAATACCGTCGAGAAAGGAGCGCGGATCTTCATGGAGCGAGGCGCAGGTTCGCTGCCAGATTCTTTCGTAGGCCGGACTGATGTAGAAAATCTGCTTGAGGTCGGCGTCGGCCAGCCAGATCGCTTCGGCGAGGGTCGCTGCGATCAGGCGGAATTGTTCTTCGCTTTCCTGCAGGGCGTGCTCGGCCACGCGTCGCGTGCGGTGTTCGGCGCTATCGCGAAGTGCGCGCTCGATCGCCGGGCAGAGGCGGGCGAGATTGTCCTTGAGGACGAAGTCCCAGACCCCTTGCTTGAGCAGTTCAACCGCCGCTTCCTCGCCGACCGAGCCCGAAACCAGGATGATCGGGCAGTCGGGAAGCCGCTCGCGGAGCAGCGCAAGAGTCTCGTGAAATGGCATCTTGGGGACGTTGTAATCGGCGAGGACGGCGTCCCAGGCCATTGCGCCCAAAGCCCCTGACAGGCCGGCGGGGTCTTCGACGCGCACGACATTCGCCGGCATTCCCTGGCGTTGCAAGTGGCGAACCAGCAGCTGGAAATCCGCCGGATTGTCTTCGATGTACAGCAAATTGATCATGGTTCGTTCTGCTTACGGCGCTTCGTTGGTGGCCAGCCAGTAAATGCCGAGTCGCGCCACCGTCTCGGCGAATTCGGAAAAATCGAGCGGTTTGCGCACGAAGCTGTTGGCCCCATTTTGGTAGCTCTTCAGCCGGTCGCGTTCTTCGTCGGAAGAGGTCAGGATGACCACCGGCAGGAGCCGCGTGCGCGGGTCGCCGCGCAGCCGGGCCAGAACCTCGAGACCGGAGAGGCGTGGCAGGCCGATGTCGAGCAGCACGACGGCCGGCAGCTCGCACCCTGAACGCGCGGCAAATTCATTCTCGCCGAACAGGAAGTCCACCGCCTGCTGGCCGTCGCGAACGACATCCACGGTGTTCGCCAGGTTGATCTTCTTCAGTGCGCGCAGAATCAGCATTTCATCTTGCGGATTGTCTTCAACCAGCAGAATGCACTTTCTAGTCATGTCCATCCTTCAGCGCTGTTGGCCTTGCGGCAAAGAGAAGCAGAAAGTCGCCCCGACGCCCGGTTCGGCGACAGCATGAATTTCGCCGCCGTGTCGGTCGATGATGCGTTGAACCGTGGCCAGGCCGATGCCGATTCCCGGAAACTCGTCCTGCCGGTGCAACCGCTCAAACGGCTGGAAAAGCCGCCCGCCGTGCGCCATGTCGAAACCGGCGCCGTTGTCGGCTACGCAAATTCCCGCATGGCCATCGACCTCGCCGGCAAAGACTCTGACGCAAGCATCGCTTTTGCCGCGTGTGAACTTCCAGGCATTGTCGATAAGCTGCGCCATGGCCACGGCCAGCATCGCGGCATCGCCGGGTACGCTGAGACCGGGTTGTATGTCGCCGGCTACCGGGCGTTGCGGCTCGGCGGTGCGGTGCGCATCGAGCAGACGCTTCGACAACGCCGAGACATCGATCGTTTCACGCCGCAGTTCGCCGCGCGTGCAGCGCAGCAGCGCGAGAATGCCGTCGATCAGCATGACCGCGCTGCGGTTGGCCTGCAGGATCTGCTCGAGATAGTTCGTCGCTTTGGCGTCACGCTGGCCGGCTTCGGTCGCGGCCAACAGTTGTGCGAAGCTGCCAATGGCGCGCAGCGGCGCGTTCAGGTTGTGGGTGAGCGCGAAGGCCAGCTTCTCAAGTTCGATATTGGCTGCCCGCAGTTCGGCATTGCGCTCGGCGACGCGCTGTTCGAGATCGCCGTTGAGGCGGCGAATCTCGACCTCAGATCGCTTGCGCTCGGTGATTTCGCGTGAAATGCCGAACAGTCCGGCAACCTTCCCGGCCGCGTCGAACACCGGCCCTTTGGTGACGAGAAGAACTAGTGTAGTGCGTCATAAATAACGGAACTTAAATAACAATTGGCCCTCCAAGTAAGCAGGAGGTCACTGCCATGCGCGTAGCAAAGCCCATTGAATTGAATGCTGACGATGATCGACGGCTTCGGATTCTCTCCAAGC
>CAISOB010000083.1 GCA_903886975.1 uncultured beta proteobacterium
AAGCATCGCCTTCTGGAAATTACATGAATTGGAATAGGGCAAAATCAATTTCAAATCGGCACCAAAATAAATTGCTCTACAAGCCCCGCCAACGCTCAATCTCGGCTCGGGAATACGGTGTTTAACCGGACACTACTGATCCTTGGAGTATTTGAAATGAAAAAAGAGACAGTTAGTGAACGCTTCAAAAAGCTATATACCGGCGCTATTTGCGACAACCTGGACAAACGCGGGCTGCGAAATCAAATACTCCCTTATTACATTCAATCGCAAACCGGAAACGTGAAGATTGCCGGGCCGGCTTTTACGGGTTATGGCGTTACGGTAAGCGACATCACCAACACCGACATGGACAAACGGCTGAAGATGCTGAACAGCATCACGCCGATGTCCATTTCGGTCTGGAGCACGGGCGGCGATATGCAGTCGGCGCACTGGGGCGAAATCATGTCGACCGCCGCACGCGAACGCGGTTGCCTGGGCGCTGTCGTCGATGGTGGCGTCCGCGATATGGACTTCATCCTTGATATGGAATTCCCTGTGTTTGCGCGCTTCAAGTGTCCGGCCAGTTCGGTTGGCCGATGGGAAATCAAGGATTGGCAAATCCCCGTCAAGATCGGCGATACGACCATTAATCCTGGCGACTACATCTTCGGGGATATCGATGGCGTCGTGGTCATACCCGAAGAACTTGTGCTGGAGGTGCTCATCGAGGCCGAGACGCTTGCGACTCGCGAAAACGGCATGCGCAAGGAATTGCGACAGGGCATGTTGGTAACCGAAGCCTACGAAAAATATGGCGCCCTTTAGGATCCCAGTTTCCTGGAATTGAGGTCAGCGTATGACGGCCGAATGCCTTGATTCGGCCGTCGCAATTCACCGTCTTTTCGAAATCCAAAAACGATGACGGGCACACAGGGATGCAGCACGGGGGAATCATTCGCACCCTAATCGCGGCCGGCTTGCTGTCGGCACCGGTGTCGGTCAGGTCTATAGCAGTAGAGGAATTGGCTAATGGTTGAGTTCTTGAAGCGCATCAGCGATCGGGTGAACGTCGTCTCCAAAGTCCTGCTGGCAGTGGCGACGATCACCATCGTTACGGCCGTATTCTTGCAGGTCGTATTTCGTTATCTCCTGCACTTGCCGCTGTCCTGGTCCGAGGAACTCGCCAGATACACCTTCATGTGGATCACGTTTCTCGGCGCGAGCGTCGCACTGAAACAGAATTCCTTGCCGACGATTACCCTAGGCAAAGATCTGTTTCCGAAAAGCATCAGACCCTACCTGTACCTCGTTTCCAAGGCGATATCACTGGTCTTTTGTTATGTGATCGCGGTTAATGGAACGGACCTTGCGCTATCGGTCGTGCATGATAAGTCCCCCGGCCTGGAGTTTACCGTCGCCTGGTCCTACGCCGCTCTGCCGGTCAGCTGCGTCTTCATGATGATCCACCTGTTCCACTTGGTCGCGGAGGAATCCAGGGAACGGATAAAGCGCCCACTGCTCGGTTTGGCGACTGTTGTCGGTCTTGCTCTGCTGTTTTGGTACGGCATCAACGAACTCAACATTGATTTCAGCAAGTACATCATCGTCTTCCTGATCGGCTTCTTCGTGATCGGTGTGCCGATCCCGATCTCGCTGGCCATGGTCGCCATGATCGCTTTCGCTTCACTGGACGAATTGCCGATGATGATCGCGCCGCAGCGGATGTTCGTCGGCCTCGATTCCTTCGCTCTGATGGCAGTGCCTTTCTTTATGCTGGCCGGCGCCATCATGCATGCCGGAGGAATAGCCCAGCGGCTGATCGATTTCGCCAGTGCCTTGCTTGGCTGGATTCGCGGTGGGCTGATTCCGGCCAACGTATTGGCCAGTGTCATTTTCGCCGACATGTCCGGCTCCGCGGCCTCCGACACTGCCGCCATCGGCAATGTGATGCTGCCGGGAATGATCGCGCGCGGCTACGAGAAGAACTTCGTTACGGCCCTGCAAGCCGCGGCCGGCTCGCTCGGCGTTCAGTTCCCCCCGAGCACCGGCATGCTGCTGTATGCGTTCGTGGCCAACGTTTCGATCGCCGGCCTGTTCATGGCCTCCTTCGTTCCGGGCTTTCTGGTCGCCGTCTCCTTTGCGGTCACCGGTCTGATCATCGCCCGCCGGCGGAATTACCCGGCAGAAAAATGGGTGGGCATGCGCAATCTGGGAAGAATCTTCATCTCGTCCATCTGGGCTCTGATCACGCCAATACTCATTTTGGGCAGTATCCTCGGCGGCATCTGCACGGCAACCGAAGCCGGCGTTATTGCCGTCGTCTATAGCCTGATCGTGAGCGTCGGCATTTACCGCGAGTTGCCGCTAAACAAGATCATCGGTGTCATGACCACCGGCGCGGTCAATACGGCCAGAGTCATGTTTATTGTCTCGGCGGGAATGCTTCTGGGCTGGTATCTGTCCTCGCAAAGCATTCCCCAGGAAATCGCCAAGCTCTTGTTCTCGATTACGAAAGATCCGTTCTGGCTGCTGGTGGTCATCAACATCTTCCTGATCCTCGTTCATACCATTCTTGAAACCGGCACCACGATCCTCGTCATCGTGCCGATCCTGCTGCCGGCCATCCTGGCCGTCGGCATCGATCCAATTCACTTCGGCATTATCATCGCCATCAATTCGGCCCTCGGAATGATTCTGCCGCCGATCGGCATCTGTCTCTTCGTGTCTTCGGCGATAACCAACGTCTCCCTGGAAGACGTGACCAAGGCGGTATGGCCCTTCGCCCTGGCCAATCTGGGTGTCCTGTCGCTGGTTACGGCATTCCCGTGGATCGTCCACTTTCTTCCCAGCCTGTTTGGCATCAAGTGAGCAACGCCATAGCGATGATGTTGAACAGGCCCGCTTCGCTTTGTTGCGAGGCGACGAGCAGTTTTGAAGGCGCTCAGAGTGCTTGCAAGTCAGGCCACCGGGCTTCCCGGTGGTATTTACGTCTGAAGGTAATCTTTAGGGAGGTTTAATCAAAATGTTTAGAAATCGATCGTTATCCATGCTGCTTGCAACACTTGTCATCGGCGTTTCCTTTGCGGGTTTCGCGAACGCAGCGGCCGACAAGGGGAGCGACAAGAAAGTCAGAGTGTTGAGAATATCCTCCGTTTTGCCGGAAACGCATCCCACCCACAAAGCGATGCTCTATTTTGCTGAAATGGTAAAGGAAAGGACCAAAGGGGAGATCGAGGTCAAGGTATTTCCGAGCAGCCAACTCGGCGAGCAGCGAGACGGTCTCGAGGGCCTGAAATTGGGAACGCTCGAGATGGCGCTGGCCTCCACGGGGCCACTCGGTCAATTCGTTCCTGTGCTTGATGTTTTCAATCTTCCTTACATCTTCCGCGACGTTGACCACATGCACAAAGCGCTGGCCGGCGGGCCGGGCAAGAAGATGGATGAGGAGATCATCAAAGCGGGCTTCAGACCGGTGTTCTGGCTTGATTCGGGTACGCGGAATGTGATTACCGTGAAGAAGGCAATTCATACGCCCGACGACTTGAATGGCCAAAAGATTCGCGTTATGCCGAGCACCTTGATGGCCAATACGCTCAATTCCATGGGCGCCATCGCCACGCCGATGGGCCAGGGCGAAGTTTATAACGCCTTGCAGTCCGGGGTCATTGACGGCTGGGAAAATAGTCCGATCACGCTTTATACCTTGAAGCTCTACGAAGTTTCCAAGCAGTTCTCGTCGACCCGGCATTTCATTACGCCGGATGTCATCCTGATCGGCACGAAGACCTACGACAAGCTGACCGCTGCGCAACAGAAGATCATCCTCGAGGCGGGAAAAGAAGCCGGGGTCAAGCAGCGTGAATACTGGGCCGAAGCTGAAGGCACGGCGGTGAAGGAACTGAAAGCCAAGGGCGTCGTATTTACCGAAATCGCCGATATCAAGCCCTTCGCCGAACGCGTCAAACCGGTGTGGTCGGCTTATACCGATAAATTCGGTACCGCCCTGGTCTATGAAATCCAGGCGATCAAGTAAGAAAAGCTCCGGATCAAGGTTGGCGGAATTCTCCGCCAACCTTGGCCGAACAAACGATTCCACCGTATCAATAAGGTCAATCACATAAGGGGCAGCATCATGTCAAGAAGCAACTGGTTCATGAAATTTTCCGCGCTCTTGTTTGCTTTGATGTTCGCTCTTGTTGGCAATGCTTTTGCGGCCGACAAGAACATCAAAATGAAAAAGTATCCCAACCTCAAACTGGGCTTCACGAGCCAGAATTTCTCCAAGTGGCTGCCGCCCACGGTCGCCAACATCAAGACCATCATCGATTTCGCCAAGAAGAATGGTTTCGCCTTTATCGAACTGCGCGACCCGGCTGCTGGGATTTCGCTCGCCGATGTGCAGAAAATCGGCAAGTACGCCAAGGGCAAGAAGATCGAGGTGATTTATGCGATGGGCGTCGGCGGTCTGGACGACAAGTATTTCGAGACGTTCTCGCGCGGCCTGGCCAATGCCAAGGCGCTGGGCGGACCGAAGGTCGTTCGCACTGGATCCAACGGCAACGAAATGATGAACGACGCCAAGAAGCAATACTGGACCGCCGACGAGTTTGCCAAGCTCGTGCTAAGCCTCAACAAGGCCGGCGATACGGCGAAGGCTGCCGGTATGCGTTTCTTCGTTGAGAACGCTTTTGAAGGCGTGAAGGGTGACGGCGTGACCACCTTCGGCTCGACCGAGCTGTTCGGACCCAAGGGCGTCAACGCGAATGTCGGCTTCCAGCTCGACATGGCCAATTTCTTCTGCGTCTCGCGAGTGGACAATTCGCCGGCTGACGTGAAAGCCTTCTTCGATGCGAACGTCAAGAAGATCGGCTATTCGCACCTGAAAAGCTCGGTTGATCACAAGCCGCTGCAATATCTCGACGGCAACGCTTTGCCCTTCGAAGCCTATTTCGAACCGCTCGCGAAGAACGGCAAGGTCTATGTGGCGATCGAAGTCGCCAACGCCGACACGCTTGAAGATGCCTATGCCAACCACCTGAAGAGCGTTGCCTACCTGCTGAAGAACTTCTAAGGCCCTCCGCCTGCGGGGGCATCTGACGTACAGATGATGCCCCTGCCACAGGGATGCTCAGAGCGTTCCAGTGGTTTACGGCAATGCCCGCAACGGAACAAAGGAAAACTCATGTCTTCTTCTCAGAAGTTGCTCGTCATCGGCGGCGTCGCCGCCGGCGCGTCGTGCGCGGCGCGCGCCCGCCGTCTGTGCGAGAGCGCCGAAATTCTGATCGTCGAGCGCGGTCCCGACGTTTCGTTCGCCAACTGCGGCCTGCCGTATTTCATCGGCGGCGAAATCGGCTCGCGCGAACTGCTGGCCGTGCAAACACCGGCGTCGCTCAAGTCGTTGCTCAACCTAGATGTGCGCACGCGCTGTGAAGCCTTGCGCATCGATCGCGCCGGCAAGCGTGTCGAAATCCACGACCTTGAAAGCGGACTGATCGAGTGGCGAGCCTATGACAAACTTCTGCTCGCGCCCGGCGCCTCGCCGTTGCGCCCGGATTTCCCCGGGATAGCCGACGAACGGATCTTTACCCTGCGCAATCTGCAAGACATGGATCGCATCGTTGCCGCGAGCGGATCGGGCAAGCGTGCGGTGGTCATCGGCGCCGGTTTCATTGGCCTCGAGATGGCCGAGCAGCTGCGCCGCAAAGGCCTTTCGGTGCGACTCGTCGAATTGCAGCCGCAGGTCCTGCCGCAACTCGACGCGGCGATGGCGGCGCTGCTCGAGAGCGAACTGCACCGTCACGAGATCGCCATCACGTTGCGTGAAGGCGTCGCCCGCTTCGAGCCGCGCGCCGACTCCCTTCGTTGCCATCTGACCTCGGGCAAGCATTTCGACGCCGACCTCGTGGTCCTGTCAATCGGCGTCAAGCCCGATACCGAGCTGGCACGCGCCGCCGGGCTGAAGCTCGGCGCGCGCGGCCACATCGTCGTCGATGAATTCCAGCGCACCTCCGATCCGGATATCTATGCCGCCGGCGATGCGGTCGAAACGCTCGATCGTGTCACTGGCGACAGGACTGCGGTGCCGCTCGGCGGCCCGGCAAACCGGCAGGGCCGCGTCGCCGCCGACCACATCTTCATGCCGGATAAAGCCAAGCCCTATCCGGGATCGCTCGGCACGGCCATTGTCCGCGCTTTCGACGTTGCCGCCGGTATCACCGGCTGGAACGAAAAGCGCCTGATCGCCGCGGGCCGTCCATATGCGACCGTAACCGTCAATGACAACCAACACGCCTCGTATTATCCGGGTGCCAAACCGCTGACCCTGAAAATCATCTGGGACCCGGAAAGCGGTCGCCTGCTCGGCGCCCAGGCCAGCGGTTTCGAGGGGATCGACAAACGGCTGGACGTTCTGGCGACGGCCATTACCGCCGGCATGAGCGTCGAAGACCTGTGCCACCTCGAATTCGCCTACGCGCCGCCGTTCGGCTCCGCCAAGGATGTGATCAATCTGGCTGGATTCGCCGCATGCAATCGTCGTGACGCACTGGTGAGCCACAGCACGGTGCTGCCTGACGATCCACGCGTGCAAGTCGTCGATGTTCGGCCAAAAGCGCTGGCCGAGGCTTTCCCGGCGCCTTGCAAAGTCATCAACATTCCGTTCCCGACCCTGCGCGCCAATCTCAACAAGCTCGATCGCAATCGCCCGGTGCTGACCTTGTGCGCGTTCGGCAAGATGAGTTATTTTGCCGCGCGCGTGCTGGCCCAGCATGGCTTCACGGTCAGCAGTTTCAGCGGTGGTCTGAAAGCTAATGTCGATCCGCGCTCGCCGGCCAGGATGCCTGCGCCCTAACGATCAGGAAAGCGACGTCATGAATCGGCAACGACATGTACCACTTGCAGTCGGCCTTCAGAAACATCATGGCCGAGTGCGTGGCGCCGATTCGCCAAAAGTGATCAGCCTGTCTTTTCGGCCGCCGTTCGGGGCTCGGGTCGCGGCATCCTGCCGACATAAATAGACAGAGAGATCTTCATGCTTGGAATGTTCTTGAAGGCGGCGTCATGAATCGCAGGGAATTCTTTACCTGGAGCAATCCGCTCCGGACCGACTTGGGAGAGCGCGCCACGCCGCATGAATTGACTGCGTCGGAAAGAAACGAGCTTTTCGTGCTCGCCATGGCGCAGGGCATCGATCCCGCGACAGTAGATCCCGAGCGGCTGCCGGATTTGCTCGGTTCGAAGGCAGGAGAGGTGAAAGCGTAAGGCAGTAGACGACACGGAGGAAGAGCCACAAATAGCGAAATTAACCGCGACAGAAAACACCCATCACTCAAGGAGGTTTCTCATGGAAGCGCAAAACGAAAGCATAACTTATCTGGAGAGCCGGAAGCTTGTGAAACGCTGGCGGGGGCCATGGCCGGCGATCGTCAACCTGCTCATGATATTCGCCCTATTTGCCGTCAGTTGGTGGGTATTTCAGGATCCACGCGGAATTATGCGCATGTATACGCCATATGACGGTTATATGATCTGCCGCTGGCTGCTTATCCTGCTTATCTGGGTCGCCTATATTTTCGACTTCTGGCCGTTCAAGCGAAGCTGGCTAAACAAGGTCCATCCGGTAATCAAGGGGGTCGTCCTTACCGCCTTCAGCGTCCTCGCCATGATGGTGTTGATCAAGGGCTTCTTCATGGGCCTGCTGGGTCAGTATGGCATCGCCTATTTCAGTCCTGACCGGCTGCATGCCATGGGCCTGACCGAGTTCTATGCCGAGGAATATTCGGCGGAAGCGATCATGATGTTCGCCGCCATCGCCTCGTGGCTTGCGCCTGCCTGGGTCGTCGCTTGCGAAAACGCCCCGTGGCAAAAGCTTGAACAACCCGCGCGCGGCTTTACCGTCGCGGTGGTCACTTTCTTCCTGGCCACGATCGTCTACTTCCTTACCATGCATTCGCACATGGCGATCCTGTTCTATCCCTGGCAGCAGTACACCGCGATCACGCCACCCTATTGGGAGGGATTTGCCAACACCGTGTCGGGGAATTTCCATATCGCGTGGATCATGAGTTGCACCGTGACGGTCTGGGTGTATGAGAGCATCTGGGAACGTTACCCATTCAACCTGATCAAGACCAACTGGTTGCGCCGCACGTCCGCCTTCTTCGGCATCATCGCCGTGGCCCTGTGCATGTGCTTCTTCATCTACTACGCACAAGACCTGATGTGGGGTGAAACCGTTCGCGGCACGAAACGCGATGCGGCGCCTGACTGGCGTTGGCTGCACGTCGGCGAAACGGCCATCTTCTGGCTGGTCGGCGTATTGGGGCTCAATTTTTACGGCGGCAACTGGCCGACCAAGTTCAGCCGCCCGGTTAACGCCTTCCTGCGCACCGTACTCAGCCTGGTCATCGGCGGCGTGATTTACGTTCTTTACTACAAGTACGCCCATTTCCTCATCGGTACGCAGAAAGGCTTTGCCCATCCGCAGCAGTTTCCGATGATCCCGATGATCTGGCTGATCAACATCTTCCTAATCAATATGTGGTTCATGGACGGCTGGCCTGGCTGGAAGGCGGTTCCCAAAACTGAAGCAGAGCTCAGCGAAGTCGAGTCCGTGGTAGTTGCCCACGACGTCTCATGGACACCCAGCCTGGCCAAAGGGTTGGCGCTCGGCACGGCGGCAGGCGTCGCCATCTACTTCGGGGTGATCAACATCCTCCCGTGGATTTCTCAAAATGTTCAGATCATCAACTAATCCAGAGAAGGAGAATAGATCATGACGGACGATATCACCACTTCCCGCCGAGACTTCGTCAAAGGCGTTGCTTCTGGCGTAGTTGGCGGAACCCTTGCCGGAATGGGGTTCTATTCCTATACCGGCTCGGCCTACAGCCGATTGCCCAAGGTCGCCCGCGGACAGATGGATTTCGGCGTCGTACGCAGCGTCAAGTCCACGGTCATCTCGGAAACCAGCTGGTTCAACAACGCCCACCTGATGGAGGACATCATGAAGGCGGGCGGCCTTCTGGTCGATCAGTACACGATCGGCTGGGCCCCTTTCGCCAACGGCAAAGGTGCTGGCAAAAGCACCTATGAAGAGGGCATTGCCAACATCAAGAAGATGTTGCCAGGCGACCTTGAAACAGCTTGGGCCACACAAAATAAGCTCGCGCTACACCCCGACAACCCGGGCGGTTTCTCCACCTTGCTCGAGGTCGAGGATATGGACGGCAGCAAGCACAAATACCTGCTCGACACCGGCTGGTCCTACGCGTGGATGGATCAAAGCTTCAAGCGCGAAGGCATCGACCAGATGCTGAAATCGGGCGAAATAGAGGCGCTGATCCAAACCCATGAGCATTTCGACCACTTCTGGGGCTTCCCCGTGGCCATGAAGTACAACAACAAGCTCCCGCTTTACATCCACAAGGGCTTCTATAAAGAAGGGAGACAATATATCGTCGACGCCGGCTATAAGGGTGACCCCATCGTCGTTGACAAGGAGATGACCCTTATCCGCCCCGGCATGATGCTGATGAAGTTCGACGTGCCAATTATCTGTCGCGTCTTTGGCGAAACCTCGCTTGCCTTCAACGTCAAGGACAAGGGCTTGGTGATGATCTCTGGCTGCAACCATCAAGGTATCCTGCAGATGACCAGTACCGCCACCCAGAAGCTGAAATACGACAACGACCGCTTCTACGGCCTCTATGGCGGCTTGCACATTTCGCCGTTCGAAGATTGGGATCCGAAATACGACGATCTCGTTATTTCTCTCGGCAAATGGAACTTCGAGAAAGTCGGCTGCAATCATTGCACAGGCCAACTGACCGCCAAGAAGTTCATCGAACGCGGCTATCCGGTGGTGCGCGGCACGGCGCGATTCCGCACCGCATCGCAGGATTATCTGGGCAACGGCGACACGATTACGTTCGGATAGACGTCCTGAGGCCGCGCCTCGTGCGCGGCCCTTTTGTTCCCTCAACCGATAGGGTATTCCGTGCCTATTCCCTTTTTCAGTCCCGTTTCCGAACGCATTCCGACGGAGGCGGACCTTTTTGCTCTGCCCCCTAATTGGATGACTGCCGCTTGTATGGATGGTCGTTTCCGGCGACTTTCCGGCTGGCAAGGGTTGGCATCCGCAGCTTCGTTCCCGCGCGCTTTCACCTGTCGCATCAACACACACCCCGGCGTCTTCGGCTTGTTGCCTCTAGCGGCGCGGCCAGGTGATTTGTCGACCGCCGATTTCCGTCTATTCTATTTCCCCGCACTTGACGACCCGATGATCGAGCGCGTTTCGCTTCCTGCCGCCATCGCTGCCGCCTCACCCGACGCCATGCAACTGATCCGCGATTTTCCCGCGCATCCAGACTTCGCAGACCTCTTCGCCATCGCCGAAATGCAGTTGGCTCTGACGCACCCCGGCCGCGCGCTTGGTTTCGCGCTGACCGCCGCGACGCGCCGCCGCATCACCGTACCGGCGGGCATCGCCGCACCCGAGGGTGGCTGGTTGGTGCCGCCCGGTGGATTGGAGGAAGACCTGCCCGCTTTTGATCTGGCGCTCGATCTGTTCCGCGTTCTTGCCGCTGGCGTCGCAACGACGATGGAGAAAGTCCCCGATGCGATACTTGCCGCGAACGCCCCTGCGTCCTTCTGGACGAGGAGAGTCGATGGAAGCCTAACTCCCTCCGACGCGCCCGGTAACAACTTGCGCACCGAGGTTCTGACATGGGGAACAGCGGCGCGCGCAGCGTGGCCTGAAATCACGCAACCCGCCGACGCCGAACCTTACCGCCTGCTTCGCGTCGCCGCCGGCGTCGAAGTGCCAAGCGCGGAAGACAGCGCCACGCTCAAACGGCCCCGGCTGGTCGTCCTCAGCGGCTTTCTCGGTGCCGGCAAGACCTCGTTTCTCAACCAATTCATTGAATATCATCTCGCCCGCGACCAGTTGGTCGCCGTGATCCAGAATGAGATTGGCGAGACCGGCGTGGACGCCAATCTGCTGGAAGGTGAGGATTCGGTGCTGGCGCTCGATGCCGGTTGCGTCTGCTGCTCGCTGGCTGGAAGCCTAGCGCGCGGGATTCGTCAATTGACTGCCAGCCTTACCTCCGAATTTATCGTGCTGGAGACCACCGGCCTCGCTAATCCGATGAACATGACAAAGGAATTTCAAGAAATCAGCGACCTGGCAGCACTCGCCGCGGTAATCTCGGTTGTCGACGCCGAGCGCTTTCGCGACAATCTCGCCGCCTCGGATATCGCGGCTGAGCAGATCCGCGCCGCCGATACGGTCATCCTCAACAAGTGCGACCTTGTGAACGACGCCGAACGCGCCGACATCGAAGCGGAGATTCACCGCATCAACCCGCTGGCGCGGGTCATAGCGGCCGTGAACGGGCGGGTCAACCCTGCCATCCTCGGCCAAGGCTTCTCACGTCACGCCGAAAACAAAACGGGGTCCGCCTGCGATTGCGGCAGCCACAGTCACGCGCACGGCGTCACTCATACGGATGAAGGGTTCTCCGCCTTGCGGCTCACTCTCGCCCCAACGATAGATCATGCCCTGCTGATGCACACCCTGTTGTCAAGTCCGCCCGATGTGCTACGCATCAAAGGCGTCGCGCGGCTCAACGACATCGATGAGCCGCAAGTCATTCAATATATCCCGGGCCATGCCGGCTGCGAACCCGTGGTTAGAGCCGCCGCGGACGCCCCCTTCATTCTGATTATCGGACGCAAGCTCGACGCGGTGGCAATGAAACGTCTGTGGCTCCCGCTGCTTGATAAGGACATGAACTCATGAGCTGGATCGCACAAGGCGGCATTATGACGTGGCCCCTGCTGGCCTTGTCGGTGGTGGCGCTGGCTATCGTGATAGACCGGGGCATTGCCTTTTCAACCTTGCGCTTGCCCAATACGGCGGAAGAAGCCGCAATATTGGACGCGTTGCGCAAGGGTGACAAAGAGGCAGCCCGCGCGCTGACAGAATCCTCAGCGCCTGCGCTACAGCCACTGATTGAGGCGCTGGGCTCCGACGAACCCGCAGCAGTCCGCGAATGTGACGCGGCAATTCGCGTGGAAGAAGTGGTTCGCTCGCTCGATCGCCGCCTTGGAATTCTTGCCTTGGCCACGCGCGCCGCCCCGTTGATGGGCCTGCTGGGTACCATCCTGGGGATTATCCTGACCTTTTCCCATTTGTCTTCGTTGCATGGAGCGGTCGATATGTCGTCGCTCGCTGAAGGTATCTGGCAGGCTTTGATCGCCACGGCTATTGGACTTTTCATCGCCATTCCGTCGGTGTTCGCACATCATGCCTTCGTGCGCCGCGAAGAATTTGTCGCTTTCTCCCTTGCTCGTCTCGCCAATATGGCGCTGGCACGCGCAAGCATCGGAGAGACCTCGTGATCCCGCTTAAACCACGCAATCGAGAAACCCCGCTGCCGGATCTCACGCCGATGCTCGACACGGTCTTCATCCTGCTTTTCTTCTTTGTCATCGCCGCGGCCTTCGCTATCCACGGCGTCGATCTACGATTGCCAAAATCATCCGCCGCCAGCAGTTATGCCGGGCATCCGATTGAAATTCTTCTTACCGCCGACGGTACCCTAAGGCACAACGGCGAGTTGGTCACACTGCGTGACGTGGCGTTCCTGGTCCGCGACAACAGCAAAAGCGTAGGCAACAACCGCCAGATTCTGCTGGTTCCCGACCGCAACGCGGCGGTCGGCGATTTCATGGCAACGGTCGGCGCGATCCGCGACAACGGCGGCGACCGTTTGGTCATCGCCGCCGAACCCATCGCCGCAATAAAACCGTGACCGACGGTGAACGCACCGCCATCGCTGTCGTTTTATCTCTTGCCGTGCATTGGCTTGTCCTTATTGGCTGGAAGACCGAAGCGCCGAGAACGGCGGGACCGGAGACGGACGATATCGTCGTCATTGACACGTCCGGCATGGAAATAGGCATCAGCCTGGCCACGTCGATCACGCTCGAGCAAACCGTTCCTCCTGCTGCGTCGACCGAGAAGACGTCGGCGGACGCGGCAGCCGCCGAGCGGCGACGCGAGGCCATGACGCGTTATCTGGATCAAGTTTCCGAATCCATCCATGCCCACCGCCGCATCTCAGATGCGGGAAGGCATCTGGTCGGCAACGCGCTCTGCCGCATTGTCATCGAAAGTGATGGACGCTTCTCTTCGGTCGCCATCCTGCGCGGTTCGGGCGATGTGGAACTCGATGCCGACGCCATGGAAGCGGTGCGCTCCACCTCGGGCGCGGTGCTGCGCCCGCGCATGCTCGGCGGCAACGCGATAACCATCGCCCTAACGATCAAATACCAGTTCGGGTTATAGACAGCAAGGCGTGACCGCGAAGGCTCTGCCGAGAGGCTCTAACAACTGCTATCGAGAAACTACTGCAAATTATCGTGCCGGCTGACCGCTGATTAACATCCACGTTGACCGTGGATGTCGCGGAGTTGACCACGACAGGGTTGGGGGATTTAATTGTCATCAGGCAGCAACCGGCCAACTCCAGCCATTCGCTTAATCATATACCGCGACTTTCGAGCGGCAGTTCACAAAAAATCTTGACCGGCCGCTCGCAACTTCACGAAATATCGGAATTCACTACATGCCTCCGAGCCGCTTACCGAAGGAAACGGCATAGGCGGGCGAACGGAAGAGCAGAATCGGGTCGCTCGTCGGCGCGATCCCATCGCTCATCACCAACGGATCGAAGTTGATCTTCTCGCATTCGGCACCCTTCTGTGGCGTTGCCGACGATATGGTCAGCGTTCCCGCCTTGACCTCTTTCCGGTCCTTCGGCCAAAGCAGTGTCGGATTGTCTTCAGGATCACCCGGCTGGCCAATCCACACCATCATGTCCCAGCGCGCCGGTCCTTTTTGTGTGCGCTCAATTAATTCCTGTTCCAGGAAATTCGCGGGCATGGTCTTCAATTGATCGTCACTGAGTCGCTTCTCACCGTCCGCGGGCACGAAATGCCAGCGCACCATCGTTGTCTTGTTCTTCTTGTTGATGAACTTGAACGTGTGAATGCCGAAGTACGCGCTGGTCGAAAAACTAGCCGGCGGATTGTTCTGGTCGAGGAATTCCGCTTGCGCCCGATTGTCCGGATGGGTCGCCTTGAAGGCTTTGATCTTTTCCGGATCGGGTTTTCCTGTTGCAGGATCAGGCTTCATTGCCACCATTTGATCCAAAAACGTACGCGGCTGCGCTGCGCCGAACATCGGTGTACTTAGCATCGTTATGTGTTGTAAATTGCCGTTGGGTAATCTGAACTCCAGGGCCATGCCCCGGGCGCTCTTTGCCGTATCCGGCACCTTGGGATTCCCCCCGGCCAGGGAAAAGCGGGCAACGACTGGAACAGGCTTCCCGGAAAAAAGCGCCGACCTTGAATAGGGCGCCATCTTGGGTGATCCGGCGAACTCGCCGAGCGCGCAAACGCCTTTTGTATGATTGCGGCGTTCGCCAGGCGTGACGCCGAAGGTGCCCTCAATGGCGCCGACGACTTGATCCGGCGCAACTTGATCTTGATCGGCAAAGCACGGCGCGCTGCCCAAGGTCAAAATGCCGATCGACAAAGCAAATGTAGGAACCACAAACGACAATTTCTTCATTTCTATCCTTCTCCTTTGGATTGCCGCGGCATACTCGCCAGATTCTTTTATGCCGCCCGGCTTCGAGACAGGGCTGTTCGCCCGTTATTCGTCTAATGAACAATCACCGAGAATCCCCGCTTCAGAGTCGCTGGTGGAAAATCTCGGCGAGGATCACAGGGCTTTGCGCGCCGGGACTAGTTCGTGGCAACGTGCCAGACCCCATTGACGCCATCACCGGTCCTGTCGCCCGCTTTTTGGTCCTTGATCCAGTAATAGAGCGGCTTGCCCTTCAACGCCCACTGCTTGTTGCCATCGTCGCGGGTGACGATGCTGTAATCGCCGCGAGCTGTATCACCACTTGTGGCCATCAGCGGCGGCCAGTTAGTGGCGCACGGGCCGTTGCAGACACTCTTGCCGCTACCGGCAACATCCTTGTCAAAGGTGTACAACGTCATGCCGTTGCTGCCGGTGAGTATGCCGTTGGATACCATGGCCGGTGAGGTGGCCATGCTGGAACAGGCAACGAACGTGGCGGATAGCAATAAACCTACAGCAAGTTCACGAATCTTCATGTTAACTCCTATGTTGATTTGGGTTGGGTATTGCATGTCACTTTCCACTGGTCTTGCGACGCTAAAACCGAACGCGTTCGCTAAGCAACGGTTGAGACAACCAAAACCCTTTTCGGTTGCATGGCTATTCGGGTTGGTATCGGCGCAGAAATCTACGGCAACGATCAGTTGGCCGGAATGCCTGCCGCGAACCAGGCGCCTAGTGATCCTCCGGTGGCGTTGCGGATCAGCAAGACCGGCGAACTGCAGGGATTCGGCGGGAAAGCGCTTAGCCTGAAGTTCCGCCGTTGAAGTAGTCACGGCAACGCGAGAAGAACCCCGTTTTTGCTTATGATTGATGCAAAGTCGGGGTGTTTTTTTGTTTAGTTATGTAGTCACTAAACAGACTTGACATTTTGGCTTTGATGGCCTATATTTCCGGCATGCCTCCACGCACCGGAACTGCTCACGTCGTCACCACGACCCGCAAGTATAAGGATCAGGTCTATCGCACGCACCTGCTCCGCCGCAGCTACCGTGAGGGCGATAAGGTCAAGAACGAGACGCTGGGCAACCTCTCGCATTTGCCGGAACCGCTGATCGACATCATCCGTCGCTCGCTACAAGGCGAGACCTTCGTGCCAGTGGGACAGGTATTCGAAATCACGCGCTCGCGCCCACACGGGCATGTGCAAGCAGTGGCCTGCGCGATGCAACGCCTCGGACTGGCTGCGCTGCTCGCCACCAAGCCCTGCCGAGAGCGCGAATGGGTGCTGGCCATGATTGCCACTCGCATCATCGACCCGGCAACGAAGTTGGCCACCACACGCAGCTGGCATGCCACGACGCTCGCCGAAGACTTCGGCGTGACCGATGCTAATGAGGACGATCTCTACGCGGCCATGGATTGGCTGCTGGGTCGCCAGGATGCAATCCAGAAGAAACTGGCGACGCGGCACCTTCACGAAGGGGGGCTGGTGCTCTACGACCTGTCGTCGAGCTATTTTGAAGGGACCACCTGCCCACTGGCCAAGCGCGGCTACAGCCGTGATGGCAAGCCTGGTTCGCTGCAGGTCAATTACGGCCTGCTCACGGAGGCCCGGGGGTGCCCGGTAGCGGTATCGGTGCATGAGGGCAATACCGCAGACAGCCGGACCTTCATGCCGGCCGTGCAGAAGTTGCGCGAGGACTTCGGCGTTTCCCGCATGGTCATGGTTGGGGATCGCGGCATGGTGTCGCAGAAAGCCATCGACGAGATGCGCGAAGCCGATGGCATCGGTTGGATCACGGCGCTCAAGAACGCATCGATCCGTGCCTTGGTTGAGCAGGGGCATTTGCAGATGGACTTGTTCGATGAGCGCAACCTGCTCGAACTCAGTTCGCCAGACTACCCCGGCGAGCGGTTGGTGGCTTGTCGCAACGAAGCCCTGGCCAAGCTGCGTGCGCACAAACGCGAGGATCTTCTCGCGGCCACCGAATCCCGTCTCGATCAGATCAAGGCCCGTGTGGTCGCAGGTAAGCTTTGCGGACAGGACAAGATCGGCGTGCGCGTTGGCAAAGTCATCGACCAGCACAAGGTCGCCAAGCACTTTGCGCTGACCATCACCGATACCGCCTTCTCCTTTGCACACAAGCCTGACAGTATTGCCAGCGAGGCGGCACTTGATGGCCTGTACATCATTCGCACCTCCGTGCCCGCCACACAGATGGATGCGCCCGAATGCGTACGAAATTACAAGGCACTGGCCAATGTCGAACGCGCTTTCCGTTCGCTCAAGACGATCGACCTGAAGGTGCGGCCGATCCATCACCGCACCGCCGAGCGGGTCCGCGCCCACATCTTCCTGTGCATGCTCGCCTACTACGTCGAGTGGCACTTGCGCGAAGCCTGGCGGGAACTGATGTTCGCCGATCCGGATCAGGAAGCCAAAGCAATCCGCGATCCCGTGACCCCCGCGGTTCGCTCCGGAGCCGCATTGAAAAAGGTTGCTCGCCACACCCTTGATGACGACTCGCCAGCGCACAGCTTTGCCACCTTGATGGCCGAACTCGCAACCATCGTACGCAACACCTGCCGCACACCGCAGGGTACTGAGACCGCCCCAACCTTCGACCTACTGACTACGCCCACGACAAAACAACAACACGCGCTCCAACTCCTGCAGAAAATCACCGTGTAGTCAGAACACGGAATTCAACTTTCGGGCGCATCGCTTGAACGGCAAGGAACATCCGCTCTTTTGGTGTACGAACTTCAGCTTAGCAGCCCATCGATCCGGAAGTCGCCATTGGCTTCGATCGGAACGCCGCCGGAGTCGAACGCCTGTGTCCCGCAGAACAGGGTCGCCCCTACGGCCTGAATCGTCCCGGTGGTTCCAATCACTTCACTGCCGGCGAACACCAGACCTTCACCCTTGACCGTCGCTTGCCCGTTATCTTTGAATTCGGCCTTCAGTCGAGCCATGACCCACGGGCGCCCACCTGGATTGATGCCACGCACCACATTCAATACAGGGAGTGTCCGGATCCCGGCGGCCAGCAATAGTCCGATTGAAAATGCCCATCGTTGTTGCTCGCTTCGAGACCATGATCTGCATGGCCTCGAAGCAGATTGCTTGACTTGTTACTTTGCTGCAGCCTTGGCTTTCTCTTTCAACTGAGCGACTTCGGCGCGAATCGGCGCATACGGACCGTACTTGTGCTGGATCTCGGAAAAGCCATCAGCGTAAGGGCTGAAAGCAAAATCAACCGGCTTATCCAGCGGATTGGGGAAGTCGTTGACTTGCGGCCCGGAGCGCGGCTGATGTGGATGGGAAACGATAAACGCCGCCACGTCATAGGCCTCGTCAACAGAGAGTTGAGGCTTGTCCCAGGTCGTTCCCAAGGGCATGTTGTGGTAGACGAATTCCATGACGGTCAGGAGCCGGAACATGCTTGCCCCTTCGCTTGAGCTATCGGCCCCCCATTGCGGAGGAAAGTCATAGCCTTTTGCATCGCCTGCTTTCCCGCGCCGCTTTCCATGACCGTCGGACTGGTGGCACGCGGTGCATTTGTCTTTGTAGACTTGTTCGCCATGGGCCAGGTCGACCGGGCGTTGTGGCTCTTGTAGATACTTGGTTTTCTCGCCGATTCTCTTCGCTCCCTTGGGAATCCCTTCGGACAGAAAATCGATATACGCGACCATCGCCTTCATCGGCTTCGAGTCAACGGGCAAAGCCTTGCCGGCCATGCTGCGCGTCATGCATGCATTGACGCGATCCTCGATGGAATAGGTGGCATTGAACCGCGGCATGAACGTTGGATAGCCAGCAGAGGCTCCAGTCAGCGGGGCCGCATAAGGTGCGGTGCCCGCCCCCAGATGGCAGCTTTGGCAGGACATGTTCGTTCCGGCGTAGCGCATTGATTTATCTGCAACCTCGGGCCCAATGAACTTGTACGTTTCGGCGATCATTTGCCGGCCGAGGCGTACCAGACGTCCATGCGCGTCCCTCGGCAGCGTAGACGGATCCGGGACTTTCCATTGCGTCAAATCGACTGTTTGTGGACTGTCGGCCAGCAACCACCCCGATTGTGCGAGTGCGGCAGATGCAGCCAAGGCGATGATTATTCTTGTGCTCCCCTTCATTTCGTTTCTCCAAGTGCGATGCGATGATCATGGAGAAGGAAATCGATGGACACCCCTACTCGTCCGGCACGGCGGTTCCCTATCTGGACGACGGAACGAGGCCGGCCGATACAATCAGGGTCTGTCGAAATCTCCCCCGGTCATCAAAGATTGCCGTCCATGCATCTTCGGTCGGCAAGTCGATTGCGCGAACAACCTCGCGCACCTACCGAGGCGGGGAGTGGGCCTGCGGTCACGCAAATACCATCACCAAACTAAGGCATCTTGCGTTGCTTTCGACACGCAACTTAGCAGAGTCGCACGAACAAGGCAATTAATCGATCGGACTTTCGTCGCTCAAGAATGGCTGGACGATGTGCCGTGCGTGATAACCCGCTGCGCCAGATCAATCAGCTTGACCCGTTTGCGCCTGGCCTGAGCGCGCATGTGTTCGAATGCCTCAGCTTGATTCATGCCGAGGTCGCGCATGATGATTCCAGCCGCCGTGGCAATCAGGCGGTTGCTTTCGAGGGCTGAATCGAACTGATCCTGGCGGGCTTGCCGATGCGCATCTTCTCGCGTGCGGGCCAGGACTGTTCTGAGCGTCGGCACGATAGCGGCGACCGACAACGGCTTGAGCAGGTATCCATAAGCGCCGGCAGCTACCGCTTGCCTGACATAGTTCTCGTCGCCGAATGCCGAGAAGAATAGAAAGGGAATGGTCGTTTCGGCCTTGAGCCGCTGCGCGAGTTCGATCCCGTCCATGCCGGGCATGCGGATGTCCAGCAGGGCCAGATCCGGTCGGGCTGACTTGCAAAGCTCAAGTGCCGACAGCCCATCCCTGGCCTGCAATACATCGAATCCGGCTTCGGTCAGTCCTTCGACCAAGGTGAAAAGGATGAGCGGATCATCATCTGCGGCAAGCAGACAGGGCTTTTGCGAAATAGTCTTGGGTTTCATAACGCAATTATCGGTTGGGTCAAAATCAATGTGGCGACCACGCCACCCGTGGCATTCGGGCGGATCGTCAAGCTTGCTCCGCGCACAGGCAGGAGCGCTTTCATCAGGCGGAAGCCTGCACCGGACTGCAGGTCGCGCGCCACATTGAAATCTGGCAGCGTGCCGGCAAGCTCGTTGAAGACTTCAATCCGGACTTGTGCGCCGGCCTCCTCGCAGGCAACAGACACGCGAACCGGCGAGCGGTCGGGAGAATGCTTGCAGGCATTCGTTATCAGCTCGTTCAGGATAAGCGATAGGGCGACCGTCTCCGTTGGAATGATTTTCATTTGTCTGGTCGACGCCGATACATCCGCGGCTTTGAAATCAATCTGGCGCGCGGTCTGTTCGCCGTGCCGGGTACAGATTTGATCAAGCAATTCGATGAGGACGATATGTTCTCCGCCCGTCGTGGTTTGCAGGCCATGAACTACGGATAGCGTGTGCAGCTGGTCCATGGCGCGCCGCAAACGCGGCGCGAAGTCGGGGAAGGCGCCAAGCTCCTTTTCCAACAGACTGCCGACGCTTTGCAGGTTGTTCTTGATGCGATGATGTACTTCGCGCACCAGCGCATCGCGCTGAGCAATTGCCCAAGTGATGCGCTCCTCTGCAGCAAGCTTTTGATGGGTGATGTCGGTGACCAGCTCGAAGAAACCGGCGACTTCATGACCCTGGAGGTCTGGCACCAGATTCACCAGGTGATAGCCGGTCTGTCCCGATGGCAGCGTGTAGAACCGTTCGTATTCCTGGGGAGATCCGCTCAAAGCACCTGCGATGTGTTCCCGCGTGGAAGCATAGTGTTCAGGACCCATGGCTTCGCTCAGCGCCCTGCCAATCACTTGACCCTCCGCCAGGCCAAACGAGCTTGCCGCGTGGTGATTGGCGAAACGGCAGATCTGGTCGCGATCCCAGTACAAAATCCGTGCGGGAAGATTCTCGGTGATATTGTGCAGAAATTCATCTTGCCGCCTGAGCTGGCTCATGACCTGTTCGGTTCGCTCCTGAGCCCTGTGCAGGCGCTGGTTGGAAGTCCCAAGCTGGAACAGCATCGCCAGAATGATGCCTGAGGAAATCATGAGCACGATGAGGGCCGACTCGTAGCGCAGCCAGATGTCCCTTAGGGTAACCTGTAGAGGGGTATCGAAGGGCGGTACGCGCAATTCGCGCATCAGATCTTCGACCGGCGAGTAGTCCGCCGGTACCGCAAAGCCACGCGGACCGACACTGTTCATCAGCTGAGAGCCGGTTTCGATGGCCAGCAGCGCGGAGGCAACCTGCCGGGAAATGTGTGCGTCGACATGGGGCAGGACGATAAACGGCCACTCCGGATACAGCCGCGTCGATGAAGCGAAAGGAAAGGCGGGCAGATCAAGGCGATGAAGAACCTTCAGTCGCCCGGCTGCGAGCTGGCCTTCGGCAATCATGTGTTCGATGATGCCGGCGCGGACGAAACCGATGTCCGCCTTGCCGGAAATAACGGCCCCAATAACCTTGTCGTGCGGCGTACCGGTCAACAGCAAATGATCCTGATCCGGCAAAGCCACTCCCGCTCGCACGAGTTCGAACGCCTGCATGTGATAACCGCCCAGGGAAGAGGCATCCGGTATCGCGATGCGTTTGCCGGCAACATCCTGTAGCGACTCGATATCGCTTCGTTCCTGCAATGAAAATATGGTTCCGCCGAACTCGCTCAGTGGGTGTCCGTCTTCAGTCTCGATGACCGTCGCCAGGGCACCGGACAGATTGAAGCGATGGCGCAACTCAATGTAGTGGGCCGGGTTGGTGACTACGAAATCCACTTCCTTGCGCGCGATTGCCACGTTGAGTTCCGGATATGACAGTGCCCGTAACTCGAAACGCTTTTCGGGGATGGCCACATGCAGGAAATCCATCAGTGGTTGCCAGTGCGCACGCGTTTCGGCCTCCGGTCTGAAGGAGAGTATGCCGACGGCAAGCGTTCCCGCATGCAGCAAACCAGCCCATGCGGCCATGACGAGCAGACATAGCAGTCGCTGCGTCCGGCTCATGGATTTTGCCGACTGCAGTCCGATCTGGACTGGACTGCCATCCACCGGGGGATCGGATAGCTCACCGTTTTTCTGCGGTCATCAGAAATACGGGATAGTCACGCGGAGGCTGGCCTTTCCGGATGCTGAAAACGCTCGAGAATTGAACCTTGTGAAATCCTGCGCGTTCTGTTTTGCGCGCCAGCTCCTCGCGGTCAAACCCTCTATGGCCGGAGAATGCAGCACCGTGAAACGATCCGTCCTCACGGTCAAGATCTGCAATACAAAGATAGCCTCGAGCGGCCAGAAGGGCATGCAGGTCGCTCAATATCCTGCCGGTATCCGCAATGTGATGGAAAGTCATCAGCGAATAGATAAGGTCAAAGCGCTCTGCCGGCAGCGGGTCGGCAGTGAGATCGAGTCGCACAGGCGTCATGTTGACGATGCCCGCGGCGGCGATCTTTTCCCGCAGAACATCGAGCATGCCGGTCGAAGTGTCGGCCAGCGTGATGTGCCGCACGTGCGTCTGCAAAGCAAAACTCAGCAGACCGGTGCCGCAACCGTATTCAAAGCCGGTCATGCCCGCGGTTTCCGGGACGCGGGCACGGATCGCCTCTGCCACGGCTTGTGCGCGAGCGGTCTTCATTGGGTCCGCATCCCATGTCTTGGCGCGCAGGTCGAAACTCTGCGACGAATCTGAGGTATTCATGGTCGTGTTTGAGTGCCAAGAAGATGAGAAATGACCAGTTGATCATTCACATGACCGTCCGACTGCACGATCAATCCGTACCGATCCGATGATCACCCTAAATCAGATCAAATACTCACGGGTGAATGGAATACACATGTCGCGCGCAACGCCTGCAGTCCGCAGCCAACGTCGATTCTGGCCTACGGGTCGGAGGTCGTGATTGAATTGCTAAAGTCAATCAATCGTAACGGGCGCGTGTCGTGTCATCCGTCATGGTTGCTTCGACCAAGGGCTGCCATTCCGGGTTGTCCCAAGTTCCGAGGCAAGTATGCGTGTGCAAATATTTATTCGGGATCGGGTGCGTGCCGACGACAACCTTAACCGGATATCTATTTTCCAGAAACGCCTTGAACGTCGCGATATGAGGGCATGGGGGGTAGCCAACAAGCATGCCCGTCGCCAGATGAATGGCCTCAGCGCCATTTTTCACCATTTCGTCCGCAGCATATTCAATGTTGCCCCCGGGGCAGCCATCGCAAGTCGTAAACCCAACCAATTCGAGTTCGGCATCCGCCGCGTAAACGCTGAAAGCGCCTTCCTTATCTCGCATCGCACGCAGACACTTACCTCCCGCGCAGCGACGGTAACGGTCACAGATAATGATTCCGATCTTTGTCTTTGATGTCATTTAAATTATTCCGCTATTCGATGTTTGAGAAGTTGAACCATCGGCTGGCACTTGGCAAGGAATATCATTCAAAACGCAGCGTTCGCGAAACTTATTGTCGTTGGCGTCATCATTCCGCTCTCGCGTCAGCGCCGTGCTCAGACAATTGCGCTCCGAACCAGCGGTGGATCGCTGTCAACAAGCGACGGTTTGTCGTGCTGAAAGTAATTTCCGCCCCATCGGGCAGCGCCAAATACGCGACGCTGATCTGTTTGGCTCCGGCTTGCAATTCTTTCAAGCCCGGCATGCCGCTACCATGCAGGGCAGCCGGATCGGCATAGTCGCCGCGCCGGAACGCTTCGGCTTCGTGCCGGAGATGCTGCTGGATCATCGCCACTTGATCTCTGGCCGCTGCGTCCTTGATGACCACGCGCTGGACCCCGCCCGATTCGGTCATGCGAAAAATGTGTATGGTCTTGGCGAGGTCGAAAGGCATGACGCCGGGTCCCATGTGGTGCACATGTTCCTGCGTCGTTTGCGCGAGAGCCAGCGAACAGCACAGGGCAAAACAGAACGCGACAAATCGGTGCGGACTTCTAATTGAATTCCCGGTCATCTTCCACCTCCTTCAAGTGCCTAGAACCAGCTCTCGACTTTGCTGCGCGCGGGCACCCCGCCAGCATGCACGACGACGCCGTCAATCACCACGCCCGGCGTAGACATCACGCCGTAGCTCATTATCGACTGCAGATCCTCGACTTTCTCCAGGGCGATCGGCGCACCTTTCTCGCGTGCGATCTGTTCGACCAGAGCAACCGTGTTCTTACAATTGGCACAACCGGTGCCCAGAACTCTTATATTTTTCATCATAATTTTCTCGATTGATTGAAATTTTCGCTTCGCAACCTTCGTTTAAAGCAGCCAATTGAACATATAACCGACCAGCAGGATGCCGGTAGCGACCACGCCCGCGAAGGTGGCGATCAGCGGCGGTTTGAGCACCTTGCGCAGGATGATCATTTCAGGTGCCGACAGCGCGATCACGGCCATCATGAAGGCCAGCACGGTACCGAGCGCTGCGCCCTTGCCAAGCAGCGCCTGGACGACGGGGATGATGCCCGCTGCATTGCTGTACATTGGAACGCCGAGAAGGACGGCCGCGGGCACGGCCCACCACACATCCTTGCCCATGAATGAAGCCATGAAGTCTTCTGGCACATAGCCGTGGATGGCCGCCCCGAGGCCGATGCCGAGCAGGATGTAGGGCCAGACCTTGCCGACGATCTGTTTGACGTGCGTCCAACCGGCTTCGAAACGATCTATCCAACTGACGGCTTGGTCGGCAAGCGCCGCGGTCTGCCCGGCCTGGATTTTCCGCACCCAGTCTTCGAGATGACGCTCCATTCTGAGTTTGCCAATAACGAATCCGGCCACGATAGCCACCAGCAGCCCCATGCCCAGGTAAAGACCAGCCACTTTCCAGCCGAACATGCCAAAGAGCAGCACCAGCGCCACTTCATTGACCATGGGCGCTGAAATCAGAAATGAGAAGGTCACGCCGAGCGGCACGCCGGCCGAGAGAAAACCGATGAATAACGGCACTGCCGAGCATGAGCAGAACGGCGTAACAATTCCCAGCGTAGCGGCCAGCACATTGCCAACGCCGACGCGTTTGCCCGAGAGCAGGGCGCGCGTGCGTTCGGGCGCAAAGAACGTCTGCACGATGCCCATCACGAACACGATACCGGCAAGAAGCATCAGCACCTTCGGGGTATCGAACAGGAAGAAGTGCATCGCCTCACCGAAATGAGTTTGGCGAGAAAGGCCCATTACATCGACCAAAGTATCGGCCATGGTTTCAAGCTGACTATAGGCGATCACCCACGCGACACATGCCAGGCCGACACTCATCAACCATTGGCTCAATTTTGCACTCGCCGATTTATCGGCGAACAGGGTGTTCATTGGGTGACTCCGGTTCATGTCTGCCCCTACCCTGGGCACTAAGGGGTTTCTATCCAGAAGACGATTGAATAGGAAGAAAGATGTACGTATCTTGAGACGAATAAGAACAGCCCGCCTAACGGCATGCGCAAAGCATGATTTTAAGCCTATCGACCTTCACTTTGACGGCAGTGTGAATTGCCGACGATAAAAGCGAAAAGGGAACCGGGCGAGGTGCCCGGTCCATCGTAATCGGCACTCAGTTACTTGATCAGGCCGCGCGCTTGCATCCGGTCACAGGCATTAGCGCGTGGCGCCATCAGCGTGACGCCCTTCTCTTTGGCGCGCGTCTCCATGGCCGAGCGATGTTCGGTCTGCAGCACCTTGCAGTCGTCGTAGGTCTTGACTTCACGCATCTTGATCTGGAAGGCGGTGCGCTCTTCCGGGGTCATCAGGGTCCAGCCGCGCGTGTTGTTCTGGTTGAACATCATGCCGCCGCCACCCGGGCCCATTCCCATTCCAGCGCCAGGTCCCATGCCGGGGCCGCCGCCCATGCCGCCCATGCCGCCCATGCCGCCCATGCCGCCGCCCATCCCCGGGCCGCCTTGCGCCAGCACCGGCGCGGCCAGCGCCGCGCCAAGCAGCGCGATCAGGGTGATACTCTTGAAAGTCATTGAGGTTTTCATGATTGGTCTCCAGTGTTGTTGAACTTGATCCGGGCGGCGGCGTACTTTCCCTCCGTCCTTGAGTGTCATTCAACATCACCCGTGTAAGCGGCGTGTTGCACGACGCAGTCGATTTGCATCGCCACGTAAGCATTCGGCATTGCGTTACAGTACGATACAAATTCGTGCCTCAACCGTGGTGATAAGGCGTTAAATCGGTCTTGCACCGCATCGCCTCAAATCGATGGCCTAGCGAAGCGTGAGCACGTGCTGACATTATGGATAAAGCAGACTGCATTCTCATCGTTGACGACGACCCGGAAATCCGCCGCCTGCTGGTCGACTATCTAGCGCGCAACGGTTTCGAAGCCATCGCCGCACGGGACGGCCGCGAGATGTGGCAGGCCCTCGAGCGGCATGTCATCGACCTCATCGTGCTCGACCTGATGTTGCCGGATACCGATGGCCTGACACTGTGTCGCGATCTGCGCGCCAAAGCTGGCGTTGCCGACATCCCGGTGCTGATGCTCACCGCACGTGGCGAAGAAACTGACCGCATCGTCGGCATCGAGATGGGCGCCGACGACTATCTGGTCAAGCCCTTCAATCCACGCGAGTTGTTGGCTCGCATCAAGACTATCCTGCGCCGCACGCGGGCGCTGCCGCCTAACCTGCGCCCCGAGTCGGCGCGCTGCATCTGCTTTTCCGGCTGGTGCCTTGATACCGCGACGCGCCTCTTGACGGCGCCCGACGGTGTCGCCGTCCCGTTATCGGGCGGCGAGTACCGCCTGCTACGCATTCTGCTCGACCATCCCAACCGGGTTCTCAATCGCGACCAGTTAGTCGAAATGATCCAGGGTCGCGAGGCGGGGCCATACGACCGAGCCATTGACGTGCAAGTGAGCCGGTTGCGCCAACGCCTGCGCGACGACAGCCGCGAGCCGGCATTGATCAAGACCGTGCGCGGCGAAGGCTATGTTCTCGCCACGACCATTGAAGTGCGTAACGCATGCGCCTAAGTCATCTTGCCCGCAGTGTCTTGCCGTCAAGCCTGTTTGCGCGCATGGCGCTGATCCTGCTCACCGGCCTGCTTGCCGCCCAACTCGCCAGTCTCTGGCTGCAGTGGGGAGAGCGCGCCGCCGTGGTGTCGCAGGCGCGCGGTCAGAATTATGTTGACCGCGTTGCCGAAACCATACGCGTGCTCGAGGCCGAGGGTCGGTCGCGCCGTACTGTCGCTCTTTCGACACTGCAATCGACCGATTTGAGCATCACCCTGATAGCCGACGATCAGGTTCTGCCCAACACCCCGCGCGGCCAAATCCAAAGTGCGATCGGCGCCCGGCTCGGCGGCGGGCGCGAGGTACGTTCCGACTTCGGCGGCGGCGGAATGCAGCACGGCGGTCCTGGCGGAATGCAGCAACGCGGGGGCATGCGTACGCTTGACGTGCGCTTGCGCGACGGCCAGTGGGTGCGGATTTCCGCCGCGCCTGAAGGCAATGCACCCGCCCTATCCGCTGGGCTGATCACCAATCTGCTGATCACCATGATCATTGTCATCGCCGTGGTAATGATTGCCGTTCGCCAAGCGACGAAACCACTGAAATATCTCGCCGAAGCGGCCGATACGCTCGGACGCAATCTCGATGCAGCGCCGCTCGCCGAAGGGGGGCCGGCCGAAACGCGGCGCGCCGCGCAAGCCTTCAACCGCATGCAGGGACGTATCAGGCGCCTCGTCGACGAAAGGGCGCGGGCGCTGGCTGCCGTTTCGCATGATTTGCGCACGCCGCTGACCCGCCTACGCTTGCGCGCCGAACTCGTGAAGGATGACAGCTTGCGCGATCAACTGGCTGCCGATATGGATGCAATGACGGCGATGCTCGATGCCACGCTCGATTACCTGCGCGGGCTTCAGGATAACGAGGCGGCGCGCGCGATCGACATCAACGCCTTGCTGAATAGCCTCGCCGAGGACGCCGAGGTACTCGGCAAGACGATCGGCGTCAGGGGCCTGGCGCGGTTGCCCTATACCGGTCGTCTATCGGCGTTGCGCCGCGCCCTGCAAAATCTAATCGACAACGCCATCAAATACGGCCGCCGCGCAAACCTTCGCGTGGAAGACGATGCAAGCACGCTGCGGCTCATCGTCGAAGACGAAGGGCCTGGCATTCCACCGGCCGAACTCGGCCGTGTCACCGAGCCCTACTACCGGCTCGACATCTCGCGCAGCCGGGCGACTGGCGGCGTCGGGTTGGGCCTTTCGATCGTCCATGACATCGCGCTCATGCATGGCGGCGAGCTCATACTCGCCAACCGGCCGCAAGGCGGCTTCTCCGCGGCGCTTGTGCTGCCGCGAATTGCGCAGTCATGATTTGCCGCGTGACCGGCGCGACCGCGCCGGTCAAACCTTGACCGCGCCTGCTTCAGCGAACTCGGTAAATGCCGCGATGGCGTTTGCCGAATACATCAGTGACGGCCCGCCGCCCATATAGACGGCCATGCCCAGCGCTTCTTCAACTTCGCCTTTGGTCGCGCCCAGTTTGGCTAGGGCCTGCGTGTGAAAGCCGATACAGGCGTCGCAATGCGCTGCGACGCCCAAGGCCAGCGCAATCAGTTCTTTCGTCTTCTTGTCGAGCGCCCCGGCCTGGGTTGCCGCCCTGGCCATTTCGCTGAAGCCTTTCATGACATCCGGAATATCGGCGCGCAAGGTCGCAAGATTTTTCGACACTGACTGGGTCAGCTGCTGATAGTTTGGCGTGCTCAATTCTGTTCTCCGCGAATGGTTATTTCGGTTTCTTGCAGGTGTTCATGCCGAGCGGCAGGTAGGCCGGGCAACGGGCGAAACTGCCCGTCAGGATCGGCACGATGCCAATCCAGCCCCAGAGCCCGATGACGCCGGCGAGCGTTGCGCCAACCAAGCCAAGTCCGACGATGATGCGAACAAGCCGGTCGATGCTGCCTACGTTTGCTTGCATGATTTCTTCTCCTTTGTCTTGTTGGAAGTTGGGACGGCGGAAGCGGGACAACGCTATATTGACAGACATATTATCGTACAATATAATATTGTCAAGTATTTAATTTGGATTCACCATGGCTAAGGCACCAACACTTAATATCGAAATGATGCGCGCTTCCGCGCTGCAGGCGACAAGTGTCCTGCGCACCCTGGCGAACCCGGATCGCCTGCTTCTCTTGTGCCAGTTGAGCCAGGGCGAAAAGTCGGTCGGCGAACTGGAAGTCCTGCTCGGCATTGTGCAGCCGACCCTCTCGCAACAGCTTGGCGTGCTGCGCCAGGAGAACATGGTCAATACGCGGCGGGACGGCAAGCAGATCTACTATTCGGTGAAGGATCCGAAAGTGCTGGTCATTCTCAACCAATTGTATGCCCTCTATTGCGGAGATCGAGGTGGTCATTGACTGGGTTCACTACACGCCTTTGGCCTCATTGCTCGGCGGCGTGCTGATCGGCTTGGCCGCTGCGCTGTTTGTGTTGGTCAACGGCCGCATCGCTGGAATCAGCGGCATCGTCGGCGGCCTGTTGCGCCCCAGAATGGGCGACCTGATGTGGCGCGTCGCGTTCATCGTTGGGCTGCTGACCGCCCCTTGGCTGTTTCAAGTCTTCGCCCCACTACCCGAAATACAAGTCGGCGCCGGCACGGCAACGCTGCTCGTCGCCGGCCTGCTGGTCGGCATCGGCACGCGCTATGGCGCGGGTTGCACCAGCGGCCACGGGGTTTGCGGCCTGGCACGACTTTCACCGCGCTCGCTGGTGGCGACCTTGAGCTTCATGCTGACCGGTTTTGTCACCGTGTTCGCCGTTCGCCATCTTCTCGCCTGAGCGGCTGCCATGAATATTCTGTTTTCTTTGGCCGCGGGACTCGTCTTTGGTCTTGGCCTGATCGTCTCGGGAATGGCCAACCCGGCCAAGGTGCTGGACTTTCTCGATCTTGCGGGGATGTGGGATCCCTCGCTGGCCTGGGTGATGGGCGGCGCGATTGCCGTTGCGTTCGGCGCTTTCGCCCTGGCCAAAAAACGCACGAGTTCTCTGCTCGGCTTGCCGATGCAACTTCCGACTGCGCGGGGAATCGACCGGCGTCTGGTCGGTGGCAGCCTCGCTTTCGGATTCGGCTGGGGGCTTGCCGGCATCTGCCCCGGGCCGGCGATCGTTCTGGTCGGCGCCGGCGTCGCGCAGGGCTTGATCTTTGTCGGCGCGATGCTCGCCGGCATGAGCCTCGTCGAATTCTTGCGGCGCGGCCGTTGAAACGAGAGGCGGTTACGCGACGAAGCAGCCGATTTTCCCTGCGGCGTCGAAATTGACCTGACCGGCTTCGGCCAGCAGCGCACGCAAGCGAAGGCGCGCGCCGTAGGCTGCGACTTCGCCGCCGAATTGGTGCATGAGAGCACTCACGTGACGCTTTGGTTGTTTTCAATCAAAGGCAGCAATGCCAGCCGGTTCGTTAGGTTGGACGGCAAAGCCGCAGATGGGCTGGAAGTGCCCCATCCCTAGCATTCGACGTGGTCGATGTCGTTCGCTTAGCTGATCAACAACTTCTAGTCGGGTCTAATCGATGTTGGTGTTTCAGTTCTGTGAGATCGATAGAACACGACATACTGGCGCTTAGCGAGTGCCGTTGGCGAACTTACCACTGAAATGCCCATCCGACAAATATCGGTCCAAGGTGAGGGGGTTGCATGAGTGCTGTAGGAGAATGGGGCAACAACTGCTTTTATTGCGAAACTTGTGTGAATGCCGGAATGAAAGGTAGCCACGTGGCGGTGTAGTGGGAGCCAGTCCTGATGCCTAATCTTTGATCTGTGATGGATCGAGGAAGGCAGAGAGGATGTACAAAGTGGACCTATACGCCAAAGTGAGGCGGGCC
>CAISOB010000084.1 GCA_903886975.1 uncultured beta proteobacterium
CGCTTGGAGAGAATCCGAAGCCGTCGATCATCGTCAGCATTCAATTCAATGGGCTTTGCTACGCGCATGGCAGTGACCTCCTGCTTACTTGGAGGGCCAATTGTTATTTAAGTTCCGTTATTTATGACGCACTACACTAGTGTGCCACATGAAGCCATTGGCGATATTTAAAGTTGGAGATACTTTCCCAAGCATCGCTGCGCAATTGGGCGACTTTGAGCACTGGATAGTTGACGGACTTGAACCCCATAAATGTGTGGTTCAAGTATTCGATCCGCGACAAAACATAACCTTGCCTAACGTTCCTGACATCTCAGGAGCAATCATTTCCGGTTCGCACAGCATGGTTACCGACAAGGCCCCGTGGAGCGAACGATTAGCAGCTTGGCTGCGCGAAGCTGTCCCGAAGAAACTACCGATCCTGGGGATTTGTTTCGGGCATCAACTGTTGGCACATGCGTTCGGAGGAAATGTAGAAAATCATCCCGGCGGACTAGAAATCGGATCGGTGAATGTCAAATTGACGGATTCTGCAAAGAAAGATTTGTTGTTTTCTTCAATGCCTTGCGACTTTGCCGCAAATGCTGTTCATCGACAAAGTGTTCGCACTCTGCCAGATCAGGCGGTCTTGCTGGCTAGCAATTCGTTTGAACGACATCAAGCATTCCGCATTGGCTCTCGAGCGTGGGGAGTTCAGTTTCACCCAGAATTTGGGGAAGCAGCCATGCAGAATTACATCTGGGAAATTGGTCGACAAGCGAAAAACGGTGAATCAATAGCAATTGGATCTATCAGTCAAGTCGTGCCAACGGCTGAATCGGCAAACATTTTACGAAGATTCGCAAATTTGGTGACGCAGGTGTCGAATGAGCGTCCGGAAAGGTTGGATGGCAACGTACTGACAAGGGTTGTTGGCTAAGAAAGATACGCGTTGCGAACGGGTGCCTTTAATGCGCCCGCGATTGTTGTTTCATCGCGCCATTTTCCAAGATCGTAGTGCCATCTTGCCCGTGGAGAAATTCGCCGACAAAGGCCTGTTTTGATACGGAATCATTTAGGGCCACTCAGAGCGAATGTCCGCAAAGGAGGAGCGGGGGCTATGACCGCTGATGGCCGCCAGTTTCTATTCCTTTTGCATTCCTGTCTAGCGGCAGCTTTCCCCGATTGCCAACCAACACTGCCGACCCTGAACGGACGATCAAACTCTTCAAGAGCAAACACCAGGCGTGTGAAACCGCCTTCCCCTTGACAAGGAAGGGTTCCCCGGACCGATGGGTTGGAAATCACGGTTTTCGCGCCAGTAAATAGATGCGGGAAAAAGTCAGTTCAACCTGACCGTCGCTTTCGACTTGGGCATGAAAACTGCGAGCGATTAATTCGCGGGCAATTGAAATATAGCCCGATGGCAAATCAATGTCGTAACAGTCAGGGTTCAAATAGCCGGCGGCCGCACCCGATTCGAATATTTCGAATGCCTTTGCCGGAGAACAGTGCTGCGTTATATCTTCAATCTCCGACATAAGCACCCGAAGACCGACCGTCGTGAAGATATTCGAATAGTCCTGCGCCGTTTCTAGGAAGAACCAGGGGGCGTGAAAGTGCGCGAACGTCTGTTGTGTGTGGCAATCATGTTTGAGGGACTCGGTTGCACGCACGAAGTTCGGGCAGTAGTTTGATCGCGCTGGCGCCTGTACCGCGATGCGGCCGCCTGTTCGCAGCGCGGCGTGGCAATTGGAAACCGCTAGAGATGGTTGGCGAAACCACTGAAATGCCGAATTGCAAAAGATGGCATCGAACTGCCCCGGCATATTGAGGCCTTCAGCGGACCCGACGTGAAACGCGACATTCTGCCCAAAGTTGCACCTTGCTTCGACAATCATTCCTTCCGACGGATCGATGCCGACAACGAATCCATCAGTCTGCAAACGAATAGCCTGTGTTATATGGCCTGTTCCACAACCCAAGTCCAACACATCATCGGTTCGAGAGATTGCCAGCATATCCAACAAGTGTTCACTTGCGGACTTTTGAAGCGTGGCAGTCTGCTGGTATTTCGGAGCGATCGTCGTGAAATTGCTCATGATGTTCCCTGTGACGCTCAACGTGTTGATGCGAGAATGGCGCGGATGTCCGCAATGGAGAATTGGCGGTTAGGTCCGCTTTTGGCCGCGGAAGTTGCCGAATGTCCGCTCTCCGGCAGCGGAAATCAGGATACACGCATTGGTGGCCTTACGCATCTGTCGTATCGGTACCGTCGCCCTGAAACAGAATTCACTTACATCGCCAGCCCCAATCAGCCAAGACCGATCTCAGCGTTCCCCACAGAAAATTCCGGATTCACGCAAGAATTTTCGACAATAGCGGCGGCGGACCTCGTTCGCCGACGGACCCGTCAGCATGGGCGGCCGGCCCGCGAACGCCGCGTCGCGCATTTTCTTTCCAGCCGTTTATGTATTCAAGGGAACCCGCCATGAAAAGACTTGTTGCTGCATCGATCTGTTTATTTCTCATTTCAAGCCCCGCGTTCGCGCTCTTCGATTCCAAGTTCGAAGTCGAAACCGCGCGCGAAATCGACGCCGTCGCTCTGGCCCGCGACACCCAGGCCGGCGGCTACGAGTTGCTGACCGCGGCCGAATTGAAGAAGATGATGGCCGACGGAAAGGCCATGATCCTCGTCGATACCATGCCGTACGATGCGAGCTACCGCAAGGAACACATCCCGGGCGCGAAGAACTTCCTTTTCCCGGTGCCGCGCATGAATACTTGAGATGCCAAGGAAACGGCCGGCAAGACGGAAGCCGATTTCGCGGCGCTGCTCGGTGCGGACAAGGACAAGCCCGTAGTGGTTTACTGCGGCTTCGTCAAGTGCACGCGCAGCCATAACGCCGCCATGTGGGCGCGCAAGCTCGGCTACGCGCACGTCTATCGCTTCCCCGGCGGGCTGTTCTCGTGGAAGGGCGCTGACTTTCTGCTCGAAGAAGTCAAATAGGCCCGGCCAGCAGCCGGCTTACCACCCGCCGGACAGGTGCCTGAGCAGCAACAGCACGGCGCTCAAGGTGAAGAACGACAGGATGGTCGTTACCAGCAAGGCCACCGCGCTGAAATCTTCCTGGCCGTACATCTGCGCCAGGGTCGGATAGATTCCGATCATCGGCATGGCCGCCATCAGGACGACGGCCACGCGCAATGACGGCTCGATTTCCGGCAGACCGAACACCGGCAGCACGCTGACCATCAGCAATATGGCGAGTGGATGGAACAGCAGCTTGCCGATGGCCACCGGCAGTACTTTCGCGCCCAGGCCATGCGGCGACAGGCCGACCAGCGTGCCGCCGACGAAAAAGAGCGCCAGTGCGCTGCTCGCCGAGGACAGCAGATCGACGGTGCGCGTGATCGGTGCCGGCAGCTTGACAGCGAGCAGCGCAACCAGAAGCCCGGCCAGCATGCCGATGATCAGCGGCATGCGCAGCAGACGGATCAGGGCCGTCCTGACCGTCTGCCAGCGTCCCGAAACGCCGCTGTCGCTGCCGGCCATGAACAACAGCAGCGGGATGATGAAGAGGTTTTCAACGACCATGTTGAGCGCCAGCGCCACCCCGGCTACCGGCGCAAGGGTCAGCAGCAGGATCGGATAGCCGACGTAGGCGCTGTTCGTGCAGGCCATGCCCATGGCATGGATGGTGCTGGCTGTCGGATCAAGGCCGGAAACGCGCCGGCACCAGGAATAGCCGACGACGATCACCAGCAGCGTGCCGCTCAGGTAGGCGAGCAGGTAGCTGACATTGAGCATCTCGCCGATCGGCGTTAGCGCCACCGCCCGGAAGAGCAGCGCCGGCAACGCCAGGTTGAAGACGTACTTGCCGAGGACGCGCATCTCGGACTTGGCGAAAATGCCGCCCCGGGTCATCGCGAAGCCGAGCAGGATGATCAGGTAGATGGGGCTGGTGATGGACAGGATGTCGAGCATGGAATGTTCTTTTTGCGTGCAGCGCAGGCGGCTGCCCTATGGCAGGGAGGTCGGAGTGTAAATCATCCCCGCCGGAATTGCGCCGGCCTCAATCCAGCGCTAGAGAATGCGCCCGTGCCACCACAGTGAGAGGATCGCCGCGATCACGGCGAAGAAAGCCGCAAGCGCCGCAAACAGCGCGCTGATTTCGGTCTTGCGCTTTTCGAAAGCGATGCGCGCGTTGAGTCCCTCGTAGATCTTCTTGAGATCGACTGCCGTGCCGGCGTAGAAATATTCGCCGCGCGTGATCTCGGCGATGCGCTTCAAGCTCTCCTCGTCGAGCCGCACACGCATCGACCAGCCTTCGAAACCGATGATTTCGCCTTCCTTGGTGCCAACCCCAACGGTGAACACGCGCACGCCGCGGTCAGCGACCATCTTGGCCGCTTCGAGCGGGTCGGGGCCGGTCGTGCGCTGGCCGTCGCTGAGCAGAACCACAGCCGCCGAAGCGTTGGAACCGGGCGCGACCGGCGCAAACGCTTCTTTCGGCTTGGCCGTCGCCCCGCCGATTGGCGCTTTGCCCTCATCGCTGCGCAGGTGCCCGTAGAGCAACTGGCTGAGGTCGATTCCAGCGTCGGGGAAAATGGTCGCCAGTGCGACGATCAGCCCGCTGCCCGTCGCCGTGCCGCGCTGGAGCTGGAAGCGGTCGATGGCGGCGACGAGATCGTCGTGCGACAGGGTCGGTGCCTGTACAACCGAAGCCGTTGCGGCGAAAGCCACGATGCCGACCCGCGTGCGCGCCGGCAGCTCGGCGATGAAGGCCTTGGCGGCCGCCTGTGCCGCCTGCAGGCGGCTGGGTTGCACGTCGGAGGCACGCATGCTGCCCGAGACGTCCATGGCCAGAATGATCGTCTCCTGCTGCGTCGGCAGGGTGACGGTGGCGACCGGCCGCGCCGTGGCCAGCAGCATCAGCGTCACGGCGAGCAACAGCAGGGCCGGCGGCAGATGGCGGCGCCAGCGCTGGCCAGCGCCGAGCGCATCGCGCACCAGTCCGAGGCTGGCATAGCGGACGGCAGCGCGCTTCCTGCGCCGCAGGATGAGCACGTAGATCCAGACCAGCACCGGCACGATCAGCAGCGCCCAGAGCATCAGCGGCCAATCGAAAATCATCATCGCGCCACCTCGGCATGCACGCTCGCACCGCGCTCGCGGCCCTCGAGGTGGCCGGGAACACCGCCGCCGCTTTTGCCAACAATTCCGGCGCGGCTGCGCAACTGGCGCAGGTCGGCGAAACGCAGCAGGGCGTCGAGCAGGTCGCCGTCGGTCGACAGTTCGAGCGCGTCGATGCCCGCGTTGGCAAAGCTCTCGCGCAAGCCCAGCTCGCGCGCCGCGGCAAGTTCGGCGAAGCGCCGCCGGAAAGCGCGGTCATGCGTGTCAACGAAAAGCTGCTCGCCGCTCTCGGCGTCCTCAAGCAGCATCAATCCCAGGTCGGGCAACTCATGTTCGAGCGGGTCGGACAGGCGCACGGCGATAACCTCATGGCGCAAGGCGAGGCGCGCGAGCGCCTGCTCCCAGCCCGGCGCGCTGATGAAATCGGAAACGACGAAAACCAGCGCGCGCCGCGACATGATCTGCGCGGCCTGCTGCAGCAGGCTGGCAAGCTGCGTTGGCTGCGGCTGGGTGACCGGGCGTGCGAGCAAGGTTTGCAGAAGATGCAGGACGTGACGGCGGCCGCTGCGCGCCGGGATCATCGTATCGACCTCGCTGCCGTAGCACAGCGCGCCGATGCGGTTGCCCTGGCGCGTCAGGAGGCGCGCCAGCACGCCGACGAACTCGGCCGACACGGCCTGCTTCTGCACGCGCGAACCGAAATCCAGCGAAGCCGAGAGATCGAGCAGGAACCAGGCGGTGAGGTCGCGGTCCTCGTTGAACTCGCGCACATAGGGCGTCTGCATGCGCGCGGTGACGTTCCAGTCGATATGGCGCACGTCGTCGTGATACTGGTACTCGCGCAGATCGGCAAGGTCGAGGCCCGGGCCGCGGAAGAAGCTGCGGTAATCGCCATGCAGTAGCCCATCGAGGCGCCGGATGATGGTCCATTCGAGGCGCAGCAGCAGCTGCTCGGCGTCAGACGGTACTGGCATAGCTTTCCAGCACTTTGGCCGGAGCCGGCAGTTGTTGCATCAGGCGCGCAACGATGGCGTCGGCGGTCATTCCTTCGGCGAGCGCCTGGTAGGACAAAACGAGGCGATGGCGCAGGACATCGGGAACGAGTTCGCTCATGTCCTCGGGCAGCACATAGTCACGGCCGCGAAGGAATGCCAGGGCGCGCGCGCCTTCGACGAGATTGATCGAAGCGCGCGGGCTGGCGCCGAAGGTAATCCAGGGCTCGCACTCGGGTAGCCCGTAGCGCGCCGGTTCGCGCGTTGCACAGACCAGGCGCACCGCGTACTGCATCAGTGCCGGTTCGACGAATCCCTTGCGGCATTCGATCTGCAGCGCGGCCAGATCGTCGGTCGTGGCGATTGTGGCGATGCTTGGCGATTCGCCGGTGACGCGCTGAACGATGACGAATTCTTCCTCGGGACTCGGATAATCGACCAGCACTTTCATCATGAAGCGGTCCACCTGCGCTTCGGGCAGCGGGTAGGTGCCCTCGGTCTCGATCGGGTTCTGCGTCGCCATAACCAGGAAAGGCGCGGGCAGCAGATGCGTCTCGCCGGCGATCGTCACCTGCCGCTCCTGCATCACCTCGAGCAGTGCGCTCTGGACTTTGGCAGGCGCCCGATTGATTTCATCGGCGAGCAAGAGGTGGGTGAAGATCGGGCCGAGCGTCGTCGAGAATTCGCCGGTCTTCTGGTTGTAGATGCGATTGCCGATCAGGTCGGCCGGTACCAGGTCGGGGGTGAACTGGATGCGCCGGAAACCGCCGTTGATGGTGCGCGCCAGCGTTTTCACTGTCAGTGTCTTGGCCAAACCGGGGACGCCTTCGACGAGCAGGTGCCCTTGCGCCAGGATGGCGACCATCACGCGTTCGAGGAAGCGGTCCTGCCCGACGATGAGCTTCTTCACCTCGTAGAGAATGCGTTCCATCAGCGTCGCCACATCGCCACGGGTCATCTCGTCCTTCGTCATGTCGCTGCTCCCGGGTTGATCAGAACGGAGAAACGCCGACCGCCATGGCGGCGTTCTCGATCGGCACGGCAAAACCGAGACCGACAAAAAAGTGCTGCTGCAGGGGGTTGAGGATGGCGGTGACGATGCCGAGCACTTCGCCGTCCATATTCACCAGCGGCCCGCCCGAATTGCCCGGGTTAGCGGCGGCGTCGAACTGGATCAGGTTACCCAGCGTCTGCGTTCCGTCCGCCGAGCGGAACTCGCGCTTGAGACCGGAGACCACACCCGCCGAAGCCGAAGGACCAAAACCGAAAGGGAAACCGACCGCGACGACCTCGTCGCCGGTCTTGAGGTCGCCGGTCGAAACCAGGGTTGCCGGTTGCAGGTCGTCTGGCAGCGTCTTGGCTTGGAGCACGGCGAGGTCGTTGTCGGCATCGATGCCGGTGACTACGGCTTCGGATTCCGTACCGTCCGCGAAGAGCAGCTGAAGGCGCTTGGCGCCATTGACGACATGTAAATTGGTGAGGATCGCGCCAGCCTCGGTAATGACCACGCCGGTACCAATCGAGGTGTTTTCGCCGACGGATTTGGCTTGCGGACTACGGGCCTTGCCGGGCGGCTTGGCCAGCGAGTCGTTCGCCCCGGGCGGATCGAAACCGACGACGCGTACCACCGACGGCCGGATCGCCTCGTAAGCCTTGGCGGCCTTCGAGGGCAACGGTTTCTTTTCGATCGACAGGCGGACGGCACGGTCGATGTCGTCCTGGGTGACCAGCGCGGGCGGCGCCGCGCCCTGCCCATTTAACATGACAATGGCAAACACCGCGACGAGCCCGGCAAACATCAGCCCGTGCATCCTATAGGCAAGCAGGCGGGTCGCGATAGAGCGGCCTGTCAACGCCGGAGCCTGCGGCGGCGCCTCCGCGCCGAGATCTGCCGCGCGGCTTTTGCTGGCACTGCTGTATAGCACGGCTCGCTTCATTTGCCCCCCGCACTCGGCTGCCACGCCCATGACACAAGACTATACGCCAATGCGCGATTCGATTGGCCTTACCCCTTGGTCAACAAAGCGGCAACCAAGTTTCCTGCCTGTGGCAAATTCAGTTGGCGAGAATCGAGAGTTGACGCCAAAGCCGCATGACAAACGCCAAGGGGCGCCTGACGCGCCCCTTGATGGTCCGGCCAGCAGGCTGTTCGCGTTAGCGGTTGCCCGGCGCTTGGTCGAGCTTCTTTTCAATCTGCGCCAGCGGAACGGCGCCGGGGACGCGCTCGCCGTCAGCGAAGAACAGTGTCGGGGTGCCGGTGACGGCCAACCGGTGACCGAGTTCAACCGATTTTTGCACGGGGCTGGTATCGCAATCGCCCTTGCCGGACAGCGCCTTGCTGTCGCGCATCCAGTCATACCAAGCTTTGGCCTTGTCGGCCGAACACCAGACCTGGTTCGACTTTTCGAGCGAATCGGGTGAAAGAATCGGGTAAAGGAAAGTATAGAGCGTCACATTGTCGAGCGTGGCGATATCCTTCGCCAGCTTCTTGCAGTAGCCGCAGTTCGGGTCTTCGAAACTCGCCAGCACGCGCTTGCCGTCGCCGCGGACCTGCTTGACCGCAAGTTCGAGCGGCAGGTCGGAAAACTTGATCGCCGTGAGCTTGGCCATGCGCTCGGAAGTGACGTTCTTCATGGTCTTGCCGTCGATCAGCGTGCCGGCGATGATCGCCGTCAGCTTCTCGTCGGTGTAAAGAATCTGCCCGTCGACATAGACTTCATAGAGTCCGAGATAGGAACTCTTGCTGACGCTGGTGACCGTCGAACCCAGCTTGGCTTCAATCGCTTTCTTGACAGCGGCCTCGTCGGCCAGTGCCGGTACGCTGAGCGCGGCAACCAGGGCCAACGGCAGCAGTTTCTTCAACATGGTGTATCTCCGTTTGAATCAGTGGGAATCAGAAAGCATCGCAGGCGAAACGTCGAAAAGAGCCTTTACGACCCGCAAGCCATCGTTTAGGTTCATTTCGAATGTTACGCCAAGACTTCAAGCTTGGCAGTTTCTCACGAAACGAAAGGCGCCGTGTATGGGTTTTGTGCAGCGGCAAACGGCACGCGGATTCGAACGGAAACGAAGCAACTGGCCTAATAGCCGCCCAGTGCATAGCGCACAAGCAGCGCCTTCACGACAGGCAGACGATCGCTGAGGTTCATGCCAATGTTGCGCAGCGGCTTTAGGCCGGGCAGTTGGGCACGAAAGAGGCGGCGCAGGGCATCGGTGGTGTTTTGCACGAGGACGGTTTCCTCGCGGCGCGCGCGCTGGTAGCGCGCGAGCAGGCGTTCGTTGCCGATGTCCTGCCATTCGGGCGTCGCGGCGAGGAGCTCGGCGAGCGCCCTGGCGTCCTGAAAGCCGAGATTGATGCCGTGGCCGGACAGCGGATGGATGCCGTGCGCGGCGTCGCCGATCAACGCCAGGCGTGGCGCGACCGTATGCGGGACCCGCAGCAGGCTGAGCGGAAAAGCGGCCGCTGCGGTAAGCAGCGTAAACTCACCCAGCGCGTGGCCGCCGGCCGCCGCGACCCGTTCGCACAGATCCCGCGCCGACAGGCCGAGCAGCTCGCCGGCATGCGCACCCGGCGTCGACCAGACCATCGAGAGGCGATTCGTCTCCGGCGCCGGCCCACCGGCCAACGGCAGCCAGGCCAGCACCCCATCGTCGCGAAACCACTGGCGCGCGACGCCTCGATGTGGGCGCTCGCAGGCGAAGTTGGCGACCACGCCCATCTCGCCGTAGGGCGTTTCCTTGGCGTGCAAACCGGCGCTCGTGCGCACCCAGGAGTCGCGGCCGTCGGCGCCGACCACGAGCTTGCCGGCAAGGGCCTGTCCATCGGCGAGTGACAGCACGGCTTCTTGCGCGCCGATCTCGAGGCGGTGCGGCGTCGCCGGACAGAACAGGGTGAGGTTGCCTTGCCGCTTGGCGCTCTCCCACAGTTCGCAGGCCATCAGCGACGACTCGAGCACCCAGCCGAGCTCGGCGACGCCGGTTTCGTAAGCGGAGAAGTTGAGCTTCGCGCCGCCATCGCCGAAAATTTCCATGGCGTCGATCGGCGTGATGCGCGTGCTCGGAAGATGTTTCCAGGCGCCGATCTCCCGCAGAAAATCGGCATTGGCCGGACTGATCGCGTAGATGCGCGTATCCCATCCCGGGCTTGGCGACGGCGCGCGGCTCTCGACGAGCGCGACCTTCAGCCGCGTATCGCGCAACGCGCAGGCCAACGAAAGCCCGGCCAGACCGCCGCCGACGATGAGCACATCGAATGACATTGAACAGACTCTCCTTCTTGACGTGCGATTGTGCCTTGCCGCCGCGGCGTTGCACAAGCACTCGGGGCCGTGTTACAAGCTGCGGCATGAGATCAGGTCAGAAAACCGTCGTGCGTCGCGTCTACTTCCCGGCGATCGTCTGCGTCGAATGCGATTCGCCGATCGACGCGCTCGTCGCGCTATGCATCCCGCGCGACGAGGCGATGGATCTCGTCGCCGCCTCGTGGCGGGGCGGCGAATCCGCCTGCGTTCTGGCGACCGTCGACGGCGGTCGGCGTGTCGCCGCGCTGCGCACGCCAGAGGGCCGCTGGGCGGCCTGCAATGCTTTTCTCGACAAGGCTTTCAATAGCCGTGGCGAAGCCGAGCGCGAACTCAGCAAACTGCTCAAGCGCGGTCGGCGCGGTTACGTTGCCGAGCTCGCCGGAGGGTCCGGCCACGGCGGCCGCGAATAGTCTGGTCAATACAAACAGTTACATAAGGGCACAGAAGGGCAAGCACAGGCGGCGGGGATTCGACGATGATGAATTCCGTTATTCTCCATGCTGTGCAACGCACCTTCTTCAGTCCGTCGCTTGCGCCGTTCTGCCCCGCCGCTCCGGCGCCCTTAACAGGAGACCGTCCATGATCAGCACGCTTATCGATCTGCTCGGCAATTTTTACGCAAGAAACGATTTCGCCAACTTCGAGGCCATCGCTCGCAGCCTGCTCAATGCGATCCCGAACGATCAGGTTTCGCTGCAATTTCTCGGACTTGTCTATTACCGCACCGGCCGCATCAACGACGCCATGCAAGTCTTTGACCGCGTCGTGCGCCGCCGCCATGAGCAGCCGGAGAGTCATGCCGAACAGGCCGTGAGCGAAGTCGCGCCCGACGGTTCGGCGGCCGCGGTCTGTTATCAGGAGGCCACGCGCGACCGCCCGGAACTGGCGCAGGCCTGGTATGACGTCGGCACGACGCTGGTCGAACTCGGCAAGGCCGAACAGGCGCTGCCGGCGTTCCGCAGCGCCCTGAGCGCCCGGCCGGAATCGACACAGGCCATGCTGGCGATCGGCCAGACCGCCTTGCGCGCCGGCGACCTGGCCAGTGCCGAGGAAGGCTTTACCCGCTTGCGCGCCGCGCAACCGAACAACAGCGAGGCCTATCAGGGCCTCGGCCAGATCTATCGCAAACGCCGCGATTTCGCCACCGCGCGGGCGTGCTTCGCCCGGTTGCGCCTGCTGCGCCAGGGTATCGACAGCCTGCGCCGTCGCCGCACAGCGAAGAAATGATCCGCCCACCCAGGAGAACGTCATGAACAACAAGGAAGCGTTGCCGGTTCCCCCGCGCAAGCGGATTGCGCTGGTCGCGCACGATCACAAGAAGCGCGACCTGCTCGAATGGGCAAAATACAACCGCGCCCTGCTGGTGCAGCACGAGCTGTGCGCCACCGGAACGACGGGCCTGCTGCTCGAAAAGGCGCTTGGCACCAAGATTCTCAAGCTGCAGAGCGGCCCGCTCGGCGGCGACCAGCAAATCGGCGCGAAGATTGCCGAAGGCCTCATCGATTTCATCATCTTCTTCTGGGATCCGCTCGAACCGCAGCCGCACGATCCCGACGTGAAGGCGCTGCTGCGCATCGCCGTGGTGTGGAACGTCCCGGTGGCCTGCAACCGGGCGTCGGCCGACTTCATGATCTCGTCGCCGCTGATGTCATCGTCCTATGCACGTATCCTACCCAACTTCGATCTGCACCGCGACCGCTTTGAAGCAGGCCTCGAAGAAGGCCTGGAAGCGCAGCCCGAAGCGGATGCCGACGCCAAACTCGATGCCCAGCTTGCCGCCATTCTCGACGGCGAACTCGACGCGACGAACACCTGACACGCCGCAGCGCTCCTTACCCGGTCGAAAAAAAAGCCGGCTCAAACGAGCCGGCTTTTTACCGTCATGCCAGCCGGTCAGGCCAGGGTACCGACGTTGTTGAGATCGGCGAAAGCCGTCATCAGGCGTTCCTTGATGCTCACTTCGCCGGCGCGCAGGCAGGCGCGCGGATCGTAGTATTTCTTGTTCGGCTTGTCTTCGCCTTCGGGGTTGCCGATCTGGCTTTGCAGATAGCCTTCGTTCTTCTTGTAGAACTTCCTGATGCCGTCCCAGAACGCCCACTGCGTGTCGGTGTCGATGTTCATCTTGATCACGCCGTAGGAAATCGCTTCGCGGATTTCAGCGAGCGCCGATCCCGAACCGCCGTGGAAGACGAAATTGATCGGTTGCGCCGCGGTGCCGAATTTCTTCTGGATGTATTCCTGTGAATTCTTCAGGATCACCGGCTGCAGCTTGACGTTACCCGGCTTGTAGACGCCATGCACGTTGCCGAACGAAGCGGCGATCGTGAAGCGGTTGCTGATCTTCGAGAGCTGCTCGTAGGCGTAGGCGACGTCCTCGGGCTGCGTGTACAGCTTCGAGCTATCGACGCCGCTATTATCGACGCCGTCTTCCTCGCCGCCGGTGACGCCGAGTTCGATTTCCAGCGTCATGCCGATCTTGCTCATGCGCGCAAGATAGCGTGAACAGATTTCGATGTTCTCATGCAAGGGCTCTTCGGAAAGGTCGAGCATGTGCGAGCTGAACAGCGGCCTGCCATTGGCCTCATAGTACTTTTCGCCGGCGTCGAGCAGGCCGTCGATCCAGGGCAGGAGCTTCTTGGCCGCGTGGTCGGTATGCAGAACGACGCTGCAGCCGTACATCTCGGCCAGCAGATGCACATGGTTGGCGGCGGAAATGCCGCCGGCGATGCAGGCGCGCTGACCGTCGTTGTTGAGTCCCTTGCCGGCGAAGAACTGCGCGCCGCCGTTGGAGAACTGGAGGATGGCCGGCGACTTGATTTCGGCCGCGGCTTCCATGACGGCATTGACCGTGCTGGTGTTGATGACGTTGATCGCCGGAAGGGCGAAGCGCCCGGCCTTGGCCAGCGCGAAGAGGGCTTGCAGATCGTCGCCGGCGATAACGCCCGGCTTGACCTGTCCAGCGAACTTGGGAGCGTTCATGTTTTCAGTTCCAATGACGGTTGATCGAGAGGGCGTATCGTACTGCCAGCGGCCCTTTCGGTCAATTTGTCGCTTCCGCAAAAGCCCCTGATGCGATGTCGATAGCGAAAAAATACGCCTGCATTATCAAGGCACTGGCTTACCCCTTGCGAGCTCTCGCCGCGCGCCCCACGGCCTGCTAGAATTGCGCCCACACCAGTGCGAAAGCCTATCCCATGAACATGCGCTCACGCTGTTTCCAGTTCGCTGCCTGTCTCGCCTGCGCAATCACGGCGCCAACGGTACTGGCGATCGATCGGGCCTACGCCACCATCGACAGCGTGCAGATGCCGGCCTGGGTCGAACGCAATGGCGTCAGGCAGCCGCTGGCGCCTGGCAAGGTCCTGCAGAACCGTGATCGCGTGCTCACCGGCGCCGACGGAAGGGTGCTGATCCAGTTGGCCGAAGGCAGCGCCGTCAAGCTCGGCGAAAACGCGCAACTCGACCTCAATGCGCTGGGCCGCCGCGAGAACAGCGTTTTTACCGCCGCGCTCGATGTCGCCCGGGGTGCTTTCCGCCTCACCACCGGCATCTTTTCGAGCTTGCGCCAGCAGCGTGCAATCAATGTACGAATTGCGACGATTACCGCCGGAATTCGCGGCACCGACCTGTGGGGAATGTCGAACGCCGAGCGCGATCTCGTCTGCCTGCTCGAAGGGCACATCACGGTATTTCACCCGCTCGATCAGGGGCGCGAGATGAGCGAGGCGCTGAGTTTCTATGTGGCGCCCAAGGGCGCGGCGCCCGATCCGATCGGCAAGGTCGATCGCGAGCAGGTCGACAAGTGGGCGGCGCAGACCGAAATCCAGCCGGGCAGCGGCTATGCCCAACGCCGCGGCAAATGGAAGGTCGCGCTGGCAACGGTTGACAGCGAGAACGATGCGCTTGCCCTGTACGACCGCGCGCGTTTCTCCGGTTATGCAGTTAGCATAAAGCCGATCGCCGCCGAAGGTGGCGGCTATCGCTACGCGGTGCGCGTCTCCGAATTACCGTCGAAGGCCGAAGCCGAGATCCTGTCGAGCAAGCTCGCCGGCGCGCTGGCGCTCGCCGCACCGACAGTAACCCGCTACTGACCCGGCCATTCCGGCTCGCGCCGGAATGGCGCCGTGGACCTCATTCGCCGCGCTCAAGCAGATGCGAAGCGGAGCGACCGGTATAATCCCGGCTGCTTCCGCGAGAACTCCCCATGTCCGATCTGCTTGCCCGTCTGAATCCGCAGCAACTGGCCGCCGTCACCCTGCCGCCGCAGCACGCGCTGATCCTCGCCGGCGCCGGCAGCGGCAAGACGCGCGTGCTGACGACGCGCATCGCCTGGCTGATTTCGACCGGTCAGGTCGGGCCGCCCGGCGTGCTCGCCGTGACCTTTACCAACAAGGCGGCGAAGGAAATGCTCTCGCGCCTCTCCGCCATGCTGCCGATGCATTTTGGTAACGGCGCGCGCGGCATGTGGATAGGCACTTTCCACGGCCTGTGCAACCGCCTGCTGCGCGCGCATCACCGCGAAGCCAGTTTGCCCGCGCAATTCCAGATTCTCGATTCGTCCGATCAACTGTCGGCGATCAAGCGTCTGCTCAAGAACCTCAATATCGACGACGAGAAGTTCCCGCCGCGCGAGCTCGCGAGCTTCATCAACGCGCACAAGGAACAGGGCCTGCGCGCCGCTCAAGCCGAGGCCTACGACGACTACACGCGGCGCCGCGTCGCGCTTTACGCCGAATACGACGCGCAGTGCCAGCGCGAAGGCGTCGTCGATTTCGCCGAACTCCTGCTGCGCTCCTACGAACTCCTGCAGCGCAATGAGCCGCTGCGCCGCCATTACCAGGAGCGCTTTCGCCACATTCTCGTCGATGAGTTCCAGGACACCAACCGGCTGCAATACGCCTGGCTCAAACTGCTCGCCGGTCGCGACGAGAAAGCGCAACAAGAAAACGGCGCGGTGATCTTCGCGGTGGGTGACGACGACCAGTCGATCTACGCCTTCCGCGGCGCCGAGGTCGGCAACATGCGCGACCTCGAACGCGAATTTGTAATCGCCAACGTCATCCGACTCGAGCAGAACTATCGCTCGCAAGGTAACATCCTCGACGCCGCCAACGCGCTGATCAAGAACAATCGCGGCCGCCTCGGCAAGAATCTGTGGACCGATGCCGGCGCCGGCGAGGCGATCCGCGTCTTCGAGGGCTACTCGGACATCGACGAAGCCCATTTCGTCGTCGACGAAGTGCGCGAACTCGTGAGCGACGGTTACGCGCGCGACCAGATCGCCCTGCTCTATCGCTCGAACGCCCAGTCGCGTGTCCTCGAGCACCAATTGTTCACCGCCGGGGTGCCCTACCGCGTCTACGGCGGCCTGCGTTTCTTCGACCGCCAGGAGGTCAAGCACGCGCTCGCCTATCTGCGCCTGATCGCCAATTCCGACGACGACACGGCATTCGCGCGCGTTGTCAATTTTCCGACGCGCGGCATCGGCAGCCGCAGCATCGAGGCGCTGCAGGAAGCGGCGCACCGCACCAACGCCAGCCTCTACAACGCCGCGGCGAGCCTCGCCGGCAAGGCCGGGACCTCGGTCGGCAGCTTCATCCGGCTGATCGAGACACTGCGCGTCGAGACAAAAGACTTGCCGCTGCCCGAAGTCATCGCCCACCTGATCGAGAAGAGCGGCCTGCGCCAGTTCTACCTCGGCGAGAAGGAAGGCCGCGAGCGCCTGGAAAACCTCGACGAGCTGATCAATGCGGCGATCAACTTCGAGCAGGAAGAAGCCGACGCGACCGATCCGGAGGAGGCCAATCCGCTCGCCGCCTTCCTCGCCCACGCCGCGCTCGAAGCCGGCGAGCATCAGGCCGGCGAGGGCCAGGAGGCGGTGCAGCTGATGACCGTGCATGCAGCCAAGGGTCTCGAGTTCGATGTCGTTTTCATCACCGGCCTCGAGCAGGGCCTGTTCCCGCACGACAATTCGACGCAGGAGCACGACGGCCTCGAGGAGGAACGTCGTCTGATGTATGTGGCGCTGACGCGGGCGCGCCAGCGGCTCTATCTCAGCCACGCGCAGACGCGCATGCTGCATGGCCAGACGCGCTATTGCCTGCCCTCGCTGTTCCTGCAGGAGCTGCCCGAGGAATTGCTGCGGCACATCGGCCATGCGCCGGCCTTCGCGGCCGCCGCACCCTACGCCTCCGAACCTGCCTCGGCTTATGCGACGGGCGCACCGGCCGACGGCCTGCGCATCGGGCAGAACGTGCAGCACGCCAAGTTCGGACTCGGCGTGATCGTTGCGGCCGAGGGACGCGGCGAGGAAGCGCGGGTGCAAGTCAATTTCGGCGCGCACGGCATGAAGTGGCTCGCGCTCGTCTATGCCAAGCTGACGCCGGTATAGGCTGTATTCGGCGACGAGCAGGGCCTGCGCGATCAGCCGCGTCCGACCAAGGGCATCTTGGTAGCCATGATCGTCATGAACTGGACGTTGGCTGCTAGCGACAGGCTGGCTCATTCCGACGAAATCTGACCCAAGGGAATGTGCCCCGCAGGAAACACTCTTGGGGTGCGGAGCCGGATTTCTGAGGCACGACCTGGATCCCGGCTTGCGCCGGGATGACGATTCCCCCGGGGGGAAACGGCCGAGGGGAAAGGCCTGCGCCCTTCCCTTCGCAAAACATGCGGACTAAGCGGCTATGGATGCCGTTACGCCACCGGGTAGCGGCGCGCTACCACTTGTTGACCCAATTCGTGGGAATGCCGGTCGTCAGCATTTCGCAAGCGGCCTGCGCCGCTTTTTCGCGAAGCGTCTTGACACTCGCTTCCGAATACCAAGCGGTGTGATCGGTCAGGATGACGTTCGTCAAGCCGCGCAACGGGCAATCGGCGGCAATCGGTTCCTTGTCGAGCACGTCGAGCGCCGCACCGAAGATCTGTTCGGCCTTCAGCGCTTCGGCCAGGGCCACCGTGTCAACCAGGCCGCCGCGCGAGGTGTTGATCAGGCAGGTGCGCTTGTTCATCAAGCCCAGCGTGCGCTGGTTGACAATATTGCGCGTCTCGGCGGTGGCCGGCGCGTGCAGCGAAATGATCTGGGCAGCACGGCAGATGTCGTCGAAGTCGGCGCGCCTGACCTTGAACTGCACAGCGAATTCGTCGGTGATGTACGGATCGTAGACCAGCACCTCGCCGATGCCGAAGGCGCGCATCCGTTCGAGATAGGCGCGCGCGATCTTGCCGAAACCGACGAGTCCGAGCGTCGAACCGGCAATGCGGTAAATCGGTTCCTTCTGAGCGATATTCCATTGCCCGTCCCGGACCTGCGCATCACGCGTGACCACACGCCGCACCAGGGCCAGCGTCAGGGCGGCCGCGTGATCGGCAACTTCGATATTGGCGCCGTAATCCGGAACGTTGGCAACCTTGATGCCGCGGGCCTTGGCGGCTTCCAGATCGATATTGTCGACGCCGACCCCATAGCGCACGATGCCGCCGTTCTCGCGCAGGCGGCCGATGGCTTCGGCATCGAAAAGCGGCGTATCGCGCACCAGAAGATAGTCAAGTCCAGTGAGCATTTCCAGCAAGGCGGAACGATCTTTCCAGCGCAGCAGGCGGACCTCCACGCCGAGCGGTTCCAGTATCGCCGCTTCGATACTGTTATCACCAAAGCCAGGCTCGGTCAGGCCGACGACGATTTTGCGCCCGGAAGAAGTTTTGTCGCTGCGCATCGCAAGAATACCCCCGCAGAATAGAATATTTTATGGGTTTCTCACACGATGATGACGGGGTTTTCCAGCACGCCGATGCCGCTGATCTCGATCCGGACCCGGTCTCCCGCCTGGAGTGTGAAATTGTCCGGTGGCACGATGCCGGTGCCGCTCAGCAAGATCGCACCCTGCGGGAAGCTCTGGCAGCGGTAAAAATAAGTGCCAAATTCTTCAAAAGGACGCTTGATTTGATTCGGGGTGCTTTCTCCCTCGAAGGCGACCCCGCCATCGCGATAAATCTTTGCCTTGATGGTCCAGGCTCGCGCCTCTTCCTCGGTGGCGCCAATCACGATATAAGGACCGATTGTGAATGCCGGAATGAAAGGTAGCCACGTGGCGGTGTAGTGGGAGCCAGTCCTGATGCCTAATCTTTGATCTGTGATGGATCGAGGAAGGCAGAGAGGATGTACAAAGTGGACCTATACGCCAAAGTGAGGCGGGCC
>CAISOB010000085.1 GCA_903886975.1 uncultured beta proteobacterium
CCTGCTTTACTGCTCACAGAATATGCGGTATTAGCGTAACTTTCGCTACGTTATCCCCCACTTCAGGGCACGTTCCGATGCATTACTCACCCGTTCGCCACTCGCCACCAGGGTTGCCCCCGTGCTGCCGTTCGACTTGCATGTGTAAGGCATGCCGCCAGCGTTCAATCTGAGCCAGGATCAAACTCTTCAGTTTAATACCTGTTTAAACTCTCGCTTGACGTCCCGACCATTCAGTTTCCTAAATAGCCAGACTTTTACTTCATCAGTGCGAGTTTCTTACATCTCGTTGCGATTTGTGCCCAAATAAATTTAAGCACATCCACCAAGACCAAGAACCCACACCTATCGATTGTCTGATTTTTAAAGAGCTTGAAAATCAGCCACTTAGCTGAGATTCGCGCTGCATCTGCAGCGAAGGGCCGTATTATACAGTCGTTTCGTGGGGCGTCAACTCTTTTCGGAATAATTCTCAAACCGTCCAGATAACGCCAGAAACTTTACAACCCATTGATTTTATTACTTTTTTTAACCCTGCCGCAGCAAGGAAAGATGCGAATTATACAGGGCCAAACGGGGGCGTCAACACTTTCCCGCAATAAATTCGCAACAACTTTCCAAGCCCCTGTTTATAAAGGATCAACGAATATTGACCCGGGCGAATTTTCGCTTGCCAACCTGCAGGACTACCTTGACACCAGCTGCGAATGCGAGATTCTTGTCTTCGATCTTGGTTCCATCGGCCTTTACCCCGCCCTGCTCGATCATGCGCAAGGCTTCCGACGTGCTGGCCGTCAAGCCGGCTTGCTTGAGAATCTGGGCGAGGCCCAATACTCCGTCGACCGAGTCAAGATGGACTTCCGGAATATCGTCGGGAATCGCTCCCTGGCGGAATCGCGCATCAAAATCAGCGAGCGCATCGGTCGCCGCTGCCGCCCCGTGAAACCGCGCGACGATTTCCTGCGCGAGCAAGACCTTGACATCACGGGGGTTGCGGCCCTCTGCAACCGCACGCTTGAAAGTCGCGACTTCGTCCAAAGCGCGAAACGAAAGCAGGTCGAAATAACGCCACATCAACTCGTCGGAGACGGACATCAGCTTGCCAAAAATCTCGCGCGGCGGCTCGTTTATGCCAACGTAATTGCCTAGCGACTTGGACATCTTGTTGACCCCGTCCAGGCCTTCGAGCAGGGGCATCATCAGGACGCATTGCGGCGCTTGACCGTAGTGTTTCTGCAATTCGCGCCCAACCAACAAATTGAATTTCTGGTCGGTACCGCCGAGTTCGACATCAGCCTTCATCGCAACGGAATCATAGCCTTGGCAAAGCGGATAGAGGAACTCGTGGATCGCGATCGGCTGCCCGCCGCGATAACGCTTGGCAAAATCGTCACGCTCGAGCATCCGGGCCACCGTGTGCAACGCCGCCAGGCGGATCATCCCCGATGCGCCAAGCGGTTCGATCCAGCTTGAATTGAAGCAGATCTCGGTCTTCTCCGCGTCGAGGATCTTGAATACCTGTTCCTGATAGCTTTGGGCATTCACCAGGATCTGCTCACGCGATAGCGGCGGTCGCGTTGAATTCTTCCCCGTCGGATCGCCGATCATGCCGGTGAAATCCCCGATCAAGAACATCACATGGTGTCCAAGATCCTGGAAATGGCGCATCTTGTTGATCAGCACCGTGTGGCCCAAATGCAGATCGGGCGCGGTCGGATCGAAACCGGCCTTGATACGTAGCGGCCGGCCGCTTTTCAGCTTCTCCAGCAGTTCGCTTTCAATCAGCAGTTCATCCGCGCCGCGCTTAATCAGAGCCAGACTGTCTTCGACACCTCGCATGCAAAGCCTCTATCTTTTTACTCCCCCAAGCATTCTTGCGGGCTGTTAGACTACGGGGAATTTTTCCGGGTATCCGTTCATGGATGAACAGAAGAGCGAGATTTTAACGCATTCCAGTCCGGCAATCGATCGATTGCGTCGCCATCCGTGGGTCTTCGCCGGGCTTGGTGGCGTCGCGCTGCTCGGCATGATGACGGCGTTTGCTTTGGCGCCAGTCGGCGACGGCGATACTGTTCAACTCCAGAACGAGCTCGAGCAGTTGTCTGTTCCCGCCGTCACGATGATGGGCCTGGAGAACACCACCTATCTGCGCGAAGAACGCGTTCAACGTTCCGATACCCTTTCCAGCCTAACGATCCGACTCGGCATCTCGGATCCGCAGGCTCTGGACTTCATACGAAGCGATCCACAGACCGGATCAATCGCCCGGCAACTGCGCCCTGGCAAGGTCGTGACTGCGAAAACTGGTGAACACGGCGAACTCATCGCGCTGTATTTCCCGCTAAACGGCAAGGACGCGACGGTGATAGTGGAGCGACGCGGCAATGGCTTCACCAGTAGTGAACGCGCCCTGAAGCTTGAAGCCCAGACCGTTGTCAAATCCGGTGAAATTCGCAGTTCATTGTTTGCCGCGACCGACGCGGCGGGGATCCCCGACGCGATCGCCACGCAACTCGCGGAGATCTTCGGCGCGGACATCGATTTCTATCGCGACCTGCGCAAAGGAGATCGCTTCTCGCTGGTCTACGAGACACTCAATGACCGCGGGCAACCGATCCGTACCGGCCGGATTCTCGCTGCGGAGTTCGCCAACAACCAGAAGGTCTATAACGCATACTGGTTCCAGAGCGAAGACGGCAAAGGCGGCTATTACACGGCAGACGGGAAGAATCTGCGCAAAGCCTTCCTCCGTTCGCCACTCGAGTTTTCACGCGTCACCTCAGGTTTCACTAACGCCCGCTTCCATCCCATATTGCAGGCTTGGCGCGCGCATAAAGGCGTGGACTACGGAGCGCCGATCGGCACCAAGGTGCGTTCCGTCGCCGATGGCGTCGTCGAGTTCTCCGGTTCCCAGGGCGGCTACGGCAATCTGCTCGTCATCAAGCACCAGGGCACCTATTCGACCGCCTACGGCCACCTGAGCCGCTTCGCCTCCGGCGTCCGGAAAGGGGCTCGGGTCAGCCAGGGCGAGACCATCGCCTACGTCGGTCAAACCGGTTTGGCGACGGGGCCTCATTTGCACTACGAATTCCGGGTCAATGCGCAGCAGGTCAATCCACTCACCGTGACCCTGCCGGCAGCGATTCCGCTCGAGGCTTCCCAGATCAATTCATTCAAGCTTGCGACCGAGACGTTGCGCACATATCTCGCCTTGGCGAAACAGATCAATCTGGCCACGCTCGAATAAGTAAGACCGCTGTGACCAAACGCGGCGCATTAAAAAGGCGACCGTGGTCGCCTTTGTTCTGGGAAATTACCGCGTCAGGCAGTGAAGGACGAGCCGCAACCACAGGTTGACGTCGCGTTCGGGTTCTTGATCACGAACTGAGATCCTTCCAAGCCCTCGGTATAATCAATCTCCGCACCGACAAGGTACTGGTAACTCATCGGATCGACCAGAAGCGTGACGCCATTCTTCTGCAAGGACGTATCGTCCTCGTTGGCAACTTCGTCAAAAGTGAAGCCATACTGGAAACCGGAACAACCGCCACCCGTCACGAAAACGCGCAGCTTCAAGTCCGGGTTGCCCTCTTCATCGATCAAATCCTTGACCTTGCTGGCCGCGCTATCGGTAAAAATAAACGGCAGCGGCATGTCAGTAGCTGTGTTCATTAAATTTCCTTCCCGCACTTTCCCAATTCAAATGGTATTCCAGAGATGGGCTCAGTTACTCGAGGCCAGTTTGAGTTCGATGGTCTTGGCGCTGATCTGATGCACCAGCCGCCCCTGAATCACGGCGCCCTGCTGCATTTCGATCTGATGAAATTCAACATCCCCTGTGACTCGCGCGGAGGGCAATAGTTCCAGCGATTCGCCAGCAGTGACCGGCCCGATGACCGTGCCGTTGATCAACACGTGGCCGACCGAGATCTCGCCTTCGACACTGGCCTTCTCGCTGATCACAAGCGTTCCTTCGAGGCCATTCTCGCTTCTGATGTTGCCTCGAACCTCGCCGTCGATACGCAATCCGCCAGAGAAAATCATATTCCCTTCGATACGCGTCCCCGCACCGATCAGGCTATCGATACTATTCTGTGGCGTACTGCCTTTCTTGACACCGAACATGAGTTTCTCCGTTCAAAGAGTCACCGACTGTCTTGCGCGCACCGTGCCGTCTTGCAGCAAGCGCGCTTCAACGCCTTTTATAACCGCCCCGGCCGGTACCGAAAACACGCCCTCAAGCCGGTGAAAGTGCTTGATCTCGAAACGAAAACGCTGGGGGTTGGGCTCCGTCTCGGAAGGCAAAGTAATAATAGCATCTTTGCCAGCCTGTTGCACTTTGACAAGCAGTTGCAGCGAACCCTTGAATTCCCGGCCCTGACGGCCACCATTATTGACCACCAGCATCCGGTAGCGATAGTCGCCCGCAGCGCCCTCGGGGTCTACACGCAGATGATCAATCTTGGCCACCGCGTCATCGCTCACTTCGGAAGCCGGCATCAGGCCCTCGAAAAACGCGAGATCCTGTTTCAATGCTGCGTTTTCCAACTCAAGCGACTTGACCTGTGCGGACAATTGTCGCTGCGTCGCACGTTCCATTTGCAGACTGCTTTCACCCGAGCCCGCGAGGCTGCGTAACTTGGTCAATTCGCTGTCAAGTTCCATCACGTAGTTTCTCAGCGCCTGAATCTCGCGCGCTGACTCATCACTGTGAAAACCGGCAATGCGCCGGCCTGCGTCATAAATCCACGCCGCCAGCGCGAGCGAGAGCGAGAGGATCGCAATCAGCCCAAGGGCGCGCCAATACCAGGCCACATGGGTCTTGATTGCCAGCTTCGGCGCGCTGATGCCGAAGCGCTGACGCAGCCGCTTGAATTTTACGGAAGCACTGGAAGTTGCCATAGCCCGTCTGCTTCCGGCAAGCCGAACATGATGTTCATATTCTGCACGGCTTGTCCGGCCGCACCCTTGACGAGGTTATCGATCACCGAGAGCACAACGAGCATATTGCCGCCCTGCGGCCGGTGCACCGCGATACGGCAAACATTCGCCGCGCGTACCGAGCGCGTATCCGGATGAGATTTCTCGGGCATCACGTCTACAAATAACTCGCCGTCATAGCGTTTCTCGTAGAGCGCCTGGAAATCGGCTTCTGCTTTGATCGGCGCATAAAGCGTGGCATATATGCCGCGTATCACGGGAAGCAAATGCGGCACGAAGGTCAAGCCCACCTTGCCTCCGGCAATTCGGGACAACCCTTGCCGGATTTCCGGCAGGTGGCGGTGCCCGGGTACGCCGTAGGCCTTGAAATTGTCTGATGCTTCGGAGAACAGCGAAGAAACCTCGGCTTTGCGGCCAGCGCCGGAAACGCCGGACTTAGCATCGGCAATCAAATGATCAAGGTCAACCAACCCGCCCTCGATCAAGGGCATGAAGCCCAGTTGAACCGCCGTCGGATAGCACCCGGGATTGGCCACCAGGCGCGCATCTCGAATCGCTTCGCGATTAACTTCTGACAATCCATAGACGGCCTTCGCCACCCAGTTCGGACTGGCGTGCTGCATGCCGTACCATTGTTCCCACTCTGCCACGTCGGTGATGCGAAAATCGGCGGCAAGATCGATGACCCGGACGCCGGCTTCAAGGAGTTCGGGCGCCTGCTGCATGGCGATGCCGTTCGGCGTGGCGAAGAAGACCAGATCGCAGGCCTTCAGATTGGCGCGTGCCGGATCTTCGAACTGCAGGTCGACCCGTCCGCGCAGACTCGGAAACATGCGCGCCACGGGCGTTCCTGCATCGGCGCGCGAGGTGATCGCGACGATTTCCGCTGCGGGATGCTGTGCCAACAAGCGCAGCAACTCGACGCCCGTGTATCCGGTACCGCCAACAATCCCAAGCTTGACCATCCGATCCTCCTCAACAGGTGGGCAATGATAGTCCGCACACCGCAAAAATACAAAAGCCGCCTACAGGCGGCTTTCGGTACGCAACAGAAGCGATTAACGCTTGGAGAACTGCTTGCGACGACGCGCCTTGTGCAGGCCGACTTTCTTGCGCTCGACCTCGCGCGCATCGCGGGTCACGAAACCGGCCTTCGACAGCGCGGGCTTGAGCGCCGCATCGTATTCGATCAAAGCGCGCGTGATACCGTGACGAACCGCACCGGCCTGACCCGATTCACCGCCGCCGGCGACATTCACCATGATGTCGAAGCCGCCCGTCTGCTCAACCAGTTCAAGCGGCTGACGAACGATCATGCGGCCGGTAACGCGAGAAAAAAACTCGTCGACCGGCTTGCCATTGACCACGATATTGCCGCTACCGCGCTTCATGAATACGCGCGCTACGGCACTCTTGCGACGGCCCGTGCCGTAGTATAAATTTTCAGCCATTTCGACCCCTTAGAGTTCCAGAACTTTCGGCTGCTGGGCAGCATGCGGGTGCGTGGCACCCGCGTAGCACTTCATTTTCTTGAGCATGGCGTAACCGAGCGGCCCCTTCGGCAACATGCCCTTGACAGCCTTTTCGAGGACGCGGCCGGGGAAACGCTGCTGCATTTTGGTGAAGTTCGTTTCGTAAATGCCGCCCGGATAGCCGGTGTGACGATAGTAAACCTTGTCTTCAGCCTTGTTGCCGGTGACGCGCAATTTTTCCACATTGGTCACGACGATGTAATCGCCGGTATCGACATGCGGCGTGAATTCGGGTTTATGCTTGCCGCGCAGGCGGCGAGCAATTTCAGTTGCGAGGCGGCCAAGCACCTTGTCAGTGGCATCAATCAGGAGCCACTCGCGCTGCACTTCGTGCGCTTTGGCGGAGAAAGTCTTCATTTGAAACGCCGTCCTTGTATGCCTGATAACGGAAAGCCGAGCATCTTATTGCAAAGTGGCAAAGCGTGTCAATCAGTGTTTTTGGTCCTGGCATTGAAAATGCGGACTGCTGGTCCGGCATAAACTCCCCCTGCGGGCAAGACAAGCGGAGGAACTTGAAACATTTTTACCGTCCTAATCTGTGGCAGACTGGCTTCCGCTTCAGGACGGACCAAGCTTATTGAGGGGATGGTATGGAGTGCAAGGTGAAATGGACCGGCGACGGCATGTCGTTTCTCGCCGAAACGGGCAGCAAGCACGCCGTCGTAATGGATGGCGCTCCCGAAGCCGGCGGTCGGAACCTGGCGCCGCGACCGATGGAATTGCTGCTCGTCGGTACCGGCGGGTGCACCGCATTTGACGTCGTAATGATCTTGAACAAGGGTCGCCACGCCATCAGTGGCTGCGAAGTCAGCCTGCAAGCGGAGCGGGCCGAAGCCGAGCCGAAAGTGTTCACGCGGATTCACTTCCACTTCCGGGTCAGCGGGAAAAGATTGAATCCCGATGCGGTTGCGCGCGCCATCGAACTGTCAAAAGACAAATACTGCTCGGCTTCGATCATGCTCGGGAAGACTGCGGCGATAACGCACGACTTCGAGATCGTCGAAGATTGATCGCGCGCCAGAACAGCCCGGCTTTTGCATTCCCCACTAAAGATAATAGGCTGTGCGCGTCATCACGCTTGCCGCTAGGCGCATCGCCGTCTTGATTCCAGCCGGCATTTCCTGCGCCCCAAGATTTACCGCCGCCTCGGCGTGTGACATTTCGTCGATCTTCATTTGCTGGACGATCGCCAGCGATTTGGCGTCCCGCTTCGGCAGATCTTCCAAATGATGGTCAAGGTGGGCCTCGACCTGCCGTTCGGTCTCCGCCAGGAAACCCAGGCTCCGCGCGTCTCCGAGCTTGCCGGCGAACGCGCCAAGCGACAGCGAGCCCAAATACCAGAGCGGATTGAGCAGACTCTTGCGCGATCCCAATTCCTTGATGCGCCGCTCGGTCCAGGCCAAGTGTTCGGTTTCCTCGCCGGCGGCTTTTTCGAGAGCCTGCCGCACTTCGGCGTTGCGACAGGTCAGCGCCTGGCCCTGATAGAGCGCTTGCGCGCAAACTTCGCCGACGTGATTGACGCGCATCAGCGCGGCGGCGTGGGCTTTTTCTTTCGCCGACAGAACCGGTTCGCCGAGTTCCCGGCCGGGCACACCACGCGTACTCGTCGCCGGCGCAAAAAGCGTGCGCAAAGCCTTGTCAAACCCGATAATCAAAGGATCAAGCATCAGTGGTCCAGTATGTCTAGGCCTGCCTGGGGCGCCAAAGCCCAGACTAAGGTCGTACTATGCGCGATTGCCCCCCGGTGCGCAGCACCCGGCGCGCAATCTCGGGACTGATGATCGTAGTGCCACCTACGGCGCAGAAGTAATTAGTGTAAAGCTCGACGTTATGATTGTTACTGTTGCCCTGAATCCCGACCCATTGATTGCTCCGCGCCTTTGACCACGTCCCGTCGGACCGGCCGAACGCATAGACCCGGCGCTCGGCGGTATCGCAGCGCATGCCCTCGAAGCTGACGTTTTGCGCGCCGGCAGAACTGACGATGACCAGCGTGTAGCGAATTGCCCGGTCAGAATCCACCGAAAGCGACTTGGCGTCGATGAAATATTTGACGTCTTTCACCGCACCAACCGTGAATGGAATCAGGTCTTGCTTGTCTGGATACGCCGGCAGTTGCGCTTCAACTTCCGCCCAAGGCTTGTTATTACTGTCTTTCTCAGGGTCATAGTCATTGTCTAAGCCGTTTCCAGCCGCCAGCGAAAGCGCGGGCAACACCAGCACACAGAAGAACTTACGGGTTTTCATGACATCCATAGATATAAGCCAATCGAGTCGAACCGACAGTGACGGAAGGCGGAACTACTCCTTGCACTCCTTCTCATTCGGCAGTTCACCGGGCGCGCTGCGGCGTGGACGCCGGTGATCCGCATCGAGAAAGCGTGCGAGTTCATTCAATGCCTGCTCATACACCTGGCGCTTGAACTCGATGACCGCATCGAGCGAAACCCAGTAGTGATTCCAGCGCCAGGCATCAAACTCCGGATGATCGGAGGCGCGCAAGGACACGTCGCTGTCGCGACCGAGCAGACGCAGCAAAAACCAGATCTGTTTCTGCCCTTTATAACTGCCGCGCCATTCGCGTTTTACCCAGTGAATCGGCACCTCGTAACGCAACCAGTCCTTGGTTCTGCCAAGAATGCTGACATGCTCCGGGTGCAAGCCGATTTCCTCGTGGAGTTCCCGAAACATGGCTTGCTCCGGGGTTTCGCCCCGTTTGATGCCGCCTTGCGGAAACTGCCAGGAATGTTCACGTATTCGCTTGCCCCAAAAAACCTCGTTCTTCGCGTTACACAGAATGATGCCGACGTTCGGGCGATAGCCTTCACGGTCGAGCATTTCGAAATACCTGCAAATTTGTTGGTCAAGTGCATTCTTCCACATTTCAAATGGCTTTGAAAGCTCGCCATCGCGGTTCATGGATAAACGCCGGAAAACGCAATGGGCGTCGCACTCGGGCTATCTGTCTTGTAAAATCCGGTTTTCACTTCGAGAAGTGTAATTTCATGCGCACCTCGCAATTTTTTATCTCGACGCTCAAGGAAGCGCCAGCCGACGCCGAGATCGTCAGCCACCAATTGATGCTGCGTGCCGGTTTGGTCAAGCGCCTGGCCGGCGGCATCTACACCTGGATGCCGGTGGGACTGCGCGTGCTGCGCAAGGTTGAAGCCATCGTTCGCGAGGAAATGGATGCCGCCGGCGCGATCGAGCTGCTGATGCCGGCGGTGCAACCGGCCGAGTTGTGGCAGGAATCGGGGCGCTGGGAAAAATACGGCCCCGAGTTGCTGCGCCTCAAGGACCGGCATCAGCGCGATTTCGTCATCGGCCCGACGCACGAGGAAGTCATCACCGACGTCGTGCGCAGGGAAGTGAAGAGCTATCGCCAGCTGCCGCTGCATTTCTACCAGGTGCAAATGAAGTTTCGCGACGAGATCCGGCCGCGTTTCGGCGTCATGCGCGGCCGCGAATTCCTGATGAAGGACGGCTATTCCTTCCACGTGAGTTTCGCCGATCTGCAGCGCGAGTACGGCAATATGTTCGCTACTTACACGCGGATTTTCACCCGCCTCGGCCTGAAGTTCCGCGCCGTCGCCGCCGACACCGGCGCCATCGGCGGCACCGGCTCGCACGAGTTTCACGTGCTGGCGGACTCGGGCGAGGACGCGCTGGCCTATTGCCCCGCTTCCGATTTCGCGGCCAATGTCGAATTGGCTGAAGCGCTGGCGCCGCCCTTCAGTCGTGCTGCCGCCAGCGCCACTCTGACCAAGGTGGCGACGCCGGGCAAGGTCAGGTGCGAGGACGTCGCCGAATTTCTCGGCCTGCCGATCACGCAAATGGTCAAGGCAATTGCCGTGATGCGCGCCACGGACGACGCCGGCGCTTCGTCCTTCGCCCTGCTGCTCTTGCGCGGCGATCACGATCTCAACGAAGTGAAGGCGCAAAAGGCGATCGGCGAGTTCCGCTTCGCGCACGACGAAGAGATCGTTGCCGCGCTCGGCTGCAAACCCGGCTACATCGGCCCGGTGGGGACCGGCGATATCGCTGTCTTTGCTGACCGCAGCGTGGCGGTGATGAGCGATTTCGTCTGCGGCGCCAATGCCGAGGGATTTCACCTGACCGGCGTCAATTTCGCTCGCGACCTGCCGGAGCCGGCTGCCGTTGCCGATATGCGCAACGTCGTCGCCGGCGATCCGTCGCCCGACGGCAAGGGAACGCTCGACGTGTGCCGCGGCATCGAAGTCGGGCACATTTTCCAGCTGCGCCGGAAATATTCGGAAGCGCTCAAGTGCACCTTCCTCGACGAGGGAGGCCATAGCCAGCCCATGGAAATGGGCTGCTATGGCATCGGCGTCTCGCGCATCGTCGGTGCGGCCATCGAACAGTGCCATGACGAGCGTGGCATCGTTTTCCCGGCGGCCATTGCGCCCTTCGCGGTGTGCATCGTGCCGATGGGCTACGCCAAGAGCGCAGCAGTCAAGGCGGCCGCCGACGCGCTTTACGCCGAACTCAAGGCGGCCGGCGTCGACGTCCTGCTCGACGATCGCAACGAGCGGCCGGGCGTGATGTTCGCCGAGATGGAATTGATCGGCATCCCGCATCGCGTCGTCGTCGGCGAGCGCGGCCTGGCGCAAGGCCAGCTCGAATACAAGGGCCGTACCGATGCGCAGGTGCAGATGGTTGCACTGACAGAGATTGGCGCCTTCCTGCGGAGCAAACTGTGCGGCGGCTGACGCTGCTCCTGGCTCTTCTGATCCCGTTCGCCGCGTTCGCCGGCGCACAAGTATATGAACCGCTTTCAGCGAGTGTGCAGGCCGCGCTGTCGCATGCAATATCAGATCAGGCGCCGCCGAAGAGTTCGTTTCTTGACTCGATGGACGCCGTCGACTGGTTGAGCGAGATGTCGCTGCGCCTGCAAAAGCGCATCGCCGACCGGGAAAGCCGCCTCGAGCTTCTGCGCGCGGTCCATTACGAAGCGACGCGCGCCGGGCTAGATCCGCAACTCGTACTCGGCCTGATCCAGGTCGAGAGCGGTTTCAAGAAATATTCCGTGTCTGCGGCGGGCGCGCGCGGCTTCATGCAGGTCATGCCGTTCTGGATCAAGGTCATCGGCCGCAGCGAGGACAACCTCTTTCATCTGCGCACCAATCTGCGCTACGGCTGCACGATCTTGCGCTACTACCTCGATCTCGAGAAAGGCGACCTCTACCGCGCGCTCGGCCGCTACAACGGCAGCCTCGGCCAGGCCGAATACCCGAACCTCGTCCGCGAGGCCTGGCAGAAGCGCTGGGCTTACAGCAGCAAGCGCGTCGCGGCAAGCACCACCCTGGGGCGCTAGCGCATTCCCGGCAGCATCCCTTTCATGCCGCGCATCAGCTTGGCCATGCCACCCTTGGAGAATTGCTTCATCATCTTTTGCGTCTGTTCGAATTGCTTGAGCAGGCGATTCACCTCCTGCACTTGAACGCCCGCGCCCGCGGCGATGCGGCGCTTGCGTGAGGCCTTGAGCAGTTCGGGCTTGCTGCGCTCGGCCGGGGTCATCGAATTGATGATGCCCTCGATGCGGCCGATCGTCTTTTCCTCACCGCCCGCCGGCATGTGGCTTGCGGCCTGGGCAAACTGCGCCGGCAATTTGTCCATCATCGACGAGATCCCGCCCATCTTGCGCATCTGGCCGATCTGCTCTTTGAAATCGGTTAGATCGAAACCCTTGCCCGACTTTATTTTCTTGGCGAACTCGACCGCCTGCTGCTCGTTGATCCCTTTCTTCGCGTCCTCGATCAGCGACAGCACGTCGCCCATGCCGAGGATGCGCGCAGCCATGCGCTCGGGATGAAAGGCCTCGAGACCGGACAACTTCTCGCCGACCCCGGCGTATTTGATCGGCCGGCCGGTCACATGGCGCACCGAGAGCGCCGCGCCGCCGCGCGCATCGCCGTCAAGCTTGGTGAGAATGACGCCGGTCAGCGGCAAGGCCTCGCTGAAGGCCTTGGCCGTGTTGATCGCGTCCTGGCCCTGCATGGCGTCGACGACGAACAGGGTTTCGATCGGATTGACCGCCGCGTACAGCTCGGCGATCTCCTGCATCATCGCCGCATCGATCGACAAGCGCCCGGCGGTATCGACGAGCAATACGTCGTGGTAATGGCGCTTGGCCCAATCGACCGCGTTGCGGGCGATATCGACCGGTTTCTCGCTTGCGGCCGAGGGAAAGAAATCAACACCGGCCTGTTCGGCGACGGTTTTCAATTGCGCGATGGCCGCCGGCCGGTAGACGTCGCAGGAGACGACCAGCACTTTCTTTTTCTGCGTCTCGCGCAGCATCTTGGCGAGTTTGCCAACGGTGGTCGTCTTCCCCGCACCCTGCAGGCCGGCCATCAGCATGATCGCCGGCGGCTGGGTCGCCAGGTTGAGGCCGTTGTGCGCCGCGCCCATCAGGCGCGTGAGTTCCCGATGCACGACGCCGATCAGCGCCTGGCCCGGGCTCAAGGAGCCGATCACCTCTTCGCCGAGCGCTTTTTCCTTGACCGCGGCGATCAGCGCCTTGATGGCCGGCAGGGCGACGTCGGCCTCGAGTAAGGCGAGCCGCACCTCGCGCAAGGCCTCGGCGATATTTTCCTCGGTCAGCCGCGCCTCACCGCGCAGCGTTTTCATAACGCGGGCAAGGCGTTGGGTCAGGTTATCGAGCATTTGGCTTCCAGCTTGGTGTAGACTTCAAAAATGTCGGATATTCTACTGCAGCTTCTGCCTGCACTGGCTTCCTGCCTGCTTTATGCGGCGCTGGGATGGCATTTCTGGCGTACGCGCTGGCGCGAAACCGAGCACGGCATCGACGCCTTACCGATGCAAAACTGGGAACGCGGGGCAATCGCCCTGGCCCTGGTGATTCAGGGAATCGGCCTGTACGACGGGCTGTTCGGCGCGAGCGGCATGCGCTTCTCGTTCAGTTTCGCGCTATCGCTGATGCTCTGGCTGGCCGTCCTCATTTACTGGCTGGAAGGCTTTCGCTCGCCGATGGACGGCCTGCAACCCATGGTTCTGCCGCTTGCGGCGCTGTGCGCCGTGCTGCCGCTCGTCTTCCCGCAGGTGCGCGTCATCGCGCACGCCGACGCTTGGGGTTTCAAATTGCATTTCACGGCGGCGATGCTGGCCTACAGCCTGTTCACGCTGTCCGCCTTGCACGCCATACTCATGAGCCTTGCCGAACGCCGGCTGCACGACCGCAAGCGCAGCCGGTCGCTCGTCAGTTTTCCGCCGCTGCTGGCCATGGAGGCCCTGCTCTTTCGCATGATTGCCATTGCGTTCGTGCTGCTGACGGTGGCGCTGGCCAGCGGCATTCTGTTCTCCGAAGCGATCTTCAACCGAGCCCTGTTCTTCGAGCACAAGACCCTGTTTGCTTTTGCCTCGTGGGCCATCTTCGCGGCACTGCTGATCGGGCGCCATGTTTATGGCTGGCGCGGGCGCATCGCCCTGCGCTGGACCCTGGCCGGTTTTGTGCTGCTGCTTCTGGCTTATATTGGCAGCCGCTTTGTCTCCGAAGTCCTGCTTGGACGCATTTAGCCCCGTGAACACACTCGCCGCCTCGACCAACTTCGGCGTCAATATCGCCGCCATTTCGGACCGGGATGCCGGCGAGCGCGTCTTTACAAATGCGCCGACTCAATGCATCATCGATCTGACATACTTTGCAGGATCGTCGCGGTCGTCATTCACTGGCTCACTCCAGTGTCATATAGAGGATTATGGCAGCCAATCCACAACAATCGTCGCTTAGCGGCCTCGCGCGCGCCCTCGTTCAGGCCGGCCGAATCAAGGAAGCGGAGGCGGAGCAATTGCTGTCGCAAGCGGCGGCGACCAAGACTACGTTCATTGAACAACTGGTCAGCACCCGCAAAGCCAGCTCGCGCGACGTCGCGCGCTTTGCCTCCGACACCTTTGGCTATCCGCTGCTCGACCTGGCCGCATTTGGCGAGGAACACATTCAGAAAAACGCGATCGATCGCAAACTGATTGCCTCGCACCGCGTCATTCCCTTGCACAAGCGCGGCAACCGATTGTCCATCGCCATCGCCGACCCGACCAATCTGCGCGCGCTCGATGAGATTCGTTTCCAGACCGGCATGGCCGTCGACCCGGTCATCGTCGACGAAAGCCTGCTTGCGCCGCTGGTGGCCAAGCTTTCGGAATCGACCGAGGATGCCCTCAAGAACCTGACCAGCGAGGACATCAACCTCGAATTCGCCGATGAAGACGCCGCGGATAAGGCTGACGAAGCCTCGACCCTCGAAGTCGATGATGCGCCGGTAGTCCGGTTTATTCAGAAGATGCTGCTCGATGCGATCAACGACGGCGCATCGGATATCCACTTCGAACCTTACGAGAAAAGCTACCGAATCCGTTTCCGGACCGACGGCATTTTGCGCGAAGTCGCTTCGCCGCCCTTGGTCATCAAGGAAAAGATCGCCTCGCGCATCAAGGTCATTTCGCGCCTGAACATCGCCGAAAAGCGCGTGCCGCAGGACGGCCGCATGCGGCTCGTGCTTTCCAAGAGCCGGGCGATCGATTTTCGCGTCAGCACGCTGCCGACCATGTACGGTGAAAAGATCGTCCTGCGTATTCTCGACCCGAGCAGCGCGACCCTGGGGATCGATATGCTCGGCTACGATCCCGATCAGAAAACCCTGTTGCTCGACGCCATCAGCCGCCCGTACGGCATGGTTCTGGTCACCGGTCCGACCGGATCGGGCAAGACCGTTTCGCTCTACACCTGTCTCAATATCCTGAATAAACCCGGAATCAACATCTCGACGGCGGAAGATCCGGCTGAAATCGCCTTGCCGGGAATCAACCAGGTCAACATCGACGACCGCCAGGGATTGACCTTTCCAACGGCACTCAAAGCCTTCTTGCGCCAGGATCCGGACATCATCATGGTCGGCGAAATCCGCGACCTGGAAACCGCCGAGATCGCCATCAAAGCCGCGCAGACTGGCCACATGGTACTGTCGACCCTGCACACCAACGACGCCCCGTCGACCCTGACCCGGTTGATGAACATGGGCGTTCCGACTTTCAACATCGCTTCGAGCATCCTGTTGATAACAGCCCAGCGCCTTGTACGCCGCCTATGCACCTGCAAGAAAACGATTGACGCACCGGTCGAGACACTGCTCAATGCTGGCTTTACCGAAGCCGACATCGACGGCAGCTGGATTCTCTACGGACCGGGCGAATGTGATCGCTGCAAGGGGTCTGGCTACAAGGGACGCGTCGGCCTTTATCAGGTGATGCCGGTGACCCGGGAAATTCAGCGGCTGATCATGGCCAACGGCAATGAGAATGACATTGCGGCGCAGGCCGAAAAGGAAGGCGTCAACGATTTGCGCCGATCCGGCCTGCTGAAGGTCAAACAGGGGCTGACCTCGCTTGAGGAAGTCCTCGGCAGCACCAACGTGTAAGGAACAGGCAAGGGGACAGCATGGCGACTGCAACAAAATCCGCAAAGCGTGCCCAGGAAATCAAAGAGTACACTTTTCTCTGGGCCGGCAAGAACAAGGCCGGGAAAATCGTTCGCGGCGAGCAACGCGCGACGAGCGAAGCCGTCATCAATGCCACCCTCAGGCGCCAGGGCATCCTGGTCACCAAGATTTCGAAACAGAGCTTCCGCGGTGGCAGCAAGGTCACGGACAAGGATATCGCCTTGTTCACCCGCCAGCTCGCCACGATGATGAAAGCCGGCGTGCCCTTGTTGCAGACCTTCGACATCGTTGGCCGCGGCCACGACAATCCGGCGGTCGGTAAACTTCTACTCGACATCAAGTCCGATGTCGAAACCGGGAGTTCGCTGTCGCAAGCCTTCCGAAAGTTTCCGCTGTACTTCGACGCGCTCTATTGCAACCTGATCGCCGCCGGCGAACAGGCCGGCATTCTCGAAACTCTGCTCGACCGCCTGGCGACCTACAAGGAAAAAATGATCGCCATCAAGTCGAAGATCAAGTCCGCTTTGTTTTACCCCACGGCGATCATCGTCGTGGCCTTTGTCATCACGTCGATAATCATGATCTTCGTCATTCCGGCGTTCAAGGAAGTGTTCAAGAGCTTCGGCGCGGATCTGCCGGCGCCTACGATGTTTGTCATTGGCATATCCGATATTTTTATCGCTTACTGGTGGGCCATCTTTGGCGGCATAGGCGGCGCGATTTTTACGTTCTTCTATATGCTGAAGCGCTCGGAGGCGATGCAGATTGCCTTTGACCGCTTGTTCCTCCGCCTTCCTGTTTTCGGCCCGGTCATCCGCAAATCGGTGATCGCTCGCTGGACGCGCACGCTGGCGACCATGTTCGCCGCCGGTGTGCCGCTCGTCGAGTCGCTCGAATCGGTCGGCGGCGCTGCCGGCAACCACGTCTATAAAGTCGGTACCCGGCAAATCCAGAGCGAGGTCAGCACCGGCACCAGCCTCACCTCGGCGATGCAGAACAGCGAACTGTTCCCCAACATGGTCAATCAGATGGTGGCCATCGGAGAAGAATCCGGCGCCCTCGATTCGATGCTTGGCAAGGTCGCCGACTTCTTCGAACAGGAAGTGGACGATGCCGTCGAGGCCATCGCCAGCTTGATGGAACCGATGATCATGGTCGTCCTCGGCGTGCTGATCGGTGGCATGGTTATCGCCATGTATCTGCCAATCTTCAAGCTCGGCGCGGTTGTCGGATGATCAACGGCTGGCTCGCCAACTTTCTCGATCCGACCGTATTCACCGTTTCCTGTACTGTTCTCGGCCTGATCGTCGGCAGTTTCCTCAACGTCGTCGTCCACCGTTTGCCGATCATGATGGAGCGCGACTGGCAGTGCCAGTGCGCGGAACTGCGTGGCGAAACGCCACCCGTCCAGGAAGCGCTCTCGCTGGCCGTGCCGCGTTCGCACTGCCCCGCCTGTGGACACCCGATCCGCGCGCTCGAGAATATCCCGGTAATCAGCTGGCTCGCCTTGCGCGGCAAGTGTTCAGCCTGCCACGCGGCGATCTCGCCGCGCTATCCGCTGATCGAAGCGCTGAGCGGTTTGCTCTGTACATTCGCGGCAGCCCATTTCGGCTACGGCTGGGCCGCCGCCGGCGCTATGCTGCTGATCTGGTCGCTGCTGGCGCTCTCCTTTATCGATTTCGACAAGCAGTTGCTGCCCGACTCGATCACGCTTCCACTGCTTTGGGTCGGCTTGCTGTTCAACCTTGATTGGAGCGGTGCCGGCGCTGGTACTTATACCGACCTTCGATCTGCCGTTATTGGCGCCATCGCCGGTTACCTCGCACTGTGGTCGGTCTACTGGGGCTTCAAACTCGCCACCGGCAAGGAAGGCATGGGTTACGGCGATTTCAAGCTGCTCGCCGCGCTCGGCGCCTGGTTCGGCTGGCAAGTTCTGCCCTTGACGATTCTGCTCTCATCAGTGGTCGGCGCCGTAGCCGGAATCGCCCTGATCGTATTGGCGCGGCACGGTCGCAACGTGCCGATTCCTTTCGGCCCCTACCTGGCAGCCGCCGGAATGATCGCGCTTTTCTGGGGGCGGGAGCTGACACAAAATTACCTGCACCTCATCTAACGGCTTGAAAACAGGGCCATTGGCCTCATCTGAGAGGCAGCGGGGCTGACGAAAGCCGCCATCGTTCGGGTATAATCCGTTTCTTTTGCAGTTCATTTAAGGTTTGCCATGCCGATCTACGCCTATCGTTGCGAGTCTTGCGGTTTTGCGAAGGACCATTTGCAAAAACTGAGCGACCCGGTGTTGAGCATTTGTCCCGAATGCGGCAAGGTAGCCTACGCTAAGCAAGTCACTGCGGCCGGCTTTCAGCTCAAAGGCAATGGCTGGTACGCCACCGATTTCAAGGGCGGCGGCAAGCCGTCAGCCGAAAACAAGCCGAAGACTAAGGAATCCACCGCCCCCGCCTGTCAAGGTTGCCCCGGAGCAGAAGCGTGCGCGGGCAGCTGATCAAGCGCTACTTCATCACCGGACTCTTGATCTGGGTACCGCTGGCGATCACCGCCTGGGTGCTGGCACTCATCGCCAGCGTAGCCGACCAATCGCTGCGCTTGCTTCCCGAGACCCTGCGTCCGCATCAATTGCTCGGCTACGACATTCCGGGTGCCGGTGTCGTGCTGACCCTGCTGATCATTTTCGTCACCGGCGTGCTCGCCGCCAATTTCATCGGCCAGCGGCTGGTTGGCTGGTGGGAGCAACTGCTAGCCCGAATCCCGGTGGTCAATTCGATCTACCTCAGCGTCAAGCAGGTGTCGGATACACTGTTTTCCTCATCCGGCAACGCTTTTCGTAAAGCGCTGCTGATCCAATACCCGCGCCGGGGCTCGTGGACCATCGCATTTCTCACCGGTCGCCCGGGCGGCGACGTTGTCAATCATTTGCCCGGTGATCTTGTCAGCGTCTACGTCCCGACCACGCCGAATCCGACCTCGGGATTCTTCCTGATGTTGCCCCGAAGCGATGTCATCGAACTCGACATGGACGTCGACGAAGCGCTCAAATACATCATCTCGATGGGTGTCGTCGCGCCGCCGGCGCGAACCCGTCTTGCCAAACCCAGCAACCCACCCTTGTAACCGGAAACAGCATGCGAACTCACTATTGCGGACAGGTCAACGCCCAACTCATCGGCCAGGAAGTCAGCCTCTGCGGCTGGGCGCAGCGCCGCCGCGATCATGGCGGCGTTATCTTCATCGATTTGCGCGACCGCGAAGGCCTTGCCCAGGTCGTCTGCGATCCCGACCGTCCGGAGATGTTCGCCATCGCCGAATCGGTACGCAACGAGTTTTGCCTGAAGGTCACGGGCAGGGTACGCGCACGCCCTGCAGGCACAGTGAACCCGAACATGCCAAGCGGCGAAGTCGAAATCCTCTGCCATGCCATCGAGGTGCTCAATCCCTCGGTCACGCCGCCGTTCCAGCTTGACGAAGAAAATTTGTCTGAGAACGTTCGGCTCCTGCACCGGGTCATCGATCTGCGCCGGCCGCAAATGCAGAAGAACATGCAGTTGCGTTACAAGACGGCGCGCGCCTTCCGCCGCTTCCTCGACGACGCCGGCTTCATCGACATCGAAACGCCGATGCTGACCAAGAGCACGCCGGAAGGCGCCCGCGATTACCTCGTTCCCTCGCGCGTCAACGCCGGCCAGTTCTTCGCCCTGCCGCAATCGCCGCAGCTCTTCAAACAATTGCTGATGGTCGCCGGATTCGACCGTTACTACCAGATTACCAAGTGCTTCCGCGACGAAGACCTGCGCGCCGATCGCCAGCCGGAATTCACCCAGGTCGATATCGAAACCTCTTTCCTCAACGAGGTCGAGATCACCGGCATCATGGAAGACCTGATTCGCACCGTGTTCAAGGAAGCGATCGGCGCCGATCTGCCCGACCCTTTCCCGCGACTCTCTTACGCCGAGGCCATGGCGCGCTATGGTTCCGACAAGCCCGATTTGCGCGTGACGCTCGAACTCACCGAGATCACTGACGCCGTCAAGGACGTCTCGTTCAAGGTCTTCAGCGCGGCGGCCAACAGTGCCGACGGGCGCGTCGCGGCCCTGCGCATTCCGGGCGGCGCCGCGGGCGCGGCGGTCATGACGCGCAGCGAAATCGACGCCTATTCGGTATTCGTCGGCATTTACGGCGCCAAGGGGTTGGCCTACATCAAGGTCAACGACGTGACGCAACTCAATGAAACCGGCTTGCAGTCGCCGATCGTCAAGAACCTGCATGCTGCCGCACTGCAAGCCATCGTCGAGCGCACCGGCGCGCAATCGGGCGATCTGATCTTCTTCTGCGCCGACAAGGCCAAGGTCGTCAACGATGCGCTCGGCGCCCTGCGTGTCAAGATCGGCCACGAGAAGGGATTTCTCAACGGCAAGGCCTGGGAACCACTGTGGGTCGTCGATTTCCCGATGTTCGACTACGATGAAGAAGGCCAGCGCTGGGTCGCCTGCCACCATCCATTCACCAGCCCGAAGGACGAGCACCTGGCGTCGCTGGCCACCGACCCCGGCCACTGCCTGGCCAAGGCCTATGACCTCGTCCTAAACGGTTCGGAACTCGGCGGCGGTTCGGTGCGTATTCACCGCGCCGATGTTCAGGAGCTGGTGTTCAAAGCGCTCGGCATCGGCGAGGCCGAAGCCAAACTCAAGTTCGGCTTCCTGCTCGACGCGCTCAAGTACGGCGCGCCGCCGCATGGCGGACTGGCTTTCGGTCTCGACCGCATCGTGGCAATGATGACCGGCTCGGAATCGATCCGCGATGTGATCGCTTTTCCGAAAACGCAGCGCGCGCAGTGCCTGCTCACCGACGCGCCGAGCCCGGTCGACGAAAAGCAGTTGCGCGAGTTGCACATCCGTCTGCGCCAGAAGGTCGAAGTGCAAACCCCGGCGTCGACCGAGGCCAGCCAGAGTTGAACGCCTTGCCGCCGGTCACGCGATGACGCGTGGCTTGCGCCAGCCCACTCGCGCCATCGCCCCCGGAATGACACAAGCGAAGAAACCGGTTTCGGTGCTCGTGGTCATCCACACCGCCGATCTTCGGGTGCTGCTGCTCGAGCGCGCTTCCCATGCCGGATTCTGGCAATCGGTAACCGGCAGCCAGGAGGACGGCGAGAGCCTGATCGAAACTGCGGCGCGCGAAGTCGAGGAAGAAACCGGCATTCGCGTCCCAACGCAACGGATCAGGGACTGGCAGATCACCAATACCTTCGAAATTTTTGCCGAGTGGCGCCATCGCTATGCTGATGGCGTCACCCATAACACCGAGCACGTCTTTTCGCTGGCCGTTGCCGCCAGGCAGCCGGTCAGGCTCGCGCCCGACGAGCACCTGAACTATCTCTGGCTGCCGTGGCGTGCTGCTGCGGAGAAATGTTTCTCCTGGAGCAACCGCGACGCCATCCTCATGTTGCCGGAGAAGACTGCTCCCTGATGCGCCTGTCGAGGCAGGCGGGGCAGTAACAGCCGGCGCGCGCATCCACTTCCAGCAATCGTGCCGGCTTGTCCATGCACCAGCATGACGAGGCCCCCGCCACGGCGCCGCAAGCAAAGGGTGCGCCGCAATCAGCGCACACGCTATTTATTGGTTCATCATTTGCCATCGCGATCCTATGCTGCATGGTCAGTCCAGGCGCCACTCTAGCGACCGCGAGGCGCACAGGCAAGCGAGAGTTCGGCCGGCCCTGCCGTCCGCCTTTGTATTTGTCGTCACGCCGAGTAGAATCCGCGAGTATTCGAGAGGATCCCAACCATGACGCTCCCGCAATTTTCCCCGGCCCAGGAAGCGGCCATACTTGCCGAAGCGCTGCCTTATATCAAACGCTTTCACGGCAAAACCATCGTCGTCAAATTCGGCGGCAACGCGATGGTCGACGAAAACCTCAAGCAATGCTTCGCGCGTGACGTTGTCCTGCTCACGCTCGTCGGCATGAATGTCGTCGTCGTCCATGGCGGCGGCCCGCAGATCGAAAATCTGCTGACCCGCGTCGGCAAGAAAGGCGAATTCGTCCAGGGCATGCGCGTCACCGACGCCGAGACGATGGAAATCGTCGAAATGGTCCTCGGCGGCCAGGTCAACAAGGACGTCGTCAACCTGATCAATCAGGCGGGCGGCAAGGCCGTCGGCCTGACCGGCAAGGACGGCAACCTGATCCGCGCGAAGAAGCTCCTTTTGCATAATCGCGACAATTATGCCGACCTGATCGACATTGGCATGGTCGGCGACATCACGCAGATCGATCCAGCGCTGATCAGCCATCTCGAAGCCGGCGAATTCATTCCGGTGATCGCGCCGATCGGCGTCGGCGAGCAGGGCGAAACCTACAACATTAACGCTGACGTCGTCGCCGGCAAGGTCGCCGAAATACTCAAGGCCGAAAAACTCGTGCTGCTGACCAATACCTCTGGCGTACTCGACAAGGATGGCAAACTCGTGACCGACGTTACGCCTCCGCAGATCGACGCGATGGTCGAAGACAGTACGCTGTACGGCGGCATGCTGCCGAAGATCAGTTCGGCGCTCGATGCGGCGCGCAACGGAGTCAAGAGCGTGCACATCATCGACGGCCGCGTCGAGCATGCGCTGCTGCTCGAGATCTTGACCAGCCACGGCCTCGGAACGATGATCAAGAGCCAATGACACTCCCACGGCCAAGACGCAGAGAGGGAAAGGCCACGCAAGGAAACCGCGTAACTGCAGTGCGATCCCCTCGCGAATTTTGCGCTCTGGCCGCGGACTCTTGACCTTGAATATTGCGCAGCGAACCTGGCTCTTCGATCTCGACAACACCCTGCACGACGCCAGCGCGCACATCTTTCCGCAAATCAGCCGGGCGATGATGGCTTACATCTGCCGCTATCTCAATGTTGACGAGAGCGAGGCGACCCGCCTGCGCCAAACCTACTGGAAGCGCTACGGCGCCACGCTGCTCGGCTTGATGCGCCATCACGGGACCGATCCGCGGCACTTTCTCGCCAACACGCACCAGTTTCCCGATCTTGCGCGCATCGTCGTTGCCGAGCGCGGCCTCAAAGCGATGTTGTTACGTCTGCCGGGGCGCAAGATCATTTTCTCCAATGCGCCGCGCGATTATGCCGAGGCGGTGCTGGCCGTCACCGGGATCCGCCGCTGCTTCGACGCGATCTATTCGGTCGAGCAAATGCGCTTTCAGCCCAAGCCGGCAACCGCCGGATTCCTTCGCCTGCTGCACGACGAAGGGCTCGACGCGCGCGCCTGCATCCTAGTCGATGACACGATCGTCAATCTGAAAACAGCCAAACGCCTGCGCATGAAGACCGTGTGGGTGAGCACCAGCACACGCCAACCGCCGTGCGCCGACCTGAAGATCGCTTCGGTTCTCGATTTGCCGCGGCGGCTTGGGCGGCTATAATCGACGCTCAATAACAAATCCAGGCGGGGGAGTACGACGATGGCAAAGCCGGGCGAGAGAAGACTGCAAATCCTGCAAACGCTGGCCGCAATGCTGGAAGACCCGAAAGGCGAAAAGATCACCACGGCCGCGCTGGCCGCCCGGCTCGACTGCTCCGAGGCGGCGCTCTATCGCCACTTTGCCAGCAAGGCGCAAATGTACGAGGGCCTGATCGAATTCATCGAGACCAGCCTGTTCGGCGTCATCAATCAGATTTCCGCAGAGGCGGCGCAGGGCTTGCAGCAGGTCGAGCATATCCTGGCGCTGCTGCTCAATTTCGCGCAGCGCAATCGCGGCATGACCAAGGTTCTGACCGGCGATGCGTTGGTCAATGAAAACGAACGTCTTCAGCTGCGCATCAACCAGTTGCACGACAAGATCGAGGCGGCGCTCAAGCAGGCTTTGCGCGTTGCGGCAACGCAGGAACAACTGGCGGCGGACGCCGATTTCGGCGCCCTGGCCAATATCCTGCTTTGTTATGTCATCGGACGCTGGCAGCAATACGCCAAGAGCGGCTTCACGCGCGAGCCGACGGCCAATTGGGCGCAGCAGTGGCCGATGCTTTATGTCAGCTGCCTGAGTCAGCGCAGCGCCTAAGCGCCCGGCGAGTTGCCGACCAAGGTCGGGAATGCTGGTTCCGGGGAGAAAAACCGCGTAAAATCCGGCGCTTGGTCCGCGCGCACGCTCGTCGTTCCCGAGTCCGCGCGGCTTGACACGGAGTTTTCTGCATGCCGGTCGCAGCAACCAGACTCGCCTTCGTCGATGCCCTGAAGGCCGTCGCTTCCCAGTTCATCGTCCTGCACCATCTGGCGTTCTACGGCCCGATGTCCGATGTCGCCAACGACCTCGCCCCGGCCCTGTTTTCCTGGCTGAGCCAAAACGCGAGGCTCGCCGTGCAAGTCTTTCTCGTCATCGGCGGGTTTCTTGCCGCCAAGGCGCTGGCTCCGAATGGCCGTCTGCAGGCCGCCGCGCCGCTCGCGTTGCTGGTCAAACGCTATGTCAAGCTGATCGTCCCCTACGCCGCGGCGGTGCTCCTGAGCATCCTGTGCGCAGCCATTGCGCGCCACCTGATGGACCACGACTCGATCCCCAATCCGCCGACCCTGTGGCAGATGCTCGCGCATCTCGTGCTGCTGCAAAATATCCTGGATTTCGACTCGCTCTCGGCCGGCCTCTGGTACATCGCCATCGACTTTCAGCTTTTCGCGCTGCTGCTCGCTGCGCTCTGGCTGGCGCGCTCTACCGGCCTAGGCGTCCGCGGCGCGTCGATTTCCGGCATCGCGCTCGTCGCCGGCCTGGCCTTGGCTTCCCTGCTTGGTTTCAACCGGAATCCGCAGTGGGACATCTGGGGGCTCTACTTCTTCGGTGCCTACGCCCTCGGCGCGCTGATGTACTGGGCGACCCGCACCGAGCAGGAACCCCACGGCATGCTGCTCATCGCCGCCGTCGTCGTCGCGACGCTGATTGTCGATTTTCGCTCACGCATCGCCCTGGCCCTGCTCACCGCGCTCGCGCTCGGTGTTTCCCGCCGCTGGGGATTCATCGCCAGCCAACCAAAAAGCAAGGTGCTGGCTTACCTTGGCAAAATTTCCTACTCGGTTTTCCTCGTGCACTTCCCGGTCATCCTGGTGATCAACGCGGTGTTTACGAAGCTTGCCCCGGCAAACCCGTTGCTCAATGCCTTCGGCATTGTGGTCGCCTGGTCGGCCAGCATCGCGGGCGGGGCACTATTCTATCGCTGCGTTGAAAAGCGAGGCGGCCGCTGGCAGGAACTGGCCCTGAGCGCGCTCTTTGCGCGTCTCTCCCCGGCATCCCGAACAAAATCCTGAAGCGCGAGACCTTCCCACGTTCTGGACGCCGGCGCTGAACAGGCCCGCGCCGGGCGCCTTGGGACGCGTTCTCAGTCCTTGAGCCAGGCCGCAGCCGCCAACGCGAAATAGCTCAGGATTCCGTCCGCCCCCGCACGCTTGAACGCGAGCAGGCTTTCCAGCACACAGGCCTTTTCGTCGAGCCAGCCGTTCTGTACGGCTGCCTTGAGCATGGCATATTCGCCGCTCACCTGATAAACGTAGGTCGGGACCTTGAATTCATCTTTCACGCGGCGAACGATATCGAGGTAGGGCATGCCCGGTTTGACCATGACCATGTCGGCGCCTTCGGCAAGGTCCAGCGCCACTTCGCGCAGCGCTTCGTCGCTGTTCGCCGGATCCATCTGGTAAGTCGCCTTGTTACCCTTGCCCAGGTTTCCGGCCGAGCCGACGGCATCACGGAAGGGGCCGTAGAAGCCCGATGCGTACTTGGCCGAATAGGCCATTATGCGGGTGTGGATCATCTTCGCCGCGTCGAGTTCGGAACGGATGCGCGCCACACGGCCATCCATCATGTCGGACGGCGCCACCACGTCGGCGCCGGCCTGGGCGTGGGTGAGCGCCTGCTTCGCCAGCGCTTCCAGAGTCTCGTCGTTGAGCACGTAAGCGCGCGGGTCGTCGGCAGCGATCAAGCCATCCTGCCCGTGGCTGGTGTAAGGGTCGAGCGCCACGTCGGTGATGACGCCCAGGTCGGGAAACTCTTTCTTCAGCGCTGCCACAACGTGCGGCACCAGGCCATCCGGATTCCACGCTTCTTCCGCACCCGGCGTCTTCAAGCGGGCATCAATGACCGGGAAAAGCGCCAGGGCCGGAATACCGAACGCCACCGCCCGTTCGGCGGTCTTCAGCAAGTGATCCAGGCTCTGCCGTTCGACGCCCGGCATCGATGCGACCGCTTCAATGCGCCCGGCGCCTTCAAGGACGAACACCGGATAGATTAGGTCGTCGGTGGTCAGCACCGATTCGCGCATCAGTCGGCGCGAAAAACTGTCACGCCGCATGCGGCGCAGCCGCGTGGCGGGGAAGTTTCCTGTCTTGTCCATAAGCTTCTCGGTTAGCGGATCAGCTACAAAAAAATCGCTTGCATCGGGAACTAAGCGCAAACGACTTTACTCTGAGTTCCCAGATGGTTCACGCCGTCTCCCGCTTCATCTCCCTGAGCGGGCGCCTTGCATCTAAGTAAGGCATTTTGCCCCCGGCTTATCCCTTTGCCGGGGGCTTTTTATTGGTTCTCGTCTTTGCCCCGCCGGTTCTCGCGCTCCAGCCGATCGCCGCGCGGTTCTTCGCTCTGGCCACCTTCTCGGTGCACAGTCCGACCGGTGGCGGCACTTCCTCCTGAGTCTCGATGCCGAGCCAGCCAGCAAGCACGGCTTCGGCCTCGCCGACCCCGGTCTTCTTAAGGCTGGAAAACAGCTGTACAGTACAGCGGTCGCCGATCTTGAGCAATGCCGCCTGAACGTCGCGCAGGGCCAGTGCCTGCTCCTGGCGGGTCAATTTGTCGGCCTTGGAAAGCAGGATGTGAATCGGCTTGTCGGTCTGCGCAAACCAGGCGAGCATCTGTAAATCAAGCTCGGTCAGGGGATGGCGGCTATCCATGATGAGTACTAGGCCAACCAGTGGCAGGCGAAAGCGCAGGTAAGGCGCGAGCAGCCCTTCCCACTGCGCGCGGATGTCTTCCGGCGCCTTGGCGAAACCGTAGCCGGGCAAATCGACGAAGTATTTCCCCGCCGCCAGGGTGAAGAAATTGAGGTGCTGCGTCCGCCCCGGCGTCTTGGATACATACGCGAGCCGGGTGTGGTTGGCGAGCGTGTTGATGGCCGACGATTTTCCGGCATTCGAGCGTCCGGCAAAAGCGATTTCGCGTTCGGAATCGGCAGGCAAATCACGCAAACTGGCGACGGTCGTATGAAAAACGGCCTTCTGGAAAAGGGGCATGGGCTAACCTGGAAGTTCTGGGAACGGGCCGAGACGTATGCCGTGGCACGGCCCTAAAGTGCTATAGAATATCAGGTTTGGGAATTCCCAACTCTGCCCAACTCCGGGCTGCTCTGAACTCGCACTCGTCATCAGGAGTTTTGTACATGATTCGCACTACTGCGCTCGCAGTTCTTACGGTGCTCTGCTTCTCGGTCTTTGCGGCAGACGAAGCGAAAGGCAAACCCGATCTGGCCAAGGCCAGAAAGATCGCTGAAACCGTTTGTATCGCCTGCCACGGAGTTGATGGCAACAGCGCGCTGCCGGCCAATCCGATTCTCGCCGGGCAAGGCTCGGCCTATCTGTTCAAGCAACTGACCGACTTCAAGTCCGCCGATGGAAGACCGGCTGCGCGCAACAATCCGATCATGGCCGGCATGGCCGCGACCCTAAGCGCCGAGGACATGAACAGTCTGGCGGTCTATTTCTCGCAACAGAAGCGCAAGCCATCAATGGCCAGCGACGAGAATCTCGTAGCGGCCGGCAGGGTCATCTGGCGCAAGGGCGACTTCGAACGCGGCATTCCGGCCTGCGCCGGCTGCCACGGCCCGACTGGCGCCGGCGTTCCAGCGCAGTACCCGCACCTTGCCGGGCAATATGCCGACTACACCGAACTCCAGTTGAAGAACTTCCGCAGCGAGGAGCGTTCCAACGATGCGCAGAAGGCAATGCGCACCATCGCCGACAAATTCTCGGATAAACAGATCAAGGCTGTCGCCGATTACATTGCCGGCCTGCGTTGAATTTACCCAGAAGCCAATCGCTTGCGCTTTCCCACCGACAAGGACGTACGATGAAGACACTCAAGCAATTTTTGGAGGGCAAGCACAAAAAACTTGCTGCGATCTCCCCGGATCAATCGGTGCTACGCGCGCTCGAGATCATGGCCGAAAACGATGTCGGCGCGCTGCTCGTTCTTAACGGTAAGCACCTGGCCGGCGTCTTCTCCGAGCGCGATTACGCGCGCAAGGTGATCCTGCAGGGCAAAGCCTCGCGCTACACCAAGGTCAGCGAAGTCATGACCGGCAAGGTGTTCTACGTCACGCCGAGCAATTCCATCGAGGAATGCATGGCGATCATGACCGATAAGCATATTCGCCACCTGCCGGTACTCGACGACAACAAGGAAGTCATCGGCGTCGTCTCGATCGGCGACGTGGTGAAGGAAACGATCAGCCAGCAACAGTTCATCATCAGCCAGATGGAGCGCTATATCGCCGGCTGAGTTGAGCCGTGACACCGGCGCAAGCCGATGTCAACCAGCGCGAATCGCTTCGGTGTCCTCGCGCCGGCCCCGGCGGACTCCGAAGATCGCCGCGAATCACTTGATCTCGAGCAGGCTTTCGTCCCACTTGGCATGCTTCTCGAAGCCGAGCAGGTTGGCCGTCGTCGCCGCCAGGTTGGACAGTCCCGCCGTTGGACTCGCCTTCAATCCCAATTTACCTCCTGTGACATTGTCATACAGAATCAGCGGCACCGGGTTAAGGGTGTGCGCGGTCTTGGCTTTGAACGAACCGTCGGCATTGCGCGCCGGTTGTTTGGTTTTCTTGTCGATCTCGTACATCTCATCGGCATTACCGTGATCGGCGGTTATCAGCGCGACACCGCCCTGCGCGTCGATGGCCAGCAGGATACGCGCGATTTCCAGATCCACGGCCTCGACGGCCATCGTCGCAGCGCGGAAATTCCCGGTGTGCCCGACCATGTCGCCGTTGGCGAAATTGCAGCGCAGCGTGCGGTACTTGCCGCTCTTCAGGGCGGCGATCATGGCGTCGGCAATTTCAGCGGCCTTCATCCACGGGCGCTGCTCGAATGGCACGACATCGCTCGGCACTTCCTGATAGGTTTCCCCGGGGAATCTATTCGAACGGTTGCCGTTCCAGAAATAGGTCACGTGGCCGAACTTTTGCGTTTCCGAGCAGGCAAATTGCGTGATCCCCGCTTTCGAGAACCACTCGCCCGAAGTGTCGAGGATGACCGGCGGGTTGACCAGAAAGCGCTTGGGCAACTTCAGGTCGCCGTCGTACTGCAGCATGCCGGCGTAGGTCACCTTGGGCACGCGAACGCGGTCGAACTTGTCGAATTCCGCTTCCTCGAAGGCGCGCGTAATCTCGATCGCGCGGTCGCCGCGGAAATTGTAGAAGACGACTGAATCGCCATCTTCAATCATCCCGACCGGGCGGCCGTTGCTGGCGATGACAAAAGGCGGCAGGTCCTGGTCGATCGTTCCGGGATGTTTCACACGCAAGGCCTTCACCGCCGCCGACGCGCTCGCGAACTGATCGCCCTCGCCGAGGACATGCGTATGCCAGCCGTCTTCAACCATCTTCCAGTTGGCGTCGTAACGGTCCATGGTGATTTTCATGCGGCCGCCGCCCGAGGCGATCCGCGCGTCGAAACCGCCAGTACTCGCTTGCGCGAGGAAGGCCTCGAATGGCTCGACATAGTCGAGCGCGCTGGTTTCCGGCACGTCGCGCCCGTCGAGCAGGGCGTGAATGCGCACGGTCTTGACGCCCTCTTCCTTGGCGCGCAGCACCATCGCCTTCAAGTGGTCGAGGTGGCTATGCACGTTGCCGTCGGAAAAGAGACCGATAAAATGCAGGCTGCCGGGTCTTCCGTTGGCGCCGGCTTTCGCGCCGGCGACGATTTGCTGCCAGGCCTCGCCCTGCCAGATGGCGCCCGAAGCAATCGCGTCGGCGACCAGCGACGCGCCCTGGCTATAGACCTGCCCGGCGCCCATCGCATTGTGCCCGACCTCAGAGTTGCCCATGTCGTCGTCGGACGGCATGCCCACGGCTGTTCCGTGCGCACGCAAGGTAATGTTGGGGTAATCGGCGAACAAGCGATCGAGCGTCGGCTTTCGCGCCGCGGCGATGGCGCTGCCGACATCCGTCTTGGAAATGCCGTAACCGTCCATGACGATGGTGACGACGGGGCCGGCGATTCCGGCGAAGGAGGCAAGCTTTTGCAGCATGATGTGTTCCTGAAAAAAATTTAAATCGGTAAAAAGGGCAGCGAACAAAGTCGCTAATCATAGCAAACCCGGGCCCCGGCAGAGAATCAACGTAGCCTTTGCTTGGGATCGAAGCGAACAATGGCCGCACCTTCGGCTGTCTTCTTCGCCGCGACTTTCCAGGCGTGGCCGTAAACCACTTCGAAGCTTGCCGGCAGGCGTTCATCGCTCATGCGTTTTTCATAATCTGCGCGGGCGGCCAGCCACGCCGAACGGCCCGTCAGGCCACGCCGGCGGTCCTGTATCGTGCACGTGGAGCCGCTTTGGCGCAGGTCGCGAAACAGGCCGTCGAGGCTCGGATAGGTCATGGTCAGCACTTCAGCGTCCATCACCGGATCGGCGAACCCTGATTCCACAAGCATATCGCCGTAATCGTGCATGTCTGTAAAACGCTGGCAATGCGCATAGCCGTCGGAGAAACAGGCGCGCAATTCCTTCAGCGTATCGGGGCCGAAGGTCGAGAACATCAACAGTCCGCCGACTTCCAGAGTGCGCTGCATCTCGCGGAAAACCAATAGCGGATCGGTGACCCAGTGCAGCATCAGGTTCGACCAGACCATTCCGAGCGTACCCGTTTTGACCGGCAGGGCGAGGGCGTCGGCGGCGAGCAGCGAACTCTTCTTGCCGCGCAGGAAGGGCAGCAGGAAACGCAGCCGCGATCTCGCTTTGTGCGCAACCCGTAGCATGGCTTCGCTGACATCGGCTCCGACGACCTGCGCCTGCGGATAGCGCTCGCTCAGCGCGCCGAGACTGGCACCGGTTCCACAGCCCAGGTCGAGCACGCACTGCGGCGCGATCTTGACGTAATCGAGCCGCTCGAGCATGCGGCTGCCGACCTCGCGCTGCAACACGGCGACCGCGTCGTAAGTCGCCGCCGCGCGCGCGAAATTGCGCCGCACCTGGAGCGCATCAACCGCTGCTTCGCTCATCGGCGATCAGATCGGCCGCAAACCGAGCTTGCTGAACAAGGCCTGGTCGCGGTCAATCCCGGGGTTGCTCGTAGTCAGCAGCTTGTCGCAGTAGAAGATCGAGTTGGCGCCGGCGAAGAAACACAGCGCCTGCATTTCTTCGCTCATCGCCTCGCGCCCGGCGGAGAGGCGGACGAAGCTTTGCGGCATGGTGATGCGCGCCGCGGCGATGGTGCGCACGAACTCGAAAGTATCAACCTTTTCGCTGTTTGCCAACGGCGTACCGGGAATCGCCACCAGGTTGTTGATCGGCACCGATTCGGGCGGCGGATCGAGGTTGGCCAGCTGGGCGACCATCGCCGCCCGGTTGCGCCGCGTCTCGCCGAGCCCGACGATGCCGCCGGCGCAGACCTTGATTCCGGCCGCGCGCACCTGCCCTATCGTATCGACGCGGTCGGCGTGCTTGTGCGTGGTGATCACCCGGTCGTAAAACTCGGCGTCGGTATCGAGATTGTGGTTGTAATAATCGAGACCGGCGGCCTTGAGTTCTTCGGCCTGCCCGTCCTTGAGCATACCGAGCGTGACGCAGGTTTCCAGGCCGAGCGCCTTGACTTCGCGAATCATTCGCGTGACCGCTTCGAGATCCTTGTCCTTCGGGCCGCGCCAGGCTGCGCCCATGCAAAAGCGCGAAGCTCCCTTGGCTTTGGCTTCCCTGGCCGCTTTGATCACATCTTCGACTTGCATCAGCGCTTCGCGCCCGACTTCCGTCTTGTAGCGCGCCGATTGCGAGCAGTAACTGCAATCTTCCGAGCAGCCGCCGGTCTTGATCGAGATCAGCGTCGAGCGCTGTACCGCGTTGGGATCGAAATTTTCGCGATGCGCCTGCTGCGCGCGAAACAGCAAATCCATCAGCGGCAGCTGGTAAAGTGCCTCGACTTGCGAGACAGTCCACTTAGCGGCAGGGGCGGATGCGCTGGCTTCTGCAGTCAGCGCAACGGGTGGAGCAATCGTATTCATGGGCGGAACCTGGCGTTAAGAAATGCGGGGGACATGCGGAGGCGAACAAGTCGGCGGTGAAGGAGCTTCGCGGGTGTCGATTCTACCTCAAAACAAGGGCTTGCAAGGCGCAGCGTACAGGCTGTGGCGGCGCGTCGGCAGGCCGCTGACGCAGGATTGCCTGCTCTGCGCGGCGAGCAGCGGATTAGATATCGTTTGCGCCGCCTGCGCCGCCGATTTGCCGCGCCTGCAACAGCCCTGCTGTCTGCGCTGCGCCCGGCCGCTACCGGGCGCCGGCGGTGAAATCTGCGGCGGCTGCCTGAGCGAGCCAACGCATTACGACCGTACGCTGGCGGCGTTTCGCTACGACTTTCCCCTCGACAAACTGGTGCAGACCTTCAAGTACGGACACCGCCTGGCGCTCGCCGCTTTCTTCGGCGAACAAGTCGCGGCACTCAGTGAGCGCCCGTCCGCCGACCTGATCGTTCCGCTGCCGCTGCACCCCGAGCGTCTGCGCGAACGCGGCTTCAACCAGGCGCTTGAGCTGGCGCGCCCGGTCAGCGCGGCGTGGCGAATGCCGATCGCGGCAGGCAGTTGTCACCGCGTTCGCAACACGCCGGCGCAGGCCGATCTGCCCTGGCGCGAACGCATCAAGAACATCCACGGCGCTTTCCACTGTTCGGATGATTTCACCGGCAAACGCGTCATCCTTGTCGACGACGTTATGACCAGCGGCGCTTCGCTGGCCGAATGCGCGCGCACGCTCAAACTGCACGGTGCGACTGAAGTTACGGCGCTGGTCGTGGCGCGAGCCTTGCCGAAAGACAGCGGATAAGAAAGGGGCACGAATCGAAATTCTTCTCTTCGTGCCCCTTGCACCTTCCGTGCGCCGCACGCCTAAACGACGCTTAGCTCCCGATCGTCAGCAGCCGCTTGACCTCGGACAGGCCGGCCGAGAGCATGGCCAGATCCTGCGGCGCGTTGCGCTTGAGCTCCTCGACGGCATTGCGCGCCTTGGCAATTGCCGCCGGCGTCTCGAGCGAGCCATCCTGCAGCACGGCCTGGCGCAGCATGCGCAGTTCGCCGGCGAGTTGCGTGCGTGCGCGCGCCTGCCAACGGTTACTGTCCGGCAAGCGCGCGATGGCATTTTCCAGCCAGGCAAGGTCGAGGCTTGCATCAAAGCGCGCACAGGCAGCCACTACCTCGGCCAGCGGCCGGTCGCTGGTACGCGCCAGATCCACGAGTTCGAACACGCCGACGATGCTGGCGCGCGCTTCGAGCATATCGGCGACCGTAGCCGCATTGCCCTTGGGCGCCCGCGCCGCGGCAAGCGCCGTATCGACCACGCCGCGGTAGGCGGCGATGATTTCGGCAATGGGCCTGCCGGAAAGCTGCGACGCGAGAACTTGCCGGGTGGCGGCGCCGACCATGGCGCGCAAGCCGGCCATCATGGCCATCTGCTGTTCGGCGCTGACCTTCAGATCGAGCGCCTCGATTTCGCGCCACGGCGCTTCGCCACCGAGCAGTTCGCTCGCCGCGTACCATGCTGCGGCAACTTCCGCCGCAGCCGCACCGGTCTCGTCGCCGGCCTGCAGCACGAAACTCGTTCCCATGCGGTTGACCAGGCGATTGACGAGTTGCGTAGTGATGATTTCCCGCCGCAGCGGATGCGCGGCAAGCTGCCCGCCCCACTGCCGGATCAATGCCGGCGGGAAATAATCGACGAGCAGCTGCTGCAGTTCCGGCGCGTCCGGCAACGGCGAGGCCAGCAGCTCTTCCTTGAGCGAGATCTTGGTCCACGCCAGCAGGATGCAGATTTCCGGCGCCGTCAGGCCGCGGCGCATTTGCGCGCGCTCGGCGAGGCCCTTGTCGTCGGGCAGGAACTCGATGCTGCGATTGACTGCGCCCTTGGCCTCGAGGCTGCGAATCAACTGCGCGTGCGCGCCGAGAATCTCGTTGCCGGCAACCGCTTCGAGCGAGACCGCACCGGTCTGCTGATAGTTGTCGGCAAGCACCAGATGGGCGACATCGTCGGTCATCGCGGCAAGCTGCGTGTCGCGCTGCTTGACAGTCATCTCGCCGGCGGCGACCAGTCCGGCAAAGAGGATCTTGATGTTGACTTCGTGATCCGAGCAATCGACGCCGGCCGAATTGTCGATGGCGTCGGTATAGATGAGACCGCCGGCGGAGGCGAATTCGATCCGCGCTTTCTGCGTCACGCCGAGATTGCCGCCTTCGCAGACGACCTTGACGCGCAGTTCGCTCGCGTCGACGCGCAGCGCATCGTTGGTGTGATCGTTGGCGTCCTGATGGCTCTGGGTGCTGGCCTTGATGTAGGTGCCGATGCCGCCGTTGTAGAGCAGGTCGGCCGGCGCCTTGAGGATCAGGTTGATCAGCTCGTTGGGCGCGAGCTGTTCGGCCTCCGTCCCGAGCCAGGCCCGCACTGGCGCTGACAAGGGGATGGTCTTTGCGCTGCGTGGCCAGACACCGCCGCCGGCGGAGATCAGCGTGCGGTCGAAGTCATCCCAGGACGAGCGCGGCAGCGCCGCGAGGCGTTGCCGTTCGACAAAGGTCCTGGCCGCATCGGGGCTCGGGTCGATGACGATATGGCGGTGGTCGAAAACGGCGATCAGGCGGATCTCTTTGGAGAGCATCATGGCATTGCCGAAAACGTCGCCGCTCATGTCGCCGATGCCGACAACGGTGAAGGCTTCGCTTTGCGTATCGCGGCCGAGCTCGCGGAAGTGGCGTTTGACCGCTTCCCAAGCGCCGCGCGCGGTGATCGCCATCTTCTTGTGGTCGTAACCGACCGAACCGCCGGAAGCGAAGGCGTCGCCGAGCCAGAAACCGTATTCGATGGCGATGCCGTTGGCGATGTCGGAGAAGGTCGCCGTGCCCTTGTCGGCGGCGACGACGAGGTAGGTATCGTCGCCGTCGCGGCGGCGAACGTTCTTCGGCGGAACAACTTTGCCGTCGACCAGATTGTCGGCGAGATCGAGCATGCCGCGAATGAAAGTCGAGTAACAAGCGATGCCTTCCGCCTGGTAGGCATCGCGGTCGCTGACCGGTGGCAAGCGCTTGCCGACGAAACAGCCCTTGGCGCCGAGCGCGACGATGACCGCATTCTTGGCCGTCTGCGCTTTGGTCAGGGCCAGCGCTTCGGTACGGAAATCCTCCATGCGATCCGACCAGCGCAGACCACCGCGCGAGACGCGCGCCCCACGCAGGTGGATGCCCTCCATGCGCGGGCTATAGACGAAAACTTCGTAGAGCGGCAAAGGCTTGGGCAGGAAGGGAACACGTTTCGATTCGATCTTGAACGACAGATAGCCTTTCGCCTTGCCGTCCTTGCCGGTCTGCCAAGCGTTGGTGCGCAGCGTCGCTTCGATCGCCGTGCGCAAGCCCGACAGGATGCGATCGTCATCGAGGTTGCTGACCTGGGCCAGCGCGGCGCGCAGTTCGCCGGCAATCGCTTCGGCGCCGGTGTCGTCGCTGCCCGGTGCGAGCCGCGCGGTGAACAAATCGACGAGCAGACGGGCGATGTGCGGCTGGGCCGCGAGGCAGCGTTCGATATAGACCTGGGAAAACGGCAGCCCGGCTTGGCGCACGTAGCGGCCGTAGGCGCGCAGGATGGTGATGCGCGGATCGTCAAGACCGGCGAGCAGCGCGAGACGGTTGAAGCCGTCGTTCTCGGCTTCGCCGCGCAGGAGCTTTTCGAGGAGGTCGACGAAAGCCGCGCGCGTCGCTTCGTCTTCGAGCGCATCGGCGCGCGGCAGCTTGACGGCGAAATCGGCGATGTGCAGGTCGCTGTCGGCGAGCTTGAACGGCTGTTCGGAAAGCACCGTCACGCCGAGGTTCTCGAACACCGGCAGTACCGCCGAAAGCGGCCGCGGGTTACCCTTCAAAAAGAGCTTGACGTGCTGGTCCGAGCCGTCTTCGCCGTAAGGCGCGTTGAGCTTGATTTCGATGCGGCCGCCTTTTTCCGCCGCTTCGAGGTGTTCCAGATCGGACACCGCCGAGCTTGGCGGCACCTGGTCCTGATAGGCGAGCGGCAAGGCCGTCGCATAGCGGCTCAAGAGCGCATTGCCGCGTTCTTCACCGCTGTGCTCGATCAGGTTCTGCTGCAGCTCGTCCTGCCAGCCGCGCACGATGCGCGCCACTTCGCGCTCGAAACCTTCGGCGTCGTAGCCGTGGTCGTAACGCGTACCGGCCGGCATGCGCGCGATCAGGTGCAGGCGTGCCAGCCGCGACTCGCCGACGAGCAGGAAGAAATCGATGCTCTCGGCGCGCAAGGTGTCGCCGAGCAGCTTGGTGATGCGCCGGCGCACCGTGGTGTCGAAGCGGTCGCGCGGCATATAGACGAGCGCCGAGACGTAGCGCCCCCAGCTGTCGTTGCGCATGAACACGCGGACACGCGGATGTTCCTGCAACATTACGATGCCGCTGGCGATGCGCTGCAGGTCGCCGGTGGCGATCTCGATCAGCTCTTCGCGCGGATAGGTTTCCAGAACGTTGATCAGCGCCTTGTCGCGATAGCTGCCGGGCGCAAAACCGCAGGCGGCACGCACCGCGGCGACCTTGCTGCGCACCACCGGGATGTCATTGGTCGAGACGTGATAGACGTGTGTTGCATAGAGGCCGACGAACACGTGTTCGCCGACCACCTTGCCCGCCACGTCGCGATGGTGGATGCCGATGAAATCGAGATAGTTCGGGCGGTGCAAGGTGGAATGCGCATCGGCTTTGACCAGGGTCAGCGCCGAGGGCAACCGGTCGATTTCCTGGAGGTCGCCCGGAATGCCGGCAAGGCACGGTCCGAAGCGTGGATGATCGGTGCGTCGCAAGAGGCCGAGACCACCGTCCGCCGTGCGCTTGAGCACGCCGGCCGCCGCGTCGGCGGCATAGTGCGTGTAGCCGAGAAAGACGAAATTCTCGGCGGCGATCCATGCCAGAAAATCGACGATCTCCTTGTTCTCGGGCTTGCCCGAAACCTCAAGGTCGGCGATTGCTGCGGCCACGCTCTCGCGCATCGCCGCATGATCTTCGACAGCGGCGCGGACGTCGGCAAGCACTTCGCCGATCTCGGCGCGCAAGGCTTCAATCTGGCGTCCATCGCTGAGGCGGTCGATCTCAAGGTGTATCCATGATTCGGTGCGGGTGCCAGCCGAGCCGCGCACCTCGCTGCGTTGCAGCGTTCCGGCCGCATCGCGCACGATGCCGAGCAGCGGATGCATCAGCTTGTGAATTGCCAGGCCGTGGCGATAGATGACCATGGTGATCGAATCGACGAGGAAGGGCATGTCGTCGGTGACGATATCGATGACGGTATGGGCCGAATGCCAGCCGTGGCGGTCGAAGTCGGGCGTATAGAAAGCGATCGCCGCCTGGCCCGGCAAGCGCTGGAGACCAAGGCGATGATGCTGAATGGCCGCGCCGTGCAGTTCTTCAGGGCTGGCGTCGCCGAGACCGTCGACATCGGCATCGGCGAAATAATTCGCAAGGTGGTCGGCGAGTGTCGCCGAGACCTTCTGGTGGCTGGAAATTTCGCGCAGATTGCGCAACAAACTGTTGTCTATGTCCGATACCTTACCCATATCCTCACCTTTTATAAGAATGCCAATTCGCTTTCTGCGGCGCGGCGCTTGTGGCGCACGTGGCTGGAAAGTATTTGCGCATCAAGACGGATAAAAAATCAACTCGAATGCTCACGCCATATTCTCAGACCAAGCCGGACTTAATGCGGAAGGATCACACCCCTCAGGCGATCGCGACTTGGTGCGGCGACGCATGCTGTTATTTATACAACGTTTCTAGGGCTATGCAAGCGCTTGATGCTCATAAGATTGTACGGTTTCAGAATTAACCTGGAAGCGCCTTGCTTGGAACGGCAACGCGGCGAACGCCGCCAAAGGCCGGGCCAGCAAGCCCTGGCGAGTGTAGGCGGCACGCTGCGACCTTGAGGCTGACCGCCCGTGGTCATGCGCGAGGCGACGGGAAGGCATCCGGGGCAGCCTAGCCGGCGCAAGTTCCGACCCTTTGGCGGAAGATTGAGCCCCTTCGCCGCCTCTAGCCTAATAGCATAGATGTTAAAGTACCGCTTTGGGAGCCCCGCATGTACGCCGTTGTCTTGTATCAGCCCGAGATCCCGCCCAATACAGGTAACGTGATCCGCCTGTGCGCCAACACCGGGACCGAACTGCACCTGGTCGAACCGCTCGGCTTTCGCTGGGAAGACCGTTCGCTCAAGCGTGCCGGCCTTGACTATCACGAGTTTGCCCGCGTCTTCCGGCACGCGGACTGGAGCGCGTGCCAGGCGGCGCTGGTCGGGCGGCGTCTGTTCGCGGTCACGACGCGCGGTGGACAGCGCTTCGACAGCCCTGTTTTTCAAATAGACGATGTCTTCGTTTTCGGCAGCGAGACGAGCGGATTGCCGGCCGACGTGCTGGCCGGGTTTCCCGAAAACCAGCGCCTGCGCCTGCCGATGCGGCCGGGGCAGCGCAGCCTCAACCTGTCAAATGCCGTGGCGGTGACCGTGTTTACGGCGTGGCAGCAATCGGGTTTTGCCGGCGGGCTCTAGCACTCTGGCCCGTGAGCGACTTACCGCGTTTCCGCTTTCGGATCGCGGCTGAGCAGGGTTTCGACCGCTACCGCCGCCGCAACATCGTGATGCAGGATGTCGTCAACGGCTTGCGTGATCGGCATCTCGATGCCTAGCTGCGCGGCCAGCCGCGCGACTTCGCGCGCCGTGCTCACCCCTTCGGCGACGTGTCCGAGATCAGCGAGAATCGTTCCCAGCTTCTTGCCTTGCGCCAGCGCCAAACCGACGCGGCGGTTGCGCGACAAATCGCCAGTGCAGGTCAGCATCAGGTCGCCCATGCCGGTCAGCCCCATGAAGGTCTCGGGCTGCCCGCCGAGCACTACGCCGAGCCGGGTGATCTCGGCCAGGCCGCGGGTCATCAGCGCGGCGCGCGCGTTATGCCCGAGCCCAAGCCCGTCGCAGATTCCCGTGGCAATGGCCATGACGTTCTTGACCGCGCCGCCGACCTCGGCGCCGATGACATCGTCACTGGCGTAAATCCGCAGGCGCGCGCTATGCAGGGCGAGCGCGGTCTGCCGAGCAAACTCGGGGTTGCTGGCGGCCAGCGTGATGGCCGTCGGCAGGCCGCGCGCGACCTCCTCGGCGAAGCTCGGCCCGGTCAGCACGCCACACGCTACGTCGGCACCCAGCTCTTCGGCGACGATCTGGTGCGGCAAGCTGGCGCTGTCCGCTTCCATCCCCTTGCACACCCAGAGCAGCGGTTTGATCTGCTGAATATCGACCAGTTGGCGCAGCGTCACGCGGAAACCGGCGAGCGGCGTGGCCATGATGAGCAGATCGGCGCCGCGCACCGCGGTGGCGAAATCAGTGGCGATCAGCAGTGCATCGGGCAGGCGATAGCCGGGAAAGAACTGGCGGTTCTCACGCTCGGTGAGCATGGTTTGCGTCACCTCGTCTTCGCGCGTCCACAGCGTGACGCGATGTCTGGCGCTAAAGACGATAGCCAGCGCCGTGCCCCAGGCCCCGGCCGCAATGACGGTGAGATTCAAGTCAAAAACTCAGATCGCCATCACATCAAGGCTCAGTAGCCCCAGATCTGATTGGCGCGAACGAAGCCCGACTGGCCATCGCGGTGGCGGACCTGGATCCAGCCGCCCGGCGCTGCTTCGAGATAATCGAGGGCGACGTTCTTGTCGGCCTCGAAAACCGGCGGCGAGCCCTCATCCGGCTTCTGGCGCACCACTGCCCGATCGGCCGTGACGATGACCGTGCGCCGCTCCGCGAGGAACTTCCTTTCTATCCACGCCAGGCCGCCATCGGCGTCACGGACTTTGGCCCAGCCTTCAAGACCGACGACGAGTTCAACCGGCGTCTCGCTCCTGATCACGAACAGTTTGACGCCGCGTTGCGATGGCGCGTCATAGAGGACCGTCGGCGCATCGACCGTACGCATTTCGACCGCGCTCACCGGCAGCGCGCAAACCGCAGCGAACAGCAACAGTCGTTTCATCGCCTAGCCTCCACTTACTGTAGCGTCGCCTCGCCGGCCCCGGCCGCCGCGCTGGCCGCTGCCTCCTGCTGCGCCCGAGCGGCATACAGCGCCTCGAAGTTGACCGGTTGCAGCAGCACCGGCGCGAAACCGGCACGGGTGATCGACTCTGAAACCACTTCGCGGGCATAGGGAAAGAGGATGTTTGGACAGGCGATCGACAGTAGCGGTTCAAGGTTCTCTTCAGGCACGTTCTGGATACGGAAGATTCCAGCCTGGCCGGCCTCGACGAGGAACAGGGTCTTTTCGCCGATCTTTGCCGTGACGGTGACCGTCAGCGTCACTTCGAAAGCGCCTTCGGTCACGCGTTTTACGCCCGTCTGCAACTGGATGCCGACTTCCGGCGTTTCACGCTCGAGGAAGACTTCCGGGGCGTTCGGCACCTCAAGCGACAGATCCTTGACGTAGAGTTTTTCAATGGCAAATGAGGGCGCTTCTTGTTCAGTCATGATAATTCTCGTGGTAGGTTAAATGATGAAGGAATAATCCGCGGAGCAGGCGTTCGCGCCGCCCTAGCCGGGTTCCCCGGACAGCAAAGGAGCAAGTTTTCCGGCATGGTCGAGGGCGATCAGATCGTCGCAGCCACCGACATGGGTCGTGCCAATGAAGATCTGCGGCACCGTACGCCGCGCCGTTTTCGCTATCATCTCGGCGCGCCGTGCCGGTTCGAGATCGACGCGCACTTTCTCGATCTCGCTGACGCCGCGCGCACGCAACAGCTGTTCGGCCCGTATGCAATAGGGACAAACCGCCGTCGAGTACATCAGCACGCGCGGCGCGGCGCTCATTTTTTCGTTCCTTTCTTGAGAGGCAGGCCAGCTTCGCGCCAGGCGTTCAGGCCGCCGCCGAGACTGCTCACCTTGGCAAAACCGAGTTTGGAAAGACGCGGGCAAGCCGCGCCTGAACGCGCACCGGTTTGGCATACCAGGATGAGCGGCGTGTCCTTGAGCTTGTCGAGTTCGCCGGCACGCTCTTCGAGCCGCGCGGCCGGGATATTGCGCGACTCGGGCAGATGTCCTGCCGCATATTCATCGGGTTCGCGCACGTCGATGATCTGGGCGTCTTCGCGATTGATGAGCAAGGTCGCCTGAGTTGGCGTCAGCGAATTTCGACCGCCGCCGGCGCCGCGGAAAGTCATGAACAGCAGCATGCCGCCACTGAACAACGCAATGGCGACGAGATAAATGTTTTGAATTATGAAATCCAAGCGAAGCTCCAAAGACTGCGACAGATCAAAAATGCAAACCGGCATCGTCGAGCCCTGCTGCATAGGCTTCGCATTCGCCAAGGACATGAGGCATCTTGAGGCTGAGCGGGTACGATGTCGACTTCAGGGCCCGCGCTGCCGACTGTATCCCTGTGCGTCGATAAGACCGATCCGAACAGCCACGACGGATAAGTCTCGTTAAGCGCGGTGAATCATTATAGAATAATTCAATGATCCGAGGGGCATCCCCAAGGGTATTCCCAGGCCCCCGCATGAGAGTCCTCCGCGCCGCAACAACGCCAGCCAGCAACAGCCCGAAACGGGTCGGACGATATCTCTTAACAAGCATCGCTTGCGTGCTTTGCGCGCCCTGGTTCTTCGTCTACGCGGCGCCGGCCGCGGAGACGCACGCGCCGCCACCGGCAATGGCTGAAAAGCGCGGCGATCTCAAGGAGCTGCGCGGCCAGATCGATTCCTTGCGCAAGGAAATGGCCGCGTCTGAAGGCCAGCGCGCCGATGCCGCCGACCAATTGAAGGACGTCGAACAAGCCATCTCGAACACGCAGCGCGAAATCCGTGGCCTCGAGGCGCAGCGGGACAAGTTGCAATCCACACTGAAGGACCTCGGCAGAGAATCGCAAGAGCTCGAAAACCGGCTGCGCAGCCAGCGCGCGCAACTCGAGAAACTCGTCTATCGCCAATACCTGCAGGGCAATCCCGACGCCCTGCGCCTGCTGCTCTCCGGCGACGAACCGAATCAGACGGCTCGCGATCTGCATTACTTCGCGGCCATCGGCCATGCCCGTAGCGCGCTGCTGCAAGAAATCGAAACGAGTTTGCAGCGCAAACAGGCGCTTGCCGCGCAGACACGCGAACAGGCTGATGCGCTGGCGGTTATTGAATCGCGGCAGAAGGAACAACACGGCAAACTTGTTGCCCAACGCGAGCAACGCAGCGTCGTGCTGAGCCGGATTTCCGCAAAAATCGCGCAGCAGCGGCGTGAAATAGGCAGTCTGCAACGCGATGAAAAGAGGCTTACCCAACTGATCGAACGATTGGCAACGCTGGCGAAACATGCCGAGGAAGCGCGCCGCGAGGCCAAACACGCGGCGCGGCAAACGCCTTCCGCAGGCAAGTCGGCGGCGCCGGAAATCGCTAACGACAACACGCCGGAAGCGGTACGAGCCGGCAGTTTTTCGCGTCTCAAAGGCGAATTGCGCCTGCCGACGCGCGGGGTGGTCAGCAATCGCTTTGGCGCCGCACGCCAGGAGGGCAGCAGCTGGAAAGGCCTGTTCATCCGGGCACCGGCCGGCAGCGACGTAAAAGCCATTGCCGGCGGCCAGGTGGTCTTTGCCGAATGGATGCGCGGCTTTGGCAATCTGCTGATCGTCGATCACGGCGGCGGCTATCTGTCGGTCTATGGCAACAACGATGCTCTTGTCAAGCAGTCGGGCGATGCCGTGCGCGGCGGCGACGTCATCGCTGCGGTGGGGAACAGCGGTGGCAATCCGGAATCCGGTTTATACTTTGAACTACGTTATCAGGGACAGGCAATGGACCCGCTGAAATGGGTCAGCCTTAAATGACAGCGCCTTGGCGCAGGTCTTGGAGCGAGTTTTGGAGAGATAGCGATGGGTAAGTTGAAACAAGCTGGACTGCTTTGCGCCGGCGTGCTCGGCGGCGTGCTGATCAGCCTGCAATTTTCGGCGATGGCCGACAAGGAACCGCGCGCCACGGTGCCGATCGAGGAACTGCGCACCTTCGCCGAAGTGTTCAATGCCATCAAGCAGGGCTATGTCGAACCGGTCGACGACAAGAAGCTGATCACTTTCGCGATCAGCGGCATGCTCTCCAACCTCGATCCGCACTCGACCTATCTCGACGCGGACGCCTACAAGGAGCTGCAGGTCGGAACGCAAGGCGAGTTCGGCGGCCTCGGCATCGAGGTCGGCATGGAAGATGGCCTGGTCAAGGTCGTCTCGCCAATCGAGGATACCCCGGCCGATCGCGGCGGCGTCAAATCCGGCGACCTGATCTTCAAGCTCGACGATACGCTGGTCAAGGGCCTGACCCTGTCCGACGCCGTCAAGCGCATGCGCGGCAAACCGAAGACCCAGATCAAGCTGTCCATTCTGCGCAAGGGCGAAGCTAAACCGCTCGAAATCACCTTGACGCGCGAAGTGATCAAAGTGCAGAGCGTCAAATCGAAGCTCGTCGAAGACGGCTACGGTTACCTGCGCGTGACTTCCTTCCAGGAAAACACCGTCGCGTCCCTGGCCAAGAATCTCAACGATCTCTACAAGCCGGGACCGCTCAAGGGCCTGGTACTCGACCTGCGCAACGACCCGGGCGGTCTGCTCAATACCGCCATCGGCGTATCGGCCGCCTTCCTTCCTGAGAAAACCCTGGTAACCTCGACCGACGGCCGCACGCCCGACGCCAAGCATCAATTCTATGCTGTGCCCGAAGACTACCTGCGCGGCTCACGCGAGGATGTCCTGAAAACCCTGCCAGACGGAACGCGCAAGGTGCCGATGGTGGTGCTGATCAACGGCGGTTCGGCGTCGGCGTCCGAAATCGTCGCCGGCGCACTGCAGGATCAAAAGCGCGCCGTGGTCATGGGAACCACCAGTTTCGGCAAGGGTTCGGTGCAAACCGTGCTGCCCCTGCCCGGCAACACCGCGATCAAACTGACCACGGCACGCTACTTCACGCCGTCCGGCCGTTCGATCCAGGCCAAGGGCATCGTTCCCGACATCGTCGTCGAGGAAAGCGCCAATGGCACGCCGTCCGTGCGCCTGCGCGAAGCGGATCTGGAAAACCATCTGGAAAACAACAAGGACACAGCCCCCGCCAAACCGCAGGTCAAGGTGGCGCCGCCAAAGGCGAAGAACGGTCCGGTCAAGGAGGAAGGCGACGAGCCGGCCGAAGCGCCAAGCCGCGAACTGGCGTCGAAAAAGGATTACCAGCTTGGCCAGGCGATCAACCTGCTCAAGGGCCTGCAGATCATGCAGAGCAAGCCTTAGGCGCCCCAGCGGGAACGCGAGGCATGAAACGTCATCCGACCGCCACATCACAGCCTGTAGCGCTGCGCAAGGAGCGCAGCGTCCTGTTTGCCAAGCTGCCGCCCGGACAGGTTCCCGAGGCCTGCGACTTTTTGCGCCGCTTCGAGCGCATGGAAGTCGAGCCGCACACCGAGCGCCGCGCCGTCGACGTAGCCTACGATCTGCGCGAGCATTCGCTCGAGGAAATCGAAATGGCGCTTGCCGACAAGGGCTTTCACCTCGACAGCACGCTGCTCAGCAAACTGATGCGCGCGCTTATTTATTACATCGAGGAAACGCAGATGCACAACCTCGAAAACCCGCAGCGCCCCCTCAAGAGCCCCCAGAACGAAGCCTATACGCACGCCTGGGAACGCCACCCGCACGGCGACCACGACGACACCCCGCCGGAATGGCGCGAGTATAAGTAAGGTGATCGGTGCGGAGCCCGGCGGCTCCATGCCGTGACGACGCGGTGCCCATGAACGACGACCAACTGCTGCGCTACAGCCGGCACATCCTGCTCGACGAAATCGGCATTGAAGGCCAGGGCAGGATCATCGCCGCCCATGCGCTCATCATCGGGGCCGGGGGCTTGGGTTCGCCGGCCGCGGTCTATCTCGCCTCGGCCGGCGTCGGGCGGATTACCCTGGCTGATGGCGACACAGTCGACCTCACCAATCTGCAGCGCCAGATTCTGCACCTCGCCGAGCGCGTAGGTCAGTCGAAGGCCATCTCCGGGCAAACGGCGCTGGCGCAGATCAACCCGGACGTGGCCGTCGTTCCGATTGCCGAGCGCCTGGCTGGCGAACGCCTGGACGAACTCGTCGCCGCTGCCGACGTCGTCCTCGACTGCTGTGACAACTTCGCCACCCGGCACGCTGTCAATCGCGCCTGCGTCCGGCATCGCGTGCCGCTGGTCTCGGGCGCGGCGATGCGCTTTTCCGGGCAGCTCGCGGTCTTTGATGCGCGGCGTGAGGACTCGCCGTGTTATCACTGCCTCTTTCCGGAAGGCGAGGAAGTCGAGGAAACGCGCTGCGCGGTGATGGGCGTCTTCGCGCCGCTCACCGGCATCATCGGCGCCATGCAGGCGGCTGAAGCGCTGAAAGTGATCTGCGGCGCCGGCGAGCCGGCAATCGGCCGCCTGCTGCTCTTCGACGGCCTGACGCTGCAATGGCGCAGCGTGAATTTCGGCAGGGACCCGCAATGCGCGGTATGCGGCGGTTAAGTCAGACGCGCTAGCAGGCGCAGGTCGGCGCCGACCATGCGAACGTCATTAATCGCCAGCGTCCGCTTGCCGTCGAGCGACTCGAGCGCCGGCAGGCCGAATAGGCCGCGTGCCGTATCGCCCAACAGGCAAGGCGCAAAATAAAACAGCAACTCGTCGACGAGGCCGGCCGTCAGTAAGGCGCCGTTGAGCCGGGCTCCCGCCTCGACATGCACCTCATTGATGCCGCGCCGGCCAAGTTCGGCGAGCAGCGCAGCGAGGTCGACCTTGCCGGCAGCATCCGGCAGTGGCAGAACTTCCGCACCGCGCGCGCGTAGTGCCTCAGCCCTTTTGCCAGCATCGCTCGCGCTAGCCAGCAGCACGCCGCCGCCATCCAGCACCCTGGCCTGCAGCGGTAGTTCAAGACGGCTGTCGACCACCACTTTCAAGGGCTGGCGGGGCGTTTCCACATCGCGCACGTTGAGTTGTGGATCATCCGCTCGTACCGTGCCAATACCGCTCAGAATGGCGCAGGCCCGGGCCCGCCAGCGCTGGCCGTCGAGCCGCGCCGCCGGCCCGGTGATCCATTGACTGGCCCCGTTTTCCAGCGCGGTTCGTGCATCGAGGCTGGCGGCAATCTTGACGCGCACCCATGGCCGTCCGCGCGTCATGCGCGCAACGAAACCGATGTTGAGTTCGCGCGCCTCGCTCTCGAGCAGGCCGCATTCGCAGGCAATGCCGGCGTCCTTGAGCAAGGCAAGGCCGCGGCCGGCAACCCGCGGATTGGGATCCTGCATCGCGGCGACGACGCGACTCACCCCGGCGGCGATCAGGGCCTGCGCGCAGGGCGGCGTACGCCCATGATGGCCGCATGGTTCGAGGCTGACGTAGACCGTGGCGCCATGCGCTGCGCTGCCGGCCACCTGCAGGGCGTTGATTTCAGCGTGCGGCGCCCCGGCGCTGTAATGCCAGCCCTCGCCGACGAGCCTTCCGTCGCTCACGATCAAACAACCGACGCGCGGATTCGGCGTCGTCGTGTAGAGACCGAGTTCGGCGAGGCGCAGGGCGCGCGCCATGAAATCGTGATCGGCGGCGCTGAACATGCGAAGAACTAGCGGCCGCGCCGCTGCACGGGACGCGACACCTCGCGGACCAAATCGGAGAACTCGTCGACGTCCTCGAAGTTGCGATAGACCGAAGCAAAGCGGACGTAGGCCACCTTGTCGAGCTTCTTCAACTCGCGCATGACCATCTCGCCGACTTTTTCGGAAGGAATCTCACGCTCGCCGAGGGTCAGCAATTTCTCTTCGATGCGCGCGATGGCCGCATCGACGGCCTCGACGGTGACCGGCCGCTTGCGCAGCGAGAGCCACAGGCTGGCGGCGAGCTTCTCGCGTTCGAAATCGACGCGCGAACCGTTCTTCTTGACGACTTGCGGCAGGCGGATCTCCGCGCGCTCGTAAGTGGAAAAGCGTTTGTCGCAAGTCAGGCAACGCCGCCGCCGCCGGACAATGTCGCCGTCTTCATTGATGCGCGTATCCGCAACTGTCGTCTCGGACGCGCCGCAGAAGGGGCATTTCATCGCGAATCAGGCGCCGTAAACGGGGTACTTCTTGCACAGCGCGGCAACCTTGCCACGCACTTGCGCGATCACCGCTTCGTCGTTCGGCGCGTCGAGCACGTCGGCGACGAGGTGGGCGACCTCCTCGGCCTCGATCTCCGTAAATCCGCGTGTGGTCATCGCTGGCGTGCCGATGCGGATTCCGGAAGTGATCATCGGCTTCTGCGGATCCTTCGGTATCGCATTCTTATTGACCGTGATATGCGCCTTGCCGAGCGCCGCTTCGGCTTCCTTGCCGGTGACGTTCTTGGCACGCAGATCGACGAGGAAAAGGTGCGACTCGGTGCGCCCCGAAACAATGCGCAGGCCGCGTTCTTCGGACAACACGCGCGACATGACGCGGGCATTGCTCATGACCTGTTCCTGATAGGCATGGAATTCAGGCGTTGCCGCTTCCTTGAAAGCCACCGCCTTGGCCGCGATGACGTGCATCAGTGGCCCGCCCTGCATGCCCGGGAAGATCGCCGAATTGATTGCCTTCTCATGCTCAGCCTTCATCAGGATCACGCCGCCGCGCGGTCCGCGCAGCGTCTTGTGCGTCGTCGAGGTGACCACGTCGGCATGCGGTAGCGGGCTCGGATAACAACCGGCGGTAATCAGGCCGGCGTAATGGGCCATATCCACCCAGAAAATGGCACCCACTTCCTTGGCCACCGCGGCAAAGCGCGCGAAATCGATTTGCAGCGAATAGGCCGACGCGCCGGCGATCAGAATCCTCGGCTTGTGTTCGCGCGCCAGTGCTTCCATTTTGTCGTAATCGATTTCTTCCTCGGCATTGAGGCCATAGGCGACGACGTTGAACCATTTGCCCGACATATTGAGCGCCATGCCGTGCGTCAGGTGGCCGCCTTCGGCGAGACTCATGCCCATCAACGTATCGCCCGGCCTGGCAAAGGCCATCAGCACCGCCTGGTTGGCCTGCGACCCCGAATTCGGCTGGACGTTGGCGGCATAGCCATGTTCATCCGCGCCAAAGAGTTTCTTCAACCGCTCGATGGCCAGTTGCTCGGCGATGTCGACGTACTCGCAACCGCCGTAGTAGCGCTTGCCCGGATAACCCTCGGCATACTTGTTGGTCAGTTGCGATCCCTGCGCTTCCATGACCGCGCGGCTGACGTAGTTCTCCGAGGCGATCAGTTCGATATGCTCTTCCTGGCGGCGATTCTCGCTTTCAATCGCCTTCCAGAGTTCAGGATCAACCTTCGCCACCGTTTCTTTCGCGGAAAACATCGCATGCCTCTCAAGCCGTTGAAAAGAAGCCGATTGTAACACGCGTGCGGACGCCTCGAACGCGCATCCTGCGGCAAGAACGCTATTGCAGATGCGGCGTTTCGCCCCAGGACTCGATTTGCCACGGATCGCTGCCGACCACGACCCAGTTGATGCCGGCGTTCGGAATCGGGTAGTCGCGCGGCGCCTCAACCGGCAATCCGCGCGCATGACGGTAGATCACATCCAGGACGCCGCCGTGCGTCACGACGACGATGGTCTCGCCGCGGTGCTCGCCCGCCAGGCGGTCGATACAGGCGAGAATGCGGTTCTGATGCTGGCGACGGCTTTCGCCGCCGCCCGGCGTGGCATAGTCCGGATCGCCGCTGGTGAAGGCCTGCGCATCTTCAGGATGCTGCGCGGCGACCTCGTCGAGCGTCAAGCCTTCGCAACGGCCAAAGTGCCGCTCGCGCAGCGCCGGATCCAGCCGCAGCCGCAGGCGCAGGGCCTCGCCAATGGGTTGTGCCGTTTGCCGCGCGCGCAGGAGGTCGCTGCTATACAGTTCCGCCGCCGCGCAATGCAAGAAATGGCGCCCCAGAGCCACTGCCTGCGCCTCCCCGAGCGCATTCAGGGGCTGGTCGATCTGCCCCTGCATGCGCAGCTCGATATTCCAGTCGGTCTCGCCGTGGCGGACAAAGCAGACCCGGGTATTTCTAGTCGTCATGGATGCCGATCAGTGATGTAGAAACTTAGCCCTTACAAAGCCATGCGCCAGGCCCGCGAACGACCAGGCGCGGCCAACAGCGATGGCGGCAGGCGCCCATTCTATGCGATAATCCTCGCCTATTTTTCGCAGACGCTTCCCGGCAGCGCACAACGATCCGGGACGGATAGTCCATTTGCCGCCCCCGGCACTTGCGCTTGTCCGCAAAATGTTGCTCATCTCCAAGGATATTGCCGTGCATGCCCTACTCAAGCTATCGCGCCAGATCGATGCGTTGACCGAACGCATCGGCAAATACGCTCCGTGGCTGATCCTGGTCGTCGTGCTGATCAGCGCCGCCAACGCCGCGATGCGTTACGCCTTCAACTACAGCTCGAACGCCTTTCTCGAGATTCAGTGGTACCTGTTCGGCCTGATCTTTCTGTCCTGTGCCGGCTTTACGCTGCTGCGCAACGAACATGTCCGCATCGACATCATCTCGGGACGCTTTTCCAAGCGCGGGCAAACCTGGATCGACATTTTCGGCATTCTCTTCTTCCTGATGCCGATGGCCATTGCCATCCTGGTGCTCTCATGGCCGGTGTTCGTGCATGCCTTGCTCGAGGGCGAGATGTCGAACAGCGCCGGCGGCCTCATCGTCTGGCCCGCCCGCTTCATGATCCCGGCCGGCTTCTTCCTGTTGATCCTGCAGGCCGTTTCCGAATTGATCAAGCGCATCGGTTTTCTGCAGGGACTGTGTCCCGACCCGACGGAGAAACTCAGCGCGTTAACCGCGGAAGAAGAACTCGCGCTCGCCATCAAAGCCAACGCCGCCAAGCAGGGAGATGCATGATGGTCGCATTTCTCATCGCCAACATGGCGCCTGTCATGTTTGCCTCAATGATTCTTTTCCTTCTGGTCGGTTTCCCCGTCGCCTTCGCCCTGGCCGCCAACGGGGTTGTATTCGGCCTGATCGGCATCGAACTCGGCCTGATCGGCCCGCAGATATTCCAGGCCTTGCCGGATCGCATTTACGGCGTGATGGCCAATGAAACGCTGCTGGCCGTTCCCTTCTTCACCTTCATGGGGCTGATCCTCGAACGTTCGGGCATGGCGGAAGACCTGCTCGATACCATCGGCCAGTTGTTCGGCGCGATTCGCGGCGGCCTGGCTTACGCGGTCATTTTCGTCGGCGCCTTGCTCGCCGCGACCACCGGCGTGGTTGCCGCCTCGGTGATCTCGATGGGCCTCATCTCGCTGCCGATCATGCTGCGTTACGGCTACGACAAGCGGCTTGCCGCCGGCGTCATCGCTGCCTCGGGAACGCTGGCGCAGATCATTCCGCCCTCGCTGGTGCTGATCGTCATGGCCGACCAACTCGGCAAATCGGTCGGCGACATGTACAAGGGCGCTTTCATTCCGGGGCTGACGCTGACCGGTCTTTATGTCCTGTATGTCATCCTCGTCTCCTTTTTCCGGCCCGCGTGGGTGCCGGCCCTGCCGCCCGCAGCGCGCACCTTCCGCGAGCCAAGCGGCAAGACCGGCAGCGCTTCGCTGCTGGTGCTGACGGCCATCTCCGTCGCCGCCGGCATCGCCTTCGGCCAGACCCTCCCGGTCGACGCTCCGCTCGATGAACTGATCGTCAAGTGCACCATGGTCGGCATCGGCGTCCCCTTTGTCTGCGCGCTGATCAACAAGGTGTTGAAACTCGGCCTGCTCTCGGCCATGGCGGAAAAAGTGACCTTCGTGCTGATCCCGCCGCTGGCACTGATCTTCCTCGTACTGGGCACCATCTTTCTCGGCATCGCGACGCCAACCGAGGGCGGCGCCATGGGCGCCACCGGCGCGCTGGTCATGGCCTTCGTTCGCCGGCGAATGAACGGATCGCTGCTCAGGCAGGCGATGGGAAGCACCGCCAAACTAACCACCTTCGTGGTGTTCATCCTGATCGGCGCGCGCGTTTTCTCGCTGTCCTTCTACGGGGTCGATGGCCATGTCTGGGTCGAGCATCTGCTCGGCAACCTGCCCGGCGGCCAGATCGGTTTCCTGATCGTGGTCAACCTTCTGGTTTTCGTGCTGGCCTTCTTTCTCGACTACTTCGAGCTTTCGTTCATCGTCGTCCCCTTGCTCGGCCCGGTAGCGCAAAGCCTGGGCATCGACCTGATCTGGTTCGGCGTGCTGCTCGGGGTCAACATGCAAACATCTTTCCTGCATCCGCCGTTCGGTTTCGCGCTGTTCTTCCTGCGTTCGGTCGCCCCGGCATCGGTCAAGTCGTCCGACATCTATTGGGGCGCGATACCCTTTGTCTTGATCCAGATCATCATGGTCGGGCTGATCATCACTTTCCCGCAGCTCGTGACCTCCGGACTCGACAAGGCAAGCACGGTCGATCCCAACACCATCGAAATGGTACTGCCGGAAACCAATTACGACGAACCGGAGCAAGCCCCGGTGCTGCCGCCGGAAAAGACGAAATAGGAAAATCCAGACGAAAAAAACGGGGGCAAAGCCCCCGTTCTCGTTTCAGCAAGCGCCTACTTGCGACTGTACATGAATTTGGCGAATTCGTTTTCCGCCACCCGGAACCACGAATTCTGTTCGTCGAGGAATTTCTTGTAGTCGTCGTAGACTTTCTTGAACTCGGGGTTCTTCGCCGACGTTTCCGCGTAGTACTCCATGGCGGCCTTGTAGCTCGCCTCCATGACATCCCGCGGGAAAGGCAGCAACTTGGTGCCGGAAGCGAGCAGTTGCTTGAGCGCCGCCGGATTGGCCGCATCGTAGCGCGCGCACATCTCGGTGTTGGTGTCGGCACAAGCCGCTTCGACAATCGCCTGGTATTCCGCGGGCAACTCAGCCCACTTCTTGGCGTTGATGTAGGTGGAGATTTGCGGGCCGCCTTCCCACCAGGCCGGGTAGTAGTAGTACTTGGCTACCTTATTGAAGCCCAACCTCTGGTCGTCATACGGTCCGACCCACTCGACCGCATCGATCGTGCCTTTTTCCAGTGCCGGATAGATGTCGCTGCCGGAGATCTGTTGCGGCACCACGCCCAGCTTTGCCAACACCGCCCCGGCCAAGCCGGCCACGCGCATCTTCAGGCCCTTGAAGTCGGCGACACTCTTCATTTCCTTGCGGTACCACCCGCCCATCTGCGCACCCGTATTGCCGCTCGGGAAAGCGATGATGTTCGATTTTGCGAAGAAGTCGCCCATCAACTTGGCGCCGTTACCGTGCCGATACCAAGCTGTCGTCTGGCGAGAATTCATGCCGAACGGAATCGCCGTGTCGATACAATAGGTCGGATCCTTGCCGAAAAAGTAGTACGAGCAGGTGAACCCCATTTCAACGGTATTGTCCTTGACGGCGTCATGCACCCCGGGACCGGGAACAATTTCGCCAGCGGCAAACAACTGGATCTGGAACTTGCCGCCGGTCATGTCGGAAATACGCTTGACCAGGAACTCTGCCGACCCATGCAAGGTATCCAGGCTCTTCGGGAAACTCGATGCGATCCGCCACTTGATGGTCGGCGCGGTCTGCGCCACTGCGGGCAGCGCCACGGCGCCGGCGGCTAGACCAACGCCCGCTTTCTTCAAAAATGAACGTCTTTCCATGGTATTTATTCTCCGAGAGTTAAGAACCGATCTGGAACAACCGAATGATTATAGCGAAAGCACGTATACGTTGAACGGGCTTTTTTCCAGTTCGCAACAGTAAAAGCGACTGAGGACAATGCCGCTCAGCTTCCCGCCACTTTCATCTGCTCGACGAGGATCGAGCCGACCTGCTTGGAGCCGCGCATCAATACGTCGCTGCCGACCGCCGCGACATGGGCGAACATGTCGCGCAGGTTGCCGGCGATGGTCACTTCTTCAACCGGGTGCACGATCTTCCCGCCTTCGACCCAATAGCCGGCCGCGCCGCGCGAGTAGTCGCCATTCACGTAATTGACGCCTTGTCCGAGCAATTCGGTGACCAGCAGGCCGCGCCCCATCTCTTCGAGCATGGCGCAAAAATCGCCGTGGCTGGGATGCACGATCAGGTTGTGGCTGCCGCCGCCGTTGCCGGTCGTCTGCATGCCCAGTTTGCGTGCCGTGTAGGCGCTCAGGAAGTAGCCCTGCACGACCCCGTCGACGACGACTTCCCGATCTCTCGTGGCAACGCCATCACTGTCGAAGAAGCTGCTTGCCAGAGCGCCGCGCAAATGCGGGCGTTCGCTGATTCGGACCCGCTTCGAGAAGATCTGCTGGCCGAGGCTGTCGACGAGAAACGAAGTCTTGCGGTAAAGGCTGCCGCCGCTGGCCGCGTGAACGAAGTTGCCGATCAGCGAGGCGGCCAGCGGCGCTTCGAACAGTACCGGCACCTTGCAGGTTTTGATCTTGCGCGCGCCGAGACGGGCCAGCGCACGCCGCGCCGCGTAATCGCCTATCGCTTCGGGCGCAGCGATTTGCTGCGCATCGCGCGCCGTCGAATACCAGTCGTCGCGCTGCATTGCCTCGTCCTTGCCGGCGATCAGCGAACACGAAATGTAATGCCGCGAGGTCGGGTAGCCGCCCATGAAGCCCGCGCTGTTGGCCGAAACGAACTGGCCTTCCTGGATCGAGACCGTCGCGCCTTCCGAATTCGTCACTTGCGGGCTGACGGCAAATGCCGCCTGTTCGCAGCGCTGCGCTGCGTCGATCGCCGCATCGACGGAAATCAGCCACGGATGGTAAAGATCGAGCTCGGCAAAGCCTTGCGCGGGCGTGGCCAGGAGATTCGCGTCGGCCAATCCCGCACAGGGGTCGGCGGCGGTAAAGCGGGCGATATTGAGTGCGGCCTCGACCGTGTCACGCACCGCTGCCGCGGAAAAATCGGAGGTACTGGCGTGGCCTTTGTGCTGGCCCAGATAGACGGTGACGCCGATGCCCTTGTCGCGGTTGTATTCTATGGTTTCGACCGCGCCGCAGCGCACGCTGACCGACTGTCCGAAGCCTTCGGAGACATCGACCTCGCAGTCGCTGGCCCCCGACTCCTTGGCCAGCGCGAGAACACGCTGGGCAAAATCCCACAGACTGGCGAGCGGCTGGCTGAAACGTGATTCGGCAACGGCGGACGACGGGGATGGCGACATGGGATAACGATGCTCACGGCGAAAGCCGCTATCATAGCAGTTCCCTGCCGCTCACCCGCCGGGGCGGGCGACGGTCCTGGGCAATCACGATTGAGGTCCGCAATCCCCTGGTCCCGAAACAAGGACCCTGCTGGCGAAGAGAAACCGATGAACGCGAACGATGAAGAAGATCAGCCAATCTCGAAAACCCGGCGCAAACAGCAGATGGACGAACTGCAGGTGCTTGGCGAACAGCTCGTCACGCTGTCGCCCGAACGCCTCAAGAAGATCGATCTGCCCGAGAGCTTGCGCGACGCCGTGAGCGCCGCGCAGCGCATGACGCGACCCGACGAAGCAAGACGCAGGCAGATGCAGTACATCGGCAGGCTGATGCGCGACACCGAGGTTGAACCGATACGCGCGGCCTTGGCCCTGCTGCGCGGCGACTCGGCGAGCGAAACGGCGAAGCTGCATCGCCTCGAGCGCTGGCGAACGGAATTGCTCGCCGACGAGAAGGTGCTGCACAAAATCGCCACGCGCTATCCGGCGGCCGATCTGCAGCACTTGCGTTCGCTGCGCCGGGCAGCGCTCAGGGAAGCCGAGCAGAACAAGGCGCCGCGCAGCTCGCGCGCGATTTTCCAGTTTCTCAAGGACCTGGAGAATGAAAGCCCGGATGCTCAGGCCGAAAGTGACAGTGGCTGAAAGCAAGACCATGCCTGACAATGGCAACGGCATTATGATTGCAGTGGTCATGATCCTTTCAAGGGGGAACACCTTGCGCCATATCCGCCTAACCCTTTCCGCGCTGCTCGCCGTGCTGACCTTCGCGGCTTATGCCGACGAAGTGCTGGTCGCCGTCGCGGCCAACTTCACCGCGCCGATGCAGCAGATCGCCGCCGAGTTCGAAAAGGATACCGGCCACAGGGCGGTGTTGTCTTTCGGCGCGACCGGAAAGTTTTTCGCACAGATCAGCAACGGCGGCCCGTTCGAGATCTTGCTGTCGGCCGACGACGAAACGCCGGCCAGGCTGGAAAAGGAATTGCTGGCCGCCCCGCACACCCGCTTCACCTATGCCATCGGCAAGCTGGTGCTGTGGTCGGCGCAAGCGGGCTACGTCGACGCCCGGGGCGAGGTTCTGAAGTCCGGAAGATTCGCGCACCTGGCGCTGGCCAACCCGAAGACTGCACCCTACGGCGCCGCAGCGATCGAAGCCATGAAGAAACTCGGCGTGCTTGAAAATCTCGCGCCGCGTTTCGTTCAGGGCGAGAATATTGCGCAGGCATACCAGTTCGTGGCCAGCGGCAATGCCGAACTCGGTTTCGTCGCGCTCTCGCAGGTATACAAGGACGGCAGCATCACTTCCGGTTCAGCCTGGATTGTTCCGGCTTCCCTGCACGCGCCGATCCGGCAAGACGCGGTGGTCCTGGCCACAGGCAAGAACAACCGGGCAGCGGCGGCACTGATGGACTACCTCCGGACGAACAAGGCGCGCGCCATCATCAAATCTTATGGCTATGAATTTTGAGAACGCCCTGAGCAGGATCTTCATGCCAAAATCATGACCATGGATAATGCCGATTTGCGCGCCGTCTGGCTGACCCTGCAACTCGCCGGTGCGGTGACCGTGCTGCTGCTTCTGGTCGGTACGCCGATCGCCTGGTGGCTCTCGCGCACCCGCTCGCGGGCGAAGGGCGCCGTCGGTGCCGTGGTCGCCTTGCCGCTGGTGCTGCCACCGACGGTCATCGGCTTTTATCTGCTGGTCGCAATGGGGCCGAAGGGGCCGTTCGGGCAGCTGACCGAAGCGCTCGGACTGGGCGTCCTGCCCTTCACTTTCGCCGGCCTGGTCGTCGCGTCGGCGATCTATTCGCTGCCTTTCATGGTGCAACCGCTGCAGAACGCCTTCGAGACGATCGGCGAGCGCCCGCTCGAAGTCGCCGCGACGCTGCGCGCCAGCCCATGGGACGCCTTCTGGTCAGTGGCGGTGCCGCTCGCCCGGCCGGGATTTGTGTCGGGCGCCATCTTGAGCTTCGCGCACACGGTCGGCGAGTTCGGCGTGGTGCTGATGATAGGCGGCAATATTCCGGACAAGACACGCGTGGTTTCGGTGCTCATCTACGATCACGTCGAGGCGCTCGAATACATGCAGGCACACGGACTGGCCGGCGCCATGCTGGCTTTCAGCTTCATCGTGCTGCTGACGCTGTACACCCTGAATCCGCGCGCCGTAAGGAATGTTTCGTGAGCGGCGACATCTGCGCCCATTTCCGTCTCGAGCGCGGCGATTTTCGCCTCGATATCGATCTCGAACTGCCGGCCCGCGGCATCGCCGTGCTGTTCGGCCCTTCCGGTTCGGGCAAGACCACCTGCCTGCGCGCGATGGCCGGACTGGAGCGCGCGCCGGACGGTTTCTTTTCAATTGCCGGCGAGGTCTGGCAGGACGAGGCCAGCGGCGTTTTCGTACCGACCCATCGCCGCGCACTCGGCTACGTTTTTCAGGAGGCCAGCCTGTTCCCGCATCTGTCCGTGGAAAGGAACATGGAATTCGGTCAAAGACGCGCGACGAATGCCGCGCCGCATGGCGAACTCGACACGGTTGCCGATCTGCTGGGTATCCGAGCCTTGCTCAAGCGCCGGCCGGACAGCCTTTCCGGTGGCGAGCGCCAGCGCGTGGCCATCGCTCGCGCGCTGCTCGCCGCGCCGCGCCTGCTGCTGATGGACGAGCCTTTGGCGGCGCTCGATTTAAAGCGCAAACGCGAAATTCTGCCGTATCTGGAGCGCCTGCACGATGAACTGGCGATCCCGGTCATTTACGTCAGCCACGCACCGGACGAAGTGGCGCGACTCGCCGATCATCTGGTCCTGCTCGAGGAAGGCCGCGTCGTGGCGAGCGGTCCGCTGTGCGATACGCTGGCGCGCACCGACCTGCCGCCGGCTTTCGCCGACGATGCCGGCGTCGTCATCGAAACCACGCTCTCGGGAAACGTTGCCGACAATCTCTCGCAGCTCGAATTCGCCGACGGCACGCTGCATGTCGGCCGGCGCCCGGAAGTGCCGGGCAGCCGGCTGCGCTGCCGCATCCACGCCCGCGACGTGAGCGTCGCGCTCGAACGTCCGCGCGCGTCGAGCATTGTCAACATCCTGCCGGCGACGGTCAGCGCGGTCGCCGCAACCGACACGCCGGGGCATGTCCTTGTGCAGATGCGCGTCGGCGGCACGCCCTTGCTCGCCCGCATCACCGAACGCTCGCAGCGCGAACTGGAAATCGCGCCCGGCCGCACCGTCTGGGCGCAAATCAAGGGCGTTGCCCTGCTGGCCTGATCGGAATGATGAGGATCGGGGAATCCGTCGGCTAGCTCGCCGCTTGCTGGCGATAGCGGCCGATCTCGAGATTGCCGCCGATCTTCTCGAGCTCGATCGGTGTCAATACGAATTGTTGTCGCCCGTAGGCGAACTCGAGGTTCACGCGCACATCGAAACTTCCCGCCGGCATGACCAGCCGCGCTTCGCCCGGCGTATCGCCGTCGCGCAGCCAGATGCCCGGAATCGCGCCGGTCGCCGAGAAGCCCGCGCTGCGCGGCCGCAGGTCAACACTCTGCGCGTGCCGCGACAGGGACTGGATGCCGACACTGGCGCGCCCTTCAGCATCCTTGCTATAGCGCCTGACAACACCGAGCACCCAGTTCTCGCCGCCCTCGGGCTGCATGCACAACAAGGCACCGATCTTGAGCCATTCGCCAAGTTCCTCAACGCCGGCGCCAAAGCCGCCGATGCTGACATTTTCGACGACCCAGCTCTCCGCCACGTGTTCCTTGCCCAGCCGCGCGATATCGCCGGCAAAGACGGTAAAGCAGTCGTCAAAGCCGCGCAGCACCGCAATGCGTGTCTTTACGGCGTGCCGCGGATGCTCGCGCTGCGGCGGGTCGGGCGCCCAGTACACGGCCAGATGACGCAGCGCCGGCAGCAAGACCTTGACCAGATACTCGCCGCCCAAATTGAGATCGGAGGGAACCGTGCCGCGTTCGACTTCGCGCAGCATCTCGCTCAAGGCCTGCGGCGCGGTCCCCGGCGCGAAGAAGCGCAGCGCTGTGGTCAGCTTCTCGGGCCGACGCGCCAGTCGGGCCGGCGGCGAACCGCTCGCGGCGTCGATCCAATACACGCTATCCCGCTCGCAGGTGGCCGAAAAAATAAAACCGGGCAGAAAACGGGTGATCAGCTTGTCGGCCACTTCGATCTCGAGCGGCATCAGGCTGTCCATCGACGACGAATAGAACATCAGCGCCTGCAGATATTGTTGCGCGACGCTGGTGAGCTCCGTCTGCGTCGGATAGAGTTGCACCGACTTCTGCGCGTAGCCCGCGGCTTCGGCCATCAGATAAGACCGCCCAAGTCCGCGCCACAAGTCTTCGCCAATCGGGCCGTAGCGTAGCTTGACCCATTTCAGCTGAATGGCGCGTGCCGCCATGAGGCGCGTCGCGGCGAGCGGCAGCGACGGTTTCAAAGCCTCGCTGCCGCGGTCTTTCGGACTATGGTGCGCGCGCTCGATAGCGCGCGCGTATCGGCTCGAGACCTCGCCACAATAGTTGTAGCACATGGTCCACATCCGGCGTTCATCGCTCTTCGACAGCCGCGGCGATGTCAGGTAGTCGCGCGACACGCGGCGCAAGTGGGGCTGCGCTGCTTCGTCGAGCTGGCGAACCACGTCGAAGTACTGATCGACGCGAAAATCGTCTGCGCTCTGCAGCGATTCGAGCCAGCCGTAAATCTCGTCGAGCGCCTTGAATGCACTGTCGACCGGCAACTCGGCGAGCACGCGCTTGAGTTCCTTGCCATCCCCGAGCGGATGCTCAGGGCGCGACGAAAACAGTTTCAGCATGATGACAACCAGTCCTTGGTCCCCGCCCGGGGGAAACGGATTCGATATCCCGCTAGTGTAGTGCGTCATAAATAACGGAACTTAAATAACAATTGGCCCTCCAAGTAAGCAGGAGGTCACTGCCATGCGCGTAGCAAAGCCCATTGAATTGAATGCTGACGATGATCGACGGCTTCGGATTCTCTCCAAGC
>CAISOB010000086.1 GCA_903886975.1 uncultured beta proteobacterium
CGAATTGCCAGCAATCTCGACGACATTCGAATTGACACTCCTGAGCCCGTACAACCCAAAACTCGAGACCGCCGCACAGGTCGCCATGGCAATCCCGACAAGAAGCCAGATCTTTCTGCTGATCAACATGATTGCATTTCCCCAGTTTGCGAAGACGGCCTGCGCGATAGCCTACTTGCATGACTATCTGCGTACGCCAAAGGTCATAGTCTAGCGATATTTGGGGAATTCCTGCGAAAAAGACGATGAAAAAATATTGCGATTGCCTATGTCGCGACCGCAGGGCCTCAATTGAGATCGGTCGCGTAAGGCTTGAGATCGTCGAGGCTGACGATTTCCAGCGCCGCCGCATTGCTCGCGTTGAGTACGACGCGCGGTGCTTGGCCGGCATGCAAGGACTCGAGCCAGCGTGCGGCGCACAGGCACCAGCGGTCGCCGGGCTTGAGGCCGGGAAAATCAAACTCGGGACGCGGCGTTGAAAGATCGTTGCCGCACGCTTTGGAGAACTGCAGGAACTCTTCGCTCACCAGGACGCAGACGGTATGACTGCCAACATCTTCCGCGCCGGTATTGCAGCAGCCGTCACGGGAAAACCCGGTCAGCGGTTTGTCGCTGCAAGTGCCGAGCGGCCCGCCGAGAACGTTGCGCTGCACGCCGCCGAAGTCTTCGGGAAGCATGGTATTACGCCAATTCGTCGATCCAGGCCTGCTGGATCGCCTCGAGAATCTTCTCGCCGCAATGTTTTGCGTCGTCGCTAAAATCGGGCAAGGCGACCACCCAGTTCATCAGATCGACAAAATTGATCTTCAGCGGATCGACGGTCGGATGGGCCTCGGAAAGCTCGACGGCGATCGCATTGATGTCGCTCCATTTCATCGCGGCCTCGGCATTAATGTTTGCCTTCCTTGGTCATGTTGATCGAGTAACGCGGAATCTCGATCATCAGCGGCGTTCCACTGACGATTGTCTGACACGACAAGCGTGAATTCGGTTCCAGCCCCCAGGCTTTGTCGAGCAGGTCGTCTTCGACTTCGTCGGACGGCGCAAGCGCCGCAAAACCCTCGCGCACGACCACGTGGCAGGTCGTGCAGGCACAGGACATTTCGCAAGCGTGTTCGATGGCGATGCCATTTTCGAGCAGGTTCTGGCACAGCGACTCGCCCTCTCGCGCCTCGATCACCGCCCCGTCAGGGCAAAGCTCGGGGTGCGGCAGGACAATCACCCGGGTCATCGGTGTTCGCCGACGCCAGCCGCACTGGCCGCGCCCTCGAGCGCGTCGATGCGCTTGCCGGCAAACGCGCGGCGAATCGATTTGTCCATGCGCTGCGCGGCGAAATCCCTGGTCTTCGCTTCGAGGTCGTCGATGGCCTGCGTGATCTGCCGGCGACTGTCGCCCAACGCGCTGGCCTGCAGCGCGGCAATGGCCGCCTCGACTCTTGCCAGTTGCTCGGCGGACAAGAGGTCGCTGTCGCTTTTCAATGCCGATTGCACGGCTTCGATCAGGCGCTGCGCGTCGACCTGCGCTTCCTTTAGTGCACGGCGCTGCGCGTCATCCTTGGTGTGCGCCATCGAATCCTTGAGCATGCTGGCGATTTCGCCGTCGGTCAAACCATACGAGGGCTTGACCGAAATCTTCGCTTCGACCCCCGAGGTCAGTTCGCGCGCCGAAACGGCGAGCAGGCCGTCGGCATCGACCTGAAAGGTCACGCGAATGCGCGCCGACCCGGCGACCATCGGCGGAATGCCGCGCAATTCGAAGCGCGCCAGCGAACGGCAATCGCTGACCAGTTCGCGCTCGCCTTGCACGATGTGCACCGCCAATGCCGTCTGGCCATCGCGAAAGGTGGTGAACTCCTGCGCGCGCGCGACGGGAATCGTCGAGTTGCGCGGAATGATCTTTTCCACCAGGCCGCCCATCGTTTCCAACCCCAGGGTCAGCGGAATGACATCGAGCAGCAGCCAGTCGTCGTCGGCGGCGCGATTGCCGGCCAGCAGATTGGCCTGCTTGGCCGCGCCCAGCGCGACCACCTTGTCGGGATCGAGATTGTTGAGCGGCTCCTGCCGGAAGAATTCACCGACCGCGTGCTGCACCTGCGGCATGCGCGTCGCGCCGCCGACCATGACCACGCCTTTGACCTCGGACACCGACAGGCCGGCATCGCGGAGCGCTTTCTTGACCGGCTGTATGGTTTTGGCCACCAGGGTTTGCGAAATCTCGGTAAATATCTCGGTCGTCAGCTTGAGGTCGACGACTTCACCGCTATTGAGGCGCGCGCTGATCGGCGCGACACCGTGCAGCGTCAGGTATTCCTTGGCTTCGCGCGCCCGTGTCAGCAGCAGGCTGGCGTCCTCGATCGACAACGGCTTGAGTTTGGCGGCTTCGAGAATCCAGCAAAATATGCGCTGGTCGAAGTCGTCGCCACCGAGCGACGAATCGCCACCCGTGGCGAGAACCTCGAAAACGCCTTTGGACAGCTTGAGTATCGAGATGTCGAAAGTGCCGCCGCCGAGATCGTAGACGGCGTAGATTCCTTCGGCGCCGTTATCGAGACCGTAGGCGATCGCCGCCGCCGTCGGCTCGTTGAGCAGGCGCAGAACGGTCAAGCCGGCGAGCCGCGCCGCATCCTTGGTCGCCTGGCGCTGGGAATCATCAAAGTAGGCCGGCACCGTAATGACCGCGCCGACCAGCGCGCCACCGAGCGAAGCTTCGGCGCGCTCACGCAGGGTGCGCAGAATGTCGGCCGAAACCGCGACCGGGCTCTTTACGCCGCCCGTGGTGTGCAGACGTACCATGCCCGGTACGTCGTCAAAATCATAAGGCATCGCTTCGTGATTCACGATGTCCTTCAAACCGCGGCCCATGAGGCGCTTCACCGAGGCGATAACATTGCGCGGGTCGAGCGTCTGCCGGACCTGCGCCTCGTAACCGACCTCGTAGCTGCCGTCGGCGTGGTAGGCGACGACCGAAGGCAAGAGCGGACGGCCCAGTTCGTCGCTGATGACCACGGCCAGGCCGCTGCGCACCGTCGCGACGAGGGAATTCGTCGTTCCCAGATCGATGCCGACCGCCAGCTTGTGCTGATGCGGCGCGGCAGATTCTCCCGGTTCTACAATCTGCAAAAGTGCCATGTGATTCTTGTCTCTTCTCAGGCGTCGAGCGCGGCCATGGCGTCATCGATCTCAAACAGCAGTTTCTCGAGGAACATCAATCGCCGCACACGATCGGCGGCCGTCGGATAATCTTGTTGGTCGTCAAGCAAGCCGGCGACCTGCTCGTAGCGCCGTTTCATTCTTTGCTTGACACGATGGTGCAGTTGCTCAAGCTCACTCTGCTCGCGCGCCAGACGCGCTTCGGCGACCGCCTCGCGCCACTCCATCTGCTCCATCAGAAATTCCGATGGCATCGCCGTATTATTGTTGGCGTCGACCTCATGACCGGCCAGACTCAGCAGGTATTGCGCACGTGACAGCGGCTTCTTCAGGGTCTGGTAAGCCTCATTGACGCGCGTCGCCCACTGCAGCGAAAGCCGCCGTTCAGCGTCGCCGGCTTGCGCGAACTTGTCCGGATGAACCTGCGCCGCGAGTTCGCGGTAGCGCTTGTCGAGCAGCGCAGAATCGATCCGGAAGCTGCGCGGCATTTCGAGCAGCGTGAAATGATCAGCGTTGAAATCCATTCGGTTTTTTGGCGGTTGTGCCGCACGAACCTATAAGCGAAGCCGGGGCCGGGCACCCCGCGAGCAGACAGTACGAATCAGTGCGGCTGGGGCAGCCCCGGGGCGCCGCCACGCTTAAACGTTAAAGCTCTCGCCGCAACCGCAAGCGTCCTTGACATTCGGATTGTTGAACTTGAAACCCTCGCTCAATCCCTCGCGCGCATAGTCGAGTTCCGTCCCGTCAAGATACGGCAGGCTCTTCGCGTCGATCAGGACCTTGACGCCGTGCGACACGAATTCGATGTCGTCGGGAGCCGCCACATCGACAAATTCGAGCTTGTAGGCGACGCCCGAGCAGCCGCTGGTCCGAACACCGAGGCGCAGGCCGATTCCCTTGCCGCGCTTGACCATGTAGTTGGCAACGTGTTTTGCCGCCTTTTCAGAAAGCGTAACCGCCATCGTTAATCCTCCTTTGGATATCTTCCGCTCTATTCACCGTGCTTCTTCTTGTAATCAGCGACTGCCGCCTTGATCGCATCTTCCGCGAGGATGGAACAATGTATCTTTACCGGCGGCAAGGCCAACTCCTCGGCAATCTGGGTATTCTTGATATCCAGCGCCTGGGCGATCGTCTTGCCCTTGACCCACTCGGTGACCAGGGACGACGAAGCAATCGCCGAGCCACAACCGTAAGTCTTGAATTTTGCGTCCTCAATGATACCGTCTTTGCCGACCTTGATCTGCAATTTCATCACATCGCCGCAGGCCGGCGCGCCGACCATGCCGGTCGCCACGCCGTCCTCGTCCTTGCCGAAGGAACCGACGTTGCGCGGATTTTCGTAGTGATCGAGAACCTTGATGCTGTAAGCCATGATTTGTTTTCCTGTATTTGCAACTTTAATGCGCGGCCCACTGGACCGTGTTCAGATCAACGCCGTCCTGCACCATTTCCCACAAGGGTGAAAGTTCGCGCAGCTTGCCGATCTTCTGGTGCAGCAATTTGACGGCGTAATCGATTTCCTCCTCGCTGTTGAAACGGCCCAGCGTGAAGCGGATCGAGCTGTGCGCCAGCTCGTCTTCGCGCCCGAGCGCGCGCAGCACATAAGACGGTTCAAGCGATGCCGAAGTGCAGGCCGAACCGGATGACACGGCCAGATCCTTGATCGCCATCAGCATCGACTCGCCCTCGATATAGGCGAAGCTGATATTGAGGTTGTGCGCGACGCGATGTTCCATGTCGCCGTTGATGAACACCTGCTCGATATCCGACAGCCCCTTGAGCAGGCGGTCGCGCAGCGCGCCGATGCGCTGGTTTTCCACCGCCATTTCTTCGCGCGCCAGGCGGAAGGCCTCGCCCATCCCGACGATCTGGTGCGTCGCCAGGGTGCCCGAACGGAAACCGCGCTCGTGGCCGCCGCCGTGCATCTGCGCTTCGAGGCGGACGCGCGGTTTGCGCCGGATATACAGGGCGCCTATGCCCTTGGGACCGTAGGTCTTGTGCGCCGAAAAGCTCATCAGATCGACTTTCAGCGCGGCAAGATCGATCGCCACCTTGCCGGTCGCCTGCGCCGCGTCGACGTGGAAGATGATTCCCTTGGCGCGGCAGATTTCGCCAATTTCGGCAATCGGCTGGATGACGCCGATTTCGTTATTGACCAGCATCACCGAAACGAGAATCGTGTCCGGACGGATCGCCGCCTGCAGTACCGCCAGGTCGAGCAAGCCGTTTTCCAGCACGTCGAGATAAGTGACCTCGAAACCCTGGCGCTCGAGTTCGCGGCAGGTATCGAGCACCGCCTTGTGTTCGGTCTTGACGGTGATCAGATGCTTGCCCTTGCCCGCATAGAAGTGCGCGGCGCCTTTGATCGCCAGGTTGTCCGACTCGGTCGCACCCGAGGTCCAGATGATTTCCTTCGGATCAGCGTTGACCAGTCGAGCCACTTCCTCGCGCGCCTCTTCGACTGCCGCTTCGGCCTCCCAGCCAAAAGCATGCGAGCGCGAGGCCGCGTTGCCGAATTTTTCGACGAGATACGGAATCATTTTCTCCGCCACGCGCGGATCGACCGGCGTGGTTGCCGAGTAATCGAGATAGATCGGCAGCTTCAGCATTATTTTTTCTCCATTCAGTTAGACCGCCATCGCCGTAAGCCGCTGCAGCTTGGCTGCGGTCATTTGCAAGCTCATCAAAAAACCTTCAATTTCTTCTCTGGTATTCCCGGCCCCCAGGCTGATGCGCACCGCCGAGCGCGCCAGTTCCGGCACCACGCCCATCGCCCCCAGCACATGCGAAGGCTCCGGATTGGCGCTCGAACACGCCGCGCCGCTGGCCACCGCGTAGCCAGCCCGATCCAGGTGCCCGACCAGGGTCTCGCCATCGAGCCCGGACAAGGCAAAATATACCGTATTTGGCAGGCGCGGGGCGCCGGCGCCAAAAAGCGTCGCACCGATCGCCGCCAAACCTGTCTCTAAGCGGCTGCGCAGGGCGACCATTTCCGGCCCGGCGGCCGCCAGACGCTGTCCGATCAGCGCACACGCCGCGCCAAAGCCGACGATCGCCGCAACGTTCTCGGTTCCCGAGCGCAAGCCGCGTTCGTGCCCGCCGCCGGCAATCAGCGGCTCGATCTCGATGCGCTTGTCGAGGACCAGCGCCGCTGCGCCCTTGGGCCCGCCGATCTTGTGCGCCGAAAGCGTCATGGCGCCCACCCCGGCCGCATTCAGCGCGCGAAAATCAACGGCCACCTTGCCTACCGCCTGCACCGCGTCGGTATGAAACGCGGCCCCGAACGCCCTGGCTCGCGGCGCCAGCGCCGCAATGTCCTGCAGCACACCGGTCTCGTTGTTGGCCAGCATCACCGACACCAGTTTCGGCTTCTGCCGCATTACTTCCTCATACTGCCCGCAATCGATGCGCCCGTCGGCATCGACTGCAAGTTTGTGCAGCAACCAGCCGCGCCGCGAAAGCTGTTCGGCCGGTTTGATCACGCATGGGTGCTCAATCGCGCTCACCGCCAGGAGTCCTGGCTTCAGGCACGCCGCAGCGCCCTTGATGAACAGGTTGTTGGCTTCCGATCCGCCGCTGGTAAAGATCACCTCCGTGGCATCGGCGCCTACGGCTGCGGCAACCTGTTGCCGCGCCACGTCGATCGCCCGCCGTGCGTCCCGCCCGTATTCATGCCGGCTCGAGGCGTTGCCAAAGCGCGCCGTGAGCCAGGGCAACATGGCGTCGAACACCGCCGGTTCAAGAGGGGTGCTCGCATTGTGATCGAAATAGACAGGCGCGAACATGCAACTCAGGCGGATACCGCCATGGCCTTGGCTCGTCCGGATCCGCCGCGACGCGCATCCTTGAGCACCGCGATCTCGCCGCCGGACTTCTTCAGTTGCTGCTCGACGAGGTCGGACAGGGCGACCGAAGTCAGGTATTCGTACATCTTCGCGCTCAGCGTCGTCCATAGCTCGTGCGTCATGCAGCGTTCCTCGTCCTTGCAGTTTTCCTTGCCGCCGCACTGGGTCGCGTCGAGCGGCTCATCGACCGCGCGCACCACGTCGGCAACGGTGATTTCCCGCGCCTGTCGCGCCAGACAATAGCCGCCGCCCGGGCCGCGCACGCTGTCGACCAGCGCGTGGCGGCGCAATTTGCCGAACAGCTGCTCAAGATACGAGAGTGAAATCTTCTGCCGTTCGCTGATTCCGGCTAGAGTCACCGGCCCGTCGTCGCTGCGCAGCGCCAGATCGATCATCGCTGTCACGGCAAAACGTCCCTTGGTTGTCAATCGCATAGGTCCTCCTGGTTAATACCCGACATGCTCAGTCAACTATAATGCAACAGCTCGCATAAATTAGTCAACGATTTTACTCAGGTATTTCGGATCAAACTTGTCGGCCGTGGCCAGTTCGTCTTCCACGCACACGCCGGTGTCCTCGAGCTTCTTGACCAGAAGCTCGATGCGCCGGTCGGTTTCGACGGCATGGTCGAGCAGACCGTGTATTGCCTTCGCCAGCGGATCATCCTGGTTGCCGGCCAGGGCGTAGGCCGAAAAACCCATCTGACCGGCTTTTTCTTCGCGTTTTTGCGCCAGTTCGCCGTCGATGATGCGCGCCGGGTTGCCGACGGCTGTTGCTCCGGCGGGAACATTCTTGACCACGACAGCGTTCGATCCGACCTTGGCCCGCGCGCCGACGGTGATCGGCCCGAGTACCTTCGCCCCGGCGCCGATGACGACACCATCTTCGAGCGTTGGGTGCCGCCGCCCCTTGGTCCATGAGGTGCCGCCGAGGGTCACCTCGTGATACAGCGTTACGTCGTCGCCGATGACTGCCGTTTCGCCGATCACCACGCCCATGCCGTGGTCGATGAAGAAACGGCGGCCGATGGTCGCGCCCGGGTGAATCTCTATACCGGTAAGAAAGCGTGCCAGATGCGAAACCAGGCGTCCGAGCCAGCGCAGCTGCAGACTCCAGAGCCAGTTTGCCAGGCGATGCAGGATGACCGCGTGTACGCCCGGATAACAGGTCAGCACTTCCCACGCGGTGCGGGCGGCTGGATCTCGGTCAAACACCGAACGGATGTCTTCGCGCAGGCGGCTGAACATGAAATCGATTCTCCATAAAGCACAAGGGGGTAATTGTAGAATACCCGACCGATTCCATCAACATTAAACTCGGGTAAGAACGATTGTGTTAATGCCCGTCGGGGTTCGTCAGCCAACGGATCACGGTGCACCGCCATTCCGGCGCAAGCCAGAATCCAGGTTTCTTGAAGCACCTTCTGGGTCCCGGCCCCGGATTCAGGCATTCCGGGGTGACGTTCTTTCGCCGGGACGACGTTCGCCTGGCGTCGTCTGCTCAGCGCATCTTCTTTTCAGCGGCGTCGAGAATGCCGCGCAGGATGTTGATCTCGTCGCGCTCGAGCTCGGCGCGCGCGAAAAGCCGCCGCAGCTTGGGCAGCAGACGCTTCGGCTGGCGCGGATCGAGAAAATCGGTGGCGATCATCAGCCGCTCGAGGTGGGCGTAGAAGCGTTCGACATCCTCGTTGCTGGCGCGCGGCGACGTGAAGGGCACGGTCTTGCTGAGCACCGGCGGCTGCCCGTCGAAGGCCGCCAGGCGCAGTTCGTAGCAGAGCAGTTGGACCGCCGCACCGAGGTTGAGCGAAGTGTATTCCGGATTGGTCGGAATGAAGATCGTGCGTTGGCAGCGTTGCACGTCGGCGTTCGAGAGGCCGGCCGTCTCGTTGCCGAAAACCAGCGCCACCTCGCCGGCGGCGGCCAGCGCCAGCAGCTCGGGCGCCGCGGCGCGCGCCGGCAGCGGCAGCGGCCCGAGGCTGCGCTGGCGCGCCGAGACGGCGGCCGCAAAGACCGTTCCGGCGAGCGCCTCGTCAAGGCTTGAACATACGCTCGCGCCGAGCAGGATGTCGTCGGCGCCGACAGCGCGCGCCACCGCTTCGGCATCGGGAAAACTTTTCGGATTGATCAGCGTGAGCTGCGAGAGGCCCATCGTTTTCATCGCTCGCGCCGCCGCGCCGATATTGCCCGGATGGCTGGTATGCGAGAGCACAATGCGAATGCCGGCAAGTGTGCCGGCCGCCGAGAGCGGCGGTGAGTGAGACGCCGGAGGCTGCTTCATATTAAAATAGACAATTCCACTGACGACCCGGGCGCGCAGCACCACCGCCCGTCGTATTCTTTAAAGACCCGCCATGCATCCAGCTCTGAACATCATGGTCAAGGCCGCGCGCCGCGCCAGCCAGATCATCAACCGCGCCGCGCACGACGTCGAACACCTGAAAATCACCACCAAGCAGCACAGCGATTACGTCACCGAAGTCGACAAGGCCGCCGAAGCGGCGATCATCGAGGTGTTGCGCGAGGCCTATCCGGAGTACGGGATTCTAGCAGAAGAGTCGGGCCTGGCCGCAGGCCAGGGCGCCGGCGGCGATTACCAGTGGATCATCGATCCGCTCGATGGGACGACCAATTTCATTCACGGCTTCCCGCACTATTCGGTCTCCATCGCCCTGGCCTGCAAGGGCCAAGTCACCCAGGCGGTGGTCTACGACGTGACGCGCAACGAGATGTTCACGGCCAGCAAGGGCGGCGGCGCTTTCCTCAATGAGCGCCGCATCCGCGTAACGAAGTGCCTCAAGCTCGAAAGCGCGCTGCTCGTCACCGGCTTTCCTTTCCGCTTCTTCGAGCACCTCGACGCCTACCTGGCGATTTTCAAGGAATTCACCCGGCGCACCTCGGGCATGCGGCGCACCGGTTCGGCGGCGCTCGACCTCGCATACGTCGCCTGCGGCCGCTTCGACGGCTACTGGGAATTCGGCGTGCTGCCGTGGGACATCGCGGCGGGTTGCCTGCTAATCACCGAGGCCGGCGGCTTGGTCGGCGACCTGTCCGGCGCCGAAAATTATCTCAAGACCGGCAATCTCATCGCCGGCACGCCCAAGGTCTTCGCCCAGATCCTGCAGGTCATCGACGCCCATCGCACGCCGGCGCTGTCGGCCTGATTGTCAGACGACAGAGGACAGAAGACAGAAAAAGCCGCGCCGTCATTCCGGCTTGCGCTGACCGCCCCTCTCTGTCCCCTGTCCTCTGTCTTCTGTCCTCTGAATCAGCGCGAGCAGTACATCGGGATCGAGCGGCTTGATCAGATGGTGATCGAAGCCCGCGCTCTTGGCCTGATAAATGTCCTCGGGCTGGCCATAGCCGGTGATCGCGATCAGCAGCGCCTGTTGCCCGTCGCTACGCGCGCGCAATCGCCGCGCCACCTCGTAGCCGTCCATCCCCGGCAAGCCGATGTCGAGCAGGATCACCTCCGGCGCGAAATCGTCCATCGCCTTGAGCGCCGCCGGACCGTCGTGCACCACCCGCACTTCATGGCCGACCATTTCGAGCAGCATGCCCAGCGCCTGTGCGGCATCGATGTTGTCATCGGCGGCCAGCACGCGCAGCGCGGCGCCCGCCGTGCGGCGAGGTCCGAGGCCGGGCTCGCGGCGCTGCGGCGCGGCGATGAGCGGCAGGCGCAGTACGAATTCGCTGCCCAGGCCGAGCCCGCCGCTGCGCGCTTCGACCGTGCCGCCGTGCAGCTTGACGAGTTCGCGCACCAGCGTGAGACCGAGGCCGAGGCCGCCCTGTGCGCGGTCGAGCGCGGTATTGACCTGGGTAAATAGATCGAAGACCTGCGGCAGCATTTCCGGCGCAATGCCAACGCCGCTATCGCGAACGCTGATCACCGCTGCGCCGTCAACCGACTCGACGCGCACCTCGATCCGGCCCTCGTCGGGCGTGAATTTCGCGGCGTTGGTCAGCAGGTTGCCGAGGACCTGGCCGAGACGCAGCAGGTCGCCTTCGACGTAAATCGGCGCTGCCGGCAGCAGCTTGCTCAGCTGGTGGCGGTGCGCATCGATCAGCGGCTGCGCGGTCTCGCAGGCGCGTTCGACCATCACCGCAACCTCGACCGGCTCGCGGTGCAGCACGATCTTGCCGCGCGAGATGCGCGCGACATCCAGCAGTTCGTCGACGAGACCGGAGAGCTGCTGCGTCTGCCGATCGATGATGCCGGCGGCCCAATCGACTTTCTGGTCGAGTTCGCCGCTGCGCCGCAGCACTTCGACCGCCGTGCGGATCGGCGCCAGCGGATTGCGCAGCTCGTGCGCGAGCATGGCGAGAAACTGGCTCTTGCGCTGATCGGCGCGCGTCAGCGCCTGCTCGGCGAGCTTGCGTTCATGAATGTCGAGGATCAGCCCGACGCAGCCGAGGAACTTGCCGTCGTCCTGGTAGCGCGGCACGCCCGTCGAGTGCACCCAGCGATACTGGCCGTCGCCGCGCCGCAAGCGGAAGTCGGCATCGAATGCCGAGCGACTGCGGAAAGCGTTGCTGTAGTCATGGCCGAAGCGTTCGACATCGTCCGGATGAACGAGCTGCAGCCAGCCGTCGCGCAGCAAGGTCTCGGCCGGCCGGCCGCTGAACTCGGCGAAATCGCGATTGACGTATTGCCCGACGCGCGCCTCGTCGTCCATCCAGATCAGCGCCGGAATGTTGTCGGCCAGGGTACGAAAACGCATTTCGCTCTCGCGCATCGCCTGGTCCAGGCGCTTGCGCTCGGTGATGTCGCGCTCGGTCGACAACAGGCGCCACGGCCGGCCCTGTTCATCGCGCAGCAGCGACACCGTCAGCGAGACGTCGATCAGCGCGCCTTTCTGCGTCACGCGCTGGCTGTCGAACGAGCGGACTTCCCGGCCTTGTTGCGCCGCCTTGATCCTTGCCATTTCCGCCTCGCGCAGCGCCGGCGACATCAGCGCCGCCATGTTCAGCGCCTGGGCCTCGTCCGCGCCATAGCCATAGCTTCGTGCGGCGCCCTTGTTCCACTCGCGAATGCGGCCGTCGAGTTCATAAACAATGACGGCGTCATTGGAATCGTGGACCGCCATGGCCACTCGCCGCAGTTCCTCGGTAGCCCGGCGCAGCGCGGTGATATCGGTGAAGGTCACGACGACGCCGTCGATGCGATCCTCGCCGGTACGGTAAGGCAGGATACGCTGCAGGTACACCTCGCCGGCGTCGGTCTGCACCTCGCGGCTGTCGGGAACCAGGCTCTCGAAGACGCGCTTTGCATCGACGAGCAGCGAGTCGTCGCTCAGATTCGAAACGATATCGGAGAGCTGGCGGTTGATGTCGAGATCGAGCAGTTTGAACAACCGCTTCGACGACGCGGTGAAGCGCTTGACGCGCAGATTGCCGTCGAGAAAGAGCATCGGGATGTCGGTGCTGCCGAGCAGATTGTTCAGGTCGTCGTTGCTCCGCTGCAGTTCCTCGACTTTGCTTTCGAGCTGGTTATTGACCGTGTTGAGCTCTTCGTTGAGCGATTGCAGTTCTTCCTTCGAAGTCTGCAATTCCTCGTTCGACGATTGCAGTTCCTCGTTGGTCGACATCGCCTCTTCATTGCTGACGCGCAGCTCCTCGTTGCTCGTCTCCAGATTTTCGACGGCGGCCTGCAGTTCGCGCCGGGTATTGGTCAGGTCGGTCTCGAGCTGGCGCAAGGTGCCCGCTTCGTCGAGCTCGCGCACTTCGCCGGCGGCATCGGCCGCCATATCGCGCGGCCGCTCGTGGAAGGTGACGAGCAGCATGCCGCTGATGCCGGCCTCCTTGACGGGTTCGACGGCGATGCGCACGTCGAAAAACTCGCCGTCACGATTGACGGTGGCGTCGGCCGACACCGGCTGTTCGTCGCTGATGGCGCGGTGCAGCGCGGCGCGCAGCTTGATGCGCAGGCCTTCGCGCGCCAGCGACGGCAGGTCCCAGCTCGGCTCGCCGGACGGCGGCTCGAGGTATTGTTCGGTACGCCCCTGGAAATAGATCACGCGCAGGTCGCGGCTGACCAGCACCGCCGCCGGCGCATGGCCGTCGAGCAGCAGCTTGCGCATGATCGCCGCCGGATCCGACGTGCGTGCGCCCGCGCCGGCGCCCTGCCCGACCGTGAGACGCTCGCGGCTGACCGACGGCAGGTCGCGCGGCAGGCGCGTGCGCGTGCCGACGCTGCGATAAATGCGCCACTCGCGGGAGATCGGTTCGAACTGCATCGCCTGCAGGCCAAGGCTTTCCGATTTGCCGAGAAACAGATAGCCGCCCGGATTGAGCGCGAAATGGAAGAGTTCGATGATCTTCTGCTGCAGCGGCGGCTGCAGGTAGATCAGCACGTTGCGGCAGATGATCAGATCGAGCCGCGAGAACGGCGGGTCGGAGAGCAGATTCTGCGGCGCGAACAGCACCGCTTCGCGCAGTTCCTTGCGCACCTCGTAGGCCTGCTCCAATTTCGTGAAGAAGCGTTGCAGCCGCTCGGGCGGCATGGTCGCCTGGATATTCGCCGGGTAGCGCCCGGCGCGCGCAATTTCGAGGCTGCGCGCGTCGATGTCGGTGCCGAAGACGGTCACCTTGCCGATTCCGTCGTCGCCGGACACCCGTTGCTGCAGCAGCATGGCGATCGAGTAGGCCTCCTGCCCGGAAGCGCAGCCGACCGACCACACGCGGATCGGGTCTTCGCCGGCTTTGCTCTGCAGCAAGGGCGGGACGACCTGCTCGTCGAGCACCTGCCAGGCCTCGGGCTCGCGATAGAACTCGGTGATGCCGATCAGAAACTCGTCGGCCAGGGCCCGCACTTCGGCGCCGTCCTGGCGCAGCAGTTCGAGGTAGGCCGGCGCCCCGTCCAGCCGCTTGAGCGCCATGCGCCGGCGAAAACGGCGCATCAGCATCGGCGTGCGATAACCGCGAAAATCGTGACCGGTCCGCGCGTGCAGAATGTCGAGCACCTCGTCGAGCGCGGCAATACCCGCGCTGTCCACCGCAGGCGTTGCTGCCAGGTGGCTGACGAAATCGAGCAGCGCCTGCGGCATTTCCTCGATCGTCAGGACGCGGTCCGGCTGCGCCGCGAGCGCGCTCTGCGGCATGTTCGGATGTTGTGCGGTATCCGGATCCTGGACCATGGTGAAGCCGTTGGCCGCCTTGATTTCCTTGAGCCCGAGCGTGCCGTCGTGGTCGGCGCCGGTGAGCACGATGCCGATCGCGGCGCCCTGCTGGTCGGCCGCGAGCGAGCGCATGAAATAATCGATCGGCATCGGCACGGCCGGCCTTGATACCGTCGGCTCGAGGTGCAGGACGCCACCTTCGATGCGCAGGAAGTGATTCGGCGGAATGACGTAAACATGCTGCGCCTCGACCCGGTCGCCTTCGCCGGCCTGCGTCACCGGCATTGTGGTCGAATTGGCGAGAATCTCGGCAAGCAGGCTCGCGTGGTGCGGCGACAGATGCACGACGATGATGAAGGCCAGTCCCGGATGCGCCGGCATCGCGCCGAAGAAGCGCTTGAGCGCATCGAGGCCGCCGGCCGAGGCGCCGATCGCGACATAGCGCAGGCCATTGTCGGTATGCTCGCCGCCGGCAGCATCCGCTTGCGGCTGTTCGAGGTCTTGTTCGCCGTCTCGCGCCATCGATTCGCTGCCTTTCACACACGCCAGTATCGGCTGCCGGTTCTTGGAAATATTGACCGGGCCGGACTGTTTCCCCGCGATGAGTGAATCCCCAGCGCGTATATTAGCAGCAGACAACTTGGCACTGCAATCGTGCCGCCGCATGCGCCGGAGCGCGGCACAACTGCTATGCTGATGGCCTCGATTTGCGCGGGAGCGTAACCATGGAACGGCTCACCATATCGCTCGATGAAGCCTTGGCACGACAGTTCGACGAACTGATCGCCGCGCGCGGCTACAGCAACCGTTCCGAAGCATTTCGCGACCTCATCCGCGAGGCCATCGAGAGCGACTGCCGGCGCAATTCGCCGCCGCGCTACTGCGTCGCCAATCTGTCCTATGTCTATAACCATCACCAGCGCGAACTGGCCGAGCGCCTGACCGGCCTGCAGCACGACCATCACGACCTGACCGTGGCCGCCATGCACAGCCACCTCGACCACGAGAACTGCCTCGAATCGGTCATCCTCCGCGGACTGACCGAAGACGTGCAGCGCTTTGCCGACACGCTGATGGCCGAGAGCGGCGTGCGCCACGGCAAGCTCAACGTGATCGCGCTGGAAACCGCAGAGCAGCACAGCCACCGCCACGATCCCAAGGGCAAGGCGCACATCCATTACCGACCGGCACGCTGACCGGGCCTGCCCCGCGCCCGCGAAGATCAAACGATTTTACCTCGGCGGTAATCAGTAGTATGATACTTATAAGAATTATCATACGGAATTCCTGATGCCGCCGCTCGCGACCGACTGGCTGTCGCTGCTGATGTTGACCTTCGTGCTCGGCATGAAACACGGCTTCGATGCCGACCATCTGGCGACCATCGACGGACTGACCCGCTACAACGCGCGTGCCAGGCCGCGCCTGGCGCGCTATTGCGGCACCCTGTTCTCGCTCGGGCACGGCGCGGTTGTAATGGGCATCGCACTCGGCGTCACAGCGCTTGCCGGGCATTGGGACGTGCCCGAATGGTTTGGCACGCTCGGCGCGCTGATCTCAATCGCCTTCCTGGCCGCGCTCGGTTGTCTCAATCTCGCCGCCGTACTGCGCGCGCGGCCGGATGAAATGGTGCAGCCGGTGGGTCTGAAGGGGCGCCTGCTCGGCAACCTGAGCCGTGTCTCCAACCCGCTGCTGATGGCACTGGTCGGCGCGCTGTTCGCGCTCTCCTTCGATACTTTGTCGCAGGCCGCTTTCTTCGCTCTGACCGCGACCCAGTATGGCGGCTGGCAGCAGGCGCTGACGCTCGCCCTGCTGTTCATGTTCGGCATGCTGCTGACCGACGGCATCAACGGCCTGTGGATCGCGCGGCTGATCGCCCGCGCCGACCAGGCCGCCCTGATCGCCTCGCGCGTCATGGGCCTGGTCGTCTCCGGCCTGAGTCTGATCGTCAGCGCTTTCGGCGTGATGAAACTGGTCTCACCGGCTGTCGATGCCTGGAGCACCGGCAAGGAAATGTCCTTCGGGATGGGCATGGTCGTGCTGATTGCCGGCAGTTTCCTGCTGGCCCTGCGGCTCGCCCGCCAGGATTGCGCCACCGCCCCCAGCGGCCGCTAGCGGCGCGCGGCGCAAGAGGTTCCACGCGGCGCGCGGCGATTCAGTATAATCGAAGCGTTAAGCGAAATACGGTCGTCTGCGCTTCGCCAGGCCGGCGGAAACTTCCCCCGCTCCTGACCTCGCGGACCGATCCGGATTTTCAATTCCTTCCTTCAGTTTCCGGAGCACAAGCGCTCCGGCTTCGGCGCGGTGAAGGCATCGGTTCCCGGCGGTTGCCTCTGCCGGCGGGAAACAATAATTTGGAGACTCGTCATGAGCGGTTCCGTCGATATTGCCTACGGTCGTGGCCACCTGAAGGTGCGCCTCCAACAAGACGTGACACCGACGATCATCCGCAAGGTTGTCTTGCCCAAACTCGCCGACCAGCCGGGAGCCATCGCTGCGGCGCTGGCCTCGCCCGTCGACGCCGCGCCGCTGGCGCAACTCGCCAAGGGCCGCAAGAGCGCCTGCATCCTGATCTGCGACATCACGCGGCCGGTGCCCAACAAGCTGTTCCTGCGCCCGATGATCGAAATCTTGATGGCCGCGGGAATGCCGGCGGACAAAATCACCATCATCGTCGCGACCGGGCTGCACCGCGCCAACGAAGGTGCTGAACTCGCCGAACTGGTCGGCGACCCCTGGGTGCAGAAAACGGTTCGCGTCGAGAACCATTTCGCGCGCAACGACGCCGACCACGTCGATCTGGGGCACACCACGCGCGGAACGCCGGTCAAGATCGACCGGCGCTTCATCGATGCCGACCTGCGCATCGTGTCCGGGCTCATCGAACCGCACTTCATGGCCGGCTGGTCGGGCGGCCGCAAGGTAGTCGCGCCCGGCGTCGCGCACCACGAGACGATACGTACCTTCCATTCGGCGCGCTTCATGGAGGACCCGCTGGCGATCCAGTGCAACCTCGTCAAGAATCCGCTGCATGAAGAGCAGCTCGAAATCGTGCGCAAGATCGGCGAGATCTATTCGATCAACACCGTGATCGATGAAGACCGCGACCTGATTTACGTCAATTTCGGCGAGGTCATCGCCAGCCACCTCGCCGCAGTCGACTTCGTCGTCGATTCGACGGTGATCAAGGTGCCGCGCCGCTTCAAGACCGTGGTCACCTCGTCGGCCGGCTATCCGCTCGACAAGACCTACTACCAGACGGTCAAGGGCATGGTCACGCCGATGGACATCCTCGAGCCGGGCGGCACGCTGATCATCGCCTCGGCTTGTTCCGAAGGATTCGGTTCGCCTGAATTCCGCGAGGCCCAAACCAAGCTGGTCGATATCGGGCCCGAGCGCTTTCTGGCAATGCTGAAGGCCAAGTCCTTCGCCGAAATCGACGAGTGGCAGACCGAAATGCAGCTCAAGCCGATGCGTGTCAGCACCGTCCAGTTGTACACCACCGGCCTCGGCGCCGAAGAGCGCCACATCACGGGCGTTGAACTCGTGGACTCGGTCGACGAGGCCATCGCCGCGAGTGTCGAACGGCACGGCGACAAAGCGGTGGCTTTCATCCCCGAAGGGCCTTACGTGATTCCAGTTTTTGCCGAGGGTGTCTGAGATCCGTGTCTGAATTCAACTCGCAGCCTGCTCACGTTCATCTCGACGCGGTCGGCGGGCTGGCCGGCGACATGTTCGTCGCCGCGCTGCTCGACGCCCTGCCCCAATTGCGGCAACGCGTATTCGCCGACCTCGCCGCGGCGATGCCCGCCGACTGCGGGCAGCCGACCCTGAGCGAGGGCTTAAGCGGCGGTATCGCCGTGCGGCGTTTTGCGCTCGTCGACGACGGTGTCGCGGCGCACGCGCATTACCATGAGCACGAAGATGCGCATGGCGGCCATGGCCATCACCACCACGACAACCCGGTGCATTTTCCCGATATCGTGCGCCGCATCGAGGGCGCCAGGCTGCATCCCGGAACCGCCGATCAGGCGATCGCCATCCTGCGCCGGCTGGCCGAAGCCGAGAGCTCAATGCACGGCGTCGCGATCGAGGCGGTGCATTTTCACGAGATCGCCGACTGGGATTCATTGATGGACATCGTCGCCGCCGGCAGTATCGCAGCGGCGCTCGCGCCATGCACCTGGAGCGTCTCCGAGCTGCCGCGCGGCGACGGCCTGGTGCGCACCCGCCACGGCCTGCTGCCGGTTCCGGCACCGGCCACCGCGGCGATCCTGCGCGGTTTTCGCTGGCGCGACGACGGGGTCGGCGGCGAGCGCGTCACGCCGACCGGCGCGGCGATCATCGCGCACCTGGCCGGCGAACAGACCGCCCTAGCGGTCGGCGGGCTGCTCATCGCCACGGGCAGCGGCGCCGGCACGCGCGAGTTGGGCGGCATGCCGAATATCCTGCGCGCGCTGGTGTTCGCGCAAAGCGGCGCGGCGGAACAGAACGACGAAGTGACCGTCGTCAGCTTCGACATCGACGACATGAGCGGCGAGGAGATCGGCATCGCCGCCGACCGCCTGCGCGCCGCCGACGGCGTCATCGACCTCACGACCGCGATCCGGCAGGGCAAGAAGGGGCGGACCATGAGTGACTTCCGCTTGCTGGTCAAACCCGCGGCCTTTGCTGAAGTGTGCAAACTTTGCTTTCTCGAGACGACGACGATCGGCTTGCGCTGGCGCAAGGAGCGGCGCGTCTGCCTGCAGCGCAGTCAGGAGACGTTGGCCGTCGCGGGCGAGCGCCTGTCGCGCAAGCGGACGCAGCGTCCCGACGGCCTCTCCTCGCTCAAGGTCGAAAGCGACGACATCGCGCGCTTTGCCGGGCTCGCAGCCCGGCGGCGCATGAAACAACTCGGCGAAGACGAGAACAACAAGCCATGACCACTGCCGAAAAACTCCAGCACCTCGTCTCCATCCTCGACCGGCACGCGGAGCTCGCGATCGCCGTCAGCGGCGGTGTCGACAGCATGGTGCTGGCGCACGTCGCGCACGGCCACGCGCGCACCGCGATGACCGCGGTGCACGCCGTGTCGCCGGCCGTTCCCGGCCTCGCCACCGAGCGCGTACGGGCGCACGCCAAGCGCCACGGCTGGACCCTGCAGGTCGTCGATGCCGGCGAACTCGCCGATCCGGCTTATCGCAGCAATCCGGTGAACCGCTGCTTCTACTGCAAGTCCCACCTCTATGAGCGCATCGCCGCGGTGACCGGCTTGACGATTGCCTCGGGAACCAACGTCGACGATCTCGGCGATTATCGTCCGGGTCTCGAGGCGGCACAGCGCAACAAGGTCCTCCATCCCTTCGTCGAGGCCGGCCTGAGCAAGTCCGACGTCTACGCGCTGGCCAAGATGTTCGGCCTCGACGATCTCGCCGCGTTGCCGGCGCAGCCTTGCCTGGCGAGCCGCATCGAGACCGGCATCGGCGTCGACGCGGCGGCCTTGCGCTTCATCGAGGACGCCGAAATCCTATTGCTCGACATGATGCCCGGCGCCAGTGCATTGCGCTGCCGGATTACCGCCGCCGGTGTCTATGTCGAATGCGAAACCCTACCGCTCGGCACCGACCGCCAACTGGTCGAAGAACGGATAGGCGCGCTGTGCGCCAAGGCCAGCCGGCCTTTTGCCGGTATCCGTTCCTACCGGCGCGGCGCGGCATTTCTCAGGCCGCAGGAATGACCGAATTCGAGATCGATTGGGCGCGCGAAGAGCGCACCGGAATTGCCGAGGCCGTCCTCTGTGAAGGCAAGACCGGAGAACAGATCGCCGCGATCCTGCGCGCTGCCGATCAGCGCCCGCTGCTGCTGACCCGCCTCAGCGCAGAGAAATTCGCCAGTCTGCCCGGCGAGCTGCGCGCCGGACTCGACCACGATCCCTTGTCGCTGACCGCTTTCCACCGCTACATCGAGCGGCCGCTGCTCGGCGGTCCGGGAATCGTCTGCGGCGGTTCCTCGGATCTGCCGGTGGCACGCGAAGCGCAGCGCACCCTGGCCTTTTACGGTTATGACGCCACGCTGATCAGCGACGTCGGGGTGGCCGGACTGTGGCGCCTGATGAAGCGCATCGACGAGATCCGCTCGTTCTCCGTGGTAATCGCCGTTGCCGGCATGGAGGGCGCGCTGTTCAGCGTCCTGGCCGGCCTTGTCGATGCTCCCGTCATTGCCTTGCCGACCTCGGTCGGCTATGGCGTCGCCGCGCAGGGACGCGCGGCGCTGAACAGTGCCCTCGCCTCCTGCGCGCAGGGCCTGGTTTGCGTGAACATCGACAACGGATTCGGCGCGGCCTGCGCGGCGCTGCGCATCGTCCGCGGCCGCAGCGCGCCGGCATGAACCGTCGTCCCGGCGAAAGAACGTCACCCCGGAATGCTTGAATCCGGGGCCGGGACCCAGTTCGGGCCTCAAAAAAGCCTGGATTCCGGCGTTCGCCGGAATGACGATGCTCAATACACTCGGCCGATGACGATCGTTTCAGGCGTTCGACGCTGACCTCGCCGTTTCCCACACCGCGCCCCAGCCCTTGGCCAGCGCTGCGGCGCGTTGCGTCGCGAGGATCAGGCTGGCCTCGCGGGCGATGCCCTGGCCGGCGATGTCGAACGCCGTGCCGTGGTCTACCGAGACGCGGACGACCGGCAGGCCGACGGTGATGTTGACCCCGTCGTCGCCATAGACGGCCTTGAACGGCGCGTGACCCTGGTCGTGGTAGCAGACGACGACCATATTCCACTTGCCGCGCACGGCGGCCGGGATGACCGCATCGCCGGGCAGCGGGCCGGTGATGTTGATGCCGCGCGCACGCGCCGCGGCGATGGCGGGTGCGAGGATATCGGCCTCCTCGTCGCCGAACAGGCGGTTCTCGCCAGCGTGCGGGTTGAGGCCGGCCATGGCGATGGGCTCATCCGGCTTGCCGAGGGCGCGGCAGAAGGCGGCGACGAGATCGATCACCGAAGTCGTGCGCTGCGGCGTGATGCGGGCGATTGCCTGGCGCATCGAAACGTGGGTGGTCAGATGGAAGAAATAGAGATCACCTGCCGAGAGCACCAGCGAGTAATCCTTGACGCCGAATTGCTCGGCCAAGAGTTCGGTGTGTCCAGGGTAATAGTGTCCGGCCAGATGCATCGCCGCCTTGTTGAGCGGCGGCGTGACGATGCCGTCGACCGCGCCGGCCTTGGCCAGGTCGCAGGCACTGACGACGAAACGGTAGGCGCCGTCGCCGGCGTCGGCGACAATCTTGCCCGGCAGTACATGGCCGAGCGATGGCCCGGTCTGGATGAGCTCGATGATCGCCGGATTGTTGCTCGCCGCGCGCGGCGCGTCGATGACACGTACGGCGCTCGGATCGAGCCCCGCGATGCCCGCGCCGCGGCGCAGCGCATCGGCGTCGCCGATGACGACCGGCACGCAGATCTGGCGCAGCTCCGGGTGCTTGAGCAGCATCTTGGCGGTGATCTCCGGACCGATTCCGGCGACATCGCCGAGGGTGACGGCGAGGACGGGTAAAGACGGGCTAGCTTGTGACATGGCGTTTGTTCTGGACCGCTGCGCAATGCGCAGATCAAATCCATTCCTTGTAAGTTCTGTTCATGCGGGCCGCATGCGGCGTACTTTCACTAAATCTCCGGCAGTTCGCCGCGCAGCCATCTTATAACGGTGAGCAAGGTATTTTCATCGCCGAAGCCGCCGGCCTTGGTCACGAGTACAAGTTTCTCTTCGTCACTGGCGACACTTTCCGCGACGGGCACGCCTTCGACGATGTTGCGTATGACATGCAGATTCATGACGCCGAGCGCGTCGAGCGTCGCATCGGCGCCGTCGCCGCCGAGGAGCACCAGCGTGTGCACCTGCCCGCGCGCGACGATAGACGCGACGGCGGAGGCCATGATACGCGCGACGCGACGACTGGCGTCGACGAGCGAGGCCCCGGCGATGCGTTCGAGCGGCGCTTCGAGAACGAGCAGGCCCAGCCCGGGCGGGGCAGCGCGCAGTTGCGCGATCCAAGAATCGGCGCTCGCGTCGTCGGCGAGGTCGGCCAGCGCCGGCGACAGCGTCGTGACGGTCGCGGGCGGCAGTTCTTCGAACAGGCGCGCCACCTGCCGGCGCGACACCGCGTTGGCCGACGTACGCAGCAAGAGTATGTTCCCGCCGGTCTTTGGCGCCGCCGGCCGCGCCGCCGACCCGCCTTGCGGATGCCAGGCGTCGGCCAGCGCCAGCGCGAGGCCTGCGGAACCGGCGGGCAGTGCCTGTGAGCCGAGTTTTGCGACAACTTCGGCGAGGGTGATTAGAGCAGCCTGATCTGTGGCTTCGACAACGACGACGTCATGTTTGCGCGCGGCCGCGGTGATCGCCGCACGCAGTTCGCCGGCCTGGCCCATGCCGACAACCGCTGCGCCCGGAACCAATTCGGTAAATACCGAGGTGCGCATCGGGGTGACCGGATCGCTTCCCGCCGGCGAGTCCTCGAGCGCCGCGCCATTCACCCACAGCCGCCCGTCATGAATGGTTCGCCCCATCGCCGGATAGGCCGGGCAGAGAACGACGAAGGCGCCAGGGTGCGCCATGCGCCAGGCTGCCAACGCGCCGGCCAGTTGCGCAGCGACGCTGCCGCGCATGGTCGAATCGATCTTCATATAAAGGCGCGTGACGCCGGCATCGAGCTGTATTCTCGTCGCATCCCGCGTGCGCGCCGCGGCTTCCTCTCCGGGCAATGCCCTGGTGTTGAGCGACTGGCCGACCGCCGCGAGCGCGGGCAGTGGTGGAACCTCAGTCGAGCGCTGCAGATAGGACGGCCAGCCACGCTGGGCGAACTGCACGACCGTATCGCCGGCGCCGGTCAAATCGTCGGCCAGAACGGCGACACGCAAGGCCTGTCCCGTGGCGCTTGAAATATCCATCGCGATTTCCTCTCTCAGAACTCGGGGGTTCCTGCCACCTATGTCGCACGGCAGACCGTTGGCTCGTTCCTCGGCCTGGCATCGGGACGTGTGCCGCCTGGAGGAGCGTAAGATCACACCCCTGTTATACCGGCACAGTGTCTTGTTTCGCGCTTGTAGTGTCAAGAGAGATAGCCTGGCTGTTCAGGCCAATCACAGGCAAAATCGCACAGCATGGCGGGCAATTTCGGTGAAAACGCATTTTCATGAGACTCTAGCGGCCACGCTTAAGCAGCAACATTTTGAATGAGCCGGAGTAACTTTGGACAGCTTCGACAATCACACACCGATTGTGTTGGGACACTGACTCGGTGCGCTGCCAGAGATCGACTTTTTCTTTTGCAGCAACGGGTTAGGATGATGAAGGCCACCGCCTCGCGGAGGTCGAATTGGCATAGATGGGCATAGTTTGGCGCTCGGATTGCCCCAAATTTGCCCCACGAAATCAGGGCGAATACTGGGGCATAGCCCGTCGTGTGCGAGCGTAGTTTTCAAGAGGACTACGCGGCACGGCGCTGGACTGTGACAGTATACGATGGACGATGCGACTGCCGGAGCCCCGGCCCAATACGTACCATGCTTGAAGCGTTTGACTTCCGTTCTCGATGTGTATAAAAGTTTATACACAATGAAGCAATGAGCGACAAAAAATAGATTCGCTGGGCGGTTTCCGCCTACGACGACTTGTTGGCATTCCCGGACGACCCACGTCGCTCCGCTGGTTTCCAGTTGGATAAGGTCCAAGTTGATTTGGACTCGGATGACTGGAAGTCGTTCGATGATGTCGGGGCCGGCACCAAGGAAATCCGCGTTCGGGAGGCCATCGGCATATATCGGGTGATGTGCATCGCCAAGTTCGAGGAAGCCGTGTATGTCCTGCACTGCTTCCAGAAGAAGACTGAGGTGACCAGCAAGCAGGACAAGGGCATTGCCGAGGCGCGCTACCGCGCCGTGGTCAACGCGAGAAAGACACAGAAATGAAGATCGACACCGAAATCCGCCATGTGACGAAGCCGGGAGCGAACCTCTTCCTGGAGCTTGGCTTCGCACCCGCTGAAGCCAAGCGTTTGCAAGCAGCTTCTCGCAAACAGATCAACGACACCCAGTTGCTGAAGCAGCAACTGATGGACGAGCTGTCCACCTGGATTACCGAGCATCACCTGAAGCAAGCCGAGGCAGCCGCAATTCTGATGATTTCGCGTCCGCGCGTGTCCGACGTGGTGAACAAGAATACAGCCAAGTTCACCATTGACACGCTGGTGGAAATGTTCAGCCGCGTCGGTAAGCCAGTCAAGCTGGCCATCGGTTGACGCGCTGAACGACTGAGAACAGGACGCCGGCGTGTCCATGAAATTTGCCTACGAGTGATTTGAGTGGAATGGAAACTTCCTGATCAGCGGGTTTTTTGCCTGATCGGAAAAGGCGACTGCTGTATTGCATGTAATTGACCATTATATTGCATCGGACATGACCGTCCGTTTGCATTACTGTTGACCGGAAACGGATTACAAAGCGGCCAAAGCCTAAGCAACCCCATCGGCCCGCTCATCGGCCATTGCTGCCACTCTTACCTCGGTCGGTTCTGGTCGCTATGAATTGCTCAACGGACATTCGGCGATTAACGAGTCTGCCAAGACGCCAGCGCCATTTTTGGCCTTTGCATGCGGAGTCGCATACTGCCCGTCGGCCGCAGTGCCAGCGGTGAGCTAACCCGAAACATTCCCAAGCAAGTAGTCCAGCTCAAGATCGAAATCATCATCGGCACCAACGTAGTCATTTGCCACGACCGGCTTGACTGTGATCGGAAGGGTAGCGGCTTCGTCGTAAAACGAAACGCCGGCCGCTTTCATCGGGCCGAAATGCTTGCTGGCGGCTACAAAGTCGACACCACCAAGATTGGGGAGCCAACCCTTCAAATTCGCCTCGTAGGCGAGAAGCCATTGACTCTCGCGCAACTCCCCCTCGTGCATCAGCGCCTCAAGGCCCGAGACATCCACCGGCCCGAGGACGAGCCCTTTCGATATTGCATGCAGGGCGCAAAGGGCCACGCAGGGGTCGGATGCCAGAAGGGACTGCTCTACGGTCTTTGCGTCAAGTATGCAGCCAAGGCAGATCGCGCCCCAAAGCCCCCAGACCACTTCGCTGCCATGATGCAGTGGCGCGTGGTGCTCGATCAGTTGCTGCAAGGATTCTGCGATGCGGGACAAATCAAGCGGCATGCGCAGGTGATATTTGTATAGCTCACCAATCACTGCTGGCGCTGTCCCGGGCTCAACGGCCAGGCATTGAAGCAACAGGCTTTCGTAGAGCGCCCAGTTCTTCTCGAAAATATTCACCGACCGCGTGCGCTGGACCGAATAACGAAGAATGGCCTCTTCGCGGTTACTCGCGGCCAACTCGAAAGCCCTCCCAAAATAGCTCAGCAGGTCCGTTTGCTGGGTGCCTGCAGACACTGCACGGAAGGCAAACAAGCGGAGATGCGAAACCCAGGACGCCTCAAGTTCCGAAGGGAGTTCGGTAATCCGGGTCTTCCTCGGGTTCAATTGAAGCTGAAGGTCGCCGATCAAATGCTGCAACTGTCCCAATGTTTCTTCCGCCTCGGCTATCGTCCGAAAACCACAGCCAATATCGTCGATGTAGCGGAATCCGCGTTTAGTGATCGTCCCGCCGAGCTTGGTATCCACGGAGGAAAGAATGGCCTCGGCGATGGCGAGCGACGTATCCGGCCCTATGGGGATGCCGACTGTCTGTTTGTCCTGGCCGTTTCGTATCGCCAAGTCCAGAACATTGCCCAGCAGAGAGTAGTCATTCTGCTTAGCTTTCGCCACGCTCTTGATATGCAGCGCCCAAGGAATCGAATGGGTGTAAATGCTTGGATAGAACTGGCTCAGGTCAGTGGTGAGCAGGTATCGGGACGCGACTCGGGAGCGCGCCCGCGCCACGGGCATTGCATCAAATGCGTGGCGCGTATTAATGGCGCGGTGACCATGCTTCAGGTATCGCGGCGTGGTCAGAGAAATCGGCGATATGGCACACGCAGATTTCAGCGTCCCCCATCCTTCGACGACAGCGCGAGCAATCTGATACTGGTTGACCGGATTGGGTATGGTCAGTTTTCTTCGGAGGGTTCCAGACCGGGCCTGGTTATGAATCGCCGGCAATGTCGTCAGGTTGGACTTGCTTCCCTTCTTGGTGAGGTCCAGATGCAGCACCGCCGGCGCCGTATCCGCGAAAGCGCCGAACGACTTCGTGTTGAACGGCGGGGGCAACTCCTTGGGGAAGTAGCCACGCGCGAGCAGATTGGAGAGCGGCGAGGTCATGCCATATCGGGCTTGTAGGCCAGCACGAAGGCGTCGAACAAAGTGGTGATGGCTCCAAAGTTTTCGTTGGCGGCGAGAGTATCGATGTCGAACCCCAAGCAGACTTCCACATCCTTCTGCGACAGGTAGTTGGCGTGAATCAGCACCTCACGGATTTGGTCAGCATCGTCGGCATATTCGCGCTCGTCGGGGTCGTGATTCTGAAGCAGGAAGGCCCGGAAACAATTCTCAATGATGGGTTTTGAGTGGGCCTGGATTTCTGCCACCACCCGCAGCACTTCGGCAATCTTGGTTTCGAGTGCGGCTTGGGTGCTATAGAGAATCTGGCCGTTCGGGTGGGCGGTTTCGTTACGGTCATCCACCAGCTTGGCATAGGTGCCGATCTTGCCGTTGTCGCAAGCAATGAGCTTGAGCAAGCGCAGGATGCTGCGCTCGTTCACGGTGCTGAACACGAAGGGCGAGGACGCGCCCATCATGGTTTTTTCAACCTCCCTGCCGAAGCCAATCAGCCCTTTCTCGAAGTCATCCGGTCGATTCTGCTTGATCTGCCAGATGTTGAAATACATGAAGCTCATGGTGAGCATGTGGTAAGCCAAGAAGGCGAACTGGTACTTGCCGTGCGTGTAATTCGTCTCGAAGGCCTCCCACAAGAACTCGATGTATTCCTGCTCCTTCGGCGTCTGGAAGGAGATCGGCAGGAATGCGGCGAGTTCGGTGGCTTCTTCCATGGGCGGCTCATCGTTCTTGACTACGCCACCGCTTGACAATGGCGTCCACGTCGAGCTCCGTCGGACCATCTATCCACATTGAGTAGAAGTCCACGTCGTCGCTGTTGGGCGTCGGGTTCGGTTTGTCAAATTGGAGCCGCGTCGGAAGTGGAACAGCCTCGCCAAGAACCAATGCTTCCCCACGCCCCAAACCTGCAAGGATGCTGACCAAGTCTCCTTCGCTCTCGGGAACGAGGCTACGGACATAGGCCTGATCGGCGGGATTCGTTATACGCAGACAAATGAATGTTCCGCATTGGGCGAGGACTGTTTCGGATACCTCGTGTGGGCGCTGGCTAACGATCGCCAAGCCAACACCGTACTTACGTCCCTCTTTCGCGATGCGCTCCATCGACTTTCTGGAACCGGCGAACTGACTTTCGCTTGCGCGAGGAATGTAAGCATGCGCCTCCTCGCACATTAGGAGAATTGGAAACTCACGGTACTTTGGGTTCCAGTAGTTGAACTCGAAAGCCAATCGGCCAATCTGGGCGGCGACTGTAGGGCGGACGTCAAATGGCACCGATGACAAGTCAATTACTGTAACAGCAGACTTCTGCGCGCCGAGTCCCACGAAATCGCGCAACATCGCTGACAATGACGCAGAGCTGTTGCGCTTGGTCGGCTTCAAAAGGAAATCGTACCTCGTGTCATTGAGCTTACTTTCGATTCGCATTAGAAAGCGATCGAAATCACCGAACATAGGCCCTTGACGGTTGCCTACGCGCTCGATGTTTTTCTCTCTGACCTTGGTAATAACTTCGTCCAAAGAGAAGTAAATTGGCGTGTCTACCGTTACTCTTGGTAGCCCAAGCGCGGCTGCGGGTAAACTATTCTCTTTCTGTCGCCCCTCAAAAAGACAATCCCGGAAGAATGCCGTCTGGTTTGTCGCCTCCCGTTCGCTGTGTTCGATCAACAAATCACATAGCTCTGCATAGGTCATTAACCAATACGGGATTTCCAATTCTCTCGCGTCAACATGCCGGACAATCGTATCTTCAAAGGCGTAATGTCGACTCCCGTCTTCCCTCTTCCAGCAATATTCCCCGTGTAAGTCCAAGATGATGATGTGGGCGCGGGGCATGATGGCCACCGTGCGCTGGACCAAAGCGGCCACCGTCCAAGATTTTCCCGATCCGGTCTGCCCGAGTATTGCGAAGTGACGCCCGAACAAATTGGATGGGTCGAGACAGACTTTTAGCGACGGATGTGTCGCCACCGTCCCCACGGAAAAGCCCTTTGCCTGAAAGCGCTCAAACATCTTGGCGATATCCGTGGAACTGATCGCATGAACTTCAGCGCCGGTTGTCGGATACTGGCCGACTCCACGGTCAAACTGCCCATCGACACAGATGGAGCCGATCGGCGTGAGTCGCGCGATCCGCTTCGCGAAGGGCAATCGTGCGGTGTCCTCGCCTGGCGTCTCGATCGTTGGCGCAGCTAGTGCCTCCTGTTCCGTCATGCGCGTGACGACGGCAACAATGTTCACATCGTTCTGCCGGATGGCGACGTACGAGCCGAGCTGCCCTACAAGAATATCCTCGTCACCAATTGTGATAGTCGGTGCACGTCCCTGATCGTCTTCGACGAGTGAAGCCGTGAGCTGATTCCCCTGAACATCGACGACGTATCCGATCACGGTTTTGGCGAGTTGCGGCATTAGTCATACCTCCTTTGCGAGACGTTCGAAGCTCCAAAGGTCGGTATGTCCCGGCCCTGTTGTTCCCTTCAGAGAGCACTGTGTCTCGGTAACTACAATTACGTTGGCCTTGGGGCTCCATCGATTCCAGGCGGTTGCACTGAGGGCCTTGGTGAAGATCAAAACCGTGAAGTCGGTTCGGGCAAGCGCAGCTTCTATGACTGCATTCACGTGCTCATCGGCAAACCCGTACCCAATGCATACGAGTCGGTTGATTGGTGCGGCGTTGTGTGCCAAGCAACCGCGAAAAATGGACCAAAGCGCGGAGTATGGCGGGTTCATCGTGTCCGCCGCTTTCCTGCGTTGCGGCGGAACCATGAGCCTCTTTGTTCCGGCCGGCGGCCCAACATCGTACCCGCGCCGGCGAACTCCGTGAGTCGGGCACTCGTACCAACCGAGCGATCCGTGGAGCTTCAGGAGGTGGATGGGCTTCACGGTTTCGTCGAACTGTTTGCCTTTATGCGTCCCGCGAATCCGCCCAATGCGTTCCTCAAATACCGCAGGATCGAAGTATGAATGCTCCGCACCGAGGTAGCCGTCGATCACTCGTACCCTGACATGTGCAGACGCTCTCTCGATGAGCGGATCGTAATTGAGGCTGAATACCTTGACGCTCGGGTCTGCGTGTCCCGCAATCCGACGGACAAATTCGCCGTGCAGCTCCAGCGGCGGAGTCTTGGACATGAACAGTTCCGCTAGCGCGTCAGTTACCAGATGCCGGTACGGGGTATCGATTGCCCCGCCATCGTCCAAGAGGTCCAAAGCACTTTCAATCCCGTTTGCGCCACTATTGAGCTTGGCTTGAATGTCATCACGCTTCGAGGGATCTGTGATCGAGTCCTTAATGAGGTCCCAAAGTTGGAACGCGAGTGGGTAACCGTTCCCGTTAAGGTACGAGGAACCAGCGCCGAGGAGATAGCCGACGCGCTGCGACTTGAGTTGTTGGGCTACCTTCGCCTCAAGCTCAGTCGTGAAGCCGAATGCCGCGACCATGTCTCACGTCTCCGTAGGGGCTGACGCGTTCTCGCCCCAGACGCGGGCTAGCGTGGCCTGGATTTTCTTCTCGAAACGGGCGATCAGCTCGCGGTTGGCGGCCACCAGTGCCTGCTCGGCCTCGATCTCGGCGACGATGGCTTTCTGAGTGGCGAGGGTTGGGAGGGGAATTTGGAAGCCACGCAATGAACTCAAGGACACCGTCTTTTGCGCCACACCTGTGGCGGCTTCATGGCCTTGTTGAAGCATGAACGGAGATGCCAGCAGTGAGAGTAGAAACCGATTCAGAAGCTGTGGCCCGGTTCGAATCAGAGCAATGTGGCGTTGGAAACAGAACCTGATGTGTTCAGGAACGAGCACAGGGATGCCATACGATCCCGTGACCGTATAAAGAATGTCACCACCTTGTGGCTTTCGATTGGCATTCAAGTTTGAGTAGTAGGACTCCGGGACGAAAAAGGTCTTCGTGAAATCCAGCTCATGCTCGTCATTGATGTTTGTAATCGTGACGAAAGGAACCCCTTCTGAGGCTTTTGGCGGCGGCTGGTGGTCGCCGTCAGTAATGGTCTCGCAAACGTCGGCAAGTCGTACCACCGGCCAATCGGGGTGAATGGGAATGTGCGGGCGGTAGTTGTCGAGGACGGCACGGGCGCCGTTGATGACTTTTTGGTAGCCCTCGATCTCAGCCACGACTTCTTTTTGCACATCCAGCGGCGGCAGGGGGATTGTGAGTTCGCAGAATTTGGATTTTGAAATTTCCGCGAAGGTACCACCCGTCGCCCAGGCTTTCATTGTCGGCACAAGCTTGATAAGTGCGAGCGCGACAAACTCTGGTACTGCCCGTGCTGAATCTACTATTGCGACATTCTTGAAGCCTTGATTCGTCGCGATGGGGATACGGTTGATGGCAATACGGCCAATGGTCGCTCGGGTCGATACAACAACCGAGTTTTCCGGAATCATCTTCGCTGAAGATTCACGTAAGCCTTTGTCGGAAATCGTCCGCTTCGTCTCGGTAATTTCTGAAATGAAGTCGGTCGCAGGAAGATCGACAAGGGTTGCCCAAGGAATGCCACCGCCCCAATACTCCTCAACGTCGGACTTGGGAGTGCCACCGCTCTCCACACGAAAGAGGCTCTCATCGCCGAGAGAGACCAGCGTGAAGGAATGATTGGAGGCCGCCCCCTCCCGATACCGCTCCCCACTCAGGTTGTACTCGCCATTCGCAGCAAGCTTTTCCTTCGCCACAATCAGTCCGCAAGTCGGCTGAAGTTCATCAACCGCTTTGCCGCTGCGCAACGCCTGAAGGTAGTCAGCAAGTTCAGCCTTCACCTGCGGCAGATCGTTCTTGTCGAAGGCGCGGCGCTGGGCGCCGAGGCCGTAGCCGTCGTTTTCGACCTTGAAGAAGGCGATGGTGTTGCTGCGGCGGGCGACGGATTTGTCGAGGATGAGGATGGATGTCTTGACGCCAGAATAGGGATTGAAGCAACCGGCTGGCAGCGAGACAACCGCCACCAGCGAAGTCTTCACCAGCAGTTCGCGCAGTTGCTTGTAGGCGGCCTGGCTCTGGAAGATGATGCCTTCGGGGACGATGATGGCGGCGCGGCCGGTGGATGACAAATGCTCGGCCATGTAATCGACAAAGAGCACTTCGCTGCGCTTAGCCTGGATGGAAAAGCGCTTGTGCGGCTTTATGCCGCCCTTGGGCGACATAAAGGGCGGATTGGCGAGAATGACGTCCGCCGTCTCGTTCCACTTCTCTTCGCTGGTCAGCGTGTCGTATTCGACGATGTGCGGGTCGGTAAAACTGTGCAGGTACATGTTGACCAGCGACAGGCGCACCATGTCGGGCGAGATGTCGTAGCCGTGGATGTTGGCGGCGAGGTGCTGGCGCTCGTCCGGGGTGAGCTGGTCGCCTGCGCGCGCTTTGCTGTTGTGTTTGAGAATGTGCTTCCAGGCCGATATCAGGAAGCCCGCCGTGCCGCAGGCCGGGTCGAGAATGCTTTCGTGCTTCTGCGGGTCGATGACTTCGACCATGAAGTCGATGATGTGGCGCGGGGTGCGGAACTGGCCGGCGTCGCCCTGGCTGCCGAGCACCGAGAGCAGATATTCGAAGGCGTCGCCCAGACGTTCGGAATGGTCGTAGGTGAAGGCGTCGATTTCCTTGAGGAAGCTGCGCAACGTCTCCGGGTCGCGGTAGGGTAGATAGGCGTTCTTGAAGATGTCGCGGAATAAGGCCGGGATGCCCGGGTTTTCGGTCATCTTGCCGATGGCCTCGGAATACAGGTTCAGCACATCGTGGCCGCCGAGGCTGGGGGACATCAATTTGGCCCAGCCGTATTTGGCGTATTCCCCGGCAAAGAAGCTGCGCGCGCCGCCGAGTTCTTCCGCCTCGGCATCCATGTCATCCATGAATTTATAGATCAGTGCGATGGTGATCTGTTCGACCTGCGATTTAGGGTCGGGCACTTTGCCGACGAGGATGTCACGGCAGGAGTCGATGCGGCGTTTGGTGTCTGAATCGAGCATGAGCGAAGCGGCTTTCTATTGCATGAACTGATTGAGGGGTACGTAGTCTTTCACGTACTCTGGGATTTTGTTGCGCCACTCCTTGGGCACGGCCTTGAAGTCGGCCATGCTGAAGGCGGGATTGACGTTGAGATCGGTCAACTTTCCCTTCTCGATGATGTCGCGCAGGCGGCCATCGGTGGCATAGGCTTTGAAAAAGTATTTCATAGCGACAATGGCGGCGGCGTGGCTGTTCAGCGCATCCGGCGGCTGGTCGAGCAGGAATTTCTGAAACTCGTCTTCGAGCAGTTCGTCCTTGCCCTTGAAATAGGGAATCAGGCCGAAGATTTTTTCCAGAATCTCACGCAGAGTCAGGCGGCGATCCACCCCCGCTGCACGACGTAGCTTGTCCAGGGTATAGAACTCGGCCGGTTTGTCGAGCAAGTGGGTGGTGACATAATCGATGGCCTGATCCCATTGCTCGTTTTCGACTTGCTGCTGCAAGACCGAATCGGCTTTGACGGTGTTCTCGAAGCCTTCGAAGAACATGCGGTCGATCTTCATCCCTTGCGCACCAACGGGTTCCTCGGCCAAGTGGGCGATAGCATCGCTGCCGCCGTGGATGTATTCACCGTTCGGGCCTACCGTCGTGCCGCCGTCGTCGCCATTCCCCTCGCCCGCACCTAGCCGGGGAAGTTTCAGCACCTCGTCGTAATCGAACTTCTCTTCGAAGTATTCACAGTTGGCGAAGAAATCGAATAGCTTGTATTGCGTCTTCTCCTGCTTGCCAATCTGGGCCTTCAAGGGCTTGTCGAAAAGCTGTTCAAGGAAGTCGTTCTTGCGTGTGCCTCGCCCCTTGATCTGCACAAAGTCCGACGGCGAGAAGATCGGCCGCATTAGGCCAAGGTTGAGGATGTCCGGGCAGTCGTAGCCAGTGGTCATCATGCCGACGGTTATGCAGATGCGGGCCTTGCTGGTCTTGTAGGCATCGATGAAGTTGGCCGAACCGAGCAGATTGTTGTTGGTGAAGTTGATTGTGTATTGCTGCGAGTCCGGTATCAGGGAGGTGACCTGCACGGCGAAATCGGATTGGTACTTGCCGGGCCAAAGGGTGTCGGCCAGTTCGTTGAAGAGTTGGGTTAGTTTGGCGGCGTGGTTCTGGCTGACGGCGAAGACGATGGACTTGCCGAGTTCGTGGCTGACCGGGTCACGCAGCGCGTTCTTCAGGAAGGTAGAACAAAAGAGACGATTTGTAGCTTCGGAAAAGAATTTCTTCTCGAAGTCTTTCTGGAAAAAGCTTTCCTGGGTCGCATCCCCCACTGCAACCGGCACGGCGACGGCATAGCCCTGATCGGAGAGCAGTTGCGTGGTGATGTCGGTACGAGCATCGACCACCACTGGATTGATGAGGTAGCCATCGCGCACGCCGTCGAGCAACGAATAGCGGAAGGTGGGTTGACCGGATTCGCAGCCGAATGTGCGGTAGGTATCGAGCAGCAGGCGGCGCTCGGCCTCGCGCGGGTCGCGGGTGCTCGGTTTGCTCGCGTCGAACTTCTTGAGGTAGTCGCGCGGCGTAGCGGTCAGGCCCAACTTGTAGCCAACGAAATATTCGAACACGGCGCGGGCATTGCCGCCGATGGAGCGGTGCGCTTCGTCGGAAATCACCAGATCGAAGTCGGTCGGCGAAAACAGGCGCCGGTATTTGTCGTTGAAAAGCAGCGACTGCACTGTGGTGACAACGATCTCGGCCTTGCGCCACTCGTCGCGCCGCTCCTTGTAGATCACCGAGGTGTAATCATTCTTGAGCTGGGTGATGAATGTCTTGTTGGCCTGATCTTCAAGTTCGAGCCGATCCACCAGAAACAACACTCGCCGCGCGTTGCCGGTGCGCAGGAACAATTTGATAACGGCGGCAGCGGTCAGCGTCTTGCCGGTGCCGGTGGCCATCTCGAACAGGAAACGGCTATGGCCCTCGGCGACGGCGTCCTGAATCGCCGCGACGGCTCGCTTCTGGTAATCGCGAAGAAAGCGCAGACGGTTCTTCTGAATGAAGGCGTCGCGCTCGGCAGGGTTGCTCCAGCCCGCCTCGGTGGCATAGCCTGGCATCTGTGTCAGGGCGATGTAGTCCTTGCCGACCGACTCGGTGATGAGTTTTTGCGGATTGGGCTGGAAGCGATGGTAGTCCTTGATCGAGTCCGGTGAAGGGAAGCGCGTGATGATGTGCGGGTTGCCCTGCTCCAGATCCCAGAAGTAATGCAGGTTGCCGTTGGAGAGGATAACGAATCGGCAGTTTTGCGATTTGGCGTACTTACGCGCCTGTTCCTTGCCAACCAGCGGATTCTTGTCTTCCGACTTGGCTTCGAGCACAAGCAGCGGGAAACCATTTCCGTCGAGCAGCAGGAAGTCGATGAATCCCTTACTGGATTCCTCGAAGTTCGCACCCAGCGCATCGATGACCGCCTTGGTCAGCTTGACCTTGGGTTCGAGAACGATATTGGCCTTGCCCGTGGCGTGGTCGAAGAACCGCCAGCCGGACTCTTCGAGCAGCATATTGATCTTGATTGTGAATGCCGGAATGAAAGGTAGCCACGTGGCGGTGTAGTGGGAGCCAGTCCTGATGCCTAATCTTTGATCTGTGATGGATCGAGGAAGGCAGAGAGGATGTACAAAGTGGACCTATACGCCAAAGTGAGGCGGGCC
>CAISOB010000087.1 GCA_903886975.1 uncultured beta proteobacterium
AACGTCACCGCCGACTACGTCGACAAGGTGGCCAAGGGCATCATCCCGCCGGTGATCACCACCGAGTACAAGGGCCAGTACAACGTCATCAAGAACAACCTGAACGCCATGGTCAAGATGATGAGCGAGCTGCTTGCCCAGACCGACATCATCATCAAGGGCGCGGCCGACGGCGAACTCGACAAGCGCGCCAATGCCGACCTCTTCGTCGGCGGCTGGAACCAGCTGGTCACCGGCGTCAATTCGGCGATCACCAACATCGTGAACCCGATGAACGTCACCGCCGATTACGTCGACAAGGTGGCCAAGGGCATCATCCCGCCGGTGATCACCACCGAGTACAAGGGCCAGTACAACGTCATCAAGAACAACTTGAACAACATGGTCAAGATGATGAGCGAGCTGCTCGCGCAGACCGACATCATCATCAAGGGCGCGGCCGACGGCGAACTCGACAAGCGCGCCAACGCCGACCTTTTCGTCGGCGGCTGGAACCAGCTTGTTTCGGGCGTCAATGCGGCGATCACCAATATCGTCAATCCGATGAACGTCACCGCCGACTACGTCGACAAGGTGGCCAAGGGGATCATCCCGCCGGTGATCACCACCGAGTATAAGGGCCAGTACAACGTGATCAAGGGTAACCTCAACAATATGGTCAAGATGATGAGCGAGCTGCTTGCCCAGACCGACATCCTGATCAAGGGGGCGGCGGCCGGCGAGCTTGAGAAACGCGCCGACGCCGAGCTTTTCGTCGGCGGCTGGAACCAGCTCGTCACCGGCGTCAACAACATCCTCAACAATGTCGTGCCGCCGATCCAGGACGTGCAGCGGGTCATGGCCGCACTCGAGCAGGGCGACATGACGCAGACCATCACCAAGACCTACCAGGGCGACTTCAACAGCCTCAAGGAAGCGATCAACAACACGATCGCCAAGCTGGTCGATACGATCACCCAGATCAACACCGCCGCCGACGCGCTGACCAATGCCGCCGGCCAGGTTTCGGCGACGGCGCAGTCGCTGTCGCAATCGTCATCCGAACAGGCAGCCTCGGTCGAGGAAACGACCTCGTCGATGGAACAGATGACCGCGTCGATCTCGCAGAACACCGAGAACGCCAAGGTCACCGACGGCATGGCCAGCAAATCGGCCAAGGAAGCGGCCGAAGGCGGCGAGGCGGTGAGCAAGACGGTCGACGACATGAAGAGCATCGCCGGCAAGATCGGCATCATCGACGACATCGCCTACCAGACCAATCTGCTGGCCCTGAACGCGGCGATCGAAGCGGCGCGCGCCGGCGACCACGGCAAGGGTTTCGCGGTGGTTGCCGCGGAAGTCAGAAAGCTCGCCGAGCGCTCGCAAATCGCCGCGCAGGAGATCGGCAACCTCGCGAGTTCCTCGGTCAAGCAGGCCGAACGCGCCGGTGCGCTGCTCACCGAAATGGTGCCGTCGATCCGCAAGACTTCCGACCTCGTCCAGGAAATCGCTTCGGCGAGCCAGGAACAAAGCTCGGGCGTCGCGCAGATCAACGGGGCGATGGGCCAGCTCAACCAGACGACGCAGCAGAACGCGTCGGCTTCCGAAGAGCTGGCGGCGACCGCCGAAGAACTCGGCGCGCAGGCCAACGAGTTGCAGCAGACGATGACCTTCTTCCGGCTTGACGATGGTTCGCAGAACGCACGCACTACGCGTGCGCCGGCACGCGGCAAGCCGGCGATCAAAGTGGTCAATGCGCGCATGGCTGCCAGTCCGGCGCAAGAAGGCGATTTCGAGCGCTTCTGAACGTGATCAACCACCGCGTCATTCCGGGCTTGACCCGGAATCCAGAAGTGCGGGGGAATCCCCGCCGGATTGCTGGATTCCGGCTTTCGCCGGAATGACGAAATCAAGGAACCATCATGGGACAGCTTCAAGCACAAGGTACCGCTCAGGCGGGGGGCGCCATCGCCCTGGGCGACGGATCGCCTTCGCAATACCTGACCTTCCTGCTCGGCGGCGAGATGTTCGCCGTCGGCATTCTCAACGTCAAGGAGATCATCGAATACGGCCACCTGACCGAGATTCCGATGATGCCGACTTTCATCCGCGGGGTGATCAACCTGCGCGGCAGCGTCGTTCCGGTGATCGATCTCGCCGCGCGCTTTGGCGGCAAGCCGACTGAGGTTTCGCGGCGCACCTGCATCGTTATCGTCGAAGTTGCCGACGAATTGGGCAGCGGCGCCGGCGAGCAGGCCACCCGGCACGACATCGGGATCATGGTCGACGCGGTCTCGGAAGTGCTCGATATTCCGGGTTCGGAAATCGAGCCGCCGCCGACCTTCGGCGCACGCATCCGCGCTGATTTCATCTTCGGCATGGGCAAGGTCGGCGGCAAGTTCGTCATCATCCTCAACATCAACAAGGTGTTGTCGATCGACGAAATCGCCCAGCTCACCGGGACCGAAGGCGTGAACACCGAAGCGTTGGCGGGTGCGGCGGTGCTCTAGATGCCTAGCCTCGTCATGCGCAGGGCCGAGGAAGTCGCATCGCCGCTGCACCGCCGCAGCACCGATGACGAAACGCTGCTGGTGGTCGACGACTCGCCCGAGAACCTCCTGCAGCTCGGCGAGTTGCTCGCCGAGGCCGGTTATCATGTGCGCGTCGCCAACTGCGGCCGCGTGGCCCTGCAGCTCGCCGCGCAATCGCCCAAGCCGTCGCTGATCCTGCTCGATATCATGATGCCGGAAATGGACGGGCACGAGGTCTTGCGGCGCCTGCGCAACAATCTTTTTACCCACGATATTCCGGTCATCTTCCTGACCGCGCACGACAAGGCCGAGGACGAGGAGCGCGCCTTCAATGCCGGCATCGTCGATTACATCATCAAGCCGATCAGGCCGGCGATCGTCCTCGCGCGGGTGCGCAATCAGCTGCTGCTGCGCCATGCCCGCCACTGGCTGCTCGATCAGAACCACGCGCTGGAGGCCGAAGTGGCGCGCCGTCTGCGCGAGAACGATCTGATTTCCGCGGTCAGCATGCGCGCCCTGGCGCATCTCGCCGAAACGCGCGACAGCGAGACCGGCTGCCACATCCAGCGGACACAGAATTATGTGCTGGCTCTGGCGAACCGCCTGGCCAAGCATCCGCGTTTTGCCGCGACGCTCGACAACAAATACATCGAGACTCTGGCGCGCTCGGCGCCGCTGCACGATATCGGCAAGGTCGGCATTCCCGACCATATCCTGCTCAAACCGGGCAAGCTCACGCCGGCCGAATGGGAAATCATGAAGACGCACACCGTGCTCGGCAGCGAGGCGATCACGCTGGCCGAACGCGACCTTGACGCATCGGTCGAGTTTCTCGCGCAGGCCAAGGAAATCGTCCGCTGGCACCATGAACGCTGGGATGGCAGTGGCTACCCCGACGGCCTGGCCGGTGACAATATCCCGCTTTCAGCGCGCCTGATGGCCGTCGCCGACGTATTTGATGCGCTGATCTCCAAACGGGTCTATAAGGAAGCCATGCCGATTCCCGAGGTTCGGCGAATCATCGCCGCAGGGCGTGGCAGCCAGTTCGACCCCGACATTACCGACAGCTTTCTCGAGGGCTGCAAGGAATTCGAAGCGATTGCCTTGCACTTCGGGATTGAGACCTGAGTCCGCGATGACCGAATATTCGAGAAACATAGACGCGATGCAGCGTGCGGCCCAGCTTGCCGATTTCAGGGACGCGCCGGCGAAGAATCCGGGAGCCGCGGGATTTCACGAAGACGAGATCTTCCGCAAGTATTCCGGTTCGCGCGTCCTCGTCGTCGATGACGTCGAACTCAATCTTGAAATCGCCCAATTGCTATTGCATCGCGTCGGCCTCGACGCAGATACGGCGCTCAACGGGCGGCAGGCCGTCGACAAGGTGCGAACGACCGCCTACGCGGCCGTTCTGATGGATGTGCAGATGCCCGAGATGGATGGCCTGGCGGCGACGCGCGCGATTCGCCAAATGCCCGGCCGGGTCGGCATGCCGATTCTGGCGATAACCGCCAACGCCTTCCCCGAACACCGGCGCCAGTGCTTCGACGCCGGAATGGACGATTTCATCACCAAGCCGGTCGATTCGGACACGCTCTATGCGGCATTGGGAAAATGGCTGGCGCGTGCGGGCGCGAAAGGGAAGGCGAAAATTCGTGAACGGGGCGAGAACGCCGACATGGCGCCGCTGCCGGTCGCGGCAGCGGTCGGCCCGGCAATCAACTTGCGCGAGCGGCTGGCCGACGTCGTCGGCCTCGACATCGACAGCGGCCTGGGGCGCGTGCGCGGCAACGAAACCAAGTACGCCCAGGTCCTGGCGCTTTTCGTACGCGGCCACGAACCCGATCTGCGAAAGATTCCCGACGCCTTGCGCTTCGGCGAGTTGAGCGTCGCCGAGCAGCTTGTCCATGCACTGAAAGGGACTGCCGGATTGATCGGCGCGACCGCCGTGGCCGGCGCTGCTGCCGCGCTGCTGACCGCGCTGCAACAGAAGGCCGCACGCGACGAACTCGACAAGGGCTGCGCCGAAATGGCGACGCGGCTCGGCCAGCTGATCGACGGCCTGAAGAAGGTGACGGATGGCGAGCCGCCGATCGCGACACCGGCGGTGCTCGACACGGCCCGCGGCGCCGAAGTCCTGCGTATTCTGGAAGCCCACCTCGAGGCCGGCGATATTGCCGCGAGCACGCTGGCCCGGACGGAAAATCAGCTGTTGCGCGCGCTGCTCGGCGATGCCGCGGCGGCGCTGCTGTCGGCCATCGACGTCTTCGATTTTGAAGGCGCGCTGGTGGTGCTACGGGCGGCGAAAGCGAAACCGCTCCAGTAGAAGGGCGTTTCGGCCGGCCCGTCCGGGCCGGTTGGTCTATTACCTTCGGTCAGTATTGCGTCTATTACTTTCTGGTAATATGGGGGCGACTGGTCACTGCCCCAGAAATCCAAGCGCAGCAGCGAATAGAAGGCCGCAGAGCCCATGCCAACCTTCGCCGGAAATCTTGCCGAAAGAACGCCGTTTCCCTCGCCGGCAAGCGGGTGGCGGACACGCAGCCTGATGATCCTGCTGGCAGCCCTGCTGCTCGTGCCGCTCCTGCTGGCGCTCTACCGCAACGCTGAGCACGACAAGTCCCGGATCTACATCCAAAACGAAATGCTGGCGCTGAACCTGGCGCAGGCCGCGGCGAATACGCAGGCGCGGCAACTCGACGATACGCGCCGGATGCTCGGTGCCCTTGCGGCGCGCGGCAACATACGCGCCCTGAACCCCGGCCGCTGCGGTCAAATCTTCAGCGATTTCCAGGCAGCGCATCCCGAATTCACCGGGTTGACGACAGCCGCGGCGGACGGCAGGCTGGTCTGCAGTTCGCTCGCGTCGACCGTCTATCCGCTGACCCTCGCCGCGCCTTTCGCAGCCGGCGATGGCGCGGCCTCGGTGCGCATCGGCCGCGCGCAGCAGAGCCCGATCAGCGGGCAGTGGGTGGTGCCGGTCAGCCACGTGCTGCTTGACGACTCAGGCAAGGTCAGCGGCTCGATTGCCGCCTGGATCGACCTCCAGCACCTGGCGCCGCTCAACGAAAGCACCCGGAGCCGGTTGCCGCGCGCCACGCTGACGCTGATTTTCGACGAGAACGGCGTCATATTCAGCGGCGCGCCGGCCGCGCAAGGATCGGCCGGCGTGCAACGCACCGGTTTTCCCGCCGGGACGATCGGCGAGCAGCGCGGCGTGTTCCGCTTCGCACCGGCCGCCGATGGCGTCGAACGCCTGTTCGCCGTCGCGCCGGTCGAAGGCAGCCGATGGGTGGTCGCGGCCGGAATTCCGACCGCCGCGATGGACAACAAAATCGGGCGGGCGCGCCGGTTCTCGCTCGCCCTGCTCGCTGGTGTCCTGCTCTATGCGGCTTTCATCGCCTGGCTGGCGCGGCGCTATGTCGTGCGCCCGATCCAGCATCTGGCGGAAGTCGCGAATGCGGTGCAAAACGGCAATCTGCAGCGCCGAATTCACGACGACGAAATGGGCCGGCTCGCCGATATCAACCGCGTCGCCGGCCAGTTCAACGCCATGCTCGATGCCCTGGCCGCCGACAAGCAGCAGCTTGAAGCGGCGGAGCGGGCGCTGCAGGAAAGCATGGAGAGCCTGTCGATCACCCTCAATTCGATCGGCGACGCGGTCATCGCCACGGATGACGGGGGGCGGGTAACGCGCATGAACGCCTCGGCCGAGCGACTGAGCGGATGGCCGCTGGCCGAGGCCAGAGCGCAGCCGCTCGGCAAATTGCTTCGGCTGGTCGATGCGCAGACGCGCCAGCGCGTCGCCAGCCCTGTCCAGCGCGCGCTTGAGGACGGCGCACCGGTCACCCTCGCCGGGCAGGCCGTATTGCTGGCGCGCGACGGCAGTGAGCGTCAGATCACGGACAGCGCGGCGCCGATTCGCGATGCGGCCGGGAAGATCGTTGGCGCCGTTCTGGTATTGCGCGACGTCAGTGACGAATATCGCCATGAGCAGGCGCTGCGCGACAGCGAGGAGCGCTATCGCACGGCGTTTCGTACCAGTCCCGACGCCATCGCCATCACGCGCCTGGCCGACGGCGTCTATCTCGATATCAACGAGGGTTTCAGTCTGACCTTCGGCTGGCGCCGTGACGAAGTCATCGGCCGCAGCTCGAGCGAAATCGGCATTTGGCATAACGCCGCCGACCGGCAAAGAATGGTCGACGCGCTGGCTCGCGATGGTTTTTGCAAGAATATTGAATTCGAATTGCGCAGGTGCAACAGCGCTTTGCTGAGCGCACTCGCTTCCGCCACGATCATCTCGATCAAGGGCGAACCGTGCCTGCTTTCGGTGACGCGCGACATCTCCGACCGCAAGCGTAGCGAGCAGTCGCTGGTGGCGAGCGAATCGCGCTTCCGCACGATCTTCGAGACGAATTCATCAGTGATGCTGCTGATCGAACCGGCCTCCGGCAGGATCGTCGACGCCAACGCGGCGGCGCTCGACTATTACGGCTATCCGCGGGAAGCGCTGCTGGCCATGTCGATCAGCGACATCAACGTCCTGCCGCCCGACCGCGTCGCCGCCGAACGCCAGCGCGCCCTGCATGGCGAATGCAAGACCTTCGTTTTTCCGCATCGCCTCGCTTCCGGTGAAATTCGCGATGTCGAGGCGCATCTGACGCCGGTCGAGATCGGCGGCGCTGCGCTGCTCTTTTCGGTGATCAACGACGTCACCGCGCGCACGCGCGCCGAGCACGCCTTGCTGTCTTCGGAACTGTTCGCCAAGGCGACGATAGACGCCGTCGCCGAGAACCTGTGCGTGCTCGACAAGCGCGGCACGATACTGGCCGTCAACAAGGCCTGGTGCGATTTCTATGATCAGAACCACGCACCGCCGGAACACCGCAATTACGGCATAGGCGCCAACTATCTCGAAACCTGCGATAGCGCCGACGGCCCCGACTCGGGCAGCGCCGTGCTTATGGCCGAGGGAATCCGCGACGTCATCAGCGGCCGGCGCGATAGCTTTGCAATGGAGTACTCGTGTCATGGCCCGTCCGAACAGCGTTGGTTCGTCGCGCGCGTGACGCGCTTCCACGGCGACAGCGGCAACGTCGTCGTGGCTCATGAGAACATCACCCGGCGCAAACAGGCGCAGGACGAACTCGAGCAGTACCACCAGCATCTCGAAGAACTGGTTGCCGCGCGCACCGTCGAGGTCGAAGCCGGCAAGAGCGCGGCCGAAGCGGCCAATCGCGCCAAGAGCGCATTCCTCGCCAATATGAGCCACGAGATTCGCACGCCGATGAACGCCATCGTCGGCATGGCTCAGCTCTTGCGCCGCAGCGGGGTCACTGCCGGCCAGGCCGAACGCCTGGACAAGATCGACGCGGCGACCCGGCACCTGCTCGGCACCATCAGCGACATTCTCGACCTGTCGAAAATCGAGGCCGGAAAGTTCTTCCTCGAAGACGAACCGCTCTCGATCGCCGGCCTGATGGGCAATGTCCAGTCGATTCTGGCCGAGCGGGCGCAGAGCAATGGCCTTGAACTGAAGATCGAGACCGCCGCCTTTCCGGCCGATCTGCATGGCGATCCGACACGCTTGCAGCAGGCCTTGCTCAACTACGCCACCAATGCGCTCAAATTCACCGAGCGCGGTGTCGTGACGCTGCGCGCCCTGCAACTTGAGGAAGCCGAAGCGTATTCGCTGGTTCGCTTCGAGGTCGAGGATAGCGGCATCGGCATCGCGGCGGAAGTCTTGCCGCGGCTCTTTGGCGCTTTCGAGCAAGCCGACAATTCAACGACGCGCAAGTACGGCGGCACCGGCCTGGGCTTGGCCATAACGCGGCGCCTCGCGGAATTGATGGGCGGCAGCGTCGGCGTCGACAGTACCCCCGGCGTCGGCAGCACCTTCTGGTTTACGGCGCGCCTTGCCAAACGGGAAATTACCGGCGCCGGCCCGAGCCAGCCGGCCGCCACGCCCGAAGCCGAGAAGCTTCTCCGACAAAACCATCACGGGCGACGCCTCCTGCTGGTCGACGACGAACCGGTGAACCTGACGGTGGCACAGTTTCTTCTCGAAGATGCCGGATTGCTCGTCGACACGGCCAAGGACGGCATGGAAGCCATCGAGCGGGTCAAGTCTAGCGCCTACGCGCTGATCCTGATGGACATGCAAATGCCGAATCTGAACGGCATCGACGCGACGCTCACGATACGCACGCTGCCGGGCTACGGCGCGACGCCGATCCTGGCGATGACGGCCAACGCCTTTGCCGAGGACAAGGCGCGTTGTCTGGCGGCCGGAATGAATGATTTCCTGGTCAAACCCTTTAATCCCGACCTGTTGTTCGCAACTTTGTTAAAATGGCTGGACAAGCTACCCGAATTGGTACGGCATTGACCTTCAATCGCTCCGGCATTTGCTAAGCAGGGAATATCGCCCATGGCCCGCGTCGCTGATTCGAGATGAATACGAAGAAATTCGAGCGTCCACAGCCCAAGGTCTACCTGATCGACGATGATCCGGTGGCGGCATTTCTCCTCGTTGATCTGGCCGAATCGGTCAATCTGCCCTATGCCGTTTTTGAAAGCGCGGCGAAATTTCTTGAACAGAACCTGGATGGCCTCGAAGGCTGTATCGTCAGCGATCTGCGCATGCCCGGCATGAGCGGCCTGGAACTGCAGGACGAACTGCGCAAGCGTGGCGTCAACCTGCCGATCATTTTCATTTCGGCTTACGCCGAGGTGCAATCGGTGGTCCGCGCGATGCGCGGCGGGGCGCTCGATTTCTTCCAGAAACCTTTCTCGTCGCAGCAGTTGATCGAGCGCATTCAGGACGGATTGCGCATCGACCGTGAACGCGCAGAACTGCTATCCAGGAACCGCCGCATCGGCGAGCGCATTTCGCAATTGACGCCGCGTGAAAAGGAAGTTCTGCAAGGCATCTTCGAGGGCAAGCTGACCAAGGTGATCGCCGAGGAGCTCGGCATCGGCGTGCGCACCGCCGAGACCTACCGTCAGCTGATCATGCAGAAACTGCAAGCCGGCTCAGTCGCCGAACTCGTGCGCTTCGTCGTCGACGCGATGCCCGAGTACCATCCGTAAGCCGACGTTTCCGCCGCCTTACTCGCGCCCGGCGAAGGCCCGCTCGAGACCGGCGATGTCCAGTTTCTTCATCCGCATCATCGCCGAAAATGCGCGTTGCGCAGCCGCTCTGTCGGTGTCCTTGATCATCGTCAGCAAGGCTCGGGGGACGACTTGCCAGGACACGCCGAACTTGTCGGTCAGCCAGCCGCACTCGACTTCCTGCCCGCCGGCCGAAAGCTTTTCCCAGTAATCGTCAATTTCCTGTTGGCTGTCGCAATACACGATCAGGGAGATGGCCGGCGAAAACGCAAATTGCGGACCGCCGTTCAAGGCCAGGAATTCCTCGCCGTCAAGAATGAAACGGACGGTCAACACCGATCCTGCGGGCATCGGCGTGCCCTCGAGGTAGTGCGCCGTCTCGACGATCTTCGAGTTCTTGAAAATGGCGACGTAGAAGGCCGCTGCTTCTTCGGCGCGTCCGTCAAACCACAGGCAGGTACCGATTCGGTTCATTGCTCAGACCTCCGGATGGCTGGATGCCCTGTGCTCAGAGCGCCCGGCCGTCAAAGTGCTTGACCGGCAGCGACGCGTAATCGACGTCTTCGAGGCAGCGCACATTGATTGCCGCCATGGCTTCTCCGGCAGGATTGAGCGCTTCGGCGAAGGGATGGATACCGCATTTGGAACAGAAGCGATGTTTGATCGCGTGCTTGTTGAAGGTGTAGGTGCTCAGATTCGCTTCCGCGCTGAGGAGGCGCAGCGCCTGGCGCGGAACGAACCAGAGCAGCGCGCCTTTGCGCGAACACAGCGAGCAGTTGCAGGCCACGACCTGCGTCTTCGCGCCGATTTCACCGTCGACTTCAAAAGCGATTTGCCCGCAGTGGCAGGATCCTGAGTAGCTCATCGCGCGCTCCCACAAAACTGAAATCAGTAGTTGACGGCAGCCGGCGAGGGCTGTCGGTATGCCAGGACACTTAGGGGGCGTTGGACTTCGCACCCATCATCCGCGTGCGCTCGCGGATCTCTTCCGGGCTGACGTCGCGCACGTGGGTGGCGATCGACCAGTGATGGCCGAAGGGATCCTGCAGCCGGCCATAACGGTCGCCCCAGAACATATCGGCGACCGGCATGGTGATGCGCGCACCGGCTTCGACGGCGCGGGCGACCGTGAAGTCAACATCTTCGACATAGACATGAACGGTCACCGGTGAGCCCTTGAGGCTAAGCGGCCCGAGGCATTCCTGCTCGGGGTATTCATCGATCAGCATCAGCGGCGAATTGCCGATCTTCAGCATGGCGTGCAGCAGCCGCCCGTCAGGCCCGGGCAATCGCGTCAGCTCGGTCGCGCCGAAGGCCTTGACGTAAAACAGGATGGCATCGACCGCGCTGTGGCAGACGAGCTGCGGTGTGAGCGTTGGCATACCGGGCGGAATCGCGTGCGCTTTGTCCATGGATTCTCTCCTGTGCGGGTTGGCGGTCGGCGTAGCGCAGACCGGCCGCGTGCACACGAATCGACAAGCAATCGCGAATTTCGTTCGGAAGATCAGTCCGCTGCGCCCAAGCCGTAAGGCGCCGGCGTCATGTTGACGATGCGGTGAAAGAGCTCGGCGAATTCGCCCTCGGCGCCGGCGTAGGGATCGAAGTTGGCCGAGAAGGCGGCGTCGACTTCCTTCCAGTCCCCCGCGCTGAGCGCCGTGCGCGCCAGCGGCAGGAGTTCGGTTTCTTCGCGGTTCAGATGTTTCCAGTTGAAGTCGAGGTATTGCTGCACCAGGGTATCGAATGCGGCGAAACCCTTTTCTCCGATGCTCTGGTAGTGAATCAGCGCCGCCTGCAGCGCGGCCGTCATGCGGTAGCCTTCAGCGTGCTGCGCTTCGAGGACGGCGATCAGTTCAGCGGCGCTTGCCGACCGGTCGCGCAATTTGGGGAAAAGGTAATTGTCCTCTTTCGGGTGATGCACCTTGTCCGGGACCTGGGTGATGTAATCGACCATCGCCGCGAGCAGGCGGAAATCCGGCTGCCGCTTTCCGCTGCGGATTTCGTCGACGACAAAACGCAAGGCCTGCAGCACCGCGGCCAGGGCCTGGTGTTCACTGTGGATGATGTCGAGCGTTTTCATTGGCCTCTTCCTTTCTTCATATTGCCGGGATCAGTGGGCACCTACCCCCAGCCACTTGTCGAGCTGACCGCGATCGTTGCGCAAGGTTTCGCTGTCGCCCGAATAGACGGCGCGCCCGCGTTCGAGAATCAGCGCCTGGCGCGTCAGCGGCAGGATTTGATGCGCGTGCTGTTCGACCAGGATGACCGCCATGTCGCCGGCATCGATCATGCGTTTGATGATGCGCAAGAGATCCAGAACAATCAGCGGCGCAAGTCCCTCGAGCGGTTCGTCGAGCAGCAGCAATCTGGGGTTTACCATCAGCGCGCGGGCCATCGCCAGCATCTGCTGCTCGCCACCCGACAACTGATTGCCCATGTTTGCCCGGCGCTCCTGCAGGCGCGGGAACAGTTCGTAAATGCGCGCCAGCGTCCATGGCCCGGGGCGTGCGACGACGGTAAGGTTCTCTTCGACGGACAGCGAAGCGAAGATGTCGCGCTCCTGCGGCACCCAGCCGAGGCCCAGCGCGGCGCGCGCGTGGCTCGGAACGACGGCGAGGTCGCGGCCTTCGAGCGACATGTTCCCGGAGTGGAAATGCGTCGCGCCCATGAGCGTCGCGAGCAGCGTCGTCTTGCCCATGCCGTTGCGCCCGAGCAGCGCGAGGCTGCCGCCGGCCTCGAGCGCGAACGAGATATCCTCGAGCACGACGGCATCGCCATAGCCGGCCCAGACGTCTTCGAGCTTGAGCAGTTCAGCCATCGAGCGCCTCGCCGAGATAGACTTCCTTGACGCGCTTGTCGCGGGCGATTTCCTGCGGCGTGTTCTCGGTCAGCAGGGCGCCGTTGACCAGCACCGAAATGCGGTCGGCGAAACGGAAGACAAGATCCATGTCATGTTCGATGAGCACGATGGTCACCTCCCGCGGCAGGCGGGCGATCGTCTCGAACAGTTCGCGACTCTCGCTGGTCGGCACACCGGCGGCCGGCTCGTCGAGCAGCAGGACTTGCGGTCCGGCAGCCAGCGCCAGCGCAATTTCGATCAGCCGCTGCTTGCCGTAGGCGAGGTTGCGCGTCTTCTCGTTGGCCACGTCGGCGAGGCGCAGGCTGGCGAGGAGCGTCGCCGCCTCGTCGACCGCGGCGGCGTGATCGCCGACCGGCCGCCACCAGTGCCAGCCGAAGCCGAGGCGTTCGCATACGGCGAGGGTCATCGATTCGAGCACGGTCATATCCGCGAACAGCGAATTGATCTGGAAAGTGCGCGCCAAGCCCCGCTTGACGCGCTGATGCTGGGCGAGGCGGGTGACGTTTTCGCCCTTGAGGAAGACTTCACCCGAAGTCGGTTCGAGAAAACCGGTCAGCAGGTTGACCAGCGTCGTCTTGCCGGCGCCGTTCGGTCCGATCAGCGCGTGCCGCGCGCCCTGTTCGATGGTCAGGGTCACGTCGCGGGCGGCGCTGAAGCCGCCGAATTTCTTGCAGAGATTTCGCGTCTGCAGGGCGGCGCTCATGCCTTGCCTCGCACGCGTTTGATCACCGTCTGCGCTATCCCCATGATGCCGTCACGCGCGAAAAGCACCACTAGGACCAGAACGGCACCGAGCCAGAACTGCCAGTACTGCGGGTTGAGGTTCGAGAGGAAATGGTGCGCCGTCATGAACACCAGGGTGCCGATCAGCGCGCCGTAGAGCGAACCGGTGCCGCCGAGGACGAGCATCAGCATCACTGCGGCTGAACGCGGAAACGACAGGACGTCGAGCGAAACGAATTGCGTCGTCTGCGTCAGCAAGGCGCCGGCGACGCCGGCGTAAGCGGCGCCCAACGTGTAGACCGCGGCCAGGCGCGCATGCACCGGCGCGCCGATGGCCGGCATGCGTATCACATTCTGCTTGATGCCGCGCAGCGACAGCCCGAAAGGACTGTGGACGATGCGCCGCGCCAGCCAGAAAAAGACGAAGAGCACGGCGACGCTGTACCAGTAGGCCGTCTTGCCGTAAAGATCGAAACGGAACAGGCCGAGCACCGGCTTCATGTCGACGCCCTGCAGGCCATCGACGCCGCCGGTGAATTCCGTGAGCTTGTTGGCCGCCTCGAAGAGCATCATGGCCACACCCAGCGTCACCATCAGGCGCGTGAGATCCGAGCCGCGCAGGACGAGGAAACTGGAGAGGTAACCGACGGCCGCGGCGACCGTCCCGGCGATCGCGAGGCCGAGCAGCGGGTCGCCATAGCCGTATTTGGCCAGCAGTCCGGCGGCATAAGCGCCGACGCCGAAGAAGGCCACGTGGCCGAGCGAAACGATGCCGGCGTAACCGAGGATGAGGTCGAGCGACAGCGCGAAGAGCCCGGTGATGGCCATTTGCGAGAGCAGGGACAGGCTCGTCGGAAAGAGAAAATATGCCGCGACAGGCAACAGCCAGCAGATGTACTCGGCGGTTCGCCAGGCCGGGGCGCGGCGCAGCGGGGCAAGGTCGACGGGGGATGGAATGATGGCCATTTCCGCCCTGGCTTACTTGGCCGCCGTTCGACCGAAGAGCCCCTGCGGGCGAACGATCAGCATGATCACCATGACGACGTAAATGAGGAAGGCGCCGGCCTGCGGCAAGTAGTACTTGCCGGCGATGTCGACGAGGCCGAGCATCAGCGAAGCGATCAGCGAGCCCTTGATGTTGCCGCTGCCGCCGACGGCGACGACGATCAGGAAATAGACGATGTATTTGAGCGGAAAACTCGGATCGAGGCCGAGCATTTCGATGCCGAGGGCGCCGCCGAGCCCGGCCAGCGCCGAGCCGAGCGCGAAGGTCAGCGTGAACGCGCGCCCGACGTTGATGCCGAGGCCACGCGCGGCGCGCGGGTTGTCGACGGACGCCCGCAACTGCGCGCCGAATTTCGTATAACTGACCAGCCATTGCAGTCCGACGGCGAGGATGAGACCGATGCCGATCAGGAACAGCCGATAAATGCCGACGTCAAGACCGGGCAGGTTGATCTGGCCGCGCAGGAAGTCGGGCAGGGCGAAAGGCTGCTGCTGCGCGCCGAAGAAGTAGTGCGCCGCGCTGATGGCCATGAAGTTGAGGCCGATCGAAAAGAGCACCTGGTCGAGGTGCGAGGCGCCGTAAAGGCGGCGGTATAGCGTGCGTTCGAGAACGACGCCAACCGCTGCGGAAACTGCGGCGGCGATCGGCACGGCGAGCAGAAAGGGAACCCCGGCGCGCGACAGCAGCAGGGCGCAGACATAGCCGCCGAGCATGGCGAAGGCCCCGTGCGCGAGATTGACGAAGTTCATCAAGCCCAGCGTCACCGACAGGCCGACGCTGATCAGGAAGAGCAGCATGCCGGCCGCTAGCCCATCAAAGATGATGGTCATTGCAGGGATCCTCAGAGAAGCAACATGTCATCGCGGCGAAAGCCGGGATCCAGTTTGTGCTCCGGAAACCTGGATTCCGGCTTTCGCCGGAATGACGTCGTTTTGCAGTGCGCCTGCTGTTCGTTTGGACTTAATCAATTCTCTTATTCTAGGCGCGCGGCTTCCATTTTGCATGACCGCCGCGCGCGGAAGATTTATTGCTTGCCCGGATCCTTGAATTCGGGCACCTGGTCGAATTCGATGTTCTGCAGCTTGCCGCCGACCTTCTCGACCTTGCGGATGTACACGGTCTGGACGATATCGCGTGTCGCCGGATCGATCTCGACCGGTCCGCGCGGGCTCATCCACTTCAGGCCGCGCGCCGCGGCGATGAACTTCTCGGCGTCGGCGTCGCCGCCGGTCTTCTTGAGCGCTTCGGCGATCAAACGCATGCCGTCATAGGCGGCGACGGCCATGAAATTCGGCCGGTCGTTCGGATAAGCCTTGTAATAGGCTTCCGTGAACGCCTTGTTTTCCGGTGACTTGTGGGCTTCCGAGTAATGGAAGGAATTGATCACGCCGAGCGCGGGATCGCCGATCGCGTCGATCACGTCCTCGTCAATCAGGTCGCCGGTGGCGATCAGCTTGATTCCTGCCTGGGCGAGGCCGCGCTCCTGGAATCCTTTCATGAAAGCGATGCCCATCGGGCCGTTGGGGACGAAGAGGAATACGGCGTCGGGCTTGGTGTCCTTGACCTTTTGCAGGTAGGGGGAAAAATCGTTGCTGTTAACCGGCACGCGCACTTCGCCGGCGATCTGGCCGCCGGCCGCGGTGAAGGTCTTCTTGAACTGGCCCTCGGCGTCATAACCCGGACCGTAATCGGCGACGATGGTGTATACCGTCTTGATCTTGTTCTTCGCCGCCCAGCTGGCGATGGGCGCCGTGGTCTGCGGCAAGGTCATCGAGGTGCGCACGATATAGTCGGACTTGGTGGTGATCGACGAGGTCGCCGCATTCATCACCACCATCGGCTTCTTCGCCTCGGTGGCGATCGGCGCGACGGCGAAGGCTTCCGGGGTCAGGCTGAAACCGGCGAGGATATCGACCTTGTCCTGAATCACGAGCTCCTGCGCGTTGCGTTTGCTGACGTCGCCCGAGGTGCCCGGCGCATCGTCCTTGATGATCAGTTGCACCTTGCGTCCGGCGATGGTGTCGCCGTTCTGCGCGAGATAGAGCTTGATGCCGTTGGTGATCTGCTTGCCGTGCGAGGCAAACGGGCCGGTCATCGGCAAGATCAGGCCGATCTTCAGGTCGGCCGCTTGAGCGCCGGCCGCTGCGAAGAAAGCTAAAGCTGCTGCTGCGATGCTGCTCTTCAGTTGCCGCATGTCTGGTCTCCTTAGAGTGGTCGAGTCTGCCGCGCAGGGCAAGAGGTCCGGGACGCTGAGCGGAAGTGTGCCAAGTGCCACATCCAAACCCGTTGCGTTGACCTTGTCCGGAAGGCATAGTGCCGCGCATCGCCCTTCCCGGCAACCGAGCTTCGATTCTATTAGCTATCGCTTTCTGTTATAACGGATTATGCTGAAGACTTAGGGAGACGGGGCCTTGAACCTCAAGCAACTAGAATACTTCGTGAATGTCGCCGAACTCGGCAGCTTCAGCAAGGCGGCGCTGATCCTGAACATCGCCCAGCCGGCCCTGTCGCGGCAGGTGCGCCTGCTTGAGACCGACCTGCACGTCACGCTACTGACCCGCAACGGCCGCGGCGTGGTGCTGACCGAATCGGGGCAGCGCCTGTTCGATCACAGCGTCGGCATCCTGCAACTGGTCGCGCGCGTCACCGAGGAAATCGAGGCCGCCCGCGACGTTCCGGCCGGGCGCATCGTCATCGGCCTGCCGCCGAGCATGGGGCGGCGTTTGACCCTGCCGCTCGTCGAAGCTTTCCGCCGCACCTTGCCCAAGGCCCGCCTGGCGATCGTCGAGGGCCTGTCGACGCACCTGACCGAATGGATCGCCACCGGCCGGGTCGATCTGGGTCTGGTGCTCAACCCCGAGCCCAATGCGGCGATCGAGGTGACGCCGGTGTTTGAGGAGCCGCTCGGACTCGTCGGGCCGGCGCTGGGCAAGGGCAAGAAAGCGGCACCGATCGCCCTTGCCGAAGTCATCAACTTCCCGCTGGTGCTGCCTGAGCGCAGCCATGCCTTGCGCAAGCTGCTCGAGACGCAGGCCGCGCTGTCCGCGCTCAAGTTGAACGTCATCCTCGAGGTCTCGAGCGTCCTGTCGATTCTCGACCTGGTCGCCGCCGGGCATGGCTATGCGGTTTTGTCGCAGACCGCGCTGGCCGCCTCGGGCCGGCCCGAGGCCTTCAGCTTTCGGCCACTGGTCAAACCGAGCCTGACCAGCACGTTTTTCATCGCCGTATCGGCGCAAAAGCCGATCACGCCGCTCGGCCGCCATGCTTTTCGCCTGATGCAGGAACTCGTCGTGTCGAGCTCGGCCGGCTCGGGCGGCACCCATATCAAAACGCGATAGCTAGTAGTACGCGCCAGGGCTTGGTCAGCCGCAGCGCTGTCGTCAGAATGGCGCCGTCTACCTAACAAAGCGACGCCCGGCCATGCAAACGCCTATTTCCTGCCTTTTCATGCGCGGCGGCACCTCGCGCGGGCCCTTCTTCAACGCCGCCGACCTGCCCGCCGATATCGCCTTGCGCGATCGCGTGCTGCTTGCCGTCATGGGTTCGCCCGACCGGCGCCAGATCGACGGCCTCGGCGGCGCCAATCCGCTCACCAGCAAGGTCGGCATCGTCAGCCGCGGCAAAAGCCCGGGAGTCGATCTGGATTTCCTTTTCGCGCAGGTCGTCGTCGCCGAGTCGGTTGTCGATACGACGCCCAATTGCGGCAACATGCTCGCCGCCGTCGTGCCCTTCGCTCTCGAAACCGGTCTCGCGCAGGCGCAGGGCGAGAACACCACGCTGCGCGTGCTGACGCTCAATACCGACATGCAGTGCGACGTCACCGTGGCCACGCCGGGCGGCAGGGTCAGCTACGCGGGCGAAGCGAAGATCGACGGCGTCCCCGGAAGCGCGGCGCCGATCAAGATCAACTTTCTCGATACCGCCGGTTCGGTCTGTTCCAGCCTGCTGCCGACCGGACGGGTTCTTGACGAAGTGAGCGTCGAGGGCGTCGGCGCGCTGCAGGTGACCTGCATCGACAACGGCATGCCGCTCGTCATGCTGCGCGCCGCCGACCTCGGCCGCACCGGGTACGAGAGCGTCGCCGATCTGAACGCCGATATCGAACTCAAGACCCGGCTCGAAGCGCTGCGTTTGCACACGGGCAAGCTGATGGGTCTGGGTGATGTGAGCAAGAAGACCTATCCGAAGATGTGCCTGATTGCCGCGCCGCGAGAGGGCGGCAGCATCGCCACGCGCTGTTTCATTCCGCACGTCTGTCACGACGCCATCGGCGTGCTCGCCGCAGTCACCGTCGGCACCGCCTGCGTGCTCGAAGGGTCGGTGGCCGCCGGCATCGCTACCGTCCCGGCGGGTCATGTCAAACCGGTGTCGGTCGAGCATCCGACCGGTGAATTCACCGTCGAGCTTGAAGTCGATCCGGCGCATCCGCAGAACGTCATGCGTGCCGCGCTGCTGCGCACGGCGCGCCTCATCATGCGCGGCGAGGTGATGGTCCCCGCGGCGATCTGGGAGGGAAACAAAGCATGATCATCGATTGCCACGGCCATTACACGACCGCGCCGAAAGCGCTTGAAGACTGGCGCAACCGGCAGGTCGCCAGCCTGAAAGATCCGGCGTCGGCCCCCAAGGCGGCCGACCTCAAGATTTCGGACGACGAACTGCGCGAAAGCATTGAGAGCAACCAGCTTGCGAAAATGCACGAGCGCGGCAGCGATCTGACGATCTTTTCGCCGCGCGCGAGCTTCATGGCGCACCACATCGGCGATTTCAATATCAGCTCGACCTGGGCCGCGATCTGCAACGAGCTGTGCTTTCGCATTTCGAAGCTCTTCCCCGACAACTTCATTCCGGCAGCGATGCTGCCGCAATCGCCCGGCGTAGCTCCTGCGACCTGCATTCCCGAACTCGAACGCTGCGTCAGGGATTTCGGCTGCGTCGGCATCAACCTCAACCCCGATCCGTCCGGCGGTCACTGGACGTCGCCGCCGCTCTCCGACCGCGCCTGGTACCCGATCTACGAAAAGATGGTCGAGTACGACATTCCGGCGATGATCCATGTCAGCACCAGCTGCAATCCCTGTTTTCACACCACCGGCGCGCACTACCTCAACGCCGACACGACGGCTTTCATGCAGTGCCTGACCGCCGACCTGTTCGCCGATTTCCCGACGCTCAAGTTCGTGATCCCGCACGGCGGCGGCGCGGTTCCCTACCACTGGGGCCGTTTCCGCGGGCTCGCGCAGGCGCTCAAGAAGCCGCTGCTCAAGGACCATCTGCTGAACAACATCTTCTTCGACACCTGCGTCTATCACCAGCCGGGAATCGACCTCCTGACCAAGGTCATTCCGGTCGACAACGTGCTTTTCGCCTCCGAAATGATCGGCGCCGTACAAGGCATCGACCCGGAAACCGGCCATTATTACGACGACACCAAGCGCTATATCGAGGCCGCGAAGCTCAGCGCCGACGATCGCTACAAGATCTACGAAGGCAATGCCCGCCGCGTATACCCGCGCCTAGCCGCGGCGCTCACGGCCAAGGGGAAATAGCGATGAGCATGAACACACTGGGAATCGTCAAGCGCAACATCGAACGCGCTGACCGCGCCGCGACGGAAAAGCTTTCGCGCTTCGGCGTCGCCACCATCCACGAAGCGATGGGCCGCGTCGGCCTGCTCAAGCCTTATATGCGGCCAGCCTATCCGGGCGCGGCCCTGTGCGGCACCGCGGTCACGGTGCTGCTGCAACCGGGCGACAACTGGATGATGCATGTCGCCGCCGAGCAGCTGCAGCCGGGCGACATCATCGTCGCCGCCTGCACCAGCGACTGCGAGGACGGGTTTTTCGGCGAATTGCTGGCGACCTCGTTTCGCGCGCGCGGGGCAAAGGGCCTGGTCATCGATGCCGGTGTGCGGGATGTGAAGGAACTGGCGGCGATGAACTTCCCGGTTTTTTCGCGCGCGATCAGCGCCAAGGGGACGATCAAGGCGACGCTCGGCTCGGTCAATATTCCGATCGTCTGCGCCGGCGCGCTGGTCAATCCCGGCGACGTCATCGTCGCCGATGCCGACGGTGTGGTCGTCGTGCCGCGCGCGGTCTCGGCGCAGGCGGCCGAGGCCGCCGCAGCGCGCGAAGCGGGCGAAGCCGACAAGCGCAAGCGTTTCGCTTCCGGCGAGCTGGGTCTCGACATGTACTTGATGCGCGAGCTGCTGGCCAAAGCGGGGTTGAAGTATATTGACTAGGAGGCGACGCATAGCAAATCGTCGCCCCGGCGAAAGCCGGGGTCCAGTTCGTCGTTCTTCTGGATTCCGGCTTTCGCCGGAATGACGAATGACCCAATCGTTTCACACGTCATTCAGGGAAACCATGCAATTTCAGAAAACTCCCGGCTGGCTCGACTGGTACGCCAATCCGTCGAAGCCGCACTTCATTCTGCCCGAAGGCGCGGTCGACGCGCACTGCCACGTGTTCGGCCCGGGCGCGAAGTTTCCCTATGCGCCGGAGCGCAAGTACACGCCTTGCGATGCGGGGCGGGAGCAGCTCTTCGCCCTGCGCGACCAGCTGGGTTTCGCGCGCAACGTCGTCGTGCAGGCCACTTGTCACGGCGCCGACAACCGCGCCATGGTCGATTTGCTGGTGCATGCCGAAGGCCGCGCGCGCGGCGTCGCGACCGTGCGCCGCGCCATCGGCGACGATCAGTTGCGGGCGCTGCACGCCGCCGGTGTTCGCGGCATGCGTTTCAACTTCGTCAAGCGCCTCGTCGATTTCACGCCGCGCGATGAACTGATGGAAATCGCCGCCCGCGTCGCGAAACTGGGCTGGCATGTGGTGATCTATTTCGAGGCCGTCGATCTGCCCGAGCTCTGGGATTTCTTCACCGCCTTGCCGACTGTCGTCGTCGTCGATCACCTCGGGCGGCCCGACCTCAGCAAGCCGGTCGACGGCCCGGAATTCGAGCGCTTCGTGAAACTCATGCGCGAGCACGGCAATGTCTGGTCCAAGGTCACCTGCCCCGAACGCCTGTCGATCACCGGCCCGAAGGCGCTCGATGGCGAGCGGAACGCCTACCGTGACGTTGTTCCTTTCGCCCGGCGCATTGTCGAGGAATTTCCCGATCGCGTCCTGTGGGGCACCGATTGGCCGCACCCGAATCTGAAGGATCACATGCCCGACGACGGCCTGCTTGTCGATTTCATTCCGCACATCGCTACGACAACAGAATCGCAGCGTAAGCTGCTCGTCGACAACCCGATGCGTCTTTACTGGAGCTGATGCCGTGACCGACTACAACGAGGCCTTCAAGGACATTCCGGGCACGGTCGTTTTTGACGGTACGCAGTCGCGGCTCGGCTTTCATCTCAACCAGTTCTGCATGACGCTGATGAAAAGCGAGAACCGTGAAGCCTTCAAGGCCGATCCGGCCGCCTATCTGCAGCAGTTCGGCATGAGTGCGGAACAGCGCCAGGCGGTCCTCGACCGCGATTACAACCGCATGATCGCGCTCGGCGGCAACATCTATTTCCTGGCCAAGATCGGCGCGACCGACGGCTTCTCGTTTCAGAATCTTGCCTCGAAAATGACCGGAATGAACGAAGACGACTATCGCGCAATGATGATCGCCGGCGGCCGCTCGATCGAGGGTAATCGTAGCAAGAGTGAACACAAATGCGAAGGAGGAAAGCGTGGCTAGAATCGTCGCCGGCGTCGCCACCTCGCATATACCGGCCATCGCCGCGGCGCTGGACTCGGGCAAATCGCACGAGCCTTACTGGCAGCCGGTATTCTCCGGCTACGAATTCTCCAAGCGCTGGATCGCCGAACAAAAGCCCGACGTCGTCGTCCTGGTCTATAACGACCATGCCTCGGCCTTCTCTCTCGATCTGATTCCGACTTTCGCGATCGGCTGCGCCGAGTCGTTCGCGCCGGCCGACGAAGGCTGGGGGCCGCGCCCGGTTCCCGTGGTCGAAGGCCATCCTGAACTCGCATGGCATATCGCGCAAGCGACGATACTCGACGAGTTCGACATGACCATCGTCAACAAAATGGACGTCGATCACGGCCTGACGGTGCCGCTCTCGCTGATGTTCGGGCAGCCCGCGGCATGGCCGTGCAAGGTGATTCCGCTGGCGGTTAACGTCGTGCAGTATCCGCCGCCGCTCGGCAAGCGCTGCTACGCGCTCGGACGCGCGATCCGCAAGGCGGTCGAATCTTTCGACACCGATTTGAAGGTGATGATCTGGGGCACCGGCGGCATGTCGCATCAACTGCAGGGCCCGCGCGCCGGCCTGATCAACCGAGAGTTCGACACCGCTTTCCTCGACGGCCTGACGCGCGATCCCGAGGCACTGACCCGAATTTCACACCTCGAGTACGTGCGCGAAGCCGGTTCCGAAGGGATCGAGCTGGTGATGTGGCTGATCATGCGCGGCGCGCTCGCCGCCGACGCGAAGGAGAATTACCGCTTCTATCATGTACCGGCGTCCAACACCGCCGTCGGTCACATCATTCTGGAGAACTCATGAAAATCGCCCTGGCCGGTGCCGGCGCTTTCGGCATCAAGCACCTGGAAGCCTTGCAGAAAATCGACGGCGTCGAAGTCGTGTCGCTGGTCAGCCGCACGGCGGACGGCGTGCGCGAGGCCGCGCAGCGCTTTGGCATCGGCCACGTCACGACTGATTTGGCCGAGAGCCTGGCGCGCCCGGAGATCGACGCGGTCATCCTGACCACGCCGACGCAGATGCATGCGGCGCAGGCCATCGCCTGCCTGCGCGCCGGCAAGCACGTGATGGTCGAGATTCCGCTCGCCGACAGCTGGGCCGATGCCCAGGCGGTGGCGCGGGCGCAAGAGGAAACCGGGCTCGTCGCGATGGTCGGGCATACGCGCCGCTTCAACCCCAGCCACCAGTATGTGCATAACAAGATCGTCGCCGGCGAACTCAAGATCCAACAAATGGATGTGCAGACCTTCTTCTTCCGGCGCAGCAACATCAACGCACTTGGTCAGCCGCGCAGCTGGACCGATCATCTGCTCTGGCACCACGCCGCGCACACTGTCGATCTCTTCGCCTACCAGACCGGCGGCCGGATCGTCGCCGCCAACGCGCTACAGGGGCCGATTCACCCGACGCTGGGCATCGCCATGGACCTCTCGGTGCAGATGAAGAGCGAAAGCGGCGCGATCTGCACGCTGTCGCTGTCGTTCAACAACGAGGGCCCGCTCGGGACTTTCTTCCGCTACATCGGCGACAACGGCACCTATATCGCGCGCTATGACGACCTCATGAACGGCAAGGACGAGAAGATCGATGTGTCGAAAGTCGCGGTGTCGATGAACGGCATTGAGCTGCAGGACCGCGAGTTCATCGCGGCAATCGTCGAAGGGCGCGAGCCGAACGCCAGCGTCGCGCAGGTGCTGCCGTGCTATCGCACGCTGCATGAACTCGAGCAGCAATTGAAGGGGTAAAGGTCGTCATTCCGGCGAAAGCCGGAATCCAGAGGCGTACGACTGGATGTCTTTAGGTGACAAAGCAAGCCATTTAATAAGGGAGTCGCCATGCGAGTGCAAGTCGCCATCATTGGTGCCGGGCCGGCCGGCTTGATTCTGGGCCAGTTGCTGCACAAGGCCGGAATTGACGCAGTCATCGTCGAGATGCATAGCCCCGATTACGTGCTGCACCGTATTCGCGCCGGTGTCCTCGAACAGGTCGCCGTCGACCTGCTCGATGCCGCCGGCGTCGGCGCGCGCATGCATGCTGAAGGCCTGGTGCACCAGGGCTTCGACCTGCTCATCGACGGCGTTCGCCGGCGCATCGATCTGCACGGCTTGACCGGCGGCAAGCAGGTCATGGTCTACGGCCAGACCGAATTGACCAAAGACCTGATGGATGCCCGCCGCAGTGCCGGTCTGCTGACCATCTATGAGGCCAGTGCAGTCAGCGTGCATGACTTCGATACGGACAGGCCGCGCGTGCGTTACAGCAAGGGCCACGTGAGCCACGAGATCGAATGCGATTTCATCGCCGGTTGCGACGGCTTTCACGGGGTCTGCCGCGCCAGCGTACCGCAAAACGCGATTTCCAACTTCGAGCGCGTCTATCCTTTCGGCTGGCTGGGCCTGCTGGCCGACACGCCGCCGGTCTCGGACGAGCTGATCTACGTCAGGCACCCGCGCGGTTTCGCGCTGTGCAGCATGCGCTCGCATACGCGCAGCCGCTATTACCTGCAATGCCCGTTGACCGATAAAGTCGAGCAGTGGTCCGACGAAAAATTCTGGGACGAGCTGCGCCGCCGGCTCGATCCGCAAACGGCTGAGTCGCTCGTGACCGGTCCGTCGATCGAGAAGAGCATCGCGCCCCTGCGCAGCTTCGTCGCCGAGCCGCTGCGCTTCGGGCGCCTGTTCCTCGCCGGTGACGCCGCGCACATCGTGCCGCCGACCGGCGCCAAGGGGCTCAATCTCGCCGCTTCCGACGTGCGTTACCTGTCGCGCGCGCTGATCGAGTTCTACACCGGCAACACCGAAGGCATAGACCGCTACTCCGAACGTTGCCTGCGGCGCATCTGGAAAGCCGAGCGCTTTTCCTGGTGGATGACCATGCTGCTGCACCGCTTCCCGGATACCAACCCGTTCGACCAGAAAGCGCTGGAAGCGGAACTCGATTACGTCGTGAATTCGGTCGCCGGCCGCACGACGCTGGCCGAAAACTACGTCGGGCTTCCCTTCAATGATTGATTGAAGCTCACATCACCTGAACATCGTCATTCCGGCGAACGCCGGAATCCAGCAGTGCGCCACTGGATTCCGGGTCAAGCCCGGAATGACGAAATATTTGCGTTGGAATTCGTCAGGAGACCTCAGCATGAACACCGCCAGACCGAAGCGCGAAATCCCGGGCACCGTGCCCTTCGACGGCAAGCAGGCGCGCAAGGGATACGCGCTCAACAAGATGTGTTATTCGTTCAACTCGGCGGCCAACCGCGCGGCTTTCCTGAACGACGAAGACGCCTACACCGCGAGCTACGGTCTCACGCCCGAACAGTGCGAGGCGGTGCGCGCACGCGACGTGCTACGCATGATCGCCGCCGGCGGCAACGCTTATTACCTCGCCAAGCTGGCCGGAATTTTCGGTCTCGACATGCAGGACATCGGTGCCCAGCAGACCGGAATGACCAAGGCTGAATTCCAGGCCAAGCTCGTCGCCGCGGGAGAATGACCATGGCCAGAATCGTCGGCGCCATCACCACTTCGCACGTTCCCGCCATCGGCCGGGCGATCGCCCGGAGCTTGCAGCAGGATCCCTACTGGAAGCCTTTCTTCGACGGATTCATTCCGGTCCGCAAGTGGTTGAAGCAGGTGAAGCCGGATGTGGCGATCGTCCTCTACAACGATCACGGGCTCAATTTCTTCCTCGACAAGATGCCGACCTTCGCGGTCGGCGCCGCTGCGCAGTATCACAACGCCGACGAAGGCTGGGGTCTGCCGACCCTGGCGCCATTTACCGGCGACCAGGATCTGTCCTGGCAGCTGATCGAGACGCTGGTCGACGAGGAGTTCGACATCACCACCTGCCAGGAGATGCTCGTCGATCACGCGTTCACGCTGCCGATCGAACTCCTCTGGCCCGGCCAGCAGCGCCATGTGCGCACCGTACCGGTATGCATCAACACCGTGCAGTTTCCGCTGCCGTCGGCAGCGCGCTGCTTCAAGCTCGGCCAGGCGATCGGCCGCGCCGTCGAAGCCTGGGATGCCGACGAGCGCGTCGTGGTCATCGGCACCGGCGGCCTGTCGCACCAGCTCGACGGAAAACGCGCCGGTTTCATCAACAAGGAATTCGACCTCATGTTCATGGACAAGCTGCCGACCGATCCCTTGTGGGCGACGCGCTACTCGATTCTCGATCTCGTCGAGCTGGCCGGCACGCAGGGCGTCGAACTGCTGATGTGGCTCGCCGCGCGCGGCGCCTTGCTCGGCGAGGTCAGCACGCTGCACTCGAACTATCACATCCCGATTTCGAATACGGCGTCGGGGCTGATGCTGATGGAGAATGCCTGACGCCAGGGCGATTCCCGACCGTCGCCCCTCAGCGTAGGCCGAGGAAAGACAGGATGGCAAGGACGATGACGATCAGGCCGACGATGTAGATGATGTTGTTCATGAGAGATCCTTTCAAGGCGTAAGAACGGCTAAATTGCGCGTACAGTTCGCTGTACGTGAGTGTCCGGTGTAGTCTTTCGGCCAGGCGCTCTCCGTTCGCCAGCACGCATAGGGCGGAAATTTCAGGCGCCGCGCGCAGCGCAGGAACCTTGCCGCGGCAAACGGACTCCTACTCGAGCCGGTACTTCTTACAAGGTGCTTCCCCGGTGCGATGCGTGACCCGTTGCTCCACGCATTCGCGATCAGTTTCGCGTAACACGGCGTAGTGCCCGCCATCAAGGAATCCCATGTCTGCTTTGCCGAAAACCGACGCCGCTGCGCAGCAGGCAAGGAGTTGGCGGCTCGTCGTCAGGAAAGCCGCCAGCCGCTTGCAGGACTGGTTTGCCATCCAGCCCCTGGGCGGCAAGCTGGTGATGCTGGCCACGGCCCTGCTGATCGTCGCCACCGGCGTCTATTCGTACACCCTGGTCGCCAAGCAGGCGGCGCTCGCCGAACAGGTCAAGGCAATGGCCGCTGAAGGTACGGCGGCCGACGCCTGGGGGCTCAACGACAAGCTGCCGGTAGTGTTCGGCAACGGCTCGCTGCTCAGCTTCCTGGAAACCCGGCCGGTCGACCGCGTCACGGTGATTTACAAGGCGCTGCTGTGGAATGTTTCGGAGCGCATCGTCCTGGTCGAATCGCAGGGCAAGCAGTACGCCTATTACCCGAGCGACATGGAGAGCGCCATTTTCGCCAGCAAAGCGGTCACCGCGCCATGGGCCGGCAAGCTTGCCTTCATTCCGCGCAGCGAGCTCGGCGAGGGCAGCCGCGAGCTGATGGCCCAGCTCGATCAGCGCTTTGCCGGTGCCCGCCCGCAATCGGAAAAGGACAGCTGGAAAGCCGGCCTCAGCGGCGCGCTCTCGCTGGCGCTGACCTTCGGTCTGCTGGCCTTCGTGCTGTATCAGCTCAAGGGGCAGTTCAAGTCGCTGAAATTCATCGAACCCTCGCAAGTGCGCGGCTCGATCGACGACCTCGTCGGCATGGACGACATCAAGGCCGAGGTGGCGCAGATCAAGGACCAGTACCAGCGCCGCGCCGAGTATGCCGAGTACGGCGTCAGCAAGACCTTCAACGTGATGTTCAGCGGCCCGGCCGGGACAGGGAAGACGAAACTGGCGAGCTTCCTCGCCAAGGATCTCGGTCTGCCGATTCTGTTTCACTCCGCGGCCAACCTCGAAACGGGTTTCGTCGCCGGCGGCTCGAACACCTTGAGCCGCATCATGGCCATGGCCAAGCGGCGCCGCCGCTGCATCGTCTTTCTCGATGAGGCGCAGGACCTGTTCATGAAGCGCGGCGGCCGGCGCAAGTTCGACGACGATACGGCCAACACGCTGCTCTCCGTTCTCGACGGCGTGCGCAGCCGCAACGAGGCGGAAATCATCTGGATCGTCGCCAGCAACTTCAACAGCGCGACCATGGCCATGGACGAGGCGATGTTGCGCCGCTTCCAGATGAAAGTGGATTTCCGCATGCCCAACCGCGAAGAGCGGCTGGCCATATTCAACCATTACCTCGCCCAGCGCGCCAGCAAGGTAGTAAGCGGCCTCGATCTGCGCCACCTCGTGGAAATCACCGAAGGCCGCAGCCCGGCCGACCTCGAGACCATCGTCAGCCAGGCCGGAATCACTGCCGTGCAGGCCGGCGAAATGATAGACGCCGATACCCTGATGCAGGCCGCCGAGCGTGTGCTGGTCGGCAACGTCAATGTGCACACCACCCAGGAGCGCGAGCGCGACCGGCGCATCATCGCCGTGCACGAATGGGGGCATTTTCTCGTCGACCTCGAGTATGAACGCCAGCGCACGCAGGGCGACTGGGACCTGGTTCTGTCCGACATGAAGACGATCAAGATTTCTCTCAAGGCCAACCCGCGCACCAACGCCCTGGGCTTCGTTTTCCACAAGCAGGGGGCCAACTTGCTCAAGAGCAAGGGCGATATCGAACACGAGGTGCGGGTGCTGCTCGGCGGCATGGCCAACGAGGAATTGTTTTTCGGCGAGGAGGGTACGACCAACGGGGCGCACAACGACATCACCCGCGTCACCCAGCTGCTCCACCATGCGGTCGGCGAAATGGGCATGTACCGCACGACCCGACTGAACTTCGGCGCGCTGGCGCGCGAGGGCGAAGCCAGGCGCGACCTCGATGAGGAGACACGGCGCATCATGGAGACCCAGAGCGAGCGCCTGTATCGCGAGACCAGGGCGCTGCTGGCCGAGCGCAAGGGATTGACCGAGCATCTGGTCAGCAAGCTTCTGGCCGCCGGCGAGATGAGCCTCGCCGACGCGCTGCGCGAAATCCGCAGCTTCGAGGCCTCGCTTCCCCTCGCGTGACAAGGGGTGGCCGGGGCGGCGTCGCCGGCGCTAGTGTAGTGCGTCATAAATAACGGAACTTAAATAACAATTGGCCCTCCAAGTAAGCAGGAGGTCACTGCCATGCGCGTAGCAAAGCCCATTGAATTGAATGCTGACGATGATCGACGGCTTCGGATTCTCTCCAAGC
>CAISOB010000088.1 GCA_903886975.1 uncultured beta proteobacterium
GCTTGGAGAGAATCCGAAGCCGTCGATCATCGTCAGCATTCAATTCAATGGGCTTTGCTACGCGCATGGCAGTGACCTCCTGCTTACTTGGAGGGCCAATTGTTATTTAAGTTCCGTTATTTATGACGCACTACACTAGCCCGGCTCGGCGGCAAGCCGGTGGCAGCCGAAGCGGTTTCCGGTCCAGGCCCGGAACAGGGTTACGCCAAGATCCAGGAACCGGGCTCCGGGGCCCGAGGAACGGAGCCGACCGGCAGGCATTCGTATCATTCTTTTGGCGCCCAATTCTGCGAAGTTCATGTTGATCCCGAGTTGGGAATCGTTCGCGTGGCGCGCATGACCGGCTGCTTCGCCGGCGGCCGCATTCTCAACGCGCGCACTGCCAATAGCCAGTTGGTCGGCGGCATGATCTGGGGTATCGGCATGGCGCTGAGCGAAGAAACCCGGATTGACCCCGCCAGCGCCATCTTTACCACGGCGAACCTCGCTGACTATCTGATTCCGGTGCATGCCGACGTGCCGCCGATCGAAGTTCTGCTCGTCGGCGAAGACGATCCCTATGTGAATCCAATCGGCGTCAAAGGCCTGGGCGAACTTGGCATCGTCGGTGCGTCCGCCGCCATCGCCAATGCCGTGTTCAACGCCACCGGAAAGCGTTTGCGCGAATTGCCGTTGACGCCGGAGAAGCTGATGCTGTGAAGCGCGCGGCGCAGTGGGAGGTTCGGCTCAATGCGCCATGGTATTGATATCTACGGCCCGCGCATTTATCTCCAGATGCAAAATCCAGTCGTTCCGCGATTGCGGACTGCGCGGAAGCGTCATCTTGGCTTTCCAGCGGTCGGGGCCGTCGACTTCCATGTGGTAGAAGTTCGGCTCGACATCGATGCCCTTGATCTTCCAGCTCGCGTGCATTTCGACGCCGCCGCCCTCGATATAGAGAACGAATGGCATCCCTGCGCGTATCTGCATATCGGTCTTGATCCGGTACGGCAGATTGCGCATCGTGATCTCGCATCCTTGATCGAGCGCTGGGCAGTCGACCGTCTTCTCGGCACTGATGCGTTCACTCTTGCTCAGCCTGTCGTGCGCTATCACGCCGATCAGCGTCAAGGTCAGCAAGGCGGCCAGCCCATAGCGGATCTTCTTGTTGCCGGTGAGGAGTTCAAGGACAAAAGGTCGCAGGATCACACGGGTTTCCTCGCTCTCGGCTGTCATGACGTGGACTTCCGATTTCTATGGTGACGGTTCGCGCCTCGCGCACCGGCCGAAACGCGTGGTCGCGCACGGAACTGCAGTGCCTCGACTTGCGAAAAGGCCCCGCACGGAGATCGTCGGGGCCCTGTGATGATCCTCGAATGGCGACTGCGCTTACAGCACCAAATGATGGTTGATCAGAGTCGGCAACCAGGTCGAGAAACCGTCGACGTAAGTAACGAGCTGGATCGCCGTCCAGATCGCCAAGTAGTAGGGCAAGATCGTTCTCATGACGGCGTTGACCGACACGCCGCCGATCGCGCAGCCGACAAACTGCACCGTGCCGACGGGCGGATGGACCAATCCCAGCGTGCAGTTGAGCAGCAGCATGATGCCAAATTGCACCGGACCGACGCCCATCTGCATGGCCAGCGGCAGGAACAAGGGCGTGGTAATCAGGATGTGCGCGGCCATGTCCAGGAAAATGCCGAGGATCACTTGCAGGATGTTGATATATAACAGCATCAGCCACGGGGTAGTCGTGGCCATCAGCAGGGCGGCGGAAATGCGCTCGGGAATTTCGAGCCAGGCCATTTGCCAGCCGAGCATGTTCGACACGCCGATCAGCATGAGAACGACGCCGGTGGTTCGCGAACCCTTGGCCAGCGCCTTGAGCAGCTTTTCCCTCGTCATGGTCCGGTAGACCACCACGGTCAGCACCAGCGAGTAGGTCACCGCCATCGCGGCCGCTTCCGTTGCGGTCGAAATCCCCTTGATGATGCAGATCATGATGATGGCCATCACGCCGAGCCCGGGCAAGGCCGCGGCCAGATTGCGCATGACCGTGAGCCAGCCCGGGAATTTGCTGATCATCGAAACGCCGGCCGAGGTCTTCGGGAAACCGAATTTCACCGCCTGATAGTAGGCCGCGCACAGCACGCAGGTCATGATCCAGAACGCCGGGATCAGCCCGGCGAACATCAGGTCGCCGATCGACACGCCCTTGATCTCGTGGATGCCGACCATTCCCGCCGCGGATTGCGCGGCGAAGGCATAGATGATCATGTTGTGCGAGGTCGGCATCATTGCCCCGGTCAATGACGCGTGCATCGTGACGTTGACCGCGTATTCGGCGCTGTAGCCTTCCTTCTTCATCATCGGGATCATCACGCCGCCCATCGCCGACGTATCGGCGACCGGCGAACCGGAAACACCGCCGAACAGCGTGCAGGCGACGACGTTAGCCAGACCCAGGCCGCCACGCACGTGGCCCATCAGCGAGCGGGCGAAGTCGACGATCTTGTCGGCGATGCCGCCGTGCAGCATCAGCTCGCCGGAAAAGATGAAGAAGGGAATCGCCAGGAAGGAAAAAACGTTCATTCCGGAGATCATGATTTGGAACGGCGTTTCGAGGGGCAGCCCTTCGACCATGAAGGTGGCGACGCAGCTCAGGCCGATGGCGAACGAGACCGGTGCGCCGAGCAGCAGGATGATCGTAAAAACGAGACAGAGGACGGTCAGTGCCATGATCTAATCACTTTCTTGTCGGCGAAGAGGGCCAGCAGATGCTCAATCGAAAACAGCATGATCAGAGCACCGGCAATGATCGGCGGCAGATAGCGGAAGGCTGTCGAGATCCCCAGCGTAGGAATGGTCATCGGATATACCGACTCGGCCATCAGCGAGCAGCCGGCGAACAACACGGCGCCAAAGGTGAAGTTGATGCAGTTGACGATCAGGTCAACATATTTGCGCGCTCTGGCCGGCAGAAACACCACCAGGGTGTCCATGCCGATGTGGCCGATGTCACGTACGCCCGCGGAGGCGCCAAACATCGCCACGATGATCACCAGCAGCAAGGCGGTCTGTTCGGCGAAGGGCGGGGCGTTGTTGAACACATAGCGCATGATCACGCTGTAATCGACGACAAAGACGAGGCCGGCCAATCCCGTGCAGGCGATATACATCGCCCAGCGCGAGAGCCGCGTATTTACTGCAGTTAGCCAATTCACCGACGCCTCCTTGATAAGATCCGTTCCGAAATCAAGCTGTCCCGTCACCCGGTTCCGGTCGATGCGAAATTGCGTGGCGCATCGGCAGGAGCGAATGGATATTATTTTTCTTTGGACTTTGTCGTTTTCCTTAACGCTCGCCGCGCAAGGAAAACTCGAGTGGGCGGGATTCTAGAGCGGAGAACCTGTCGGCAACCTGTCAGCAGGCTGGCGTATTTGACAACACGGTGCGGGCAAGATTCCGGGCTTATGGCGCGGCCGGTGCGCTTTGCGCCACCGGCTCGGGGATCGGGAATGCGACCCGCACCAGCAGGCCGGAACTTCCAGACGCTTTTTGCAGAGAAATGGTTGCCCGGTGGCGAACCGCGACTTCTTTGACGATAGATAGTCCCAGGCCGGAGCCGTCGACAGACTGTTCATCAAGCCGCACGAAGCGATCGAGCACCCGTTCGCGGCTATCCTCGGGAATACCCGGCCCGTTGTCTTCAACTTCGATGAAGGGGAACCCTTCCGGCGCCGTGCCGCAACGCACCGTGACGCGGCCGTTGTCGGGCGTGTAGCGCAAGGAATTGTCGATCAGGTTGGCGAGCAGTTCCCTGAGCATCCAGCGAAATCCGCTGGCGACTGCCGCTTTTATCTCGAACCCCAGGTCAATGTTCTTGCCCAGCGCGAGATCGATGAAATCCGAAGCTGCGGCTTCCAGCAACTCGTTGAGCAGCACCGGCTGCATCTCGTCAGCCGGATGCGCGTCGGCGGACGAGCGGGCCAGCGCCAGCATCTGCTTGGTCAGGTGGGCCAGGCGCCGGGCCGATTCCTGCATCGATTGAATTCGTTCGAGGGGTTCGCCCGACATGCTCCCAGCGGCCAGTTCGAGCTGGGTCTGCAGTCCGGCGATCGGGGTTCGGAGCTGATGTGCAGCGCTCGAAATGAAGGTCTGCTGAGCCAGGCCGGCGTCGCGCAAATTGTTCAGCAGCCGGTTTATCGCGTTGACCAGCGCCCTGGTCTCGCTCGGCGTGCCCTCCTCGCTGACCGGCCTCAAATCGTCCACTGCGCGGTGCTGAATTCTCTGGCTGAGAAAATCAAGCGGCTTCAGGGCATAGCGGACACCGAAAAATACAGCGCCCATGGACAGGACAATCAGCAAGCCGTCAATCCATAACGTCGCGAACATGGCACGGGTCGCTGCCATTTCGCGCTTGTGAATGGTTTCGGCAACGACCACGATCACCGGCCTGGTCGATTCTTCCATGCGGTGGCGGTAGGTCGCCACCCGCACCGGCAGATCGCCCAGCATCTCGAATCGATAGCTGGGGTTGCCCGGCCCGGATGAATCGGCTAGCGCGGCCAGTCGACGGTCACCTGAAATCAGCGTTCCGTCGCTGTCGATAAGCGCATAAAAGATTCGGTCAATGGTGTCGGCGCGTACGGCCGCGCCCGTACGCGAGGGCGGGTCGGGATCGAGCCGTGCCGCGACCGCCTGCGCGGTGCTAAACAGCGCGTAATCGTAAGCCGCGTTGGCGACGCCAAGTCCTTCCCGGTAGTCCGATACAACGCTGGCGCCCATCAGCAGCAACAAGGGTGCGAGCAGGAAGCCGAGCAGTCTGCGCCGCAGCGAAAACGGCGCCGTGTCAGCGCCGCGCACGGTCATGCCAACTCCAGCCGATAGCCGATTCCGCGCACGGTGCGTATTTGAACCGGCGAACTGGCAAGTTTTGCGCGCAGGCGCGAGACATAGAGTTCCACGGCGTTGGCCGAAACTTCCCTGTCCCAGTCGCCGAGGCTGTCGATCAGTTTCTGCTTGGATAACACTCTGGGCGCGGCCATGATCAGGTGCTGCAGCACCTCCCATTCACGGACCGGAAGGTCGAGAACCTGATCGGAGAGCTTGGCGGAACGCACGCCGAGATCGAGCTGCAAAGGCCCGAAAATCAGTTCCGAACTTGCGGTCGCCTGGCTGCGCCGAATCAGTGCGCGCAGACGGGCCTGCAACTCGGGCAGCAGAAAAGGCTTGAGCAGGTAATCGTCGGCTCCGATGTCGAGCCCCTTGACGCGATCTTCGAGGCCGTCTCTCGCCGTGAGAATGAGGACCGGCAAGTTCATCCGCTTGCGGCGAACGCGGCGGATCAGTTCGAGGCCATCCATCACGGGCAGACCCAGATCGACGATCGCCAGATCATACGCTGTCATCGCCAGGGCGGCTTCCGCCAATTCGGCCGTGCCGACGCGGTCGACCGACATGCTCGAGCGGGCCAATCCTTCGACGATTCCGGCCGCGACGATGGCATCGTCTTCAACAAGCAATATGCGCATAACGATTGTCTCTTCGGTTCGGCCCCTTCGTTTCCTCAACTGCCGATGCGACGCCAAGAAGCGATTGCCGGAAACGCAGCGACCGGCCTGCGACGACGTCGACGATGCGTCTCGTCAAGCAGAGACAATAACATTTCGATCGCGTGCGGCAAAGCGCCTTTCGGTATCGCTGCTCAGGTCTTGCCTGGCCCCAGCCACTTCGGCAAAGCCGGCGGCGCATAGCTTGCAAAGCGATCGAGCAGCGCGAGCGGGTCCGATTCGACGACGAGCATACGGCGCTGGTCCTCGCGCACGAAGGCCTCGTGCGCAGCGTGATCGAGAAAGCGGATCAAGCCGTCGTAATAACCTGCCACATTGAGCAGGCCGCAGGGCTTGCAGTGGAAGCCGAGCTGCGCCCAGGTCCAAACCTCGAAAATCTCTTCGAAGGTGCCGATGCCGCCCGGCAGGGCGACAAAGCCGTCGGCCAGTTCCGCCATCAAGGTCTTGCGCGCATGCATCGATGGCGTGACGTGAAGTTCGGTCAAATTTGCGTGCGCGAGTTCCTTGCGCACCAGCGACTCGGGAATCACACCCACTGCCCTGCCGCCGAGGCGCAGCACCTCGTCCGCCAGGATGCCCATGATGCCCACGCCGCCGCCACCATAGACGAGGCCGATGCCGCGCTCGACGATGGCCTGCGCGAAGGCATGCGCGGCCACGGTGTAATCGTCGACCCGGCCCGGGCTCGAGCCGCAATAAACGCAGATGCTGGACAGTTTCTTCATGGGACAATCATTTTGCAGCGAGCGATAGACAAGATGTCGCCGCTTTCGTTAACGAAGCAGAAGCCTGGTCAATATTTCGACGCGAAGGGACTTCTCGACAATTAGCTTGTACCAACCCAATCCCGAGCCTGCTCGAGCGTCGAAAAAATCCGCAACTCATGTCGATTCAAGCCTGCGGAAAGATACTGCCGGGTGAAAGCGATCATTTCCGGGTGTGTCGCGATCACCGCTGCACGAACTCGTGGGTTATGCATCGCGGCAGCATGATCGGTGGCTGCCAGTTCTTCCAGGTTGGTCGGTGTATAGGTGGCTCCAGTGCACGCCGTGCAGTCGTGAAGGATATACCGGATAGTGTCGTAGCGTTCGTCTTCCTGGATTCTACGAACGACCGCCGAGAGTTCCATGGATGTAATCTGGCCTTCGTATGTAACAAGAAGCCCGCCGGACTCCCAGGATAGTTTGCTGTGCATCATGTTCGCTGAAATTGGCTTTTTCGCGGATCGGAATATTGCCTGACAATGAACTGATCGGCAAGCGACTGGATGGCCACAGACGCAAGGCATGAAGGCGCGGGAGGACGAGGACATGCACCCGATCTTTCGCCAGGCGTCTGAACTCACAAGCATTCTGTCAGTCAGATGGGGTTCGTTGGCAGGCCAGACCCAGTGGCGGATGTCAATGCTAGTGTAGTGCGTCATTTAGAAGTGCTCTTATTTAGTTTGGCCCGCGCTCGGGTGACCTTGGCCAGGATGTCCGACGCCTTGGCCGTCCAAATGAAAGGCTTAGGATTGGCGTTGTGGGCTGCAATGTATTCGTTAA
>CAISOB010000089.1 GCA_903886975.1 uncultured beta proteobacterium
GCTTGGAGAGAATCCGAAGCCGTCGATCATCGTCAGCATTCAATTCAATGGGCTTTGCTACGCGCATGGCAGTGACCTCCTGCTTACTTGGAGGGCCAATTGTTATTTAAGTTCCGTTATTTATGACGCACTACACTAGCCAATACCGGCGGCACTTGGCCGAGATTTTCCAGCGTGCCCTGGAAAATCGGTCCGCTAATCCCGTAGATTGCAAACATGAAGCGATCTCCTCGTATGCTGCGGCACTCCGTCCGCTTTTCCAACCGATATTCATGTCTGTAGGCAATAAATCGGCATCTCAGTTCCTCCGCGGACTGCCGCCGGAACATTTCGTAATTTCGCGTCCGTGCCATTGACAACAGTTTTGAACCGGTTCAATATTTGACCGCGGTTTGCCATCCATGGCGCTGCCCACGCATTCTTTCGGATCAAATGCGCCGCGGCCCAGCCGACCGGGGTCGGGTCCGAGCTCGGATGCATCAAAATCATTTGGGATAAAAGCATGAACAAAGTGATTTCCGCCGACCAAGCGGCGAGGCTAGTGCGCGACGACGACGTCGTGACGATCAGTTCTTCGAGTGGCCTCAATTGCCCCGAAAAGGCCCTGGCTGCTTTAGGTCAGCGCTTTGCTGCGGAGAAGCATCCGCGCAATTTGAGTGCACTGACGCCGATCGCCACCGGCGACATGTATGGAATCCGCGGCATCGACCATCTGGCGCAGGACGGGATGCTCAAGCGCATTCTGAGCGGCTCTTATCCGAGCGGCCCGTCGTCGTTGCCTATGCCCGAGATCTGGCGACTGATCGTCGAGAACCGGATAACCGCCTACAACTTGCCAAGCGGTATCCTCTTCGACATGCTGCGCGATGCTGCGGCCAAACGCCCGGGCGTGCTCACCAAGGTCGGGATAGATACCTTTGTCGATCCGGCGCGCGAAGGTGGTGCGATGAATGCGCGCTCCGCGGCTGAACCGTTCGTCGAGAAGGTGCGCTTCGCCGGCGATGAATGGCTCTTTTTCCCTGCGATCATTCCGCGCGTTGCCATCCTGCGCGCCACGACCGCCGATGAACGCGGCAATCTTTCGTTCGAGCACGAAGGCGCTTTCCTTGGTGGCATGGACCTAGCGTTGGCCGCGCGCAACAACGGCGGGGTGGTCATCGCGCAGGTCAAGCGCGTCGTTCGTGCCGGGTCGATCAAGCCGCAACAAGTGCACATCCCGGCAACGCTGGTCGATTTCATCGTCGTCGATCCCGAGCAGATGCAGGCCACGCGAATTCCCTATGATCCGGCCATCAGCGGTGAAATTGCCCGGCCCGAAAGCAGTTTCGAACTGCAGGAATGGGGGCCGGAAAAGGTGATCGCGCGCCGGGCGGCGCAGGAGCTCACCAGCGGATCGGCAGTCAACCTCGGTTTCGGAATATCGGCCAACGTGCCGCGCATCCTGCTCGAGGAGGGCCTGCACGGTGAAGTGACCTGGGTCATTGAACAGGGCGCAGTCGGCGGCATTCCGCTGCTCGGCTTCGCTTTCGGCTGTTCGGCGAATGCCGACGCGATCATTCCTTCGCCGAACCAGTTCACCTATTTCCAGGGCGGTGGTTTCGATTCGGCCATGCTGTCGTTCATGCAGATCGATCCTGACGGCAGCGTCAATGTCTCGAAGCTTGGCGCCAAACCCTATCTGACCGCCGGCTGCGGCGGCTTTGTCGACATCACCGCGCACGCCAAACACATAATTTTCTCGGGTTTTTTCACTGCCGGCGCCAAACTCGAAGTCGGTGACGGCAAGCTGAAGATCGTTCAGGAAGGCAAGACGAGGAAGCTTGTCGATGCGGTCGAACAAGTCACTTTCAGCGGCAGGATGGCCCGGCAGCACGGGCAAAGGGTCACTTACGTCACCGAACGCTGCGTCTTTGACCTCCTCGCCGATGGCTTGACCATTCGCGAAGTCGCCCCCGGCGTGGATTTGCAGCGTGACATTCTCGACCAGGCGGCATTTCCGTTGAAAGTCTCGCCAGACCTCAAACTCATGGACGCCAGCTTGTTCCGCAATACTCTTGTCAATCTGAAACTCAAGGAGCGTGTCCATGGCTGATCGCCTCGTCAAGCTGGAAATCGACGGTGCCGTTGCCACCGTCACCATTGATCGCGCGGAAAAACTCAATGCACTGACATCCGAGATGCTCGAATCGCTGGCCGAGATCGCCACACAGATCGAGTCCAACAACGAGATCCGTTGCGTCATCCTGACAGCGGCCGGCGACAAGGCCTTCTGCGTCGGCGCCGACATTAACGTCTGGTCGGCGCTGGCGCCGCTCGACATGTGGCGCCATTGGGTCAGGCGCGGACACCAGATATTCGACCAGTGGGCACGGCTGCGCGTGCCGGTGATCGCCGCGATCAACGGCCATGCACTCGGCGGCGGACTTGAGCTTGCGGCCATTGCCGATATCCGCATTGCCGTTGCCGCAGCGAGTTTCGGCATGCCGGAAGCGACGATCGCGACCTGTCCGGGCTGGTCGGGGACGCAACGACTGGTCGGGCTGATCGGCGCGAGCCGGGTCAAGTACCTGGCGCTGACCGGAATACGCATCGATGCGAAGGAAGCCTGGCGCATCGGCATCTTGCACGAGTGCGTCGAGGGTGGCAACGTGCTGACACGCGCGCGTGAACTTGCCGTCGGCATCTGCCGGTTGGCACCGGTTTCGGTTCAGCTTACGAAACAGATCATCGACGCCGGCGAAGGCGTCGGCGCGGCCAGCGCCCTCGAAGCGATGGCCGGTGCGCTTGCCGCGAGTACCGTCGACGCCGGCGAGGGCCTCGCCAGCTTTCGTGAAAAGCGCAAGCCGGCGTATCGCGGAAAATAGGCGAAGCGAAGCGCCGGGAATATCCTAGTACTTGTAGAAACCCTGACCGGTCTTGCGGCCGAGCAGTCCGGCCCTGACGTATTTTCGCAGCAGCGAGCAGGCGCGATATTTCGTATCGCCGGTTTCCTTGTAAAGAATGTCGAGGACGGCGAGGGCGACGTCCAGACCCATCAGGTCGCCCAGCGCCAGCGGGCCCATCGGGTGATTGGCGCCGCACTTCATCGCGGTGTCGATATCCTCGGCGCTGGCGATGCCTTCCTGCAGAATGAAGACGGCTTCATTGACCAGCGGCACCAGCATCCGATTGACGATGAAGCCCGGCGCCTCGGCAACCTCGACCGGCTCCTTGCCGATGGCGATCGTGATTTCGCGGGTCTTGTCGAAGACCGCTTGCGAGGTCTTCATGCCGCGGATAAGTTCGACGAGTTTCATCACCGGCGCCGGGTTGAAGAAATGCATCCCGATGACATCTTCAGGCCGGCTCGTCGCCGAAGCGATTTCGGTAATCGACAGCGACGAGGTATTCGACGCGAGTATGGTTCCCGCTTTGCAGATGGCGTCGAGTTGCGAAAACACTTTCTTTTTGAGATCCATGCTCTCGATGGTCGCTTCGACAACCATCGCGCAATCGGCCGCCAAGGCAAAATCCGTCGTTCCGGAGAGATTGGCCATGATCCCGTCCTTGGCCGCCGCCGTGATCTTTTCCTTCTTAACCTGATTCGCCAGCCGGCTCTCTACGCCGGCAATCGCCTTGCTGACGATACTCTCCTGCAGATCGGCGACAATGACCTGAAAACCGCTCTGGGCGAAGGTCTGAGCGATCCCCGTGCCCATCACGCCCGAACCGAGTACAAAAATCTTATCCATCTTTTCCTCCTGGTGTTTGCCTAAAGGCCCAAATAGGCCGCACGAACCGCGTCGTTGTTGAACAGGTCTGCGCTCTTCCCCTGCAGGGCGATGCGACCGGTTTCGAGGACGTAACCGCGCGAGGAAACCGCGAGCGCCTCGACCAGATTCTGCTCGATCAGCAGGATGGAGACACCCTGCGCTGAAATGTCCTTGATGATCTTGAATACGCTGTCGACGACGATCGGCGCAAGGCCGAGCGAAGGCTCGTCGAGAATCATCAGTTTCGGATGGCTCATCAGGGCGCGGCCGATGGCCAGCATCTGTTGCTGGCCGCCGGACAAGGAGCCGCCTAGGTGCGTCTTCTTCTCTTCGAGAATCGGGAAAATCTTGAAGACTTCCTTCAAGCTTTCTTCGCGCCGCGACTTGGCCGAAGGAATGTAGGCGCCAAGCAGAAGATTGTCATAGACCGACACTTGGGCCAGCACGCCGCGTCCTTGCGGAATATGCGCAATGCCGAGCGCCGGCAACTCGTGCGCCGGCAGCTTGGTCGTATCCTGCCCGTTGAACGTGATGTTCCCCGACCAGACCGGAATGAGACCCGAGATCGCGCGCAACAGCGTGGTTTTCCCCGCGCCGTTTGAACCGACCAGCGCGACGGTTTCGCCTTCCGCGACCGACAGCGTGATGCCGTCGAGCACCTTCATGTCACCATAGCCGGTGACGATATTGTTAATTTCCAGCATGGATGTATTTTTCTCCCAGATACGCGGCAATGACCTTCGTGTTCTTCATGACATCCGCGGGCGCGCCTTCCGCCAGCAACTCGCCCTGGTTGAGCACGACGATCCGGTGGCAGAGGGAAACCACGGCTTTCATCACGTGTTCGATGAAGATGATGGCGATGCCGCGTTTGTTGAGCACTCTCACGAGGTCGAGTCCCTCTTCCATCTCGCGCGGATTGAGGCCGGCCAGACATTCATCGAGCATGATGATCTTCGGCTTGAGCGCGAGAGTGCGGCAGAGGTCGAGGCGACGCCGTTTCTCGATCGGAAGCGACGAAGCCTTGGCATACAGCAGGTCTTTCAAGCCGGCGACTTCGATGCATTCGATGGCCAGGGTCTCGGCCGCCGCGGTGGTCTTCTCATGCAGCAGCGCTGCGATGACGACGTTTTCCAGCACCGTAAGGTTGAGGAAAGGGCGCGATGACTGGAACGTCCGGGCGACGCCATGGCGCGCCATGATCGCCGGTTCGAGGCCGGTGACATTGACCTCGCCCAGCATGACTTCGCCGCCGTCGGGCTGGTGCAGGCCGGCGATGGTGTTGACGAAGGTCGATTTACCCGAGCCGTTCGGCCCGATCAAACCGAGGATCTCGCCGTCCCTGAGGTCGAAAGAGACGTCCTTGAGGGCGTGCACGCCACCAAATGATTTCTTCAGATTGCTTACTTTGAGTAGTGTCCCCATGTCACTTGCTCCCCTTCTTGTTCAACTCCGGGTCGAAGCGATCGAACAGGGAGATCAGGCCGTCGGGGCGCAGCAGGATGACGATGATGAGCAGCAGGCCGTACATTCCGAGGCTCGCGCCGCTGCGCATGGCGCCAAGATAGATGTTGGTCAGTTCGGTCAGGAGAATGACGACCGCCGCGCCAAGCACCGGGCCCCAGAGTCTTCCGATGCCGCCGACGATGACCACGGTGGCGATTTCGATCGAGAGGTTGATGCTGGCCACACCGTCGGGATCGATATAAGCCACCGTGAATGCGTAGATCTGTCCTCCCGCCGCTGCGATCGCCGCGCTCAGCATGAACGCCAGCAGCTTGATGTGCATGGTCTTGACACCGAGCGATTCGGCAGCGTCCTGGTCTTCGCGAATGGCCGCAAGGTACAGTCCGACCTTTTCCTTTTCCAGATACCTGACCAGCAGGAAGACGACCACCAGCAATGTCAACGCCAGATAGTAGTACGGCGCCTTGGTCGAGAATTGCAGATTGAGCGCATCGTCGCCATGGAACGGGATCGGCAGGCCGTTGGCGCCGCCGGTGACGCCCTGGAAGTGCAGCAGCAGCGTGCGCGTGATTTCTCCTGCCGCGATCGTGGCCAGCGCGAAATACGGTCCGCGCAGCCGGAAGCACGGCAGGCCGATCAGCGCTGCGGCGAGCAGCGCCAGGCCGATACCGGCAATACCGCCGATCAAGGGCGAGATGTGGAAGTTGAGCATCAGCAAGACGGGAACGTAAGCGCCGATGGCGAAGAAGATCGAATGCCCGAGCGAAAGCTGTGCGCCGTAACCGCCGATCAGGTTCCAGCCGACGCCGAGGGCGGCAAACAGATAAACCATGAACAGGATGTGAATGTAGTAGCTGGTGTGGACGACGAGCGGAAATCCGAGCGCGAATATTGCGCCACAAATCAGTGCGATCATCTTGACATTTTTCATGTTCTTTTCCCGAAGAGTCCGCTGGGCCTGAAAAACAGCACGATCAGGAAGATGACGAAGGTGCCGAGCTGGGACAGATCGAGCGACACGTAGGAACCGGTCAGGGACTCGACGATGCCGATGATCAGTCCGCCGAGCAGCGCGCCGGGCACCGAGCCCATGCCGCCGAGCACGACGACGACGAAAGCGGTCGTGTTGAACAGCGTGCCGACGCCGGGATAAACGTAGAACATCGGCGTCAGCAGCACGCCGGCGATGCCGGCCAGGGCGATGCCGATGCAGAATGCGAGGGTAAAGCTGCGCATCGGGTTGATGCCGAGCACGGTGGCGATTTCGCGGCTTTCAGCACAGGCGCGCATGGCGCGTCCGGTATCGGTTTTCTGCAGCAAAAAGGTGAGTACCGCGACCGCGGTCAGCGCGACGGAGAATGCAATGATGCGCGGCAGCGTCAGGGTCAGGTCGGCGAACGAGAGAGCCGAATCCTTCATTGACGAGGTGACGGTAAGGTAATCGGCACTGAAAATCATCAGAATCGCGTTTTGCAGGAAGATCGACAGGCCGAGCGTCAGCAGAATGAACTCCTCGTCCTTCTTGCCGATCACGCGGACGATCAGCAGCCGGAAAACGAGATAGCCGATCAGGAACATGATCACGGCGGAGATCGCCAGACCTTCGTACGGGCCGATCCCGGCAAAGTGCGCCAGCATCCAGCTGATATACATGCCGAGCATGACGAATTCGCCCTGCGCGAAATTGACGATCTTCATCACGCCGAAAATAAGCGTCAGACCGACGGCGACGAGCGCATAGACGCCGCCTATCATCAGTCCATTCAACGTTGTTTGCAGAAAAATACCTGTGCCCACTGGTTCCCCTCCCAGAGTGAGTATGAAGAGGGAGGGGTTTTGCCCCTCCCTCGGATCCTGCTACATCTTCTGGAAAGCCCTGTTGGCGTCTTCCTCAGGGAAGATCGTTCTTGGTTTGCCGTCTTGCCATTGAATCATGACCGGATGTACCGCGGCGTTCCAGCCGTGGTCGTCGATCCTGACCGTGCCCGGCTGCATCAAACCGCCGACGCCGCCCTTCTGGTCGAACTTGGCCAAATAGTCACGGATCTTCTGCGGGTCGGCAGATTTCGTTTGTTCCATGGCGTCGGCCAGCATCATGAATCCGAGATAGCTCGGGCCCGCGTGCTCGGTCATGAAGGACTTGAACCGCTCTTCATAGCGTTGCGGAATCGCCGCGAGTTTCGGGTCGCTCGAAACACTCTTCGAATCCCAGTTCCACGAAGCGACCGAGACGAAACCATTGACCGCCGCACCCATCTCGGTGGCAAATGCCGGCCACAGGAATCCGGCGCCGCCGCCGATGATCACCGGTGAAACCTTCATCGATTTCATCGTGTTGATGATCAGCTTGGCATCGGTCGTATACGCAATCGGGAACAGCGCTTGCGCACCGGAAGCCTTGATCTTGGTGACCAGCGGCGATGCGTCGGTGAAGCCGTGCGAATAGGCCTCGAACATGACCAGATTGAGCCCGGCCTTGGCGGCGATGTCCTTGATGCCTTCGGCGGTCGACTGGCCATAACCGGAGTTTTCATAAACGACCGCAACGTCCTTGATCCCAAGCTTGTACTTGGCGTTCAACCATTTCAGGAACTCGACTTGCGTGCCGCCGAACTGGCTGCCCTTGGGCGTGATCTGGAAGGTGTACTTGTAGCCTTGGGCGGTGATCTGATCGTTGATCGAATTGGTGATGATCGGGATACGGGCTTTTTCGGCGACCGGCATGATCGGCAGGGTCAGCGCGCTGATTCCCGATCCCACCGCAGCGACGATATTTTCGGTGCTGAAGGCGCGCTCGGCGGTCGATGCGGCGTTTTTCGGGTCGCTCGTCGTATCGACCGCGACCAGCTTGAGCTTGGCGCCGCCCAGGGACTTGATGCCGCCGGCCGCGTTGATATCGGCGATCGCCAGTTCGGCAGCGGTCAGGTCCTGCTGTCCGGCGTCGACATTGCCGCCCGAGAGCGGGTTCAACAAGCCCACGCGAATATCGTCCACAGCGTAGCTCGACAACGGTGCAGCGAAAGAGAACGCTGCGACCAACGCCGCGCTCAATTTGAACATCTTGCTATTCATTGTTTCGTCCTTTCTTTCGATGAACTTCCAAACTGCCGCCCTGGCTGCGCGGCGCGTCTTTTGGGATTGACTCTTGCTTCGTACTTCCCGTCATGGGGTGGATGGAAAATTTCGAAAACCGGCTTTTATTCGCTTTGTATTGGTACCGCTCCCATCACGGTCGAACAAAAGTATCACCTCCGTTTTCTCTTGTCAATCGCTGGCTGTGAGCGAACGCTAAGGCTGTGGCCGATCTTCAGGCGACTGGTTCGCGCGCAATCTATGTCAAACATGTTGGCGGCGAAAATTCGTAACCAATTGAGTATTAGTGATTAAATAGAAATTTAAGATGGGGATTGTGAATTCTGCCCCCGGTTTCTTTGCTTAGAGGGCTGCGGCATTGTGTGGAAAGCGATCTCGGAAACGAGCGGATTTATTTTTCCCAGGCCGGCTCTTGCCGAAGAAATTGACAAAGCAAGAAGATAGTTCTAAAGTTTTCATTGGGAGCGGTTCCAATCAATTGAATAGACCTCCGCCAATCTTGAAAAAGCTGACCATTAAGGACATCGCGAGCAAGTCCGGGATATCCCGGTCGACCGTCTCGCGCGTTCTTTCCGACAACCCGAATGTCAACGCCGAGACGCGGGCGCGGGTGCGCTCGGTGATCAAGGCGATGAACTACATACCCAACCGCCTGGCGCAAGGATTGGTGACCGGGAAGATCAATGTCGTCGGCCTGATCGTCGGCGATATCCGCAACCCGTATTTTTCGGAGATTACCCGGGCCGTCGAAGAAGTGCTGAATGCCAGCGGCTACCTGGTCGTGCTCTGCGACAGCGCCTACAACACGGAAAAGGAAGTCGACTTTCTGAACGTCACGCGCGAGCTGCGCTTTGCCAGCATCATCATGACTTCGGCGATGGACAACGAGGGCCTGATCAGCAACCTGTCCAAGCTGTCCTGTCCGGTCGTCCTGCTCAACCGCTATTTGCAGGGCTTTCCCACCGATGTAGTGTCATTCGACAACCAGTATGGCGCCTACCTGGTGGCGGAGCACGTCATCAAGCTTGGCCATCGCCATTTCAAGGTGCTGATGGGCCCGGCGCAATCGTCATCGAGCATCGATCGTGAAAGAGGTTACCGCAAGGCCTTTGCCGACCACGGCATTACCTGCGCGGAAGACGCCTTCGTCTATGGCGACCTGCGCTTTGAGACCGGCTATCAATTCGGGCTCGATCTGTTGAAGCAAAAGAACAGGCCGACCGCGGTTCTGGCCGGCAATGATTTCATGGCGATCGGCATCATCAAGGCCTACATCGACAACGGCTTGAAAGTCCCCGACGACCTGAGCGTCACGGGTTTCGACGATATTCAAATGGCCGGCATGAGCGCCGTGCCGCTGACGACCATCCGGCAGCCGCAGGTTGAGATGGGCCAGCAGGCCGCACAGGTCGTTCTCGACCGTTTGCACGGAAACAAGAGTTTGCCGCGAAGAATCATCTTCGACGCCGAACTGGTCGTCCGGGAGAGTACGCGTCGAATCCGTATTCCTCGCGAACATTAGAATTTATGGCAAATGCCAGTGTCTTTTAAGGAGGTAACATCATGAACGCAAAGGAAGTCGTCGTCGTCAGTGGCGTCCGCACCGCCATCGGCACCATGGGTGGCACATTGAAGGAATTCCACCAGCACGATCTGGGCGGCCTGGTCATCCAGGAAGCGGTGAAACGCAGCGGCATCGAGGCGAAGCTCGTTGACGAAGTGATCGTCGGCAACGTCGGCCAGATCGCCGAAAGCGGCTTCATCGCCCGGGTCTGCATGCTCAAGGCCGGTCTGCCGCTGGAAACCACCGCCTATTCGGTCAATCGCCAGTGCGGTTCGGGATTGCAGGCGATCAATTCGGCGGTGCAGGCCATCCAGACCGACGAGGCGCAAATCATCGTCGCTTGCGGCACCGAGAACATGAACATGTTGCCGCACTACATTCGCAAACACCGTTTCGGCAACAAGTTCGGCCATGAGGTCCTCGAAGACGGTCTGCTGACCATCCTGACCTGGCCGATGGGACCGTATCCGAACGGCGTCACCGCTGAAAACGTCGCTACCCAGTTCAATATCTCGCGTCAGGCACAGGATGAATTCGCCCTGTCGAGCCAGCAAAAAGCCGAGGCCGCGATCAAGGCCGGCAAGTTTGTCGACGAAATCCTGCCGCTCGACGTCAAGATCGGCCGGGAGATCAAGAAATTCGCGCAGGACGAACATCCGCGCTTCGGGATGACGATCGAGACACTCGCGAAAATGAAAGCGGCATTCAAGGATGGCGGCACGGTGACCGCGGCCAATTCGTCGGGAATCAACGACGGTGCCGGCGCTGTCGTCGTGATGAGCCGCGAAAAGGCCGATGCCATGGGTGTCAAGCCGCTGCTGCGCATCGTCAGCCAGGCCGTGGCCGGCAATCATCCGGACATCATGGGTTTCGCGCCGGCGCCGGCAACGCGCAAGGCGGTGGCCAAGGCCGGCCTGCAGCTCTCCGATATCGACCTCTTCGAAATCAACGAAGCCTTCGCCTCGCAATCGGTCGCCGTCGTGCGCGACCTCGGCATTTCCGAAGACAAGGTTAACGTCAACGGCGGCGCCATCGCGCTCGGCCATCCAGTCGGCGCGTCGGGTGCCATTCTGGTCGTCAAGCTGATGAACGAGATGAAGCGGCGCGGCGCGAAGTACGGCGTCGTCACGATGTGCATCGGCGGTGGTCAGGGCATCGCCACGGTTTTCGAAAATCTTCAGTTCTAAGGCGCATCGTGAAGGCTAACTTCGTATCCGCGGCGCAAGCCGCGGCCCTGGTCGGCGACGGCAGCACGATCGCCACGGTCGGCATGACGATGGTCAGTGCGGCGGAGAGCATCTACAAGGCGCTGGAAAAGCGCTTCCTGGAAAGCGATTCGCCGCGCGGCTTGACCCTGGTGCATGCCGCCGGCCAGTCCGACCGCGTCGGCGGCATCCAGCACTTCGCGCATGAAGGGATGACCAAGCGCATCATCGGCGGCCATTGGGGGCATGCACCGATGTGGATGGATCTGATCACCGGCGACAAGGTCGAGGCCTACAACCTGCCGCAGGGGCAGCTCGCCCAGCTCTACCGCTCGATGGCCTGCGGCCTGCCAGGGAAAATGAGCAAGGTTGGTCTCGGCACCTACATCGATCCGCGCGTCGAAGGCGGCAAGATGAACCCGCGCACCAAGGTCCTGCCCGATATCGTCGAAGTCATGAATTACGGCGGCGAGGAGTATCTGTTCTACAAGGCCATTCCGCTCGATTTCGTCATTGTCCGCGGCACCACCGCCGATGAAATGGGCAACATCAGCTTCGAGGAAGAGGCGATGAAGCTCGAAACCATTGGCGCGGTATTCGCCGCCAAGCGCTTCGGCGGCAAGGTGCTGGTGCAGGTCAAGCGCGTCGCCAAGAACGGCACCCTGCATCCCAAGAACGTCGTCATTCCCGGTTACTTCGTCGACGCCATCGTGGTCTGCGACGATCCGGAGAAGGATCATCGGCAGTCGAGCAGTTTCTTTTACGATCCTTCGCTGTGCGGCGACCTGGTCATTCCCGAGGCCGCCGTCAAGCCGCTGCCGCTCTCGGTGCGCAAGGTCATCGGCCGCCGCGCGCTGATGGAAATCAAGCCGGGAACGGCGATGAACCTCGGAACCGGAATTCCGAACGACGTCATCGGCGCAATCGCCGCCGAGGAAGGCATCCAGAATGACATCCTGCTGACGATCGAATCCGGTGTATACGGCGGCATACCCGAGGGCGGAATCGATTTCGGCATCGCCCACAACACCGTTGCGCTGCTCGAACATCAGGTGCAGATGGATTTCTACAACGGCATGGGGATTCCGTTCACCTTCATGGGCGCCGCTGAAATGGACGCGGCCGGCAACGTCAATGCCACCAAGTTCGGAGATCGCTGTACCGGTTGCGGCGGCTTCATCGACATTACACAGAACGCCGGGCACGTGATCTTTTGCTCGACGTTTACCGCGCGCGGGCTCGAGGTCGATTTTGCCGGCGGCAAGGTCAACATCGTCAAGGAAGGATCGGAGAAGAAACTGGTCAGCAAGGTTCACCAGGTTTCCTTCAATGGTGAAATCGCCCGCAATAAAGGCCAGAAAGTCCACTTCGTGACCGAGCGCGCTGTTTTCGAACTCGGCCCGGAAGGCCCGGTGCTGATTGAAATCGCGCCTGGCGTCGATCTCGAGAAAGATGTTCTGGCGCAGATGGAATTCACGCCGATCATCGCCGCCAATCTCAAGATCAGCAATCCGGCCCTCTATCTCGAAGCGCAGTACGGGCTGAGAAAAATGTTATTCGCTCAATAAACTCCAAGGAAGATTACTCATGAAACTGACAAACAAAGTGGCTATCGTCACCGGCGCCGGTCGCGGACTTGGCAAGGGCATCGCACTGAAACTTGCTGCCGAGGGCGCCAAGGTCGTCGTTGCCGATGTCATGGTGGACAATGCAGCGGCCGTCGTCGCCGAGATCGCCGCCGCCGGCGGCAAGGCCATTGCAGTCAAGGCCAACGTCGCCGACAAAAACGAAGTCGCAGCGATGTTCGCCAAGGCTGTCGCCGAGTTCGGCACCGTCGACATCATGGTCAATAACGCCGGCATCAACCGCGACGGGCAACTCTTCAAGATGAGCGACGAGGACTGGGATCTGGTCATCGGCGTCAATCTGACCGGCACCTTCTACTGCACCCGCGCCGCCGCGCAGATCATGCGCGAAAAAGGCTACGGCCGCATCGTCAACATCTCGTCGATGAGCTGGCTCGGCAACTTCGGCCAGGCCAACTACGCGGCGTCCAAGGCCGGCGTCGTCGGGCTGACCAAGACGGCAGCGCGCGAACTCGCGAAGAAAGGCATCACCTGCAACGCGATCTGCCCCGGCTTCATCGATACCGACATGACGCGCGGCGTCCCCGAAAAAGTCTGGGACATCATGGTCGGCAAGATTGCCGCTGGGCGCGCGGGCTCGGCCGAGGAACTGGCCAATGTCGTCGCTTTCCTGGCCTCCGACGAAGCGGCCTACGTGACCGGTGAAGTGATCAACGTCAGCGGCGGCATGGTCCTGTAAGGCCGCTTGCGGCTTATCGCTGGAAAGTTGGATGCGTCTTCAGAAAGAGTGCGCGGCGACATAGCCATCTCGGCCGTGTCGCCATAAGCGTTGCCACATGCCGCTTCCCGGGAGCGGATCCGTCGGAGGAATCAAAGTCCGGAAGACTAAATGAGGCCCATGACCTTCGGCACGATCAGGCTGAACCAGGGCACCAACGCGACCAGCAGGATACCCATGACCAGTACCGCGAGGTAGGGGACCATATGGCGTGTTGCGTTTTCCATGCTCGTGTCACAGATCGAACAGGTGACGAACATGCCGACCCCGATGGGCGGAGAGAATGCGCCCATGCCCATGGCGATGATGATCACGATGCCATACTGCAGCGGGTCGACGCCAAAAAGCGGCGCCATCGGCAACAGCAAGGGCCCGAAAATCAGCAGTGCGGGCAATCCTTCGAGCAATGCACCCATAAGTACCAGCGTCACGATCGTGGCGAGCATGAAGAGCCATGATGAACCATGCAGGAAGGCGAACCAGGCGGCAATTTGCTGCGGCATCTTGGCCAGCGTAAGCGACCAGGAGAAGGTGCTGGCAGTACTGGTGATAAAGAGCACCATGCCGGCTTGCGCCGCAGTTTTGGCCATTACATTCCAGAACTGTTTCGCATTGAGCGCCCGATAGAAAACCACCGCGAGGATAAGGGCATAGACGACGGCAGTCGAAGAGACTTCGGTCGGTGTGGCAATGCCGCTGACGATTCCGCCAATCAACAGGATCGGTGCGACCAGCGCCGGAATGGCACTGAGACCCGCCTTCGTGATCTGAACCGGCGAGGCCTTGCGCGTGCTTCCCGCTCGACTTGCTGAGCGGAAATAGATCAGGACCATCAAGCACACCGCCATGATGGCGGCGGGCAGCAGCCCGGCGACGAAGAGCGTGCCGATCGACAGCGAGGTCACGGACGCCAGCACCAGCATGGCGATACTCGGCGGCACGGTCTCGCCCATGATGGCGCAGGAAGCCAGCACGGCGGCGGTTTCGCCCGGATCGTAGCCCTCCTTGTTCATCACGCCCTTGATCGTCGTGCCGACCGCCGCGACGTCGGCGACCTTCGAGCCCGAGATGCCGGACATGATATACATGCAAACGACGACGACCTGCAGCATGCCGCCGCGAAAACGGCCGACCAGCGTAATGACGAATTCGGTCAGCCTGCGGCTCAAGCCGCCTTCGGTCATCACGTAACCGGCAAGGACGAAAAATGGAATGGACAGCATCACGAAGCTGCTGATGCCCGCCTGCATGTTGATCGGCACGACCGACAAGGGCACGATGTTCGACGTGTAGAGATAGAGCAGCGTGACCATCAGCAGGGCGAAACCAATGGGTACGCCGAGCAGCAGTTGCATGGCGAAGATGGCGAACGAGACGGACAAAGCGTAGCTGCGCGCCTCGGCGCCGAGCACGGCGCTCAGGGCAACGACGCCGGCCAGCAGCAGCGCGATGACCATTGCCGTGAACAAGACCTCGCGGCGGGGTTGCAGCAGCAGGCGCGCCACCGCAAAATAGGCCAGCAAGACCATGCCAAAGATCATCGGCACGGCAAACCAGATCGCGCTCAAGCCGAGATAGGGCGTCTGTTCGTCCCAGCGGGAAAGCATCATGCGGTATGCCAGCCAGCAGCCCATGACGGCCATGGCGAACACCTGCCAATGACCGAATGCCGCAACAGCCTCGTGCCACTTCTTCGGCAGGCGCTGCACGAAGGCGTGCAGCGCCATGTGCTCATTGCGCGGGTAGGCAATCGCCCCGCCGACGAAGGTCATCACCACGAGCGCAAGTTCGCCGATCTCGAGGCTCCAGAGCAGCGAAGAGTTCCAGAACACCCGATAGATCACGTTGCCGAACATCGCAACGAGTTCCCCGAACAGCGCGAGCACCACGATGACCTCCGCCACGAACTCGAGAGGGTCACGTTTATGAATTCTCAGGCTTGTCGATTGACCGACAGACGAAGCAGCACAATCGACCAACGTGGCGGGTTCGGACTTGCGATGCATAACGATCCTCGGCGAGATTTCCTATCCTAAGGTCACTTGACGTCTTCGATGCTCTGCAGCAAATCGGTCAAACCCATGGACTTCGAAAACTCGGCGATGACCGGCTTGGTCACCAGTTTGAAAGGCGCCTTGTCAATGTCGTTGAATTTCACATTGAACTTGGTCTGCATTTCCGTGATGGCCGCCTGGTTTGCCTCAACCTCTGCCTTGCGTTCGAATACGGTGGCTTCCTGGGCATCCTTGAGCATGATCTGCTGCAGGTCGGGCGGCAATTTGTCGAACGATTTCTTCGACATGAACAGCGGGCGAACCGTAAACTCATGCTCGGTGCGGGCGATGAAAGGCGCCGGTTCGTAAAGCTTCATGTCGCGCACGGAAACCGATTCGTTCTCCATCCCATCGACCACGCCGGACTTCATCGCCAGATAAGTTTCCATAAAGGCGATCGGCGTCGGGATTGCACCCGTCGCTTTCCAGACGTTGACCTTGAGCGGGCTTGAAATCAGGCGCAGCCGGAAACCCTTCATGTCATCCATGCTCAGCACCGGTTTCTTCGTCGATAGCACGTTTCTGCTCGAGCCGCCCCAATAGCCGAGGATCATAATGCCGGTCTTCTCTTCGATCAGCTTTGCGTAGCGCTTGCCCGGTTCGCCGTCCAGAGTCTTCTGCCAATGCGCATAATCACGGAACAGGAACGGCAAGGCGAAGAAATCGAGTTCCTTGGCAAACTGCGATCCGGCGGACGGGTCGGATATGACGAAATCGAGTGAGCCGTCCTTGACGAATTGCAGGGTCTGCGCTTCGCTGCCGAGCGTGCCGCCATTGAAGATATCAATCTGAATGCGGCCCTTGCTGTCGTCGCTAACTTTCTTGGCGAAATAAACGATTCCTTTGTTCCAGGGGTGATCTTCCTTGAAGTAATGCGCAGCCCGCAGCGTGAACTCCGGCGCGGCCTTGGCCGGCAGTGAGAGGGCAAAAAGCAATGCGGTCAGGCATGTCGTGGTGATGAGTTGCAGAGCTTTACGGGATTGCATGGAAACCTCCTGGATGGTTGTTACGGGTAAAAAACCAGCTAAGGAACCTGCCTTGGAACGGGTAGCCACCTGCCCGGCGCATGCGGAATCGGCCGGTACTTCGATGCCGCATGCGCTAGCGATGCTGTTTGTAGCGCTCGATAATATCGCGGTTGACCTCGACGCCGATACCCGGTGCCGTCGGAATCCGCACCTTGCCCTCCTGCATCGTGATGGCGCCAAAGATGAGATCCTGCCGGAAAGGATGCGACGACTGATCGTATTCGAGCATGGGCTCGATCGGATTCAAGGCGAGCGGAGCCGGCGGAACGGTGGCAATGAACTGCAGCGATGCGGCAAGGCCGATGCCGGAGGCCCACACATGCGGGATCAGCGTCGTGTGCCACGCCTGCGCCAGTGCGGAGATCTTTCGACACTCGGTAAAGCCGCCCGCCGAGCAAAGATCGGGCTGGAGAATGTCCACCGCGCGACGCGATACCCACTCGCGGAAGCCGATCTTCGAGAACTCGTTCTCGCCCGCTGCAATATAGATGTTGGTGAGATTCTTGAGCTCACGATAGCCATCGATGTCTTCAGGCGAGATCGGCTCCTCGAACCAGTGAATGTCGGCCGGTTCGATGGCCTTCAATATTCGCCGGGCAGATCCCACGTTGTAGGCGTGATTGGCATCGATCATCAACTTCGGGCCGCGGCCGATACCCTCGCGCACGCCGAGGATGTAGTCGATGTCCGCCTCGACACCGAAACCTGTCTTCAGCTTCATCGCCGTGAAACCGTTGCGCATATGACGCTTGGCTTCCTCGACGGCGTCGGCCGGATACTTTTTCCCTTCGACGCGATAAAATCCCGTCGCGTACGGTTGGACCTCGGTCCGATAGGCGCCGCCGAGAAGTTTGTGTACGGGCTTGCCCAGCGCACGCCCCAAACAATCCCATATGGCAATGTCCACTGCGCTGATGGCGTTCAATACCGCGCCTTTCTGGCCGAAGGGTCGAGTGAGGTTGTACATGGTCTCCCACAGGACGTCGACGTCAAATGGGTCCTTGCCGAGCAAGAGCGGTTTGAGTGCGGCCTGCACGACCGCTTCGGCGATTTCGGGCGGCTGCAGACCATGACACAGCGATTCCCCCCAGCCGGTGATACCGTCGTCCGTGACCAGTTCGACGATCATGGTGCCACGCTTCTTCACCCACCCCATCGAGAATGAGAAAGGCTCTTCCAAGGGCGTGGATAGAACATGTGTCTTTATTTCAGTTATCTTCATCGACAAATTCCTGGCGCGGGGCGCCGGTGGGTGGCGGCAAACGATCAGCGAGTAATAGATATTAATTTTCTGGGCAAGTCAATGCATCTCCTGCCAACTCGAACAGGCTCGCGAGCAAGATTGAATCCGTTGCCAATCCGGGCCCGAACGCGCCTTGCTAGCGCAATGGATAGCTGTGCCTGCGCGCCGTGGCAATCATCGCCTTGAGATTGGCCTGGGGCGCGAATGGAGGCACTTCACAGCCGGATCCCAAAATGAAACCGCCGCCCGCGCCGGCATCGGCAATGGCCTTTTCACAAGCCGCTTCCACTTCTTCCGGCGTGCCCTGCAGCAAAACGGCCGTCGGATGAATGTTGCCCATCAGGCATACCCTTTTACCGATTCTCGCTTTGGCTTCAGCCAGGTTGACCGCCGTGTCGAGTTCGAGGATTTGGGCGCCGGTATCGGCCATGCAATCGAGAACCGGGGTCATGTTGCCGCAAATATGCAGAATGCTGGCGGCGTTGTATTTCAAGCATTCAGGATTGATCGCATCAAAATATTTCTTTTCGTAGGGGAAAGCCCATTTCTTGTACATCGCAGGAGAAATCATGTTGATCGACGCCAGTGAATCTCCGTTCTGCACCAGATTGGCGCCGGCAGACAGCAGCGCCCTGGCAAAGGAAATGAGGGCATCGCTCGTAAGATCCATCAATAAGCGGAAAGCGTCGAGCCGTTCTGCATCCTCGTCCGCTTCAGCCGTCGCCAGCTGGACGAGAAAATTCTCAGTCCCCATCAAGTGTGAAGCCAAGGAAAAGGGCCCGGTGCCCGTGCCACGCACACATATTCCCTCTCTTTTCAGTTTGCCACTGAGGATTTCGGTGGCTTCCAGATAGACCGGCATCCGGCCGTCGGCGTAGGGATCAGGCACTTTGAGCCGATACACCTCGAGAATATCGTCAATTGCGGGCTTCTTGAGCGCTGGCGTCGAGTCTTTGAAAAATTCGACGACGGTGCCAAAACCTTCAGCAATATAGTAATTGTCGGATTGCGCCACGACAGCGTCTTGGCCGTAGATTTCCCACGCTCTGTATTGCGCCTCAGCCATTCTCTTTCCATTCGAGCAATATTCGCCAAGCAGAGCGCCGCCGATCTTGGCGCCATGATTACCCACGTAGGGCGCCACGGGCACGACGTCCGGCACCCGCAATCTGGCAGCACAAATGATCCGTTCCAACGATGTGAGCGACACGGGAATATCTCCTCGGCTTCTTTTTCTGATTGGGGTGCAAATGTTCCACACCGGGGATCCGCTTTGGTCGGGGTGCCGGGTGGGGATGAGTGTACCGAATCGTCCCGCCTTTTGCGAGCGGAAGACATCCCAGGGGATCGCCTATGGTGGCAAGAAGGCGGCAGCGCCTCAGCCCGCAGCCGCGCTGCACGGCATGCGGGCGCCACTGCGCGCGCGTTGCTAAGACGCTTCCTTGTGCGCGCGTTTGGCGCTAACATGCCTGCCTGGGATGCGTCGGCGCTCGGTGTGACGCCTCCCAAATCGATCGATAAGAAACGCAAATCGACGTTCACTGAGCACTCAAGGGGTAGGGGAAGATGAAGAAACTGATAGACGGCTTTTTCAAGCTGCTCGAATTTCTGGTGGTGGTTTTGTTGCTGGCCATGGTGGTCATGGTGTTTGGCAATGTGATCATGCGCTATGTTTTCAACGCCGGCATTGTTCTCAGCGAGGAAATGTCGCGTTACTGCTTCATCTGGCTCACCTACATCGGCGCCATGGTGGCCATGCGCGAAGGCGGGCATCTGGGCATGGACACCCTGGTCCAGGTACTGCCCTTGCGCGGCAAGAAGTTCTGCTTCTTCTTTAGCGAAGTGATGATGTTTGGATGCAATGTCATGTTCCTGTGGGGCACTTACCGGATGCATGACCTGCAAGTGACCAATTATTCGCCGGTGGTCGGCTTCTCGATGATCTGGGTCTACGGTATCGGCTATATCGTCAGCGTGGTGATGGGCTGCATCAACATCCACAAGCTCTACCTCCTGCTTTCCGGACAGTTGCGCGAAGAAGACCTCGTGCAGATCATCGAAACCGAAGGCCTCAAAGAAGCCGAAGAACAACTCAAAGACGTGAAGGTTTAAGCCATGACCGTATCCATATTCATTTTTTCCCTGTGCGGGGCGATGGCGCTCGGCATGCCGATCGCCTATTCGCTGCTGGTCTGTGCCGTCTGCTTGATGGCTTACATGGCCGGCAACGGCACGCTGCAGGCCTTCGATACGCAGATTCTGGCGCAGCGTTTTGTCGATGGCTCGGACAACTTCCCCTTGCTCGCCGTGCCTTTCTTCCTGCTCGCCGGCGAGTTCATGAACACCGGCGGCTTGAGTAAACGCATCATTAACCTGGGTATCGCCTGGGTCGGGCACTGGCGCGGCGGCCTCGGCTACGTGGCCGTGGTCGCGGCGATCATCATGGCGTCGTTGTCGGGCTCGGCGATCGCCGATACGGCGGCAATCGCGGCGATTATCATCCCGATGATGAAGGCCGCTGGCTACAACCTCGGACGCTCTGCAGGTCTGGTGGCTGCCGGCGGCATTATCGCCCCGGTGATTCCGCCGTCGATCGGCTTCATCATTTTTGGTGTGGCCGCCAATGTGTCGATCACCAAACTATTTCTCGCGGGCATCGTGCCCGGCGTGATGATGGGCGTGGGCATCGGGATTGCTTGGTGGTTCGTGGCGAAAAAAGAGAACGTCGCGCTGACTCCCAAATTACCCTTGGTCGAGCGCCTGCGGATTACCGCCGACAGCGCGCTCGCCATGTTCTTGCCGGTGATCATCATCGGCGGCATGAAGGCCGGCGTATTCACGCCGACCGAGGCCGCCGTCGTGGCCGCGGTGTACGCTTTCGTCGTCGGCATCTTCATTTACCGCGAGATGAAATGGAACCAGGTCTACGGCCTGTTCCTGGCCGCCGGCAAGACCACCGCCGTGGTGATGTTCCTGGTCTCCGCGGCGATGGTCAGCGCCTGGCTGATCACGGTCGCCAACATTCCGACCGAAGTGGCGGAGATGCTCGATCCTTTCATGGGCAACAAGACGCTGATGATGTTCATGATGATGGTGCTGATCGTCGTGGTCGGCACGGCGCTGGACTTCGCGCCGACGGTGATGATCCTGACCCCCGTCTTGATGCCGGTCGTGCTGAAGGCCGGCATCGACCCCGTGTACTTTGGCGTGCTGTTCATCATGAACAATGCAATTGGTTTGATTACACCCCCCGTCGGCACCGTGCTCAACGTGGTCGCGGGTGTCGCCAAAATCACCTTGGACCAATCCTTCAAAGGGGTGCTGCCCTTCCTGTATGCCGAGTTGATCGTGCTTTTCTTGTTGGTATTTGTCCCTGAATTCGTGACCGTTCCCTTGCAATGGATGTTGCACTGATATAGCTTGTAGGTTTTCTTTCATCTTGATTCTAATAACGGGAGGCTTCGAAACCATGAAACGACATAAACTTGCCCTTCAAGGGGCGTTGCTCGTGGCCGGCACCTTGCTCGCCATCACTTCAGCCTTTGCGCAATTCACCGCACGCAATCTCACAATGACCAACGGCATCGCCGAAGACCACCCGGTTCACGCGGGCGTCAATCGCATGCAGGAAGTGCTGAACGCCAGGACTGGCGGCAAGCTGAAGATCTCGGCCTTCTGGGCCGGCGCTGCCGGCGGCGATTTGCAGGCGACGCAGGCCTTGCGCGCCGGCACGCAGGAGATGGTAGTCACCTCCACCTCCCCGTTGGTGGGCATTGTCAAGGAACTGGGCGTGTTTGACCTGCCCTTCCTTTTCGCCAATGAAAAAGAAGCCGACGCGGTGCTCGACGGCCCTGCCGGCGCGGCGCTGAACAAGAAGCTCGAAGAGGTCGGTCTGATTAACCTCGCCTACTGGGAAAACGGTTTTCGCAACCTGACCAACAGCAAGCACCCGGTGGCGAAAGTCGAAGATTTTTCCGGCATCAAGCTGCGGGTGATGCAGAACAATATTTTCCTCGATACGTTCAAGACGCTCGGCACCAACGCCGTGCCGATGGCCTTCCCCGAAGTGTTTACCGCGCTCGAAACCAAGACCATCGATGGTCAGGAAAATCCGTATGTCACCATCCTCACCAGCAAGTATTACGAAGTGCAAAAGTACCTGAGCATGACCCGCCATGCGTACACGCCTTTCCTCTTGTTGTACAGCAAGAAGATGTTCGACGCCCTGAGCAAGGACGAGCAGGCTGCTTTGCGTGAAGCCGCGATTGAAGGCCAGAAAGTCGAGCGCGCGGTCATCCGCGACGCCGACGGCAAGGCACTGGCGGAACTGAAGAAACTGGGCATGCAGGTCAACGAGATCACCCCGGACGAGCAAAAACGGTTGTTCGAAAAGGTGAAGCCGGTGTACGACAGAAACACGGCCACGATCGGTGCCGAGACCATCAACTCGGTGATGGATGCGCTGAAGAAGGTGCGCGGCGGATAATTCCTCGCGACGCTGGACCGAGGCCGCTGCCCGTTCGGGCAGCGGCTTTTTTTCGCCTCAGCCCAGGGCGTGTTCTCATTTGACGAGCGGTCACGCAAGCATCGGGCCGGGATGTCCCACAAGGGGATTTCCTGCGGGGCACCGCGCAAGGCGCCGCGAGCGCGGCGTGGTTATTCCACGCAAGCGAGCGGCAACACCGCGCGGCGCCCGACCCGATGCTTGCCCTGCGGGTTGTTGCGAAATGCGCCCGATGCGGCGTTGCTCGCCTCGCCAATGGAACAACCATTGGCTTCAGCTCGCGCCTTGCCTCGGGCGCATTTGGCAACAACGTGATCCGCCCGCTAAATGAGAACACGCCCTAGCGCCGCGGTCAGCGCCGGCAGCGCTTCGAAGAGATCCGCGACGAGGCCGTAATCGGCGACCTGGAAAATCGGCGCCTCGGAATCCTTGTTGATGGCGACGATCACCTGGCTGTCCTTCATTCCGGCGAGGTGCTGGATCGCCCCGGAAATGCCGACGGCGATATAGAGCTGCGGCGCGACGATCTTGCCGGTCTGCCCGACCTGCAGATCGTTCGCCACATAACCGGCGTCCACTGCCGCGCGCGACGCACCGAGCGCCGCGCCGAGCTTGTCGGCGAGCGGTTCGAGCAGACGGTGATAGTTCTCGCCGCTGCCCAGGCCGCGACCGCCCGAGATGACCACCTTGGCATTGCCCAGTTCAGGCCGCGCCGATTGCGTGAGCTCGCGCGAAACAACCTTGCTCAGCCCGAGATCGGGCGCCGCCGCAAGTTCTGCCACCGGCGCCGGGCTGGCCGCGGCGCGGTCCTCGGCCGGCGCAAAAGCGGTCATGCGCACCGTGATGACCTGCGCGGCATCCGCCGATTGCACCGTTGCGAGAACGTTGCCGGCATAAATCGGGCGCACGAATGTCGTCGGCGATTCGACACTGACGATTTCGGAAATCTGTGCGACGTCGAGCAGCGCGGCGATGCGCGGCATCAGGTTCTTGCCCGCGGTCGTCGCCGCCGCGAGGATGTGGCTGTAAGCTGCGGCGTGAGCGACGACGAGCGCGGCGAGGTTTTCCGGCGACTGGTCGGCGTAATGCGCCGCGTCGCTCAGCAGCACCTTGGCGACACCTTCGATTTGCGCCGCCGTTGCCGCCACTGCCGCACAGTTGCTTCCGGCCACCAGCAAGTGAATCTCGCCGCCGATCTGCGCTGCCGCGGTCACCGCGTTGCGCGTCGCCGGCTTGAGGGTGCTGTTGTCATGTTCGGCGATGATCAGGCAGTTCATGCGATCACCCCCGCGCTCTTGAGTTTTTCGACCAGCTCGGCGACATCGGCGACCTTGACGCCGGCGGCGCGCTTGGGCGGTTCGGCGACTTTGAGAGTCTTCAGGCGCGGCGTTATATCGACGCCGAGTTCGTCGGGCGTCACCCGGTCGAGCTGCTTTCGCTTGGCCTTCATGATGTTCGGCAGCGTCGCGTAGCGCGGCTCGTTGAGGCGTAGGTCGGTGGTCACCACGGCGGGCAGAAGGACGTCGACCGTTTCCTGGCCGCCGTCGACCTCGCGCGTCACCAGCGCCTGCCGCGCGCCCTCGCCGACAGCCACCTTCGAGGCAAACGTGGCTTGCGGCCAGTGCATCAGCGCGGCCAGCATCTGGCCGGTCTGGCTCGCGTCGTCGTCGATCGCCTGCTTGCCGCAGAGCACGAGTTGCGGCAGTTCCTTCGCGCAAATCGCCGCGAGCAGCTTGGCGACCGAGAGCGGCTGCATTTCGACTTCGGTTTCGATCAGAATAGCGCGGTCGGCGCCGAGAGCCAGCGCCGTGCGCAAGGTATCCTGGCAAGCGGCGACACCCGCCGAAACGGCGATCACTTCGCTCGCCACCCCGGCTTCCTTCAGGCGCACCGCTTCTTCGATGGCGATTTCATCGAAGGGGTTCATCGACATCTTGGCGCTGGCGATATCGACATCGCTGCCATCCGTCTTGACGCGCACCTTGACGTTGTAATCGACGACGCGCTTGACCGGTACGAGTATTTTCAAAAGCTGTCTCCTGGTTTCCAACAAAGCAATGATCAAGCTCCACATCGTCATTCCGGCGAAAGCCGGAATCCAGTGAGCCTGGGCACTGGACACCGGCTTACGCCGGTGTGACGGTTAACTCAGCGTGTCCGTAAGTGACGGTCTATTCCAGCAGCTTGCGCGCGATGATCACGCGCTGAATCTGATTGGTGCCTTCGTAGATCTGAGTGATCTTGGCATCGCGGTACAGCCTTTCGACCTCGTAACCGCGAATAAATCCGCTGCCGCCGAAAATTTGTACGGCATTGGACGCTTGCGCGACCGCGGCGTCGCCGGCAAAGCATTTGGCCATTGACGCGGCCATCGCCGCGTCAAGGCCGGCGTCCATCTTCATCGCCGCCGAGCGCACCAGCAGGCGAGCGGCTTCGGCGTCCTTGGCCATGTCGGCGAGCAGGAACTGGATGGCCTGGAATTCGGCGATCGCGTGGCCGAACTGCTGGCGCAGCTTGGCCTGCGCGATCGACGCCTCGAGCGCCGCCTGGATGATGCCGACGGCCAGCGCGCCGATGCCGACGCGGCCTTTCTCGAGCACGCTCATCATCATGTGGAAGCCGCGCCCCTCGACACCGAGCAGTCCGTCGGCCGGCACCGCGACATTGTCGAAGTTGAGTTCGCCGACCTGCGACGAACGCTGGCCGAGCTTGTGTTCCTTGGGTCCGCGCGTGACACCGGCTTTGTTGCAATCGACGATGAAAATGCTCATGCCGCGCTTGCCCGCTTGCGGATCGGTACGCGCCAGGACGAAAGCGACGTCGGCGACCGGCGCGTTGTGGATCCACAGCTTGCTGCCGGTCAGTTTCCAGCCGCCGCCATCCTTCGTCGCCGTGGTCTTGATGCCGGAAACATCCGAGCCGGCGCCGGCTTCGGTGATGCAGTAGGCGCCGCGCAGTTCGGCGCGGATCAGCGGACCTATCCATTGCGCTTTCTGCGCTTCCGTCCCGTACTTGCAGAGCATGGTTCCGAACAGCTCGACCAGCCCGCACTGGTCGGCGACCGAAGCATAGCCGCGCGAGAGTTCTTCCATGACGATGCTGTAGGCCAGGCAATCGAGCCCGGCGCCGCCGTAGGCCTCGGGGACGGTGATGCCGAACAGGCCATTCTGCGCCATCTGCTGATAGATCTCGCCGGCGAAGGCCTCTTCGCGGTCGAGGCGCTCGGCTTCCGGACGGATGACCTGATCGGCGAAACGCCTCGTCATATCGGCAACTTGCTGGTGTTCAGTGGACAAGAACATGATGACTCCTCGTGTGAATGGCTTGAAAGTTTGTCGGTTGTCTCGACCGGGCCGTTGCGATCAAAGTTTGACCTCGTGTTGCGTGCGCCCGGATTCGAGCAGCGCATCGATCAATTCCTGCACGGCGAGGCCCGAGCGCGCCGAGTTCATGGCCGCGCGGCCGGCGTCGATGGCGTCGAAAAATTCCTCGATCAGCGCGCGGTGCGGCCCGTGCGAAAAGGCCATCGGGTCGGCGCTCGATCCGCCCGTATCGCCGGGCTCGTGCCGCATGACGCTGCCGTCCTTCAATTGCACGAGCAGGCGCTCGCCTTCGAGGACCGCCGAACCTTGCGTCCCGGCAATGTCGATTCGTTCGGGATAGCCGGGAAAAGCGAGATTGGTCGCGTCGATGACGCCCGAAGCGCCATTGGCCCAGCGCACCGCGGCGGCGACCCGGTCTTCGGTGTCGAGGCCGCGCAGGCCGCTGTTGTCGACCAGCGCAAGCACCGATTTGGCCGGACCCACCAAGTGCAGCAACAGGTCAAGGGTGTGGCTCACCTGCGTGAGCAGGACGCCGCCGCCATCGCGCGCGTAGGTGCCGCGGCCCGGTTGCGCGAAGTAATCGGCACCGCGCCACCAGCGGATGGTCGCCGATGCCGACAGGATCTGCCCGAGCGCTTGCTGTTGCAGCAGCGCGTGCAACTGCAAGGAACCCGGCCGGAAGCGATGCTGAAAGACGACGCCGAAAGCCACGCCGGCGCGCTCGCAGCAGGCGACGAGTCCGGCGGCGCGTCCGGCTGTGACGTCGATCGGCTTTTCGAGCAATATATTCTTTCCCGCGGCCGCGCAGCGGCGAACCAGTTCATCGTGGGTCCACGGCGGGGTCAGGATGATGACCGCGTCGATGGAGCTGTCGTCGACGATGGCTTCGAGCGAATCGACAACCGGAAAGGAATAGTTCGCGGCGAACTGATTCCGACGCTGCGCCGACGGCGCATAGGCCGCGGCGACCTCGATGCGTTCCTGCAGATCGAGCAGGCTCTGGGCATGCGGTTTGACCGCCATGCCCAAGCCCAGCAATGCGACACGATGTTTCTTCATGGTCCCTCCGAAAACGCTTGCTGGCGGATGCGCGAATCAGACATGCACCAGCAGGGTATTGAGGCCGCGCTGCACGACCTCGCCATGCTGATTGATCACATCGAAGTTGAGGCGCGCGACGCCGCGCTGCGGATCCTTCGTCGGGCGGGTATCGAGCACGGTGATGCGCGCGAAAATCCGGTCGCCGACATAGACCGCGCCCAGGAAACTGTACTGCCACTCGAGCGTGGCGATCGCCGCAATGCGAATCTCGGCGCGATTCTTCAAGCCATCGACAAGGGCCAGTCCGAGCAGACCGTGCGCAACGCGGCCGGAAAAGCCCTGCTCGCGGGCATAGACGTCGTCCATATGCAATTCGTAGAAGTCGCCGCTGATGCCGGCGAAAGCGACGATCTGCGATTCGGTCACGACGATGCCGCTGGTGTCGAAGGTCAAGCCGGTGTGCAGATCGGCGAGATGCAGTTTTGAATTCGGCGGGTTCATTCCGGAAGGCTTTCAAGTCAATTGTATAGACTGTGACACTCGCGACGACGCTCGCCGGGCGCGGGATTTGACGCGCGGCCCGCTCGATCCGCGCACGACAAGCTCGGGCTGAAGCCGAATTCTTTCCGGTGGCCGCCCGGGCGTGGCGAGTCGTTTGCGCAGCAGCTGGCCGGCACTCAGTCCGATCAGCCCGGTGTGCACGGCGACGGTCGTCAGCCCCGGTTGCCACAGAGCCGCTTCGGCGACATCGTCGGCGCCGATCACCGAGCAGTCGCGGCCGGGTTCCAAGCCGAGCTTGCGCAGACCGAGCATGACGCCGAATGCGACGAGATCGTTAAAACAGACGATGGCCGTCGGCGGATCGCGGCGCGCCATCAGGGTCATCGCCGCAAGAAAGCCCTGCTCGCGCGTCGCGTCGCATTCGCTCACCAAGTCTCGCGCGAGCTTGATGCCGGCGGTGCGCAAGGCGCTGCGATACCCGCGCAGGCGATCACGCCCGGTCGAGGTGCGCGAATTGGCGCCGACAAAGGCGATGCGCTCGTGCCCGAGCGTCAGCAGGTGTTCGGTGGCCAGTACCGACCCCGCCTGATTGTCGAGGCCGGCATAATCGGTCGCCGCGCCGGCGACATAGCGCGAAACGAGGACCAGCGGAATGTGCCAGGCGAGGACATCCTCGACTATCTGGCGCGTCGTGCCGATGGCCGGCATCAGGATCAGCCCCTCGACATTGTGTTCGCGCGCGGCATTGAGAAACTTCGCCTGTTGCGCGATCGATTCGCCGCAGTGCCCGAGCACCAGCGCGAGTCCGAGTTCGCCCAACGCTTCGTCGATCCCGACGGTGATTTCGGCGAAATAGGGATTGGCAAGGTCGCAGATCGAGACGCCGACGATCCCCGTGCGCTTGGTGCGCAGTTGCGCGCCGCTGCGATCATAGATGTAGCCCAGCTCATCGATGACCCGCTGCACATGCGCGCGCGTCTTCGCGGCGACCGAGGGCTTCGCGTTGAGCACCATCGACACCGTGCCGGTCGACACGCCGGCGTGGCGCGCGACATCCTTCAGGGATACGCGGTCAGGCTTCACGGCAGAAGCGTTTGCGGCCGTCTTGCGCGCCCGCCCGCTCAAACGATCGGGCTCTTTTCATCACGCGCGCAGACGGTTGAGCATCATGCCGCCGTCAACGCGAACTTCCTGAGCGACGGTGTAGGGCAACAGGCCGGAAGCCATCGTCCGCACCACGCGCGCCACGTCCTCGGGAAAGCCCCAGCGTGGCTCGACAGTCAGGCCCTGGGCGATCAGCGCATCGTATTTCGCTTTCACCGGCGCGGTCATCTCGGTCATGATGACGCCGGGCTGCACTTCGAAAACGGCGATGCCATGTTGCGCGAGGCGCAGCGAAAAGAGCTTGCAGGCCATCGACAGCGCGGTTTTCGACATGCAGTACTCGCCGCGCTGGTCACTGACGACGACCGCGTTCGACGAACTGATGAAGACGATGCTGCGGTAGTTGCCGGCGGCAGGCTGCGTGCCGGCCATGTGCCTGGCGACGGCCTGCGTGAAAAAGAAGGTGCCGCGTGTATTGATGCCGAAACAGCGGTCATAGCTCTCGACGCTCATCTCGAGCAGGTCGCCGCGGCTGAGTACCGAAACCCCGGCGTTATTGACCAGGCAATCGACGGCGCCGAAGTCGGCGATCACCCGGCTGATGACCGCCGCATGCGCTTCAACTTTTCCGAGGTCGAGTTCGTAGGCCGAGAATTGCCGGCCCAAGGCGCCGACCTTCTGCCGCAGCTCGTTCATGCGCTCAGGATCGGGCAGGGCGACCGCGGCGACGTCGAATCCCTCTTCGGCAAGCGCCAGGGCGGTGGCGAATCCGATGCCGCGCGAGGCGCCGGTGATCAAGCAGGTTTTCTTCATTGCATTGTCCTTGAATAGCGCGCCGCCGGTATCCGCGCACTCTTGATCGATCAGCCTAGCACTTGGCGACCCACGCCAGGATATGGGTGGCGACGAGGCAGGTCTCGCCTTGTCCATTGCAAACTTCGATCTTGGCCCGGGTCCGGCCGGCCACATCGTCGACACTCTCGATCGTGTAGCGCGCGGTCAGCGTGTCGCCGGCAAAGACCGGACGCGTGAAGCGGATGCGATCATAGCCGGCCGAGACCGGGGTGCCGCCCGCGCCGCGCTCGACCGAGCGCTTCGACATCATCGCCGACGTCGCCGAGGGCAGGCCCATCACTAGCGCACCGTGGGCGATGATGCGCCCGAAAGCCGTGCCGCGCGCGTATTCGGCGTCGGTATGCACGGGGTCGTTGTCGCCGCTGATCGCGGCGAAGGCGGCGATATCCTCGGCGGACAGGGTCTTGGTGAATTCGGTCGATTCGCCGACCGAGAGGCAGGTCGAAATGCCGCTCATCTAGCCACCCCGACACGGCCGAGATGAGCGGAAACGCGTAAATTCATGGCTTGCATTCTCATAGGTCTTTCCTCACTGTGTGATGCATATTGAACCGGTTCAAATGTGATGTCAATACGCAGGCCCTGAAGTTGGACAATCCCTGATGAGAGGCCATGGTATCCGAGCATACCCGGAACCATTTTGCAGTAGTTTCGGCATTCGCTGAAGTCCCGCGTCCACCCTGCTTGCGGCCGATCGCACGCGTTCGTCATTGTTCAATGAAGCAGGCTTGGAGCAAGCTAGATTCTTGGTCAAGGTCCGCTATCTGGAGAAATCCGGTGGGACGCCTCACGGCCAAAAGCGGTCGGCACAGATTGCTCTCCAAAGCGGACAGCCGTTTCCGGCGGCAAGCATCGATCGCAGTAATTCGTGACAGGCGTTCAAGCTTTCCTCAATGATCGTGACGGTCGGTGAATAGATTGGGGAGCAAACGCTACCCGTGGAACAAATAATCGCCCTGATCGTCGAATAATCGCGAAGACCGACCGCAATCTGTCAGACGAGGACAGGCCACGAAGCGTGCGGCTTGTCGCGGAGCGCCGCCAAGAGGAATTGTGATGCTCACCGCCACGGAATTTCAAGAGATCGCCTTACAAATACGGGCCGCACAACTCGAAGTGCGACAAATCGAGCCGTTTGCGTCTCGTATACCGGCGTTTGACCTACCAACAGCCTACGTCGTCGCTCAGCTCAACCATGACATACGCCTACTTGAGGGTGCCGTGCCCGTGGGCCGAAAGATCGGCTTTACGAACTCCAACATGTGGGCTATCTACGGTGTCAGCGAGCCCATCTGGGCTTACGTTTATGATCAAACGGTCACCCGCTTGCGAATTACTGGTGATACTTGTAGCATCGGCCGGTTCGTCGAACCAAAGATCGAACCTGAGATTGTCTTCCACTTCCGTACAGCGCCACCTGTCGGTGCAGACCTCCCGGCGCTACTTGCATCCATCGACTGGGTCGCTCACGCCTTTGAGATAGTGCAGTCCCACTACCCCGGTTGGCGATTTCAGGCGGCTGACGCCGTCGCAGATTGTTCGCTACACGGAACACTTCTCTTGGGCGAGCCTGTACCCATCGACCAACTCGCTTCCGATCCGGTCGCTGCGCTCGAATCGTTCGCGGTAGCCCTTTCGTGCAATGGAAAAGTGCGGGAAGTCGGCAGGGGCGCCAACGTACTGGGTAATCCGTTGATGGCGTTGTCACACCTAATTGAAGTGCTTTCAAAGCAACCGGAATGTTTACCGCTGCAAGCCGATGAGATCGTGACGACTGGCACCATAACAACGGCTCAAGCAGTCCGGCCCGGCGAGTCATGGCAAACAAGGCTCCAAGGTATTGCACTTCCTGAACTTGCCGTGGAGTTCGTTCCGTGACGCTGCAACGAGGCAGAACGCCGTAATGCAGCAGACGCTTCACCTATCGGACACAGGCCACCACTGGTAGTTCGAAGTACCGGTTTAGGGAGGTCGCTAAGACCGCTTAGGGTCGCAGTGATGATTGGTCACCATAAAAAGCGGCCAAGAGCAGTTGGTAAGAAATACGCGCTAATCCGCAAGCGGTGCGACAGAGATACCCCGAACGCCGGTCCGCTCGATCGCGCGGGCAACGAGGCCAGATACCTTGACCTCTTCGACGACGCGCCGGAGGTAGTCGAGGCCGGAGCTGCGACCCTTCGGAACCGCAATGGCTTGCTGGACACCCATAAATCGCCCGTCGAGGACGCGAGATCCGGGTAGCTTCTCGACAAGATCAAGCAGGACCTGCGTCAGGCCCGCCAGCGCGTCCACTTTGCCGGCCGCCAAGAGGTCGAACGCCGCGCTGCCCCCCTGCGTCGACACCAGTTGGGCGTGCTTCAGATTACGGCCCAGGAAAAGCTCGAAATTCGCGCGCACTGGCGCCGCGATGCGAGCCCCCTCGCGATCGACCTCGGTCGCAGCACGAAAGGGCGAGGCGCCGGGCACGAGGTATGTTGCGTCAATCTCGAGGTAGGCCGGGGTGAAGCTCATCAGCTTTTCGCGTTGCGGATCGGAGCCGAGAAAAGCGATGTCCCAGACATTGGTCGGCGCCGCATCGCCCATGACGGCGACGCTGTCGTAGGCAATGATCTCGAGCGGCACGCCGAGGCGCCTGGCGAGTTCTTGCAGCAGATCGATCGCCACCCCCGATGATTTGCCCGTCGCACCATCCTTCTTGGCAAGAATGAAATTTCCGTAGTTAACCCCGGCGCGGAGCTTTCCGGTCGGGACGAGATCGGCACGAACGGCCGCTGCGATATCAACCATGACAGGTCCATTTCCTCAAGTAGTAACAAGATATGACAAGTTTCATGCCGGTGTTGCGAGACGATCCCGCCGGATCAGCCAAGCCCGCTCCACATCCATCGGCGCACTGATTCCCTTGTAATGGCTGGCATCAATTGCTACCAGACATAAGGAATGAGACGATGGCGCACACGGCTTGCGTATTCGTTGTAGCCGGGAAGATCGCGGCGCAAGATCTTTTCCTCATCAAGAAGCCGCCAGATAAGCACCGGCAGAATGAGCGGGACGAGACAGATCGTGAACCACGAGCCAAGTGCAAGCGGCATTCCGATGAAAAGCCAGAGCGCGCCAGCGTACATAGGATGACGCACATTCGCGTAGGGACCGGTGTCGATCACTTTGTGATCATCCGCGATACTGATGTTGGCTGATGCATAACTATTGACCTTCAGCACCCAGAAAATAAATAGGAACGACAATACAATCACGACGTCCCCTACAAAGGAGAGGTATGCGGGCACTGGCGATAGGCTAAGGCGGTAATCGAGGGGGGGCAGGATGATAAAAACAAAAAAAGCGAGAATGATGAGCGACACGATGATCTTCTGTGACCACTCTTTCTCATGCTGTGGTCCGGCATTCATGCGGCGCTCGAGCAGCGGCCTGTCGTGGAGTGCGAGATAGACAGTGAAGCCGATGGTCGAGGCGGAAAAGACTGCGATAAAGAGCCAGCCTTGCCAGTAGTGCCACGTGCCCGCGGACAAGAAAATGAAGGCGACGAAAAGCGCCATCCCCGCAACCCCTTGCGCGATGGCTTTCCTGTAGAGCGGATCCATAGACAAATGGTACACCCCCGCCGCTCCAGCTCGCAATGCACAGCCCAAGCGCGATTCGAACTACCTGCCCCAAAGGCTCACATGAGAAGTGCTGGTCAGGCAAACGCCAAACGCTGCAGCGCGTTTCTCCTTCAACGTCCGCTTTGCAGATAATCGAACGGCAGCAAGGGGTCGATTGTGACGGTTGGCAAGAATGGAAAGCTGCCCCTAGACAAGAATGCGGGAGGGATAGAAACTAACGGCCAGGAGTAGTCTTTCCCGAATTCGCCCGTTAGCAGCCCGTCAGTTACTCAGCCGATAGTTTGATGGAGTGTTGTGCAGATGCGCATCATTGACGCAGCTTTAGCAGCACTCTCCTGGATCGGTGGGCAAGGCACAAGAGCGTTGGTGGCACTCGTCGTTGTCAGCGTTGCGTTCCCTTCACTTGGGGCAATACTCAAGCCATTCCTCACCGCTGCGGTCTTCGTGCTTTTGTGTATTGCCTTCCTGCAAGTCGACTCCACAAGTTTAAAGACCTGCTTTAGGCGTCCGGTCATCGTACTTGCTGCGACTACGTGGACCTCCGTAGCTTTGCCCGTTCTATTTGGTTCCGCCTGTCTTTTGTTGGGTATCGACAGGTCAGAGCCTGATTTGTTTCTCGCTATCATGCTTCAGGCCGTTGCCTCCCCAATGATGGCGGCTCCTGCATTGGCTGCGCTGATGGGATTGGACGCTACGCTTGTATTAGTCACCCTTGTAACCAGCACAGCACTGATCCCGATTACAGCCCCCGTTTTTGCATTCTTTTTTGTTGGTCCAGGACTCTCCTTCTCGCCACTTGTCCTCGCAGAAAGACTATTTGCAATTCTTGGTGGGGCTGCTCTGCTTGGATATTCGTTACGGAAACTATCTGGAAGAGCCTTCATTGAACGTCAGAAGATGAGAATTCAAGGTATCAATATTCTCGTGCTCTTCGTTTTTGTTGCCGCCCTCATGGGAAATGTCGGAACTCGATTTATTGCTGCGCCATTAAGCACGTCGGCCCTTGCAGCTCTGGCCTTCGGAATATTTTTTGCGATCCTTGGCCTGACTGCTTTGCTCTTTCTCCCGGCGGGCCGAGAGAGTGCGCTTGCTCTCGGATTTATGGCTTCGCAACGCAATATGGGGTTGATGCTCGCGGCAACCAGTGGGGCTTTGCCCGAAATGACTTGGCTGTATTTTGCACTTTCTCAATTTCCAATCTATTTGTCGCCCCAACTCCTGAAACCGTTAGCACATTGGATTCTTGGACGCACTTCTGACACGTCAATTTCCAAACCAGGATTAGAGAATTGAACTACCAATTGCTCTCGTCATGAATGGCAAGCTGTCATTTAAGCCCATGCAAATTTGAATCTTAGTGACCGCTTTTTGGGTGTTTGTCGGACCGCTTCGGGTCGCAGTGCGTATCAGCCGTCTTTGAAAGCCGCCGCTCAACTGAAGTAGAGTGTTATCCGGCGGTTTGCAGCAACCGGGCGTCCGCGGAGTTCCCGCATAGCGGTCGGTGGAAGATTTCACGCTGACGGTTGAGTCATCATTACCCGTGGCTGATGACCCAAATGCTGGGACGCGTCATGTGGCCCAAATGGGAATAATCTATTGCCGATTAACGGAAAGCGCTGACATAATGTCTAGCCGTAAGCCGCATCATCGATTGCATCCCTTGCAATTATTCAAGAACAAATGGGGGAAAATCAAAATGATCGAGTATTTTTTAGCGAAGATTGTGCTTGTCGCCTCAATTTCGGGTTCGTGACGAAGCGCGCCGTGTTCTGCGTCGGCGCGCAGCGGCCGGAGTTGATCGAAACTGCGCCGTGCGTCGATTCTGAACGCAATGTTATCGCGCAATGGCAAGAAACACACAAAACACGGAAGAGGAAATGATGACAGCCAGAATCAACGGCGCGACGCGCTTGTACGGGATCATCGGCAATCCGATCGCCCAGGTCCGCTCACCGGAAACCTTCACGCAGGCTTACACCGACGCCGGCATCAATGCGGTGATGCTGCCGATCCAGATTCTTCCCGAAAATTTCGAACTGTGCGTCAAGGGACTGATGGCCCTTGGCAATCTTGACGGGATGACCGTTACCGTTCCCTACAAGGCGCGCATGGTCGCGTTCGCTGACCGCCTCGGCGATACCGCGCGCTGCATCGGCGCGCTCAACGCCTTGCGGCGCGAAGCCGACGGCAGCTGGACCGGCGAAATGTTCGACGGCGCGGGCTTCATCGTCGGTGCGCAATGCAAGGGCCACGTCCTAGCCAAGCGCCGAGTTGCGCTATTCGGGGCCGGCGGTGCCGGCAGCGCGATCGCGTGCGGACTCGTTGCCGCCGGGGTCGAATCGATCGCCATCATCGATCCGAATGCCGAGCGCGTAGAAACGCTGGCAAAGGCACTGCGCCGCACCTTTCCTGCCTGCGACGTTCGTCCGGCTTCAAGCGTGCCGGCGGGTTCAAACATGATCGTCAATGCGAGCACCGTCGGCATGCGTCCCGGCGACGGTTTGCCAGGCGACTTCGGCACGGTGACTGCCGACACGCTGATCGGCGATGTCATCAACAGCGACGTCAAAACGCCGATGATCGAACTTGCGTTGCGCCACGGCTGTCCGTATGTCGCCGGCAAGGAAATGCATGCCGGCCAGGGTGAAGCGCTGCTCGCCTTCTTCGCCGCCACGGCCGTGGCAAAACCGCCGGCGGAACTCGAATGCTGATGCATCAAGCCTACGGGCAAGCCGAACTCTATACCGCCTGCGAGTCATCCCGTTTCTTAACGTATCTTGTCGGGCAACCTTCCGGTGCTCATCTCTCTTGAAAGGAAAGTAAATGCGTAAATCGATCAGCAAATTATTGGTGGCTGGCGCTATTGCTTCCACCCTCGCAATGGCCAGTGGCGTCGAGGCCGCGACCCCGGTCACCTTTCAACTGAACTGGACGGCCGGAGGGGGCAATGCGGGCTTTTCCGCCGCCGTAGCCGAAGGCTTCTACAAGGACCTGGGACTGGACGTGACCCTCGTCGAGGGAAACGGTTCCGGCAATACGGTTCAACTCGTCGCGAACAATCGCGTCCAGATTGCCTACGCGGATGCCGTAACGATCAGCCAGATGATCGCCAAGGGCGCTCCCATGAAGATTGTTTCGACCATCTACCAGTCGAATCCCACTGCAGTCCTGGCGCTGAAAAAGACCGGAATCAAATCGGTTAAGGAACTCTTCGGACGCAAGGTCGGAGTTCCTTCCGCTACCTCGCAAACGACCATGCTTCCACTCTTTTTCGCAGCCAACGGCATGAAGGAGTCGGACGTGATGCTCATCGATATGCCGATTACATCGATGGTTCCGTCCTTGCTGCAAGGTCAGGTCGACGCCATTCTGGGATCGATCGATGCTTTTCAGATTCAAGCTGAAGCGCAGGGTGCGCAACTCGACAGCTACTTGTTCGCCACCAATGGCGTGCCAACGGTGAGCAGCTCGATTTTCGCCGTTGACAGCTACCTCAAAGACAACCCCGATGTCGTCAAGAAGTTTGTCGCGGCAAGCATCAAGGGGTGGCTCTTCGCCATCGACAATCCGGAAAAAACAGTCAAGGATCTCAAGAGTATCTTCCCGAACATGAGTGAAAAACTGGCTGCCGCCGAACTTGCGGCGATCAAGCCGCTGTTCTGCAGTGGCGGTGCCAAGTATATCGGCAAGGCAGAAGAGGCATTGTGGGCCAAGACTCAGGATCTCCTCTCGCAAGTCAAGTTGCTCCCCGTCGGTCAGGATCCGAAGTCGTATTACACCTACGACTTCCTTCCCCCCGTGTCGCAACTGCGTCCCTGCCCGATTTGAACGACCAGCGGTTTTTTCCTATCAAGCCAATTATAGAAGGGGCCCAGGCATTGCCGACAAACGACGAACCGGCTACCGTTATGCCAATCTGTGTGTGGGAATGGCATTTCGGAGTCCCGGCCGCACCATCGCCGATGCCGATCTCATAGGAATTTAGGGTCTCACCGGATACGTGTTTGCATGTTCCGTTTGAACGACTGGAGTTTGAAACGGGCTGGGTCCGGTTAGGGTCAATTTGTGATCGTTGGCAATCATAGAATGCGGCCGCTGGCGGACCAGAGTTTGTCCAATTGCGTTGGGACCGCAAACATACAAGAGGAACGCAACTTGGCGATGAACGCAATTGAGATTGTCGAGACTGACTTGCGTCGCCTCGAGCATCAATCGGCAACGCTGGAACTTCTCGACGCCTATGCCCGCGACCCGATGGGCAATGGGGCGCCGCTCCCGGCGGAGGTGAGACGGCAGGTGATACCGGGTCTTCGCGCACACCCGACCACCCTGGTGTTCCTGGCTTATAGCGATGGCTTGGCCATAGGGCTCGCCGTTTGTTTCCGTGGATTCTCGACCTTCGCGGCAAAGCCGCTGATCAACATCCACGACCTCGTGGTGCTATCGACGTACCGTGGGCGAGGCGTTGCGCGCCGGCTTATTGAATCGGTTGCCGAGAAGGGCCGCATGTTGGATTGCTGCAAACTGACGCTTGAGGTGCTGGAGAATAACCGGCCGGCGAGGCGGCTGTACGATTCGGCAGGTTTTGCGCAGGCGATGTATCGGCTGGAGGCCGGTGGGGCACTCTTCATGTCGAAGGCGTTGTGAGCAGTCGCCCGAGTATTCGCCGCTGACCTGCTGGTTGCTGCCCGACTGTTCGGCCCGGCCAGCGCTTCGCGCTGTCAGGCTGCCGCGAAGTGCGTCACGCCCGCTTCGACGTAGCGGCGCAGCTTTCCCTGCTTGACGAGATAGTTGAGGTGCGCGAGCGCCTCGCCCATGGCGAACATGATCTGATGGCCGTCGAGGCCCGGTGGAAAGAGGTGCGGAAGCAGGAGTCCGGCAGTGACCGGACCGCGCGCGACGACGGCGAGCAGCGTGCCGAGCCGCTCGTCGTGGTGCTGCTTGAGTTCGGCGATGCGCCCCAGCACGCCGCGGAACGGCCGCCGATGCGATGGCAGCGCCAGCGTATCGGGACGCAGGATGGCGGCGAAACCATCGAGGCTGTGCAGGAAGAGCTTGAGCGAATCGGCTTCGGGTTCGCTCGGCCAGACGCTGACGTTGGTCGTGATCTCGGGCAGCAACTGGTCGCCGGCGAGCAGCACGCCGATCTCGTCACAATAGAGCGATACGTGCTCGGGCGAATGGCCCTGGCCGATGATGACCTGCCAGCGGCGGCCGCCGATGCTCAGTTCGTCGCCGGCGAACAGCCGGTCGTAGGCCGGCGGCAGCTGCACGCCTTGACCATAAGGGACCATGCCGTCGCGCAGGACTTGCTCCTGCGCCGCGGGCAGCCCATTGGCGCGGTAGAAGAGAAAGCGCGCTTCCGAATCGTCCTCGTTGTGCAGCGCGAAGTGGGCGGTCAGCCATTCGCTCTGCGTCATCCAAGGGCGCAGATTCCAGCGTTCGCAGATCCACGCGGAATTGCCGACGTGGTCGGGATGAAAATGGGTGACGATCAGGCGGGTCACCGGCTTGCCGTTCAGCGTGCGCGCCCAGACTTCTTCCCACTGGACGCGGACATCGGCGCGCGCATAGCCGCAATCGACGATGGTCCAGCCGTCGCCGTCTTCGAGCAGATAGAGGTTGATCGCGCGCAGCCGGAAAGGCAGTGGCGTACTCAGCCAATGGATTCCCGGCGCCACTTCGATGGTCGTGCCGGCGGCCGGATAGTCGGGGAAGGGATAGACGAGTGCACTCATATTTCGGTACTCATGTTGTTCATTCGGCGCGTAGCGCTTCGACCGGATCGAGCCGCGCGGCACGGCGCGCGGGCAGTACGCCGGCAAAGAGGCCGATGGCGACGGCGACGATCTCGGCGAAGACGACGAAAGCCAGCGGCGTGTGTACCGGCAGCGCCGGCAGCAGCAAGTGTATCAGCTGCGCCAGAGCGAAGCCGAGCGCCAGCCCGACGATGCCGCCGAGCGCCGAGAGCGCCACCGCTTCGCCGAGGAAGAGGCCGAGGATTGTCTTGCGCGGCGCGCCGAGCGCGACCAGCAGGCCGATTTCGCTGGTCCGCTCGCTCACCGCGATGGTCATGATGGTGACGATGCCGACGCCGCCGACGAGGAGCGAAATGCTGCCGAGCGCGCCGACCGCGAGCGTCAGGATGTCAAGGATGTTGGACAGCGTGCGCAGCATGTCCTCCTGCGTGGTGATCGTGAAATCCTCGCGGCCGTGCCGCGCTTTCAGGGTGGCGATGATTTCATCGCTGATGCGCGCGACCGGAACGCCTTCCTCGTAAGTGAGGTCGATCTTCATCATGCCGTCGCGGTTGTAGAGTTCGAGCGCGCGCGCGGTCGGGATATAGGCGGCGTCGTCGAGGTCGATGCCGAGGAACTGGCCTTTCGCTTCGAGCACGCCGATCACGCGAAACTGCAGGTTGCCGACCGCGAGGCGCGCGCCGAGCGCATTCTCCACGCCGAACAACTCGGCCTTGAGCTTGGCGCCGAGGACGACGAAGGCGCGCGCGCTTTCCGATTCGTCCTGCGGCAGGAATTGCCCGCTGGCCAGCTTCATGCTGTACACGCGCAGCATGTCGGCGCCGACGCCGTTGATCGTCGTGCGCCGCAGGCGGCCGTTGCCCTTCACTTCGGTATTGCCCCACACCAGCGACGACATGCCCGTGACATGCGGCAGGCGCTGCAGCGCGCGCGCGTCATCGAGGGTCAGCGGGCGGACGGACGTCGGGATGCCGGTCGGCGCCGGCCCCGAGGTCTTGACCTTGCCCGGCGAGACGCTGACGAGATTGGTGCCGAACTGGGTGAACTCGGTGAGCACGAAGCGGTGCACGCCCTCGCCGATCGAGGTGAGCAGGATCACCGCCGCAATGCCGACGGCAATGCCGAGCAGCGTCAGGAAACTGCGCAGCCGGTGCGCGGTGATGGCGCGCAGCGCGAGGCGCAGCGAGTCGCTCGTGCGGATCATCAGTGCTTGGCCAGCGAAAGCACCGGGTCGAGCCGCGCCGCGCGGCGCGCCGGTTGCACGCCGAACAGGACGCCCGTCAGCAGCGCGGTGCCGAGGCCCGCGAGCACCGCCCAGTCGGGCGGGTAGGCGGGGAAGGTCGGATAAAGCTGACGGATCAGCGCCGCGCCGCCTTGGCCGAGCAGATAGCCGAGCAGCGCGCCGGCCAGCGAGAGCATCGCGGCTTCGGTGAGAAAGGCATTGCGTATCGTCGCGCCGGTCGCGCCGAGCGCTTTCAGGAGGCCGATTTCTGCGGTGCGCTGGGTGACCGAGACGAGCATCACGTTCATCACCAGGATGCCGGCCACCGCCAGGCTGATCGCGGCGATGCCGGCCACCGCCAGGGTCAACGTGCCGAGCAGCTTGTCGAAGGTGGCGAGCACCGCGTCCTGGGTAATTGCCGTCACGTCCTCCTCGCCCTCGTGGCGCAGCTTGATGATATCGATGGCCTGCGCCTTGGCGAGTTCGATCGCCTCGCGGCTGCCGGCCTCGACCATGATGCGAAACAGCGTGTTGCTGTTGAACATCGCCTGCGCCAGCGAAACCGGGACGATGACCAACTCGTCGGTATTCATGCCGAGACCCTGGCCAGAGGTCGCCATCACGCCGACGACGCGAAAGCGCCGATCGCCGACGCGAACCAGCTGGCCGAGCGCCGGTTCCACGCCGAACAGCTCGTCGCGGATCGTGGCGCCGATCACCGCTTCGGAAGCGCCGCGCCGCCAGTCGCCGTCGGCGAGGAAGCGACCCTGCGCCAGCGCCAGGCGGCGCACCTCGAGGTAGGCGGCGTTGGTGCCGGCGACCATCACTTCGCGCAGCTTGCCGCCGTAACTGATTTCCGAGGTGCCGACGGCGAGCGGCACGACGCGATGCACGGCGCTGCCGCGCAAAAGCGCCTGCGCATCGTCGATGGTCAAATCGCGCGGCGTGCTGGTGATTGCGTTGCCGGGATTGAAACCGCCAGTCTGCGAGCGGCCGGGCAAGATGATCACGAGGTTGGTGCCGAGCGATGAAAACTCGCCGATCACATAGCGCCGCGCGCCGTCGCCGAGCGCGGTGAGCACGACGACCGCCGCGACGCCGATGGCCATCGCCAGGATCAGCAGGCAGGTGCGCAGCGGATTGCCGGTCGCCGCGCGACGGGCAAAACCGATCAGGTCACGGGTGCGCATGGTGTCGCCGAATCATGCTTGAGTTCGCCATCTTCCATCAGCAGCTGCCGGTGGGCGCGCGCACCGAGGGTCGTGTCGTGCGTGACGACGATCAGCGTGACGCCGCGCGCGTTGAGTTCCTCGAGCAAGCGCATGACTTCCTCGCCGGTGTGGCGATCGAGGTTGCCGGTCGGTTCGTCGGCGAGGATCATCGCCGGCTGCATGATCGTCGCGCGGGCGATCGCCACGCGCTGGCGCTGGCCGCCCGAGAGCTGGTCGGGCCGGTGACCGGCGCGGTCGGCCAGGCCATAGTCTTTGAGCGCATGGGCGACGCGCCGGTTGCGCTCGTCGGGGGCGATGCCGGCGAGGGTCATCGGCAAGGCGATGTTCTCGGCGGCAGTGAGGCGCGGCACCAGGTGGAAACTCTGGAAAACGAAACCGATGCGTTCGCTGCGCACGCGCGCCTGCTCATTCCCCGAGAGCGTCGTCACGTCGCGCCCTTCGAGATGGTAGGTGCCGGTGTTCGGGTGATCGAGCAGGCCGAGCAGGTTGAGTAGGGTCGACTTGCCCGAACCCGAAGGTCCCATGATAGCGACATATTCGCCGGAATCGATGCGCAATTCGAGATGGCGCAGCGCATGCACCTCGCTGTCGCCCAGATAGAAGACCCGCTCGATGCCCGCGAGTTCAATCAGCGCAGCGCTCATTATTTGGCCGCGGCGCCGGTCTTTTCTTCGACCGCGTAAGCGGCGCCCGCCTTCACGCCGGCGCGCTCGAGCGAAGTCACGACGCGTTCGCCGGCCGTGAGCCCGTCGAGCACCTCGGTGTATTCCCAGTTGGCGAGGCCGGTCTTGACCTTGCGCTCTTCGAGCTTGCCTTCGGGCCCGGCGACCAGCACGCGGCCGCCTTCGAGCAGCGCCGAGGTCGGCACGCGGACGACGTCGTTGCGTACGGCGAGGATCACCTCGATGTCGGCGCTGTAGCCGACGAGCAGCTTGCCTGGCTGCTTGGGATCGTCGAAGTTGGCTTCGACGTCGACCGTGCGCGCCTGCTTCTCGACCGCCGAGACATAGGGCGCGATGCGCTTGACCGTGCCCGGAAAAGACTGTTTCGGCAGCGCGTCGAGACTGATCCGCACCGGCTGCCCCGCGCGGATTTTCGGCGCATCGACCTCGTCCATCGGTGCCGAGACATAAAGGCAGGAATCGTCGATCAGGTCGATCGCCGGCGGCGTCGGAACGCCGGGCGGCGAGGGCGTCGAATACTCGCCGACCTCGCCGACGATCTTGGCGACGACGCCGTCGAAGGGTGCGTACAGCGCGGTGCGTCCCTGTTCGATGCGGGCGGCGTTGACCCGCGCCTCGAACTGCGCGACATCGGCGCGGGTCGCTTCGCAGCCGGCGCGCTTGGCCTGCGCCTCGGTGCGCGCCGAATCCTCGCGCGAAGTCGAGACGAAGCCTTTTTCGCGCAGCGCGGTCTGGCGATCGGCTTCCCGCTCGGCATTGGTCGCCTGCGCGCAGGCTTCGTTCACGCGCTGCCGCGCGGTCGTCACCTGGGTCGCGGCGAGAACGCTCTGCGCCTGCTGATCTTCGTTCCACAGCTTCATCAAGAGCTGGCCCTTCTTGACGTGATCGCCTTCCCTGACCGGAAGCAATTCGATGCGGCCTCCCAGAATGGTCGAGAGCTTGGTTCGCAAACAGGCTTCGACCGTTCCGGCGCGGGTGTTGGCGATGCTGGACTCGACCTTGCCGCGGTCGATTTCCTTGACGACGACGGCGATCGGCTTGGGCCGGCCCAGCCACCAGAACAGGGCGGCGACGATGGCGATGACGGCAAGGGCGATGAGCAGGCGGCGGATCAGCAGCGGCATGGGGGAAGGTGGCGATAAACAAATCGCATAGGCAAAGGTAGCAGTGTAGCAAGCGCAGAGGAATCGCGCGCAGATCGCCAAAGCCTGTAGCTGCGAAAGGGCCGGGCGCCGGCGCCGGCAATCGCTATTCGTCTATCGGCACCGCCATGAACGCCGGACTCGCCTCGAGCCGCGCGGCCAGCCCTTCGAGCCGCGGCCACAGTCCGGCCGGCCATTCGTCGGGAAGGGTAAAGCGGATGAAGCCGATACCGGCGACCGCCGAGATGTCGGCCTGGGTCAGGCGATTGCCGACCAGATAGTCGCCGGCAAGCTCAGCCTCGAGCAGGCCCCAGGCCGCGCGCATTTGTCCGCGCACGCGCTCGGCCCACTCCGGCCAGGCGAGTTCGGGCGGCCGTCTGGCTTCGTAGGCGATGGCCACGGCTTTTTCGGTGGCGATCATGGCCAACGCCATCAGTTGCTGGATACGTCGGCGCTCGCGGCCCGTGCGCGGGGTCAAGGGCGTGATGCCGCGCGCTGCGGCCAGCTCGTCGAGATAATCGAGCAGATAGGCGCTCTCGTAGAGTTTCTCGCCGTCGGGCAGGGTCAGCATCGGCACCTTGAACAGCGGATTCAAGGGCTGCATCGCGTCCATGTGCCGGAACACCGAGAGCGACAGGTGCTCGAAGGGGATGCCGTAATGCGTCAGGGTGACTGCGACGCGGCGGACGAAGGGCGAGTCGTACAGTCCGAGAAGCTGGTGCTGTGCGAGGGATGCTTTGTCTTTCATTATGGACTTTTCATGTACCGGTTTGCCGGCCACAATTGGATGGCAAAAGTGTAGCATGGCATTTCGATAAACGAAGTGGGTGGGATTCCCAGGAGGAATACATGTTATCCGGTTATCGCATCAAGCTTCTGGTCCTCTCGGCGCTGGCGCTGAACTGCGCCGGCAATCTGTATGCGGCGTCGGTGCCGGCGGTCGAAGCCCGCAACGGCATGGTCGTGACCTCGCAACACCTGGCCTCGCAAGTCGGCGTCGACATCCTGAAAATGGGCGGCAACGCCGTCGACGCGGCGGTCGCCGTCGGCTACGCGCAGGCCGTGGTCAATCCCTGCTGCGGTAACATCGGCGGCGGCGGCTTCATGACCATCCATCTTGCCGATGGGCGCGACACCTTCATCAATTTCCGCGAGAAAGCGCCCGCCGCAGCGACGGCGAACATGTACCTCGACGCCGCCGGCAACGTCGTCAAGAACGCCAGCCTGATCGGCTACCTCGCTGTCGGCGTGCCGGGTACCGTGCTCGGCCTCGACACCGCGCAACGACAGTACGGCAAGCTGACGCGCGCGCAGGTCATGGCACCGGCGATCAAGCTCGCACGCCAAGGCTTCGTCCTGAACCGCGGCGACACCGATATTCTCGATACGACGGTGGCGCAGATCAAGAACGATCCGCAAGCCGCGAAAATCTTCCTGCGGCGCGACGGTACGCCGCTGCAGCCGGGCGATCGCCTGGTGCAGAAGGATCTGGCGAAAACGCTGCAGGCCATTTCACGGCGCGGTCCCGACGCCTTCTACAAGGGCCAGATCCCTGCCGCCGTCGAGCGCGCTTCGACGAATGGCGGCGGGCTGATTACGGCGGCCGATTTCGCCAACTACACGCTCAGCGAGAGCGCGCCGCTAAGCTGCACCTACCGCGGCTACGCCTTCGTTTCGGCGCCGCCGCCGAGTTCGGGCGGCGCGACGCTGTGCCAGATTCTCAACACGCTCGAAGGCTATGACCTCAAGGCCATGGGCTTCAATTCGGCGGCAACGATCCATGTCATGGCCGAAGCGATGCGCCATGCCTTCATGGACCGCAACACTTTCCTCGGCGATCCGGCCTTTGTGAACAATCCGCTCGCCCGCCTGCTCGGCAAGGACTACGCCGCGGCGATTCGCGAGAAGATTCTCGCCGACAAGGCGACGCCGTCGGCCGAAGTGCAGCCCGGCATGGTGCCGCATGAGAAGACCGAAACCACGCACTACTCGATCGTCGACAAGGACGGCAATGCCGTCTCGACGACCTACACGATCAACGGCCGCTTCGGCGCGGTGGTGATCGCGCCGGGAACCGGCTTCTTCCTCAACGACGAGATGGACGATTTCACGATCAAGATCGGCGTCAAGAATCTCTACGGCCTGGTGCAGGGCGCGACCAATTCGATCGCGCCGAAGAAGCAGCCGCTGTCGTCGATGTCGCCGACGCTGATAACCAAGGACGGCAAGACCTTCATGGTGCTCGGTTCGCCGGGCGGCTCGCGCATCATCACGATTACGCTGGAGACGGCGCTCAATGTGATCGACCACGGCATGGCACCGCAGGAGGCGGTCGACGCGCCGCGCGTGCACCAGCAGTGGTTGCCCGACGAAGTCTTTTACGAGACCCGCGGCCTGTCGGCCGATACCTTGAAGATCCTGCGCGACATGGGCTACAAGATGACTGAACAAACCCCTTGGGGCGCCGCCGAGTTGATCCTGATCGGTCTGCCCGGCGCCGCTGGCGTCAGTGCGGAAAGTTCAGGCAACGACGCCGGCGTTTCCGGCCGGGTGCGCGCGGGCTTCTATTACGGCGCGAACGACGGGCGCCGGCCGGCTGGGGAGGCCATCGGGTATTGAAGTACCGCGCGACGCAAGCTCGCGCAAATCGTCTGGCGCACTGCAGCGTCGTATCTGGCGCGCAGTCGCGCCGATTGACGCCGTTTTTGGCAGCGCTTTCTCATGCTCGACCAGATGATCGGCGCCTGAATCGCCTTGCCGAGGAATAGCCACGCGCCGCCTCGTGGCAAAGGCATTTATCGCATAATATGCATTTGACATTTATTGGGGTTTTCTGTACAACATCATGAATGTCGAATTATTCCTTTAGCATATATCGTCCAGCTCGGACCTTGGCGCCGCGCGCCGGAACTCGCCTCGATCAACGCGCTGCAGATCGCCGGGGAGCGCCATGAAATGTCACGGGGCGATGAACCGCATCTACCGGCTCGTGTGGAGCGCGGTACGGGGGGCGTGGCTGGCGGTTGCGGAGATTGCCCGCGGCCGAGGCAAGACAACGGCTAAGCGGTTGCTGCTTCCCCTGTGCCTCGGTCTCGTCTCGGTGGCACAAGCCGCGCCCCAGGGTGGACAGGTCGTCTCCGGCAGCGGTTCGATCAGCAGCAACGGGGCGACCACCACGATTGCCCAGGGCAGCCCGACGCTTTCGCTCACCTGGCAGAAGTTCAACCTCGCATCGAACGAGACGGTAAATTTCGTCCAGCCCGGGGCGGCCTCGATTGCCGTGAACCGTATTTTCGATACCAACGGCAGCCAGATCTATGGGCGGATCAATGCCAACGGCCAGGTGTATCTGATCAATCCGAACGGGATCCTGTTTGGCGCCGGGGCGCAGGTCAATGTCGGCGGACTGGTGGCCTCGACCCTCGACCTGCAGGACAGCACCCTGGAAGGCCCTGTCCGGCGCTTTGCCGGCGACGGCACGGGCCGCATCGAGAACCAGGGCACGCTTAGTGCGGCCGCGGGCGGCTATGTCGCCCTTTTAGGCCATCAGGTGAGCAACCAGGGGACGATCAGCGCCCGTCTCGGGACGGTGGCCCTGGGTGCCGGCAGTGCCGCGACGCTGACCTTTAGCGGCAACAGCCTCGTCCAGCTCAAAGTCGATCAGGGCGCAGTCGATAGCCTCGTCGAGAACCGCCAGTTGATCCAGGCCGAGGGCGGGCAGGTGATCATGACGGCCGGGGCCCGGGACAGCCTGCTCGCCGGGGTGGTGAACAACAGCGGCCTGATCGAAGCGCGCAGCGTCCAGAACCAGAACGGCAAAATCGTTCTCGAAGGACAGCAGATCGACCACACCGGCACGCTCGATGCCTCGGCCGTAGCGGCTGGCACGGGCGGCGGATCGATTGCCCTGTCGGGCGATTTGATTTTCGCCGGTGGAGCGATGGACGCGAGCGGGTCTGACGGTGGCGCGATCCGCCTTGACGGGCACAACATCCTGCAGGCCGGAACGATGCGCGCCGAAGGGAGCGAAGGCCAGGGCGGGCTGATCGATATCCACGCCGACGGGCGGATCATCCAGACGGCGGCGACCCTCCTCTCGGTCGATGGCCGCATAGCGGGCGGCAGCATCACGCTCAAGGGCGATACGAGCGGCGTCTTCACGTCCGCCACCCTCACCGCCAATGGCGGCAGCGATCAAAGTGCAACGAGCCGCGGCGGCACGATCGAAATCCTCGGGCCGGACCTGGCCCTTGCTGCCGCACACCTCGAGGCCAGCGGCGATGCCGCCGGCGGCACAATCCTCGTCGGTGGCGACACGCACGGCCAGAACCCCGACATCCCCAATGCCCGCACCCTGATCGTCAACGGGGCGACCGAGATTCATGCCGATGCAAGAGTGAGTGGCCAAGGTGGCAAAGTCATCCTGTGGTCGGACGAGTCCACCGAGTTCTACGGCAGCGTCTCAGCCAAGGGCGGCGCCCAAGGGGGGAACGGCGGCTTCATCGAAGTCTCGGGGAAGAACAATCTCATCTACGGCGGCGTGGCCGATGCCGGCACGCCGAACGGTCAGCCCGGCACCCTGCTGCTCGACCCGAAGAACATCACCATCAGCAATGCCGGTGTCCTGCCCCAGTACGAGCTCATCGATCCGAACGCCAATGCCGGCGGGACTTTCGGCGCGATCACCACCCCCTTGAATACCGGCAACATTGTCGTCACCGATCCGACCGACTCCTTTGGCGCATCCACGGCCGGCGCCGTTTATCTCTTCAATGGCAAGACCGGGGCATTGATCAGTACGGTCACCGGCAGTCATTCCGGTGACGCCGTCGGGTACAGCGTGGTTCCATTGACCGGTAACGGCAACTTCGTGGTCGGCACCCCGAACTGGGCGAACGGTGCCTTAAGCAATGCCGGCGCGGCGACCTGGAGCAATGGCACGACGGGCGTGAGCGGCATCGTGTCGTCGGCCAACAGCCTCGTCGGCACCTCGGGCGGTGATTTTGTAGGGTTCGCCGTTACCGCGCTGACCAACGGCAATTATGTCGTTGAGGGCCTTGCCTGGAGCAATCCCCTTGGGAACAGTATCGTTGGTGCTGCGACCTGGGTCAACGGCACGAACGGGCATACCTCGAACGCGACGAACACCATCAGCGCCGCCAACAGCCTGATCGGCAGCTCAAGCACGGACACTGTCGGCAGCGGTGGCATTGTGGCGCTGACCAACGGCAACTACGTCGTCGACAGTCCCGGCTGGAATAACGGCGGAATATCCCGTGCCGGCGCGGCGACCTGGGGTAACGGCGCGGGCGGCACCGTCGGTGCGGTGTCGGCTGCGAACAGCCTGGTCGGCAGCAAGGCCGGTGACCAGGTCGGTTCTCCCAATGTCACGGCGTTGAGCAACGGCAATTACGTCGTGTCCACCATCTCCTGGGATAACGGCGCCACGACAAATGTTGGCGCGGCCACCTGGGGCAACGGCCTGGGCGGCACCGTAGGAGCGATCTCCGCCGCCAACAGCCTGATCGGCGCCGCGAACAGCGATTCGGTCGGCAGTGCTGGTGTCTTTCCGCTCACGAATGGCAACTACGTCGTGAATAGTCTGCTCTGGAAGAACGGCGGGCTGACGAATACCGGTGCCATAACCTGGGGCAATGGCCTCGGTGGCACGGTCGGCGTGGTATCGGCGGCCAACAGCCTGGTCGGGACCAAGACCAACGATCAGGTGGGTGTCAACGGCGTCATCGTACTCAGCAATGGCAATTACGTGGTCGGCAGCTATTCCTGGAGCAACGGCGCCGTTACGGCGGCCGGCGCGGTGACCTGGGGCAACGGCCTGGGCGGGACTGTGGGTGGGGTCTCGACCGCTAACAGTCTGGTTGGCAGCACGGCTAACGATAATGTCAGCGGCGGCGGTATCTGGCCGCTGTCCAACGGCAACTACGTCGTGAGCAGCCCCAACTGGACCAACGGCGGTCTTGCGAACGCCGGCGCCGTGACCTGGGCCAGCGGTACGGCCGCGACGGCGGCCGCGGTATCGACGAGCAATAGCTTGTACGGTGTCCGAGCCAACGACCAAGTTGGTAGCGGCTTCGTTGCGGCGCTGACAAACGGCAACTACGTCGTCGGCAGCCCCAACTGGGGTGCGCTGGCCATCGGGGCGGCGACCTGGGGCAATGGCGCTACGGGCACCTCGGGTGCAGTCACGACCTCCAACAGCATTTACGGCGGCAGCACCAACGACGGCGTCGGGGGCAGCGTTACCGCGCTCGCCAACGGCAACTACGTCGTCGGCAGTCTGGGCTGGTCCAACGCTGGGGCCGCTTCAGCCGGCGCGGCGACCTGGGGCAACGGAACGACGGGGACGGTGGGGTTGGTATCGACCGCCAACAGCTTGGTCGGCAGCACGGCCAACGATCAGGTTGGATCGAGCGTCACCGCATTGCCCAATGGCAATTATGTTGTCAATAGCTCGAATTGGGCCAATGGCGGCTTGGCGGTCGCCGGCGCAGCCACCTGGGCGAGTGGCACGAGCGGGCAGACCCTCGACGGCAGCCACACGATCACCGCACAGAACAGCCTGATCGGTACGACGGCCAACACCTTCATGACAGATACCGTCGCGGATAGTGTTAATTCGACTTTCGTCACCCCCTTCTCGAGCGACGGCAGCGGCCGCGTGCGCATCGGCCTCGTCGATCCGAACCTCCTGACCTACGACCGTGCCCAGACGAGCAGCATGACCATCACCCCGGCCTTTCTAAAACGCACGCTCGACAGCGGCACAGCCGTTTCTCTGCAGGCGAGTAACGACATCACCGTGAGTAACGCCATCAATTCGAGTGCCGGCGGCGCCGGTGGTGCGCTGTCCCTTTCCGCCGGGCGCAGCCTCCTGATTAATGCCAACATCACCACCGACAACGCCGCGATCAACCTCACCGCCAACGCTTCGGACATCGTCGGCGCGTCCACCGCCC
>CAISOB010000090.1 GCA_903886975.1 uncultured beta proteobacterium
CTCGCTCATCATCTTGACCATGTTGTTCAAGTTGTTCTTGATGACGTTGTACTGGCCCTTGTACTCGGTGGTGATCACCGGCGGGATGATGCCCTTGGCCACCTTGTCGACGTAGTCGGCGGTGACGTTCATCGGGTTGACGATATTGGTGATCGCCGAATTGACGCCGGTGACCAGCTGGTTCCAGCCGCCGACGAAGAGATCGGCGTTGGCGCGCTTGTCGAGTTCGCCGTCGGCCGCGCCCTTGATGATGATGTCGGTCTGCGCAAGCAGTTCGCTCATCATCTTGACCATGTTGTTGAGATTGGTCTTGATGACGTTGAAGTCGCCGTTGTAGTTGTCGGTGATCACCGGCGGTATGACGCCCTTGGAGATATCGTCAACGTACTTGGCGGTGACGTTGAGCGGGCCGATGACCGCGTCGAGAGTCTCATTGACGCCCTTGACGATGACCTGGTAGTCGCCCTGGTGCTTGCTCGCATCGGCGCGCGTCGCGAGCTTGCCGGCGACCGCGGCCTGGGTAAGCAAAGTGGCATCGGCGGTCATCGCCTGCACGGCCTGCTGGACCGCGGTAACGGCACGCGCCATTTCGCCGACCTCGTCGCGCGAATCGCTTACCAGCTTGAAGTTGAAATCGCCGGCGGCCATCTTCTTGGCCGTGTCGACGACCGTATTGACCGGACCGGTGATGCCGCGGGTGATAAACCAGGCGAACAGCAATGTAAGGAGTACGGCCGCGGCGCCGAGACCCGCGATCAATTTCTCGGTCGAATCGGCCATCGCGTCAGCCTGCTTGCCAACTCTTTCGACTTCGGCGTTCTGAAAATCGCTGAGCGCGACAATTCTTGCAACGTATTCGGTTTGCGCCTTGCGCAAATCACCCTGCATCAGCGTTACCACCTCGGCCTTCTTTTCGAGCTTGATCAACTCGATAGTCTTGTCCAGATGCACGGCATAGGCCGCGCGGGCGATGGTCACGCCCTTGAGCAGTTCCTTGCCCTTTTCGCTGGAAATGGATTTCTCCAGTTTCTGCAGATTTTCAGTGACGATCTTCCGTTGCTCGGCAAGATCGCTCAGCGATTTCTGCTGTTCGGCACCCGTATAGATAAAGGCATTGCGCAATTGCCGCGCCGAATTGGCGAAGGCCTCGGTCGCATCATTCGCCTGCACGGTCTTGGGAAACTTGTCATTGACCAGCAGCATGATCTCGTCATTGAGGCTGCCGAGCCGCATATAGCTGACGCTGGCAATGACAATCAAAAAAGCCAGGGTGGCGGCAAATCCTATCCCCAGACGAACGCCAATTTTCAGATTCTTGAACATGATCTACCTCCCGGATTGAACTGCTGATAAATTGCTTGCAAGTGCAGTCGAAGCTGGCGCGTGCCTGTTCGGCAACAGGCGCGCCTCCTCGCTGCGGGTAACGATGTTGACCAGCGCGGCGACGTCGAGAATCAGCGCCACCTCGCCGCTGCCGAGGATGGTCGAGCCGCCGATGCCGCGCAGGTTGGCGAACATCCGCCCGAGCGGCTTGATGACCGTCTGGAATTCGCCCATCAACTGGTCGACGACGATGCCGGCGCGGCGCCCGGCGAACTGCACGACGACGATGCTCTCGCGCGCCGGCGCATGGCCTTCGCTCTCGAAGAGTTCGCGCAGGCGGACGAAAGGCAGCGCCTCGCCGCGCAGATTGAGAAAATCGCGATCGCCGGAGAGATTCTTGTGCTCGATGCACTCGACGACCGAATCGAGCGGAATCACGTACGACGATTTCCCGACGCCGACCAGGAAACCGTCGATGATGGCCAGGGTCAGCGGCAGGCGGATGGTGAAGGTCGCGCCCTGGCCTTCGCTCGAGGCCACTTCGACGGTGCCGCGCAGCCCGAGGATATTGCGCCGCACGACGTCCATGCCGACGCCGCGCCCCGACAGGTTGGAAACCTTGTCGACGGTCGAGAAGCCCGGCTCGAAGATCAGGTTGTTGATTTCCTTGTCGGAGAGCGTGTCGCCCGCGCCGATCAGCTCGCGCTCGATGGCCTTGGCGCGGATCTTGTCGCGATTGAGTCCGCCGCCGTCGTCGGCGACCTCGATGACGATGATGCCGGAGTCGTGGTAGGCGTTGAGCGAAACGCGGCCGCAGGCCGGCTTGCCGCGCGCCAGGCGCAGGGCGGCCGGTTCGATGCCGTGGTCGAGCGAGTTGCGCACGAGGTGCATCAGGGGGTCGCCGATTTTCTCGACCACCGTCTTGTCGAGTTCGGTCTCGGCGCCGCTGATAACGAGTTCGATTTCCTTGCCGAGGTCCTTGGACACATCGCGCACGACGCGGTTGAAACGCGTGAAGGTATCGCCGATCTGCACCATTCGCAGTTGCAGCGCCGAATCGCGGATGCTTTCGACGAGCCGCGAGAGGACCGAGGTGGTCTCGACGAGTTCGCTCTGCCGGCTCTTGATCGCCAGCATATTGGCCGAAGCGCCGGCGATCACCAGTTCGCCGACCAGATCGATGAGCTGGTCGAGCTTGTCGGCGTGCACGCGCACGAGCTGCGAATCGCGCGCCTTCTTGTCGCCGACCTGCGCCTGCTTGGCGACCGCGGCGTCGACGATCTCCTTATGCACGACCTTGTTGCCGATCAGAATCTCGCCGAGCGGCGCCAATGGCTCAGCGGCGTCGGCGCTCGCTGCAAGTACATTCTGGGCGAGCAGGCCGTGATCGACTTCAGCCTGCGTCAGGGCGCCGCAGCGCACCAGCATTTCACCGAGGCGCATGCTGTCTTCCGGCAGTTCCTTGATGAGCTGCAGATAGTCGGCGACCTTGCTGTGCGGCGGCAAGATGCGCAATTCGCATTCGTCACGGACGAAATCGAAGACCTTTTCGATGTCGGCTTTGCTCGCCTTGGTCTGCAGGCGGATTTCAAAACCGAGGTAGCACGATTCGGGATCCATTTCCTCGGCGGCCGGAATGGCGTCGGCGATCGTCTCGATGCCGATGATCTCGCCGAGGCTCGCCAGGTAACGGATGAAGGACAGCGAGTCCATGCCGCCGCGCAGCAGATTGCGGCCAAAGCGCACCGAGATGTGCCAGCTGTCGGTGGTGACCACGCCGCCGCCCGGGGACTCGACTTCATCGTCGCTGTCGACCAGGGCCAAGCTGGCCTGGCCGGCCTCGCCGGCGAGATTCGCCCGCACCCGTTCGCTCAGCGCATCGCCGCGCGCGGCGAGATCGGCGTCGGGTTCGGGCGACTGCGCGGCCAGCACGTCGACGAGCCGCCCCATATGATCACAGCATTCAAGCAGCAGCGTCGCGAGTGCGCCGCTCACCGCAAGCTTGCCGTTGCGCAGCACGTCGAGCAGATTTTCGACGCCGTGGGTAAAGGCCTCGATGAAATGGCATTCGACGACGCCCGAGCCGCCCTTGATCGTATGCGCCGCACGGAATATCGCGTTGATGTTGTCGGCGTCGTCGGGCTCCTGCTCGAGGCGCAGCAGGCCCGCTTCCATCTCGGCGAGTTGTTCGCGGCTTTCCTGGATATATACGCTGGTCAGTTCGTCCATGATTCTTCTTCCCGTTTCACGCTGCGTCAGCCGCCGGATCAACCAGCGGATCGCCGAGCTCGGCGGCCAGGTTGCAAAATTCGATCGCCGAGCGCACGGCCTTGCTGTGCGCCACAATCGACACACGCTTGCCGGCCGCCCGCGCTTCCTTCTTGAGCAGAATCAGCAATTGCAACCCGGCGGTGTCGATCTCGCTGACCTGCGCGAGATCGAGTTTGAGGTCGCCGGCAGCGGCGAGCCCCGCGAGCAGGGTCTTCTTCTGCTCGACGGCGTGGTAAATGGTCAGATCGTCGCTCAGCGTGAGCTTGTGGCTGCGTGTCATTGAATGCTCCTAGAACAATTCGGCTTTGTGCTTGGTCGCTGCTGCGGCGGGCCGCGCCGGCCGGCCGGCGGCTGAAAGCGACCGATCGTGGGTTTCGCGCTGATGGTCCATGACGTAGGAGGCATACAGCGAATCGAATTGGCCTTTGAGCGGTTTGATCTGCGGATCGGCGCTCGCGTAATCGTCGGAATTTTGCAGGACGCCGGCCACCGTCCGGGTGTGCGCGTCGATCGACTCGATACCGGCGATGACCTGCGCCACCTGCTGCCGGACGATGTCCTGGAACTGCACGCTGGCCAGCGTTTCGATGAACATCTCGCCGAGCCTCGCGCTGCTCGCGCTGATCCGGTCGAGCGTTTCCTTCTCGCGGTTCGCGAGCCGGTCGTAGCTTAAGCCCAGGGTCGCCAGCCGCTCGGTAAAGGCTTCAAGCGTCCGGCGTTCGTCTTCGATATGCGAATTGAGGAGTTTCGCCTTGAAGCTGTTGTCGATGATCTGGCTGACCGCAAGCATGCCTTCGTCGATTTTCTTGACCGCAATTTCGGTCGCCAGCGAAAGCTTGCGCACCTCGTCGGCGACGACGGCAAATCCCCTGCCGGCCTCGCCGGCGCGCGCCGCTTCGATGGCCGCATTGAGCGCGAGCAGATTGGTCTGCCCGGCGATATGGCGGATGAGTTCGACCTGCGTCTGCAGCGCGCGGGTCTTTTCGACTACCTCGGCATTGCTCTTGGCATCGCTCGCCGATTCGCTCATGCGCGCCTGGATGAAGGTCGCGAGTTGTGCGATCAGCACCTGATTGCCTGCGACCTGGGCTTCCGAATCGGCGATGCCGCCGGCCGTTTCGCTGCTCGCCGCGCCGACGAATTGCTGCAGCCCGGTCACCTCCTCGTCGATCGTCTGCAGGCGGGCGATGATTTCGCCGGCGGCCTTTTCGGTCTGCTCGCTGACGCTGCGCAGGTGATTGACGAGGACGCCGTTAAAAGGGGCTATTTCCCGCAGTTCGGGCAGGGCGATGCGCTTGCATATTTTGTTAGCCGGACAGAACGGCCGGGGGTCGTTCACCGTCTCCTCCACGCCGAAGAAAGCATCGCGGTAAAAGACCAATGACAAGCTGCGCTGCACGGCGATGAAGAACACCAGGATGCACAGCGCGACCGCGGTGTCAGTCAGGCGGTTGCCGAGGCCCACGGCCGGCGCGAAACTGTCGTGATACCAGTCATGCAGCAGGAAGACGAGCAGCGTGATCAGCACAGCGGCGCTCAGGGCGACGAGCAGCAGACGCCGGGTCAATTGGCCGGGCCGAAGATTCTTCGCTGAGCTCATCGGCCAGCGCTTACTTGAGGACCAGCTTGATGGTGTTGAGCAGTTCGTCGGCCGTTGCCGGCTTGACGATCCACCCCGACGCGCCGGCGGCCTTGGCTTCCATCTTTCGCGCCTGCTGCGATTCGGTGGTCAGAAAGAGGATCGGCACGAATTTGTACGCCGGCAGTTTGCGCACTTCGGTGATCAATTCGATACCGTTCATTCCCGGCATGTTGAGGTCGGTGATCAGCAGATCGATCTTGACGCCGGCGTTGAATTTGCCCATCGCCAGTTCGGCGTTGGCGGCCTTCTCGACCGTATAGCCGGCTTTGCCCAGAATGCTCGAAATGCTCAGCAGAATGGTCGCTGAATCGTCGACCAGCATGATTGTGCTCAAAGCGCCGCTCCTTTCAAGAAGTGCGATCATCGTCGCAGAGAAAGACTGATTTGTGCATCCGTATCTACCGCAGGAATCGGCGGAAACTACGGAGTCGATTCGAAATAATTTGCCGCGTAACAAGGGCTGCACCCAGACCGCTCACGCGCTCCTGACCCGCGCGTCGACGCCTTCCGGAAACGCCAGCCAGACATCCCCGTTCCAGATGTCGAAATGCAGCTTGCGCCGGCCGCTGCCGGCGACGTGTTCGGCGATCAGCGCGATATTGCGCGAGGCGAGCCACTCGTGCGCGTAAGCGATGTTGCGCGCGCCGATGTCCATGCCGCTGGCCTGGCCGGCCTTGAACATGTTGGCGCCGCCGAAGAGCTTGGCCTGGTAGGCCGAGGGCTGCGTTCCGGCCTGTTCGACATGCTGCAGGAAAAGCGCGAAGGCTTCGTCGGCGTAGCGTCCGTCGAGCGGCAGGTCCGCCGTGCGCTGGCGTTCGGTCATCATGAAGTGGCACATGCCGCCGATGCGCTGGCGCGGATGCCAGAGCGTGATCGACACGCACGAGCCGAGCAGGGTCGAAATGCGCGTGCGTCCCCCGCCGAAATGGAAATCGCCGGCGGCAAGAACGACGGTCTTGACCTCGGCGTCCGGGAGCGGCGGCGCTTTCATGCCTTGCGGTAAATCGTCGGGCGGATCGCGACGACGCGGTCGGTGATGCCGTTGAGCGTTTCCGAATGGCCGATGATCAGATGGCCGCCGGCCTTCAGCCGCGGCAGCAGATTGTGCACCACCTTGGCTTTCGTTTCGAGGTCGAAGTAGATCATCACGTTGCGCAGGAAGATGACGTCGAATTCGCCGATGTCGGCGGCGACCGGGTGCATCAGGTTGATCTGGCAGAAATGCGTGCGCTGGCGCAATTCGGGGACGATCAGCAAAGTGCCGGCATGCGCCCGCACGCCCTTGAGACAATACTTGCGCATGTAGCCCGGCGGAATGCCGTCGGTGCGCTCGAGCGAATAATGGCCGGCGACGGCTTTGGCCAGGACCTTGGTGCTGATGTCCGAGCCGACGACTTCCCACGCCGCGCCGGGCAGCGCTTCGGCGAGCGACATGGCGATCGAATAGGCTTCCTCGCCGCTCGAACTCGCTGCGCTCCAGACACGCAGCGGCGACTGGCTGACGCGCTTGGCGATGACTTCATCGCGCAGAAAATCGAAGTGCTTGGGCTCGCGGAAGAAATAGGTTTCGTTGGTCGTCAATAGATCGACCATCGTCTGCAATTCTTCCGGATTCTCTTCCTTGGCCAGCATGCGGTAGTACTGGGTGAAGGTGGCAAAATCGTAGACTTTCAGGCGGCGCGTCAGGCGGCCGACCAGCAGTACCTTCTTGGCGTCGCTCAGGGCGATTCCGGCGATCTTGTAGATCAGGCGCTGGAACAGCGCGAACTCTTGGTCGGTGATGGTGGCTTCAATCATGGGCTGCGTTCATCAGAAAAGTTCGATCTTGTTTTCGGCAGCCTTCGGCTTTTGCAGCAGCGTCGCGGCATAGGCGCGCTCTTCGCGGGCGATCACCGCGGCCGTTGCCATATTGGTCAGCAGGCGCTTGCAGAAGACTTCGCCGCTGAAGGGAAGAAACACCACCTTGCGCGACCACGGGCCGAGAAAGTCCGACGAGAGCAGCGCAATGCCTTCGCGGACGAGCCATTGCCTGGCGAATTCGGCGTTGCGCTGGCCGATGCTCGCCGCGCTGTCCTCGCTGTCGATGATCGTTCCGCCGCCGAAAGCCTTGGCCTGCAGCCGCGGCTTTTTCGCGCCCTTGACCAGCAAGGCGTTGAGCAAAGCCTCCATGGCGAAGTTTCCGGACAGCAGCGAGTCGACGTCGTCGTACTTGCCGCGCCGCATGTCGGGCAGCATGAAGTGGTTGATGCCGCCGATCTTGAGTTGCGGATCGAACAGGCAGACGGCGACGCACGACCCGAGCAGGGTCGCGAGCGGCTGCTCACTGTCGATCAGCCACGCGCCCGGGTGCACGTTGCGCGCGTAGCGTTCGATGTCTTTGGCCGGGAGCCCCGCGTAGTTCAATTGATTACGCGTCGGAATTGCGCAGCTGTGCGAGCCTGTCGTTAAGGCGTTGCAGGGTGAGCTGCGTCTGCTCGCCGCGACCGAGGATCTCGACCATCCGGCCGAGGAAATCGCCGACCATGTCCTGCAGCGACTGTTCCTGGTTTTCGGTGAGCCCCATTCCGACGAAGGCGTTGAGCAGCGTTTCCTGAAAGTTCACGATCAGCTGCGAACTGATCGCGCTCTGGTCCTGCTGGGCTTCACGCAATTCCATGATGGTGTCGCCGACGCTCTCCAGCGCGGCGATGATGCCGGCCTGCGCGCGCCGGCTCGCCTCTTCGGCCTGCAGCGCCTTGAGGCGCGAGTCGGCGCCTTGCGCGGCGACCGCCAGGTTGTCGCGCAGGCGGCCGCAAAAATCGGCGTTCTCGAGCGGCAGGTTATTGACCATCAAGGTCACCCGGTCGAAGTTGTGCACGCTGCGCCGGCGGAACTCGAAAACGCGCCCGTGATTGCGCAGGTGCTCGATGACCGAGACTTCGAGCGGCAGGTTGCTGCCGGCGGCGCTCTGCGTTTGCGCCGCGCTGCCCACCCGCGTCTGCACGACGCCTTCGAGACCGTAGCGGCGCAGCAGTTCGAGCAGCTCCGCGGCTATTTCCGCTGCGCTTTCCAGGGCGATCAGCTTGCTCATGAACTGCAGCAGGATGCCGGTCTCGTCCATGCTGGCCATGACCAGCGAGGACAGCATTTCCGCGTCGGCAATCTGTTCGGCGAGGCTGCGCTGGCCGCGCACCGTGGTTTGCGCCACCAGCAGCTTGCGAAGCAATTCTTCGGGCTCGAAAGGCTTGACGATGAAGTCCTGGCCGCCGGCGTCGTAGCCCTTGATGCGTTCTTCGATGGTGTCGCAGCCGGAGACGAAGATCACCGGCGTATTCTTCAAGGCGGCATCGCTCCTGATCGCGCGGCACAGAGCGAAGCCGTTCATTGCGGGCAAATTGACGTCGAGAAGGAAGAGGTCGGGCTTTTCCGATTGCAGTTGCTGCAGGCAGTCTTCAGCGCTGGGATAGAGCTGCAGTTGGCAATCGGGCTCAAGAATCGCCTGCATGACGCCAAGGACGACCGGATCGTCATCGACTGCAAAGACTTTGAAAAGCTGGTTCATGGTTTCCCCAATGCGCAATCTGCGCTGCTGCGATCGGCTGCCGTTGGCGCCACATGCGGCGAACTCGAGTTCCCCGCACTGACCTTGCGTCATGACAGACGACATAATCGCCAACTCTCGTGCATTTGGGCATCCGTAGTTTGCGCAGAAAACGGCGGGAATTACGGAGTTGACTTCCCGATCCGGCGTGCGGAAGGCCATGCGCGACGACCGGGATGGCCGCGCCGAGACCTGCCAGCCTTGCGAGGACGACTGCCGTGACGCCGGCACTCATCAATCGATGGGGCGCCCGCTTCTTCGGTATACTGCGCTCCTCGAATTTTTGCAGCCGAAAGCAAGTCATGAGTTCCACCACCTTCCCCGCCGACATCGTTCGCGATGTAGCCAGGCGGCGAACGTTCGCGATCATCTCGCACCCGGATGCCGGCAAGACGACCCTGACCGAGAAGCTCCTGCTCTTCGGCGGCGCGATCCAGCTCGCCGGCACGGTGAAGAGCCGCAAGAGCGCCCGCCACGCCACTTCCGACTGGATGGAAGTCGAGAAGCAGCGCGGCATCTCGGTGACGAGTTCGGTGATGCAGTTCGATTACCGCGACCACACGATCAACCTGCTCGACACGCCGGGCCACGAGGATTTTTCCGAGGACACCTACCGCGTGCTGACCGCCGTGGACGCCGCGGTGATGGTGATCGACGCGGCCAAGGGCGTCGAAACGCAGACGATCAAGCTGCTCGAAGTCTGCCGCATGCGCAACACGCCGATCATCACCTTCGTCAACAAGCTCGACCGCGAGGTGCGCGAGCCTTTCGACCTGCTCGAGGAAATCGAATCGGTGCTCGGCATCGAATGCGCGCCGATCACCTGGCCGATCGGCATGGGCAAGACCTTTCGCGGCGTTTATCACCTGCCGGACGACAGCGTGCTGCGCTTTGCCGCCGGCGAGGAACGGCGCACCGAAGCCGAGCAGTTGCGGGGCATCGACAATCCCCTGCTCGACGAACAGTTTCCCGGCGAGATCGGCAAGCTGCGCGCCGACGTCGACCTGATCCGCAGCGCCAGCACGCCCTTTAATCTCGTCGACTTTCTTGCCGGCCTGCAGTCGCCGGTGTTTTTCGGCTCAGGCATCAACAACTTCGGCGTGCAGGAAATCCTGCACGCCCTGCTCGACTGGGCGCCGCCGCCGCAGGAGCGCGATGGCGGAACGCGCAGCGTGCAGCCGCTTGAGCCGGCGTTTTCCGGTTTCGTGTTCAAGATCCAGGCCAATATGGACCCCAAGCACCGCGACCGAATCGCCTTCTTCCGCGTCTGCTCGGGCCGCTACACGCCCGGAATGAAGGTCACGCAGATACGCACCGGCCGCGAACTGAAGCTCGCCAACGCGCTGACTTTCATGGCTAACGAACGGCTGCTGATGGAAGACGCCGTCGCCGGCGATATCATCGGCATCCACAACCACGGCCAGCTGCACATCGGCGATACGCTCTCCGAAGGCGAGGCGCTCTCCTTCAAGGGCATACCCTACTTCTCGCCCGAACTCTTCCGCGTCGCCCGGCTGCGCGATCCCTTGAAGAGCAAGCAATTGCAGAAAGGCCTGCAGGAACTCGGCGAGGAAGGCGCGATTCAGGTCTTCGAGAATCTCGCGACCGGCGCCCTTTTGCTCGGCGCCGTCGGCACACTGCAGTTCGAGGTCGTCGCCCAGCGCCTGCAGACCGAATACAAGGTCGACGCCGTCTTCGAGGCGGCCGACATCAACACCGCGCGCTGGCTGACCTTCCCCGACGAGCTGACGCGCCGCAACTTCGAGCGCGAGCAGCAGCACCGCATGGCCCGGGACGTCGACGGCAACCTCGTGTACCTCGCCAGCACGCGCTACAACCTCGACGTGGCGCGCGAAAAATGGAGCAAGGTCGGCTTTCACGCCTCGCGCGAACACGGACAGAAGATGGACTGAAGAATTGCCGCTTGCGGCGGGCATGGGCATGATTCAACCTCACGTCCACGGCCATCACACGAATGTTGACCCCATGCAGACGCAGCGCGATAACGCCAATTGGTCCAAAGAAACGTCGTCCCGGCGGAAGCCGGGACCCAGAGTTGGCGTATCAGAACGTCCTGGATTCCGGCGTTCGCCGGAATGACGATGCTATATTCGGAACGGCTAGCGGGCGTTTGCTTTCAATCAGACATTTTCATAGATTTCGTACTGTGTCGGCTTGCCGATCAGCCGATCGATCTCGTTCTGCAATTCGATCCGCTCTTCGTTCTGCGTCCACTTGCGCCAGGCGTCGAGGCTCTGCCAGATGCTGACCACCAGGCTTTCGCCTTTTTCATCGACACGTCTAAGCGTTTCCCCCGTGATGTAGCCCATCTCATTAACCGTCAGCGAGCGCAATTTTCTGAGCAGAAGATCGAGTTCCGCCGCGGCGTTTTCCCTAATTTTTCTTTTAATCAGAATCGTGACAGCCATGACTTTCTCCCTTTCGAAGTAGGCAAAGCGGACAACGCACGACTCACCTCGCTTGTCGCAACGACATCGCCCAGCGTGCGAATCGTTGCCTTAAGCATAGGCGATGCCGCCGTTTGGAGCCAGAAAGGCAAATCCGGTGAGCACGGCGCCTGAAAATGGTGGTAGATTTGCAATAGTGTTCTATCTCCAACAATACGAAAGCAAACACTCATGAACCTGACCCGATTCCCGCGCGTACGCCTGACGCATGCGCCGACGCCGCTCGAGCACCTGCCCAATCTTTCCCGGCATCTCGGCGGTCCGGAAATCTATATCAAGCGCGATGACGCGACCGGACTGGCAAGCGGCGGCAACAAGACGCGCAAGCTTGAATTTCTCGTCGGCGAAGCGCTGAGTCTCAAAGCCACGCACCTGATCACGCATGGCGCAACGCAGTCGAACCACGTGCGCCAGACGGTGGCGGCGGCGTGCAAGTTCGGTCTCGGCGCGACCGCCCTGCTCGAAGAGCGGGTGGCCGGTGCCAGCCCCGACTACTACGGCAGCGGCAACGTCTTTCTCGACCGGCTGTTCGGCGCGACGCTCGAAACGCGTCCGCCCGGACTCGATCTCAATGCCGAATGCGCCGTGGTGGCCGAGCGCCTGCGCGCCCAGGGCGAACGCCCCTACCTGATTCCCGGCGGCGGGTCCAACCCGGTCGGCGCGCTCGGCTATGTCGTCTGCGCCCAGGAAATCGTCTATCAGGCCAACGACCTCGGGCTGCCGATCGCCTGCGTCGTACACGCCACAGGAAGCACCGGCACGCAGGCCGGGCTCGTCGCCGGCTTCGAAGGCCAGAACAGCCACATCCGCGTGCTCGGCATCAGCGTTCGCGCGGCGAAGGACGCGCAGGAGGAAAACGTCTACCGGCTGGCGAAACAGACCTGGGAACTCCTGGGAATTCGCGGCGAACTGCCGCGCGCGACGGTCGAGGCGAATTCCGACTATGTCGGTGCCGGTTACGGAAGGCCGACGCCGGGCATGGTCGAAGCGGTGACGCTGGCCGCGCACTTCGAAGGCCTGCTGCTTGACCCGGTGTATACCGGCAAGGGATTTGCCGGCCTCATCGACCTCATTCGCAAGGGCCATTTCCGCAAGGGCGAGAATATCGTTTTCGTGCATACCGGCGGCTCGGCCGGGCTGTTCGGCTACCGCGACGCTTTCGGTTTTGCCGACGGCTTGCCGCACCCCTGAGCGGCCATGAGCAAGGACTTGCTCGGCGTGCTCGGCGGCATGGGACCGCTGGCGACCGTCGATTTCCTGCACAAGCTGATCGAGGAAACGCCGGCGGCGATCGATCAGGAGCACCTGCCGGCCGTTATCTGGAATGTGCCGCAGATACCCGACCGGCAGAAGGCGCTGGCCGGCACCGGCATCTCGCCGCTGCCGGCGATGTGCACCGGCATCTCGCGGCTGGTGGCGGCAGGCGCGACGCGCATCGCCATTCCCTGCAACACCGCGCACCTTTGGTTCGATCAACTGGCGGCGCACAGCGCCGTTCCCATCGTGCATATCGCCGATGCCACCCTGCGCGAACTCGGCGGCGCGAAGACGACGGTCGGGCTGATCGCCACGCCTGCAACGCAGGCCTCGGGGCTTTATCAGCAGCGTTTCGAAGCGGCCGGAATCGCTTGCGTCTGCGCGACCGACGCGGAACTCGAAACGGTATTTACGCCGGGCTGCCATGCCGTGAAGAGTGGCGCGGTCGAGGCCGGCGGACACTACTTCGAAGCACTCGCCGAGGCCCTGCTGGCGCGCGGCGCGCAGCGCCTGGTGCTGGCCTGTACCGAAGTGCCGATAGCGCTCGCCAGCATCGCTTCGCGCCATCTGCCGATCAGCATCGATACGAATCGGGCGCTGGCGCGCGCCTGCGTCGAATACTGGCAGCAGGCGCGGCGCTGAGCGGTCGCAGACGCTCAGTCCAGCAGATCGGCGAAGAGCGGCGTGCTCAGATAACGTTCGCCGAACGACGGAATGATGACGACGATCAGCTTGCCGGCATTTTCCGGGCGTTTGGCCACTTCGACGGCGGCCCACAGGGCAGCGCCCGAAGATATTCCGACCAGCAGTCCTTCCTCGCGCGCCGCGCGGCGGGCGAAGGCGAAGGCATCGTCGTTCTTGACGCGGATGATCTCGTCGTAGATCTTGGTGTTGAGAACCTTCGGGACGAATCCTGCGCCTATGCCCTGGAGCGGATGCGGTCCCTTGGCGCCGCCCGAGAGTATCGGCGAGGCGTCCGGCTCGACGGCGATGGCCCGGAACGATGGCTTGCGTGACTTGATGACCTCGCCAACGCCGGTGATCGTTCCGCCGGTGCCGACGCCCGAGATCAGGATGTCGACCTTGCCTTCGGTATCGCGCCAGATTTCCTCGGCGGTCGTCTTGCGGTGGATTTCCGGATTGGCCGGATTGTTGAACTGCTGCAGCAGCAGGTAGCGCGGATCGGAAGCCGCCAGTTCCTCGGCCTTCTTGATCGCCCCGCCCATGCCTTCCGGACCCGGCGTCAGGATCAGCGTGGCGCCGAAAGCGCGCAGCAGTGCACGGCGCTCCTTGCTCATCGTTTCCGGCATGGTCAGGGTGATTTTGTAGCCGCGCGCGGCGGCGACCATGGCCAGCGCGATGCCGGTGTTGCCGCTGGTCGGTTCGACGAGAATCGTGTCGGGCTTGATCAGGCCCGCGCTTTCGGCGGCGGCGATCATCGACTCGCCAATGCGGTCCTTGACGCTGTGCGCCGGGTTGAAGAATTCGAGTTTCGCGGCGATCGTGGCGACGGCGCCTGCGCTCAGCCGGTTGATGCGCACCAGAGGCGTGTTGCCGATCAGTTCGGTAACGTTGTTGGCGATGCTCATGGTCATTCTCCTAGTGGAAAGCGTTTCAATGGGCGCATGCATTTCTTTGCTTGCCGGTGCAAGGTCGCGGTCCGCAACGTCTATAGAGAACGAAGGACGGTCTGCCTTGCCCGCTGGCTTCTTCTCGCTTGTTGATGTTGCAGGGAAGATCAATCGGAAACGACGGCGTGTAATTTACCAGTCGCTTGCCGACTTCCGAACGACTTAATTGCTATATGCATATCAACGAAGCGAATAAGCCGCAGCGCGGCTTAGCTCCCGCCTCTGCAAGAACCGGCGTCGAATCAACTTCGAACTTAGGGGGCCGAGCGTCGGCTGCCAGGCAAATTGCCAGGCTTGTATTTCGTTATTAGACGAAATATAATACGTAACATGACGAAATCAATAACGCCATCCCGCGAAATAGAAACCGACGAGGTTTTCAAGGCGCTGTCGCACCCGGCGCGCAGGCAGATATTGGCCTGGCTGAAAGAGCCGGAAAAGCATTTTCCCGGGCAGCTGTTGTCGTTTGACAACGGGGTCTGTGCGGGGCGCATTTTCGATCACACGAAGCTGTCGCAGTCGACTGTTTCCGCGCACCTCGCGTGCCTGCAACGCGCCGGCCTGGTCAGCGCGACCAAGATCGGGCAGTGGATCTTCTACAAGCGCAACGAAGCCTTGATCGCCGCTTTCCAGGAGCAGCTCCGCAAAGCGCTCTGAATTGCCTGCAGCCGCGTCATGTCCCCATCAATCAAAGGAGTCAAAGAAATGTCACGCTTGTTTGAACCATTGCAATTGGGCGATCTGCTTCTGCCCAACCGATTTGTCATGGCGCCGCTGACCCGCTGCCGCGCCGATGCCGGGCGTGTGCCCAACGAATTGATGGCCAGGTACTACGCGCAACGTGCTTCGGCGGGATTGATTCTCAGCGAAGCGACGGCAGTCACGCCGATGGGTGTCGGCTATCCCGACACGCCCGGGATCTGGTCTGACGCGCAGGTCGCCGGCTGGAAGAAAGTGACGAGCGCCGTGCATGCGGCAGGCGGCCGGATTTTCCTGCAGTTGTGGCACGTCGGCCGGATTTCCGATCCCTATTACCTGGACGGCGCGCTGCCGGTCGCGCCGAGCGCGATTGCCGCCACGGGCCACGTCAGCCTGCTGCGGCCGAAGACGGCCTACGTGACGCCGCGTGCGCTCGAACTCGATGAAATTCCCGGCATCGTCGAGGCGTTTCGCAAAGGCGCCGAAAATGCCAAGACCGCCGGTTTCGACGGCGTCGAATTGCATGGCGCGAACGGCTACCTGCTCGATCAATTCCTGCAGGACGGCAGCAATCGCCGCACCGACGTTTACGGCGGATCGATCGCGAAGCGCGCGCGCCTGTTGCTCGAGGCGACCGACGCGGCGATTTCGGTATGGGGCGCCGGGCGCGTCGGCGTACACATCGCGCCGCGCGGCGACGCGCATTCGATGGGCGACTCCGATCCGCTCGCGACCTTCACCTATCTGGCGGGCGAACTTGCGAAGCGCCATATCGCGTTCATCTGCGCACGCGAACACCTGGGCGGCGACCGCATCGGCCCGCAGATCAAGGCCGCTTTTGGCGGCGTCTACATCGCCAACGAGAAATTCACGCGCGACACGGCGGAGGCCACGCTGGCCGCCGGCGAAGCCGACGCGGTAGCCTGGGGCCAACTCTTTATCGCCAATCCCGATCTGCCACAGCGCGTCAAGCTTGGCGCATCGCTCAACGCCCCCAATCCGGAGACCTTTTATGGCGGCGATGTCGCCGGCTACACCGACTATCCGGCACTGGCCGCTTTGAGTTGAACTGTCTTCCTGTGCCTTTTCATTATCGCTTCATCGCGCCACAAGAGATCTTCACATGAGTGGCACACCCCAGCGCTGGAAGGTCTTGTGGGCGGCCTTCCTGACCTATCTTTTCGACAGTTACGACCTGATGGTGCTGGCGATCGCGATGCCCGTGTTGTTGAAGATTCTCGCGATTTCCCTGCCCGAGGGCGGGCTGCTCGGGTCGGCAACGATGCTCGGCGCGATGATCGGCAGCGTGGTCTTCGGGTTGATTGCGGAAAACTACGGTCGCCGCTTTTCGCTCGTCCTTGCGCTGGTCTGGCTGGGTGTCGGCATGGCTGCGGTCTATGTCGTCGATGCCTGGTTGCCGTGGATGCTTCTGCGCTTCTTTACCGGGCTCGCCATCGGCGGCGTGTGGGGGCCGTGCGCGGCATTGATCGCCGAGCACTGGTCGACGGAATATCGCGGTCGCGCCGCTTCGTTCGTGTTCAGTAGCTTCGCCATTGGCGCGATCGTCGCGGCGCTGGTCGGTCGCTGGGTGATCACGGTGCAATGGCAGTGGCTTTTCGCCGCCGGCGCCGCGTCGATACCGGTCGCTTTTCTGGTGCGGCGCCTGATTCCGCCGGACGTGAAGAAAACTTCCATGCGGGTCGGCGGCATTGAACAGTCGGGCGTCGGCATCGGCGCCATCTTTTCCGACGGCCTGGCGCGCATCACGCTGCCGGCGACGCTGGTGAGCATCGTCAACCTCGCCGGCTACTGGGGCGCCGCCTTCTGGATTCCGACCTTCCTGGTCAGGGAACGCGGGCTTGGCATGACGGCCATGCTCGGGTTCTCCTTCGTCATGTATGTCGGCATGTTCTTCGGCTTTCAATTCTTCGGCCTCCTCGCCGACAAGATCGGCCGCCGCCGCGCGATGATCGTTGCGTTCTTCGCCTGCGCCGTTTCCATCGGCATCTATATCGTCGTCCTGAATCCCCAGTTTCTCTTCTGGTGGGGTGCGGTGGTCGGTTTCGGACTGTGCGGCGCCGGTGGCATCCTCGGCGCGTATTACGCGGAACTGTTCCCTGATCGCGTGCGCGCTTACGCCGGCGGTTTCTGCTGGAACATGGGCCGCATCGGCGCCATGATCGCGCCCTTCACCATCGGCGCGATCGGCAAGAACTATGGCCTGCAGGCGGGCCTGGCGGTGACCTGTGGTATCTATCTGATCGGCGCCGTCATGCTGCTGATGCTTCCCGAAACCTACCGGCACGAGAGCGGATCGTAATTCGATGGACGAACTGCGCGGCGAAGACTGCTTCGGCAAGAAGTTGCTGATACTTGGCGACGTGAATACCGGCAAGACGACGCTCTGCCGCCAAGTGCTCGCCGATCTTTGCCGCAAAGGGATGGGGAAGCGAACGACCGTCATCGACATGGCGCCCCACATTCCGGAGGTGTTGGCGCGGCAACGGGGAATCGTCGGTGCCGGCGGCAATCTCCTGGTGCCGCCCGGTAGCGGCGTTCTCGACCTGCGCGCTCATCTCGATCCGCCGCGCCTCAGTTCGAAGTCGCAAGCCGAGGCATTGTCCAAGGCGCAACGCAATGCCGAAATCATCGAAACGCTTTTCGAGAAACTGGTGCCCGAAGCGCGCGACATTCTGCTCATCAACGACGTCACCCTGTATTTGCAAACGGAGTCGGCCGAGCACCTGATCGAACGCGCCGCTTTCGCCCGGATGAATACGCTCGTTGTAAATGGCTATTGGGGTGAGCGGCTGGGTGGCGGCAAGCTGACCGAGAAGGAAAAAGCCGAGACGGAAAAATTGCGCCAGTGGTTCACGAGCGAGGGCAATGTGGCGATGCAGACGCACGTGTACCCGTCAGCGCCCCGTTCATTGTGACCCGAGTCTGTCCGCGATCTTTCAGGACCGCGTGTCAGTAAATCAATTGCCGCCAAGGTGATGATGATCCGCGCCGCTATGCAGCGAAGCGCGCTCGTCCTGCGTGTTCGGAATTGATCAGATAGTTGAACGCTCTCAACTCGGCGTCGGTGAATACGTCCTTCAGTTGATACACTTGGCTATCACCCCGAATCTGGGCGGTCTTGAGAGAGATTTGGCTGTCGATCGTACCGGTGAAATCGACATTCTTTTGCGTCTTCGAATCGTGCCATGTGGCGGCGAATTCAGAGAAATAGATCTCAAACTGACCCGCTGCATTATGCATGGCGCGTCGGATGATGAGGTGATCAAGCTGGGTTTGGTCAAGTCTGCGGCGCATGGTGGCTCCTTGTGTTGATTGATGTACGAGGCGCGAAGAAGTTGTTCTCCATACTCAGCGAACGCAGCGAACCTCACGCGGTTGACGGGGACAAACAAATGCCCGGTCCCGGTGCGAATATCCCAAAGTGGACCATAGGGATTCACCATCTCGGTGCGCTCAAAGGTCGTAGAACGCGACCTTATGGCGAAACGTCGACCGAATAACGATATTCAAAAAAAGTATTTCACGAGCCGGAATCGCCTTTGCTAACCTCCTTTTGCGAATTTCTTTCATTGAACGGAAAGCCGGCAGTTCTCTAAATCGTAAAGAGTTGATCAAGAGGAGAAACGCATGACGGAAGCTGCGAGGGGAATTAGCGAGGACGTCCTCGCGCTGGGTCTGGGCCTTTTGTTGTTCGTGCTTGCGCTGGCCGGCATCGCCGGTGTCGATCTGCTTGGCTGGGGCGTGACCACCTCGGTGTGGAACGATCTGGGCAAGGCGCTGGCGCCCGTGTCCAAGAGTTATGCAGGCATCAGCGGCGTCGGCGCTTTGCTTGCCACTTACCTTGTCTTGTTGGTGCTGCTGACGGTCGGGGCCGTCGCACTGAAGCGCGATGCGAAAAGTTTCGCTGTGCGTTTCTCGGTGGTCTTTGCGCTCAGCTATTTGAGCTGGATTGCCGGCAGCTATGCCAACCTCGCCGCGGTCACGCCGGCCGATCTGCAGAAGTTCGGTTTGACTTGGTCGCTCCGACTGACCGCCGAAGGCGGTTATCTCATTGCTCTCGTGGTCGGCCTCGTGATTGCAAATTTCCTGCCGCGCTTTGCCGAGTGGCTCAATGAGGCAATTCGCCCGGAGCTCTACATCAAGATCGCCATTGTCATCCTCGGTGGTTTCGTCGCCATTACCGCCGCCGAAAAATTCAGCTTCGCGTCCACCTTGCTGCTGCGCGGTATCGCCGCGATCGTCGAGGCGTACCTGATCTATTGGGCGGTCGTGTATTACGTCGCGCGCAAGTGGTTCGGCTTCAACCGCGAGTGGGCCGCTCCGCTGGCGTCCGGAATTTCAATTTGCGGCGTGGCCGCTTCGATCGCGACCGGCAGCGCCATTCGTGCGCGTCCGGCCATCCCCATTCTGGTTTCTTCGCTGGTCGTGGTGTTTGCCGTCGTCGAAGTCTTGATTCTGCCCTTGCTGGCCCAAACCTACTTGTCCAATGAGCCGCTGGTGGCCGCTGCATGGCTGGGCTTGGCCGTAAAGACCGACGGTGCGGCCGTCGCCAGTGGCGCGATCGCGGAGTCGCTGATCCTGGCGAAGGCGGCGGCGCAAGGCATTCACTATCAGCCTGGCTGGATCCTGGGAACGGCCGCGACGGTCAAGGTCTTCATCGATATCTTCATCGGCGTCTGGGCCTTCCTGCTGGCCTATATCTGGACCAACCATATCAACCGGCAGGAGACCGATAAGGCGCGAGCGAGTGAGATATGGGCGCGATTCCCCAAATTCATCATCGGTTTCGTTATCACCTTCGCAGTCGTCTTGTTTGCCGTCTGGTGGGCGCCGGAATTGACCGCGAAGGTCAAGGCGGCATCCGTTGAAGCAAACAACTTCCGCGTCATCTTCTTCCTCTTCACCTTCTTCTCGATCGGCGTGCAATCGAACTTTTCCAAGCTCTGGGAGGATGGCATCGGAAAGCTGGTCGGCGTTTATGTATTGAGTCTGTTCGGTTTCGTGATCTGGGTTGGTCTGCTCATATCGTGGATTTTCTTCGCCGGCGTGAAACCGCCGCTGGTGACGGGTTAATTGATCAAGGAAGGATATCTAATGAGTGAAATTGACGACGAAGCATCGGAGTTCCAGAAAGAATTCGCCACGGCCGCGTACGAGCCTTTGCTTCCGGTCGAAAAGAAGCTCATCGGTTGGAGTCTTGGTATCGGAGTCGTTCTGCTGGTGATTTTGTCTTATCTGAAGAACTGATCACAGTTAAGCCGTCGGTGCTCTCACCGCCCTCCGGCTGCCTCCAAAGCCGAGTCCGGAGACTCCGGAGAGATTCATTCCGGGATCGAATGGATTTCGTCATCTGAAGGCTGCCTGCCAGCCTGTCGCGAATCAGGCCCCCCGCGCGGGCTTGCTGCTACGCAGCCGCGCGCCTCACTCCGGCACAGCCGGGCGCAGACGCTCCATGTTCGGTACCGGCAGCGTTCGCCGCAGCACCGTTTCGCCGAGCCAGTCGGCGGCGCGCCGGGCGCGCTTGGCGATCACTTCGGCCGGCATCTGCAGATAATCGCCGTTGTAGACGTCGAAGCTGTAATCGCCGAAATAGCCGATCTCCTCGAGCTTGACGATGAATTTTGCAAGTTGATCGCTGTGCGCGCCCTCGCCCGGGAAAACACGGAAATGCGCGGCGGTCGCCGCCTGCTCCTCGGTCGACCGGATTTCCTGCAGCATGAAGTCGGAAAGCTGGACGAGGAAGATCTGCTGCGGAAAGATGAGATCGAGGTCGTCGAGCGGAACACCGGCGGCGATCACGTCGAAGGCGTCGATGGCCAGCCCCAGGTTGGGACAATTGGCCAGCGAGATGATATCCGCGGCGGCGGCGAAATTCTTCACCGTCCGGCTCCATGACAAGCCCTTGAAGGCGATGCGTATTCCCATCGGCAACGCGAGGATGGCCAGCTTGCGCAGGTCCCTGGCGATCTTGTCGGCGTCGACTTCGGCGTGGATCGATGCCGAGGCCTCGGTCAGCAGCAGGCGCCCGCCGATCCTACTGCACAGCTCGAGCATCGACTTGGCGACGTCAACCTTGTAGTCGTGCATCTTGCCGGAGAGCCCTTCGAAATCGCGCAGCGCCTCGAGCCCCGTCACGCGCAGGCCGCTGTCGCGGATCGCGCGCACCGCCGCCGCCGTGCTCGTTGGATGGCCGACGATATCCGTCGCGGAAATCATGCCTTGCGTGAAGCCGCACTCGCGCGCTGCCGCGAGGCGCGTTTCGAGCGACCCGGCAAGCGTCGCGATGTCTATGCCGAAGTCATTGAAAATCATGGCTGCGCGGCCGCTTTGCCGGATTCACGCGGCTCGCGCGGCTCGGCATGCACCAGCTCGAACATGACGCCGCCGAGCAGTGCCTTGGTCAGCGCCCCGCGCGCGCTGGTATGTACCTTCTCGGTGGCGAGGAACTCGATGCCGCGCTGCTCGAGCTGGTTCGCCGCGCCGATGACATCCGGCGTGCCGAAGCCGATGCGCTGCAGATGCTCCTCCATCGGGGCGAACTGTGCGGTGCCGTCCGGTTCGATCAGCTGCAGATAGAACTTGCGGCAGGGGCTCTGCAGCAGCAAGCCGCGGGGCATGATGCCGAAACGCACCTCGTCGGGGATGGTCTTGAAGCCGAAGACCTGCGTATAGAATTCCGACCAGTCGTCGGTCCGATTGACGCCGACATATTGCACGATGCCGAAGAAGTCGAGACCGGCGATCGCCGGCGGATTCGGGTCGACGCCGGGAATGGCGCGAAAGTCGATGTCGAAGATCGAGAATTCGTCGTAGCGGTCGACAAAGTAGATCAGGCTCTCGCCGACGCCGTGAATGCCGGGGATATTCAATTCGAGCGCCTGCGCGCGGATCGGGATTTCCCAGCCGCCAAGATCGAGCGCCCGGCGAAACGCCGCGTCGGCATCGTGCACGCGGATGGCGATGGCGGAAAGAATCGGCCGCTCGATCGGCTCGACCGTGCGCGGGATGTCGGCGGGCTGCGAATTGATGACGATGTTCATCGCCCCCTGCCGGTACAGCTCGACTTCGCGCGAGCGATGCCGGGCAATCGGGCGAAAGCCCATGCGCTCGAGCACTCCCCCCAGAGCTTGCGGCTTGGAGGTGGTGAATTCGATGAATTCAATCCCATCCATGCCAATGGGGTTCGGTGATTCTGGAACCGATTCACGATCCGTAGCGTTACTCATCATGGCTCCTGGTTTATCCCCGCGGGCGCGATCAGATGCGCGTCCATCGGCTGAAATTATATCCGTTGCCGGCCCGGTGCTTGCGAAAGCTTGCAAAAACCGCGGACCTCGTCAGCGGACGCGCGATCCCCGATCGGTGAATCATGCCGCGCATTCAGAACGCCGAAAGCAGCGCGAACTCAGCTTCGCGCAGCAAGGGCAAGGCGCGCGCCAGCGCATGCTCGGCGGTCTCGTTGCCCATCGGCAGACTGACGCTGATGGCGCCGCCGATCTCGCCGTCGCGCTTGCGGATCGCCAGGGCAATGCCGCGCACATCGAGCGTCAGTTGCTGTTCGAGCAGGGCATAACCGTGGTCGCGCGCACTGTCGATAAACTTGCGCACGGCCTCGGCGGTCGTCGCCGTATGCGTGTTGTAGGCGACGAACTTGCGCCCGGCAAGCCAGATATCGACTTCTTCCGGCGTACGGCAGGCGAGCATGGCGATGCCGGCCGCCGACAGGTTGGCCGGAAGGCGCGACCCGAGAACGAAGCCGACGGTCTGGACGAGGTTGGAACCGTCGCGCGCGACGAAAACGACGTCATCTTCATCGAACACGGCGAAATAGGTCGAGCCGCCCAGCGCCACGCTGATTTTCTGCAAATAGGGCTGCACCGCGCGCGGCAGCTTGGCCGAGTCGAAGTACGACCAGCCGAGCCGCAACACGCGCGGCGTCAGCCAGAACAGCTGCCCATCGGTTTCGACGTAGCCCAGGTATTGCAAGGTCCGCAGATAGCGGCGCGCCGCCGTGCGGGTGATTCCGGTGCGGCGGGCGGCGGTCGACGGCGTCAGGCGCGGATGCGCGTCGTTGAAGGCTTCGATAACGCGCAGCCCCTTCTCAAGGCCGGCGATCCAGTCACGCTTGTCGAGGACGAGCTTGTCTGTCATGCGAACTCCAAGTGCATGGAATTTCCGCAAAAAGAATTGCGCTGGGCATCGCGTTGTTCAGTGCGCATGGTCCCTGACCCACGCGCTCGGGCACAGGCTTGCGCGCGCTTCTCTGGCGCAGATTGCGCGCAGCCACTGGTTGCCGGGATCATGGTGAAAGCGACTGTGCCAGTATTGCTTGACGACGATCGCCGGCATCGTCACCGGGCAGGGCAGCAGGCGCACCGAACCGCCTTCCGCCAGGGTCGTGGCGATGTGCCCGGGCAGCGTGGTGATCAGGTCGGTGGCGGCGACGATTTTCGCCACGCCGAGCACGCCCTGCACCGACGAAAGCACCCGCCGCTTGACGTTCTGCCGCTTGAGCTCGCTCTCGATCACCGCGTTGGTGCTGCCGTAACCCACCGCAATGTGCGCTTCGCGCTGAAAATCATCGAGCGTCATCTCGCCGTGGATGCGCGGGTGCTCGCTGCTGACCAGGCAAACCATATCCTGCTCGTACAGCGACTGCTGATAAAACCCCGCCTCCATGCCCGGAACAAACCCGCCGAAAGCCAGATCGGCTTCGCCGCTTTCGAGCCGGTGCGCAGTCTGCCGGTCCACGGGCAAGGCCTCGAGACGCACATTCGGCGCGCCATTGCGCAGCGCACGGAGCATTGACGGGAGCAAGGTGATTTGCGAGGCATCGGGCACGCACATGCGAAAAACTCGCGCTGAGGTCGCCGGGTCAAAACGTGCGACGTCTTCGGTGATCTGGTGCATCGCCGCGAGAATTTCGCGCGCCTTGCCCACCGCAAGGTCGGCGCGCGGCGTCGGCCGCATCCCTTCGGAGGTTCGCACGAAGAGCGGATCGCCGACCAGTTCGCGAATATGTTTCAGCCATGAACTGACCGTCGGCTGGGTCTGCCCGAGAAGGTCAGCCGCTTTTGACACGCTGTGCGTCGTATAGAGGATATCCAGCAGCTTTAGATCCCGCGCGCTCAGGTAATTGTCGATTTCCTTGTTTTCGTCCATGTGGCTCCCGTTCCCCGCCCCGACTCGCCAGCATTATTAGATTATAGCCATAGTAGATATGGGATTTATCGAGTTTACACGATAAGACCCCGGTTCTATATTGCCTGCCAGCGTATTCGGCTCGTCCCGCGCGGTCTTCGGCGCACAAGGCAGCGATAAGGCTTTTCACTCAAACAATAATCGACCCGCGGCCACACGCCTGGCGCCGGGCAACAGGGGAAATTGACGTGATCAGTGGCAAGACGAGTCTGTTACCGCTTTTCGGCTATCCGACCGCGGCGTTCAAAGCGCCGCTGATCTACAACCCGTGGTTCGACAACAAGGGGATCGACGCCGTGGTGGTGCCGATGGGGGTGACCGCGGCGGACTACCCCGCGGTGCTGAAATCGGTCTTCAGACTCACCAACGTTCCCGGGGCGCTGGTCACCATGCCGCACAAGATCGCCACCCTGGCGCTGCTCGACGAATGTTCGACGACCGTGAAGATTGCCGGCTCGTGCAACGCCATCGTGAAACGGCCCGACGGCACGCTCCTCGGCGACATGTTCGACGGAGCGGGATTCTCGCGCGGTCTGCGCCGCAAGGGTTTTATCTGCGCCGGGGCGAAATGCCTGGTGGTCGGCGGCGGCGGCGTCGGCTCGGCGATTGCGGCTTCGCTCGCCGCCGAAGGAGCCGAAATGATTTCGCTCTTCGACACCTCTGCCGAATCGGCGGAAGGCCTTGCCACCCGGCTGCGGAAGCACTACCCTTCAATAGTTGTTCGTACCGGCTCCAACGACCCGAAGGGCTATGATCTGGTCGTCAACGCCACGCCGCTCGGCCTGCCTGGCGATCCTTTGCCGCTGGACGTCACGCGTCTCGAGTCCGCGACCTTCGTCGGCGAAGTGGTGATGAAGACCGAAATGACCGCGCTGCTGCTCGCCGCACGCGAGCGGGGTTGCCGCTTTCAGATCGGCACCGATATGCTCTTCGAGATGGTCCCGGCGTATCTCGAGTTCTTCGGCTACGGCGCGGCAACCGCGGGCGAACTGCGTGCGCTGTCGCACGTGGTGTACTGAGGGACCGATCGACGAGTAAAAAGAATTATTAATCCAATTTCCGCACAAATTAATTGATCGTGCCGGTGAATCTTCCGGCATCGATTGCAGGAACACCGCAGCGAATTCGCAGCAGCGGTTTTAAAGGACGGCGCTTGCCGCCGGCGTATTTTTCACTATGGAGGAGATGGGTCATGAACAAGCCTATTAAAGGATTAGTTGCAGTTGCCTCAGTCATCGGTTTGATGCTGGCGGCGGGTACGGCCGGTGCTGCGGATATTCAGGACCGCATTCTCAGATTCGCCAGCAGCAACGTCGAAGGCAATCCGCAAGTCGACGGGCTGGTGAAGTTCGCCGAACTGGTCGGCGCAAAGAGCGGCGGGAAAATGGTCGTCAAGGTATTCACCGGCGCCACGCTCGGCAAGGACATCCAGGTGCTTTCGTCGATGCAGGGGGGCACGGTCGATGGCGCGACGATGAACACGAACTTGCTGGTTGGAATCATCAAGGACGCAGGGCTTGTTGATTTGCCCTATCTCTTCGATAACGAAAAAGAAGCTTACGCCGTCCTCGACGGCCCGTTCGGCCAGAAACTTCACGCCCAGCTCGATCCCAAGGGACTCGTCGGCCTGGCGTATTTCGACATGGGCTACTACAGCCTGCACAACAGCAAACATCCGATCACCAAGCTCGAAGATGTTGCCGGTCTCAAGATGCGCGTAACCGAAACCCCGGTGACGATCGATACCTTCAAGGCCTTTGGCGCGAATCCGGTGCCGCTCGCTTATGCCGAACTTTATAATGCGCTCGAGACGAAGATTGTCGATGGCGGCGGGCAGCCGCCGCTCAATATGGTGTACGGCAAGATCGGCGAAGTCTCGAAGTTCTATTCGGTCAATCGCTACTCCTATACGCCGGTGTCCCTGCTGATGAGCAAGAAGACCATGGACAAGCTCTCGGCTGACGAGAAGAAGATCGTCATGGATGCCGCCAAGGAAGCGACCGAGTACCAGCGTCAAGTGTCCCTGAAGAAATCGATCGATTGCCTGGAAGATCTGAAGAAGGGCAAGACAACCGCGGTCAATGAAATTTCCCCGGCTGAAATGCTGCGCTTCCGCGACGCGATGAAGCCCGTGGTCGAAAAATTCCTGAAGGTCTATGACGCGGATCTGGGCAAGGAGCTGTATGCCGATATCGCCAAGTATCGGGCCAAGAAATAGGCAGCGCTAGGCAGTGACATGACGGGCGGTCACGACCGCCCGTCTGTTTGGCGCGCACCGCATCTGGAATCGACCGGGGCTGTGCGCGGCGAAGAAGATCAGATATCAGCAAAAATGACCGGGCAAGATTGGCAAGGAAGAACGAAGTACCTTGTCCGAATTGCCAGCCGGTCGCAGTCCGAGGGATCAAGAATCGGGTGTTGAAGCAGCGCTTTGGCAATGCGTCATCGATACTGCCGATCATCGCTGACCATTTGGGTCGTAATCGAAACCGAATGCCTGAACCATACCGGCAATGAAGGAATAGCTAACCATGAATCAGACCAAATCAATCCAGGTACAGGGCAACGCGCTGGGCGGCGGAACGCTGCCGATCATCATCACGCCGCTCGTCGGCAAGACCCAAGCGGCGCTGCTCGACGAAGTCGCGGCAATCGTTCCGAAGAAGCCCGATCTTCTCGAATGGCGGATCGATTTCTTTGCCGACATCGGCGACGCCAAGGCGGTGATTGCCAGCGCGCAAGCCATCCGCAAGGCCGCGAACGGCATCCCGGTGCTGCTGACCCGGCGCAACGTCAGCGAAGGCGGAAACCCGATCCCGATTGCCGAACCGGCGGTGGTGGCCATGTACATCGCGGCCTGCGAGGCCAAATGCGTCGAGATCATCGACTATGAATTGTCCAACACGCCGGCCGACCTGCAGCGCTTGCGCGAGGTGTCGAAGGCCAAGGGCGTCGCCATGATCATGTCCTATCACAACTTCCAGATGACCCCGGATGCAGAGACGCTCGATGGCAAGTTCGCCGCCGCCAGTCGCCTGGGCGCCGACGTCGCCAAGGTAGCGGTGATGCCGAAAAGCGAACAGGACGTACTGGTGCTGCTCGCCGCGACCGATCGTGCGCGCCAGGCGATCGACATTCCGCTGATCAGCATGTCGATGGGCGGCGTCGGCTCGTTGTCGCGGATCATCGGCTGGATCTACGGCTCGGCGGCGACTTTCGCGGTCGGCAAGAGCAGTTCGGCGCCGGGCCAGATTTCAATCGAGGATTTGCGCGTCATGCTGGCGCTGGTTCGCAAATCGGTCACCGGTCAATGAAGCGAGAAGCGCCCGCTTCGAAGACGGGACGAACCTCAAGCCACGAATCGTCTGAAACACAACTTATGCGAAGGACCGCATCATGACTCGCCTGATCGACTGGTATTTCAAAATTCTCAAAGTGATGGTCGTTTTCTTCATCGCATCGATGGTCATCCTGGTATTTACCAACGTCGTCCTGCGTTACGCGTTCAACTCCGGCATCACCGTTTCGGAAGAACTGGCGCGCTGGGGCTTCGTCTGGCTCACCTATACGGGCGCGATCGTCGCGATGCGCGAGAACACCCACTTGGGTATGGACTCTTTCATTTCCAGGCTGCCCTTGCTGGGCAAGAAGATCTGCTATATCTCGAGCCACCTGATCATGCTCTGGTGCGTCGTCCTGTTCGGCTACGGCAGTTGGGAGCAGTCGGTCATCAATATGGATGTGGAAGGGGCCGCATCCGGTCTTTCCGCCGGCATCTTCTTCTACGGCACGGGCATCTTCTTCAGCGTGCCGGCATTCTTCATCCTGCTCAAGAATCTCTATCTGATATTCACCGGCCAGTTGAAGGAAGACGATCTGATCGGCATCAGGGAATCGGAGGAAGACATGGATGAGGGCAAGCTCGAGGAGCTCCAGAACGAGATGGAGCAGGAATCGGAAAGACTGGCCGCGGCCGGCAAGAATCAATAAGGGATGACATCATGACCATTGCTATTTTTGTCTTTTCGCTGTGCGGCGCCATGGCGCTCGGCATGCCGATCGCGTTCGCGCTGATCGCCTGCGGTGTCGCGCTGATGTTCCACCTGTCGATGTTCGATACGCAGATCATCGCCCAGAACCTGATCAATGGCGCCGACAGTTTCCCGCTGATGGCCATTCCCTTCTTCATGCTGGCCGGCGGCATCATGAATGCCGGCGGCTTGTCGAAGCGTATCATCGCCATCGCCATGACGCTCGTCGGGCATATCCGCGGCGGCCTCGGCTATGTCGTGATTCTGGCTTCGTGCCTCCTGGCGTCCCTGTCGGGATCGGCGGCGGCAGATGCGGCGGCGATGTCGGCCCTGCTCTTTCCGATGATGGTCAAGTCCGGCTACGACCCGGTGAAATCGTCGGGCCTGATCGCCGCGGGCAGTATCATCGGCCCGATGGTGCCGCCCTCGCCCGGTCTGATCGTGTTCGGCGTCACCGCCGGCCTGTCGATCACCAAGCTGTTCATGGCGGCGATCGTTCCCGGCATCATGATCGCCATCGGCATTGCGGTCGCCTGGTGGTGGGTCACGCGCAAGATGGTTCTCGAAATCCCGCCGCGCGCCTCGGCCAGGGAAGTGTTCAAGGCCATCCGTGAGGGCCTCTGGGCGCTGGTCATGCCGGCGATTCTCGTCTTCGGACTCAAGTTCGGCATCTTCACGCCGACCGAAGCAGGGGTCGTGTGCTCGGCCTATGCCCTGTTTGTCTCGCTGTTCATTTACAAGGACCTCAAGTTCTCGCAAATCTACAGCGTTCTCGCGGCGGCCGGCCAGACGGCGGCCATCGTGATGTTCCTCGTCGCCGCGGCACTGGTGTCGTCGTGGCTGATCACCATCGCCGAGATCCCGCAGCAGGTCGTCGACATGCTCAAGCCGTTCATGGGCAGCAAGATCCTGCTGATGATCGCGGTCAACGTGCTGGTGGTTATCGTCGGAACGGCGATGGACATGACGCCGACCATTCTGATCCTGACTCCGGTGCTGGTGCCGGTGATCATTGCCGGCGGCGTCGATCCGATCTATTTCGGGGTGATCTTCATCATCAACAATGCCATCGGCCTCGTTACGCCACCGGTGGGCACGACGCTCAACGTCGTTTGCGGGGTAACCCGGATCAAGATGGACGACATCATCATCGGCGTCTGGCCGTTCATGGTCGCCCAGTTGATTGTCATGACGCTGCTGATCATCTTCCCCGACCTCGTTCTCGTGCCCATGCACTGGTTCATGGCTTAGTACGGGCGACAATGCCAAACGTCGCTATCGGCGTTTGGCATCCAGCGCTTGCTGTTCAAGATTATTCCAGCCTATGTCGGGTTTTTCGGATATGCCTCCTCGACGCCGCACGAGCTTCGTCCGATGGCGAGGCGGAGCCACTGAGAAATATCCCAAATGGATTTTTGCGAAGCGCGCAGCGAAGTTGGAACGGCGACGTAGCGGACGAACCTATGCTTTTGAATGCGCGCGATTAACGGCCACAAAGGATTGTTAATCGCGCAGATGTGGGGCCCAGCGGTCGATTTTCGCTCAACGGAGCCTATGATGTTGATAGTCGCAAAGCGCCGTTCTGTCAGGCGGCGCACGAGGTCAAGCTCGTTGCGAAGAACGCTAGACGGGAAGCAATTGCGGTCGCGTTCGAGATTCTGAATTTAGTTGGTGGGCTTGTTAAGAGCGCCTTGCCTGACTCATAACAGGCGGTGCTTTTTAAGTTAATTTTGACAAAAAAGGAAATGAGATGAGCAGACAAAACAACATGCCGGAGCGTTATGCTGAACTGAAGCTGACCCCGGAGCAGATCAGCGAAATCGAAGAAACCTTCGCGCGCGCGGATAAAGCGCAGCACGAATTCGAGACCTGGAGCCAGGAAGCGATCGATCGCACGATCCAGTCGGTCGCTCAAATCGTCGCCAACTCCAAGACCTTTCACGAACTCGTCGAACTCGGCATCCAGGAAAGCGATTTCGGCGATCCGATCAGCCGCGAAGCCAAGCGCTTCAAGATCCGCGGCATCCTGCGCGACTGCCTGAGAGAAAAATCCGTCGGTATCGTCGAGGAAATCCCCGAGAAGCGCATCGTCAAGTACGCAAAGCCCGTTGGCGTCATCGGCTGCATCATCCCGGCCACCAACCCGGATCTGACCCCCGCCGGCAATGCCATTTATGCCATCAAGGCGAGAAACGCCATCATCTTCTCGCCGCACCCGCGTACCCTGAAGACCAGTCGCAAGACGATCGAACTGATGCGCGAAGGACTGAAGCGCGTCGGCGCCCCCGAGGACCTCGTGCAGATTCTCGGTTACAAGGCCAAGATCAACAAAGGCTACTCGGAAGCGCTGATGACCAAGGTCGACCTGATCATCGCCACCGGCGGCCAGGGCGTCGTGCGTCGCGCCTACATGTCGGGCACGCCGGCCTATGCGGTCGGCGCCGGCAACGCGACGATGATCTGGGACGAAACCGCGGTACAGGACCTCAACAAGGCCGCGTTCAACACCATGCGCTCGAAGACCTCCGACTTCGGTTCGGGCTGCTCGGCCGACGGCAACATCGTCATTCACGAAAGCATTTATGACGCCGCGTTGAAAGAACTGGTGGCGGTCGGCGGTTACATGCTGTCCGCGTCAGAGCAGGAAGCGATGCGCAAGGTCATGTGGGACGACGAATGCCACCGTCTGCCCGATACGGTGGCGCTCTCGCCGCAGGCCATGGCCAAGGCCGCCGGATTCTCGATTCCGGACGACCGCAAGTTCCTGATCGCCTCGCATAACACCGGCATTTTCAAGCCGACGCTCGAAGGCATCTGGTGCTTCGAGAAGCTGACGACGCTGCTCGCCGTGCATCAGTACAAGGGCGAATTCCAGAACGCGATCGACACCATCATGGCGATCCACGCGGTCGGCGGCATCGGCCATTCGGTCGGCATTTTCTCCTTCGACGAGAGCCATATCCATCGCCTGGCGATGGTCGCCCGCGTTGGCCGCATTATGGTTCGCCAGGCGCAATCGAAGGCCAATGCCGGCAGCGTCAACAACGGCATGCCGATGACTTCGTCAATCGGTTGCGGCAGCTGGGCCGGAAATGCGACCTGCGAGAACATTCACCTCAAGCATTACATGAACCTGACCTGGGTTTCCAAGGAGTTCGACAAGCCCGACTCGGTCTCGGACGCCGAACTGTTCGGTGAATTCTATGATGCGGAACTCGAGAAGATCCAGTACTCGCCGTTCTGAGAGATTCGTCATTCCGGCGAACGCCGGAATCCAGTGAAGGCGACGAACTGGACACCGGCGTTCGCCGGTGTGACGACCTGCTAGATGTGAAAGGATGATGAAGATGAGCAACTCGATCCCGGCGTGGCCGGCCAAAGTCACAATCTGTGAAGTGGGCCTGCGCGACGGCCTGCAGAACGAGAAGGCGATACCCAGCGTCGAACAGAAATTGCAGTTGCTCAATGCCGTCGTCGATTCGGGCGTGCGGATCATCGAGGTCGGCGCTTTCGTGCACCCCAAGGCCGTGCCGCAAATGGCCGACACCGATGCCCTGTGCCGGGCGATGACGAAAGTCGACGGCGTCGAGTACCGGGCGCTGGTGCCGAACATCAAGGGCGTGCAGCGCGCTTTCGACGCCGGCCTGACCAAGGCCAAGCTGACCGTCTCGGCCAGCGAAGCACACTGCCTCGCCAATTTCAACAGCACGCCGGTCAAGATGGTCGAGGGCTTTGCCGACTGCGTCGAGTTTGCCGCCAAGAACAACATGACGCTGTCGGGTGCGATATCGACGTCCTTCGGTTGCCCGTTCATCGGCAAGGTGCCGGTCGAGATGGTCGAGAACGCGGTGAGGAGCTTCGTCAAACTCGGCATCACCGAACTGTCGCTCTCCGACACCACCGGCATGGCCAATCCGCGCCAGGTTTTCGAACTCGGCAGCTACATGATCAAGACCTTCCCGCAAGTGCAGTGGGTCATGCACTTCCACAACACGCGCGACATGGCGCTGGCCAACATCGTTTCCGGCATTCAGGCCGGCGTGCGCCTGTTCGACGGCGCATTCGCCGGTCTCGGCGGCTGCCCGTTCGCACCCGGCGCTTCCGGCAACGTGGCCAGCGAAGATGTCATCCACATGCTGCATGAAATGGGCATAGACACCGGCATCGACCTGCTCAAAGCCATGGCCACGGCGCGTCTGGCCGCCCAGTTCGTCGGTCACGAAGCCGCTAGCGCCGTGCTCAAGGCCGGCCGCTGCGAAGACCTGGTCAAGGAAAAAGCAAAGGCACAGAACAACAGCTAGGGGAAACTGATTGCGCCGTCATACCGGCGAAAGCCAGTGTCCAGTTCGTTGCCGTTACTGGATTCCGGCTTTTGCCGGAATGACGAATTTGATTCGATCACTTAAGGAGTTTGCGATGAAAGACCTGATATCCAACCAGCTGGTGAAATACCTTGAAGCGCGCGGCGTCGAGCATATCTTCGGCCTGTGCGGCCACACCAATATCGCCTTCCTGTCGGCGCTTTCAAAGAGCAAGAAGATCCGCTTCATCAACACCCGGCACGAACAGATCGCCGCGCACGCCGCCGACGGCTATGCCCGCGCCACCAAGAAAGCCTCGGTCCTTCTGACGCACCTCTCGCCGGGCCTGACCAATGCCGCGACCGGCGTGGCCAATGCCTCGCTCGATTCGATCCCGATGGTGGTGATCGCCGGCGACGTTCCGACGCACTACTTCGGCAAGCACCCGCACCAGGAAGTCAACCTGCACGCCGATGCGTCGCAATGCGAGATCTATCGCCCGTTCTGCAAGCGCGTCTGGCGCGTCGACTCGCCGCACCTCTTCCCCGAGATCCTCGAGAAAGCCTTCACCCTCGCCGAATCCGGCCGTCCGGGCCCGGTGCTGATCGACGTCCCGATGGACATCTTCTCCAAGGAAGTCGACACCGCGCTGTTCGCCCGCGTGCTGAGGAACACCCGCAAGCTCGCCAAGCCTTCGCTCGACGAGGAAACCGCCGAGAAGATCGTCAAGCAGCTGCTTGCCGCCAAGACCCCGCTGCTCTACGTCGGTGGCGGCATCATGCTCGCCGACTGCATGACCGAGCTGCGCGAACTTGCCGAACACCTGCAATTGCCGGTCGCCCACACGCTGATGGGCAAGGGCGCGATGGCCGACGACAACCCGCTGGTGCTTGGCATGACCGGTTTCTGGGGAACGAAGTTCATCAACGACAAGTGCAAGGGCGCCGACTGGATTCTCGCACTGGGCACGCGTTTCTCGGAAGCCGACTGCAGCTCGTGGGAAGACCCCTACACCTTCAACTTCCCGCCGACCCAGCTGATTCACATCGACATCGACCCCTCCGAGATCGGCCGCAACTACCCGGCCGCCATCGGCGCCGTCGCCGATCTGAAATCGGCCTTGAAATCGCTCCTGCGCATCGCCAAGAAACTTGTCCCCGCCGGCATCAAGCGGCCGCAGCTGATTGCCGAGATCGCCGCCAACCGCGCCACTTTCATCGCCAGCAACAAGGAAGGCATCGAGAGCGACGCGTGGCCGATGCGTCCGGAGCGCATCCTCGCCGATCTGCGCACGGTGCTGCCGCGCAATTCAATCATCTGCACCGACGTGGGCTGGAACAAGAACGGCCTCGCCCAGCAATACCCGGTCTATGAGCCGGGCAGCGTGTTCACCCCGGGCGGTTTCGCAACGATGGGCTTCGGTTCGCCGGCCGCGCTCGGCGCCAAGGTTGCGTTGCCCGATCGCGTCGTTGTCGCACTCGTCGGCGACGGCGGCTTCGGCCAGAACCCGGCGGCGCTCGCCACCGCTTTCGAATCGGACATCCCGGTCGTCTGGGTAATCATGAACAACCATGCTTTCGGCACCATCGCCGGACTCGAGCTTGCGCACTACGGAACGACTTTCGGCACGGTGTTCGAGAAGGACGGCGTGTCCTATTCCCCCGACTTCGCCGTCATTGCGCGTGGCTACGGCATCGAAGGGGTCAAGGTCGAATCGGCTGCCGGTTTCAAGCCGGCGCTCGAAGCGGCGATCAAAGCCGGCAAGCCCTGCGTCATCGACGTCTACATGGTGAACGTGCCGACCCCGACGGCCGGCCACTGGAACATCATGGACATCTACTCGCCCGGCAAGAAGGTCCATCACGTGGCGACCCCGGTGGCCTGAACCCGATCATCACCAATTGACCGATCGCATCGCGACCGCGCTTCGCAGGAAGCGCGGTCGCAACCCACCCCAGGAGGGAGCATGGCACAACAATATTCACTCGCGCATCTGACCGTACTCGGCTGCGCGCCAGCCGAAATGACCTATATCGCCGCCCGCGCCGGCTACGATTTCGTCAGCATCCGCCCGATCTTCATGGGTCTGCCCGGCGAACCCAATTACGCGCTCGCCGAGAACCCCGAGATGTTGAGGCAGACCAAGCGCGCGCTCGCGTCTACCGGCATCAAGGTGCACGACATCGAACTCGCGCGCATCCACGACGACATGCATCCAACGCGCTATCTGCCGGCCATGGAAGTCGCCGCCGAGCTCGGCGCGCGTGCCGTGCTGTCGAGCATCTGGACCGACAAGCGCGACTACGCCATCGAAAAGTTCGGCGAAGTCTGCGATCTGGCCAAGCAGTTCGGCATGACTGTTGACCTCGAGTACGTTCCCATCGCCGGCGTCAAGGACCTGGCCGGCGCCGTCGACGTGCTGCGCCGCGCCAAGCGCGACAATGCCGGCCTGATGCTCGACGTACACCACTTTCAGCGCGCCCGCGACAAGGTCGAGGATCTCGATGCCCTGCCGCACGAGTGGTTCCACTTCGGTCATCTGTGCGACGTTGGCGCCGACATCCCCGCCGAGCGCGACAAGCTGATCCAGATCATGCGCGCCGAGCGCCTCTATGTCGGCGAAGGCGACGGCAATGCCGCGGCCATTTTCAACCGCCTGCCGGAAATGGTGATGTCGATCGAACTGCCGCATCTCGCCCGCGCGCAGGAATTCGGCTACGCCGAACACGCTTTCCGCTGCATCGAATCGGCAAAGGCTTACTTCGCAGCGCATCCCCGTGCTATTGCGCGCGCCGAGAGGAGCGCCGCATGAGAATCAGCGGCAAGACGACGTTGATCGCGCATATCGGCTATCCGACCGAATCCTTCAAGGCGCCGCTGATCTACAACCCGTGGTTCGTCAGCAAGGGAATCGATGCCGTGGTGATGCCGATGGGCGTCAAGGCCGAGGACTATCCGACCTCGCTCAAAGCCATTTTCAATTTCACCAATATTCACGGCGCGCTCATCACGATGCCGCACAAGGTCACGACGGTCGGCCTGGTCGACGAATGTTCGACGACGGCCAAGATCGCCGGCTCGGCGAACGCCATCCTCAAGCGTCCCGACGGAACGCTGCTCGGCGACATGTTCGACGGCACGGGCTTTACCCGCGGCCTGCGGCGCAAGGGCTTCGTGCTCGATAAAACAAGATGCCTGGTCGTCGGTTCGGGCGGCGTCGGTTCGGCCATTGCCGCGTCGCTTGCCGCCGAAGGCGTCGCGTCATTGGCGCTCTATGATACCAACGTCCAATCGGCAACAAGCCTCGCCGGGCGTCTGACCCAGTATTACCCGAAGCTCGAAGTGAAACTGGCGAGCGCCGATCCGGCCGGCTACGACCTGGTCGTCAACTGCACGCCGCTCGGCATGAAGGACGGCGATCCGCTGCCCTTTGACGTCATGCGACTCGCGCCGTCGACCTTCGTCGGCGAGGTGGTGATGAAAGTCGAAGTGACGCCGCTGGTCAAGGCAGCCCGTGAAAGAGGCTGCCGCACCCAGGTCGGCACCGACATGTTGTTCGAAATGATTCCTGCCTATCTCGAGTTCTTCGGTTTCGGCACCGCGACTCCCGAAGAACTGCGTTCGGTCGCAACGCTTTGATTCGGGAAAAGGCCATAGAAGTCGCCACTGCGGCATGCTAGCCGCCGCTGCAGTGGCGAGACCCGATGTTTGGTTGTATGCTGCGTCGCTGCACTCGCTAGCTCGTTTCTCGGATTCGATCCTTGTAGTTTGCGATAAGACGCGACGGCTTCTCTTTCGGAGCACTGCCGCACAGGCCACCCGAATTCGGGTTTTGAACCGTTACGGTCATTTCAAGGAGATTGGATATGCAATTTAGAAGAGCCATTGGATTTGTGCTTGCCAGCACCTTCTGCCTGGCCGTCAATACGGGCGCGCAGGCGCAGGAAATCCAGGAACGCAACATCAAGTTCGGGACGATCAACAACACCGATCACCCCATCAGTTTCGGCGTGAGGAAATTCGCCGAGCTGGTTGCTGCCAAAACTGGTGGCAAGTTCAAGGTCAAGGAATATCCGAATTCGACGCTGGGCAGCGATTCGCAACAGCAATCAGCGCTGCAAGGCGGCGTGCAGGAAATGACCGTGCCGGCAACGACCTCGCTCGCCGGCATGATCAAGGAATATGGCCTGCTCGACTTTCCGTTCGCCGTGAGCAATAGCTCGCAGGCCGACGCCTTGCTCGACGGGCCGCTGGGTCAATTGCTCAGTTCGAAGCTGCCGGCGAAAGGGCTGATTTCCCTCGGATACTGGGAACTCGGGTTCCGCAATGTGACCAACAGCAAACGACCGCTCGTGCACGTCGAAGACATCCAGGGACTCAAGCTCCGCGTCATCCCCAATGAGGTCTTCCTGGCGAGTTTCAAGGCGCTCGGAGCCAATCCGGTGCCGATGCCGATCGGCGAAGTCTATACGGCCATGGAAACCAAGACCATTGACGGGCAGGAAAACCCCTTCTCGGTGATTCTCTCCAACAAATTCTACGAAGTGCAGAAATACGTCAGCGCGACGAATCACGTATACGGGGCGAATATCCTCTTGGTGAGCAAGATTTTCTGGGACAAGCTCTCGCCAACCGAGAAGAAGATCATGCAGGATTCGGCCAAGGAAGCCATTGCCTACGAGCGTACGTTGGCCCGCGCCGCCGCAGTGAAATCAGTCGCCGATCTGCAGGCCGCCGGCATGCAATACAACACCCTGGCGCCGGCTGAACTGGCGAAAATGGCCGCGATCGTCAAACCGGTAACCGACAAATTCACTGCCTCATACGACCCGGCGGTCGTGAAAGTCTATAACGAAGAACTCGCTAAGGCCCGCAAAGCCTTCCCGTAATAATGACGCAGGCATTTCGTTCTTCGGAATGCCTGCAACATCCTCGGCGTCGACAGGCATGCGGCACGCTTGGGGCGCCATGACCTTCTCGTCTTGATCAAGGGCGCATAAGCCGGTCATTCCTGCTGAAGAATTCTGTCATGCTGCTTCGCATCCTCGGCATCGTTTTCCCGATCTTCATCATCATTCTGGTCGGCTATGTCTACGGTCGCCGGCACAATCCGGATATGACGGTCGCCAACACCCTCAACATGGAAATCTTTCTCCCGGCGCTGATCTTCTCGGCACTCGCCGGCAAGACCTTCAATCTCGGCGCGAACTTGCCGATTACCCTGGGCACATTGCCGGTCGTTCTCGGCTCCGGCGTGCTCGCCTGGCCTCTGGCTCGACTGTTCGGCTACGACCCCAAGACGCTGGTGCCGCCGGTGATGTTCAATAACTGCGGCAACATGGGAATACCGCTGCTGCTGCTCGCTTACGGCGATCAGGCGCTCGGTGCGGCGGTCATCTTCCTGCTGGTATCGACCCTGTTGCAGTTCCTCATCACTCCCTGGCTCGTCAATGGCCACTTGCAACTCGGCACGCTGTGGCGCGAGCCCTTCGTCCTGGCGGCGCTGCTTGGCGTCATCGTCAGCGTTAGCGAAGTGACGGTGTGGGCGCCGGTCATGACCGCGGCGCGCATCCTCGGCGACATCTCTCTTGGACTGATGGTCTTCTCGCTTGGCGTGCGACTTTCCAACACTCCGATGAACGCTTGGAAAATAGGCACGGTGGGCGCCATCGCCACACCGCTCACCGGTATGCTGATCGCATGGGGATACGGCGTGCTGGCCGGGCTAAAGCCGCTCGACCAGGACATCCTCTTTATCTTCGGCGCCCTGCCCCCGGCGGTGACGAATTTCATCTTCGCCGAACGCTACAATCAGGAACCGGACAAGGTCGCGTCCATCGTCATGATCGGCAACGCGGCGGCATTATTCTTTGTTCCGCTGGCTCTGGCCCTGCGCCTTTGATTCGACCCGGAAAATATGCTAGTGTAGTGCGTCATAAATAACGGAACTTAAATAACAATTGGCCCTCCAAGTAAGCAGGAGGTCACTGCCATGCGCGTAGCAAAGCCCATTGAATTGAATGCTGACGATGATCGACGGCTTCGGATTCTCTCCAAGC
>CAISOB010000091.1 GCA_903886975.1 uncultured beta proteobacterium
GCTTGGAGAGAATCCGAAGCCGTCGATCATCGTCAGCATTCAATTCAATGGGCTTTGCTACGCGCATGGCAGTGACCTCCTGCTTACTTGGAGGGCCAATTGTTATTTAAGTTCCGTTATTTATGACGCACTACACTAGCAGCTAGACGAAAATCCTATGACCGGGATCGGGGTATTTAACGGCTCTCGAACATCCAGCGGCGGGCCTTCTCGATTTTCAGGAAACTCGCTGGTGTTGCTGCGCCCTTTTGCACCCCCCGGGCAATGGCGACTTGCATGAGTTGGGCCGTTGCATACGCGTCTGAGACCGCGTTGTGGCGCAGAATGTTCCCGATCCCGAGAAAGCGGAGCCAATCATCGAGCGGCGTTCGGGCTTCCGATCGATATTCGAAGAAATCGGGAAGCACCCAGGCCAGATCGATCCACGACTGCTCGGGCTTGAAGCCGAGGAATTCAAGCATGGCTTTTTCGATCATCGCCTGATCGAAGAAAGCGTGATAGGCCACGAGCGGTGCTTTGCCGACAAAGCGCAGGAAGGCGAGCAGCGCATCGGCCGGTTCCACACCGGCGGTCTGGGTCGAACCGCCGATGCCGTGAATCAAGATGTTGGCGTGGGAACTGACCTGGTCCTGGCGCAGAACCACCTGAAACGTGTCCTTGAAATCGATCCGCCCGTCTACGAGCGCCACCGCCCCGACCGAGATCAGGCGATCCTTCTTCATGTTCAGGCCGCTGGTTTCGACATCGACAACCACATAGCGACAACGGTGGTGCAGCGCATCGGGATTTGCCGCGGGCAAGCGCCGCCATTCTTCAATCAACCGCTGCTGTTGCGGCGCAAGCACGATCGCGCGCCGCGCCCGCGCGCAACCGAATAGCCTGGAGAACCAGCTCATGGTCAAAGCTGGTAATCCAGTTTGAGACGCTGTTGCAGCTTGCGTGCCTGGCGAAACGCCTCTTTCAGGATGCGCCGCTCGACCTCGTTGAGATCATCGGGCCGGATCCGGTTGTCCGCCTCCCGGCCTTGCTCCTGCTCCGAGTGCTGATGGCGCAAGCGCATCAACTGGATGAAGTTGAAGGCATCGATCGCCGCCGCGGCCTCGGCAGGAGGGATATTGACCACTGGCGCGGTCAGCTTGATACGCTGCACGGTATTGGTCGCTGAAACCTCATTCGCCAAGGCGAAGATGCGCGCCGCGTCGATAAACAGCCGCGCGCCGAATTTCTTGAGGTCGATGGTCCCCGAATGGGCCGGATCGGTATCGGTCGTGAAATCGCGAATCTTGCCGAGCGGCGGCTGTACGGAAAGTGCATTGCCGGCCAGCATGCGCAAGAAAATCGGATTGTTGCCGGCCTGGCGCAGCAGGGTCAAACGCAGGCGATCAGCCAGATTGAAATTCCCGTAGAGCAGCCTGAAGTCAAAGTAAATCGTCGCATTGAGCAAGGCTTGCGGATCCGGCGTCTGAATCCAGGCCGCGAATTTTTCTTCCCACTCCTCAAGTGTCAGGCACAGTTCCGGATTGCTGGCCATGATGTTTCCCGTGCACAAGGGGAAGCCGCATTGGTCGAGATCGGCATTGACCTCGCGCGCAAAGTCGAGCAGCCGCAACTGCGCGTGCTCGCGGTCCATGATGTCGGTACAGATGAAGATAATCCCGTTGTCCTGATCGGTGCTGAAGGTTTGTTCGTCGCGCCCTTCGGAGCCGAAGGACAGCCACGCCCAGTCGATTCCGGACAACTCGTGCTTGTCGAGATTGAGTTCGATGACCCGGCGCGTCAGCGTATCGTTGAGTGTCGAAATGAACTGGGTGATCTGCTCGGCGCCGACGCCCTGCGCCAGCATGTTGAGCGAAAGCTGACGCACGTCATGGCTGGCCTGGAGCAAGCTGTCGACACTGCGTGCCGTGTCGATGACCTGGCGAATCTGGCGCAAGCCGACGCGCTGCAGCGTAAACAGGTCGCGTTCCGAAACCACGCCTTTTAGGCGGCCGCCCTCATCGACGGCGAGCACATGGCGCACGCCATGCATGACCATGGCAAGTGCCGCGTCGTAGGCGCTGGCGGCGACCGGCAGTGTGTGCGGCGCCGGCGTCATCACGTCGCGGATCGGCAGGTCAAGCGAAATGCCGGACAGGACGATCCGTTTGAGCACATCGGACTGCGTGAAGATGCCGATCGGTTGGTGTTCGGCATCGGCGATGATCATCGAGCCGATATTGCTGCCGGCCATCGCTTCGATGACCCGGCGTATCGGCGTGTCGGGCGTAACGGAAACCGGCTCCCGCTTGATGATCGCCGCGAGCGGCGAATTCATCGTCTGTTGCTCGGCAACGCGCTGGGAGAACTGCAGTTGCAGTTGTTGTCGCGATTGACTGAGCAGGGCGGCGATGTATTGCGTGCAAAAGCGGTTGAAGATCGAGCTCTTCTGCATCAGCACGAAGAAATCCTCGGCCGGCAGTTCGTAACAGAAGACATCGTCGAGCGCGGTATAGCTATTCACCGAAGCGCGCTGCGCCGTTACCGAGCCGATCGGGAAGCCTTCGCCCGGCCCGAGGGTCATTGTCGATTGCTCGGTCGCGCCGAGTTCGCTCGCCTCGCGGGCGAGAATCTTGCCGCGCTGGATGATCCGGAACACCTTGACTACGCCGGTCTCCGGCGAAACGATCAGGGCGTTCCTGGGGTAGTAGGCCAGCTTGATGCGTTCGGCGAGAAATCCGAGGGCTTCCGCTTCCATCCGGTCAAAAGGCGGATAAGCGCCGAGAAACTCGATCGTCGCCGAAACCAGCATCTCCGTAGCGCTGTTGCCCATGCCCGCTCCCTGTTCGGCAGCCCCGCATCCCTTGGGCCAATCGCCGGCTGTGTTCCCGAGATAAACGCCAAACCACACGCGCAGGATACCTAAACCATGGTCAAACGGCACAGAAAAGCGAATACCCGGCCGGGCGCTTACGGTGCTTCGCTCGAGAACTTTCCGGTCTGGACTTCAAATCAATAACGGCGTAGCGTTCCGTCGTGACCTAGGCGCGCCATTGCATTGACTCCTGAGTGATCCCAGGGCGGATCCGACGTCGGGCCTGGGGTCGGTAATTTCATAACAATATTTGCATACTGCCTGAATCGGCAGATCTGCGGGGGAAACAAAATGTTCAAATCGATCGTGTTTGCGTTCATGGCTTGCCTGTTCGTGCAGCAAAGCTGCGCCGACGAAAATATCGTCGGCACGTGGAAACTGGTTTCCTATGTCGTCGAGGTTCAGTCGACCGGTGAAAAAATGCCGGTGATGGGACAAAAGCCGACCGGTTACACGGCCTTCCTGCCGAACGGCCGGGTATTCTTCGTACTGACCGGCGAGGGGCGCCAGCCGGCCAAGACGGATGCCGAGAAAGCCAGCCTGCTCAGCACCCTCGTGGCCTACAGCGGCACCTATCGCATCGAAGGCGACAAGTGGATCACGAAAGTCGAAGTGGCCTGGAATCCCGAGTGGATAGGCACCGAGCAGACGCGGCCGTTCAAGCTCGAGGGCGATAAACTCCAGGTCCTGACGCCGTGGCGCATGATGCCCAATTGGGCCGACAAGGGGATGACGCGCAGCATCATCGCTTTTGAACGCGGCATGTGACGAAGGTGGCGTGTATTGATCGGCTGTCGGTGCGAAAATAGCGCGGCTTGCAAAATACCTCCGCGCAATCTTCAAGCCGGCCGGGCACACCGCTCGCCGGCCCATCCACAGGAAAACTGATGAACTTCATTGAATCGCTCAACGCCAGCTGGCAGAAGAACAACTCCTTGCTCTGTGTCGGCCTCGACCCCGACCCGGCGAAATTCCCGGCGCTGCTCAAGGGTCGCCCCGACGCCGTCTTCGAATTCTGCAAGCGCATCGCCGATGCGACGGCCGATCTCGTCTGCTGCTTCAAGCCGCAGATCGCCTACTTCGCCGCGCAGCGCGCCGAAGACCAGCTCGAAGCGCTGATCGCCCACATCCACGCCAAGCATCCGGGAATTCCGGTCATTCTCGACGCCAAGCGCGGCGACATCGGCAGCACCGCCGAGCAATACGCAATCGAAATTTTCGAGCGCTACAAGGCCGATGCGATCACCGTCAGCCCTTACCTCGGCCGCGATTCGGTCGATCCTTACCTGGCCTATCGCGACAAGGGCGTGATCCTGCTCTGCCGCACGTCGAACCCGGGCGGCAGTGAGTTGCAATTCCTCAATGTCGGCAGTGCCGACAAACCGGAAAAACTCTACGAGCGGGTCGCCCATCTGGTGGCCAGCCAGTGGAATACCAACGGCCAGTGCGCGCTGGTCGTCGGTGCAACCTTCCCGGCCGAGATCGCCCGCGTCCGCGAAATCGTCGGCGACCTGCCGCTGCTCGTTCCCGGCATCGGAGCCCAGGGCGGCGACGTGCAGGCCACAGTGCAAGCCGGTCGCACCGCCGACGGCTGCGGCCTGATGATCAACTCGTCGCGCGCCATCCTCTACGCCAGCAAGAACGATGACTACGCCGACGCCGCGCGCCGCGCCGCGCAGGAAACGCGCGATACGATCAATCGCTATCGCTGATCGTCGCAGAAGGCCTCCGACGGGATCGTATCCGCAAACGCACGAAAATCCCAAAACAAAGTACAGGAGTCCTAGCAAATCGGCAGCCCCATTGGCTAGCATGAAACAGTTATTGATCGACTCGAAACGCAACATAATAACTACGTGGCGAACAGGATTTCGGCGGAACAGTCAGGAATGAATAAGTCGTCGCACCGATTCAGGCGGGGGGCCCGCCAGCAACAAATCCAATCTAATCAAGGGGGCAACATGGCAAAGATGAAGATAGCAAAACTGTTTACGGCAATCCTGCTCGCCGGAGTCTTCAGTGCCGTCAGCAATTCCGCCTGCAGCCAGGACAAGACGATCAAGATCAAGTTCGCCAACGGGCAAACGGTCAACAGCATTGCCAACATCACGATGCTCGACGTGGCAAAAGAGATCAATGAAAAGTCGAAGGGCCGTGTGGCGGTCATGGTTTACCCGGCGAACCAATTGGGCAACGAGCGCGATCTGGCCGAAGGGCTGCGTTCGGGAACCATCGACATGGCTTACGTTTCGCAGGCCGTCATGGAGAACTTCGAACCGCAGCTCAGCCTGTTCAGCATGCCGTTCATCTTCACCAACCAGCAGCACGCCGACAAGGTCGTCAACGGGCCGATCGGCGCGGCCATCTACGACAATCTGCTGAAGCAAAAAGGAATCCGGGTCTTCAACAGCTGGCGGCAGAATTTCCGTTTTGTCTATGCCAACAAGCCGATCCTCAACTACGAGGGCTTCAAGGGCCTGAAGATCCGCGTTCCCGAATCGCCCACCTACGTGAACACCTTCAAGTCGATCGGCTCGAATCCGACGCCGCTGCCGTGGGGGGAGGTCTATACGGCGATGCAGACGCACGTCGTCGATGCCTTTGAAGTCCAGTCGTCGTCGGTCGCCACCGAGAAAATGTACGAGGTCAGCAATTTCGTCTTTAAGACGCGCCACATCATGGCCAGCAGCCTGGTCATGGTCAACGAGAAGAAATGGCAATCGCTACCGGCCGATATCCAGCAAATCGTCCGTGCGGCAGTCGACGCCGGTCTCAAGACCAACTACGAAAAACAGGCCCAGACCGAGGAGCAGGATCTGAAACTGTTCGCCGAAAAGGGCATGACCATCGTCGAGCCGAGCCCCGCCGATCGTCAAAAGATGGTGGCGGCAGTTCAGGAGATGTGGAAAGAAGGTCCGAAGAAGATCAATGCCGAGGAGGTGTTCCAGCAAATCGTCAAGGCCGGGATGTAGTCACGGCTGAATTCCGGAACTCCCGCGGAGCATCGTTCCGCGGGAGTTCCTTTTTTCAAGACGATGGCAGAGGATCAACATGTCCCTAGTAACTAGCGCCGGGAGCGAGGCGGAAGCCTTCCGTCCGGCACGCCTGACCACCTGCGAAAAGCACTTGAACACCGCGCTCGACTGGGTGTTGGGCGCGGCTTTTCTGGTTGAACTGGCGATCATGTTCGGCAATGTCGTGCACCGCAGCCTGACCGGGGAATCCTGGATCTGGAGCCAGGAAACCGGACAGCTGGCCGTCGCGGTGATCGCTTTCATCGGCGGCGCGGTCGCCTACACGCGCGGCGAGCACATGGCGATGAACGCCGTGGTCAAGCGCCTGCCCGCAGCATGGGCAGCGTACATCGAGGCCATCGGCAACTGGCTGTTGCTGATCATGGCCCTCGTCACCGGCTATTTTTCGCTGATCGTTCTGCGCACGCGCGTCGGCGAAAACTTCGTGACCATCGCCGTGAGCCAGGCCTGGTTCATTCTGCCGCTCTTCGTGAGCATGATCCTCTTCGCGGTTTTTGCCGCGCAGCGGCTGCGCATGCAATCGCGCAAGGTCCTGCTTCGGACCGCCGTGGCGCTCGTCGTGCTCGTCGCGCTGTTCAAGGTCTCGGAACTGCTGTTCGATTTTCCCGGCGAAAACAGCATCATCGGCTTCATGTTCGGCCTGTTCGGTTTTCTGCTGATCCTCGGCATACCCATCGGCTTTGTTCTGCCGACCTGCTCGCTGGTCTATCTTTACTATTCGGGCGACGCGCCTTTCGAAGCCGTGCCGCAGGCGATGTTCGGCGGCGTCACCAGCATCGTGCTGCTGGCCATTCCGTTCTTCATCCTGGCCGGCATCGTCATGACCGAAGGCGGCATCAGCCGGCGGCTCGCCGAGTTCATCGTCTCCATCGTCGGGCACTTCCGTGGCGGTTTGCTGCAGGTCGCGGTGATTTGCATGTACGTCGTTTCCGGCCTTTCCGGATCGAAGATGGCCGATTTGTCGGCGGTCGGCCTGACCATGAAGGACATGCTGAGACGCAACGGCTACGACCCGGCCGAGAGCACCGCCGTCTTCGCCGCGTCCACCGTGATGGGCGAAACCATACCGCCGAGCATCATCATGCTGATCCTCGCGTCGATCACCAGCCTGTCGGTCGGATCGCTGTTTCTCGCCGGCATACTGCCCGCCGCGTTCATCGCGCTGTGCCTGATGCTCGCCATCTACGTGCGCGCCAGGCGGCAGAACATGCCGTCGGGCAAGCGTGCGTTGCTCTCGACGATGGCGCGCGCGGTGCTCACCGCGGTGCCCTCGCTGTCGATACCGGTCTTTCTGATCGGCGGCATCGTCAGCGGCTTCTCGACGGCGACCGAGGCGTCGTCGACGGCGGTGATCTACGCGGTTCTGCTGGCCTGGCTCGGCTACCGGGAAATCAATCTTCGCTCGCTGTGGCGCATGGTGATCAACGCCGCCGTCAAGTCGGGGATGATTCTCTTTATCTGCAGCGCGGCGTTCGCTTTTTCCTGGTCATTGACGGTCGCCAACGTGCCGCACGCCATCGGCGACTACCTGATCAGCGTCGCACACCGGCCGTGGGTGTTCATGCTCGGTTCGATCGCGACGCTGGTCTTCATGGGCGCCATGCTCGAAGGCGTTCCGGCGATCATGATTTTCGGTCCGCTGCTCCTGCCCATCGCCCATCAGTTCGGCATCGACACCTTGCAATACGGTATCGTGCTGATCATTTCGATGGGCCTCGGAACCTTCCTGCCCGGCATCGGCATCGGCATGTACGTCGCCTGTTCGGTCGGCGGCGTCAGCATGGATCAGGTCAGCGCGCGCATGGTGCCTTATCTGTGCGTCTTGGTTTTCGGCTTGCTGCTGGTGGCCTACATTCCGTCGATCAGCCTCTTCCTGCCGCAACTGTTCATGAAATGAAAGGTATACGGAAATGATGACTTACCGGGAACGAATGCTCGCCACTCTGGCGGGGCGGCCCACCGACTGTTTGCCTTTCGTGCCGCGCCTCGACCTCTGGTACAAGAGCAACAAGTACCTGGGCACGCTGCCGGCCAAATACCGCAACGCCAGCTTGATGAATATCGTCGAGGATCTCGACGTCGGCTACCATACGGTCGTTCCGGACTATCAGACCTTCGACGATCCGCTCGACGTCGTCGACCGGGCCTTGGGCATGTGGCGCGTCAAGCACATGCCCTTCCGCACGGCGCTCAACGGCATCCAGCGCAATATTTCATATGACGGCGACTTTACGACAGTCGAGTATCTGACGCCGGTCGGCAAGATCAGAACGAAGATGCTCTATGACGAATCGATGCGCCGTGCCGGAATTACCTTGTCGCACGTCGTCGAGAAGGCGCTCAAGAGCGATGAGGATTATGAAGCCCTGGCCTATATCTACGAGCACGCCGATCCGGTCCCGTTCTATGAGGGATTGGCTGAGTTCAAGGAACAGATCGGTGAACGCGGACTCATCGGCGCGATAGCCACCATGGGCGCCTCGCCCATGCATGAGATTCTGCACGAGTTGATGACCTATGAGGAGTTTGTCTACGCCTATTACGACAACCGGGAAGAACTGGAGCGCCTCGCTTCCCGAATGTCCGCCTACCACGATAAGGCAATCGAGGTGGCCACCAAGAGCCCGGCCGATTTCATCCATGTCGGGACCAATTACGACCTGCAGATTACCTGGCCCGGTTTTATGGCCGAACACGTGGCGCCCCATCTCGCGGCGACCGCGGAAGAGATCCATGCTGCAGGCAAACTGCTGCTGACCCACACCGATGGCGAGAACTCGAACCTCCTGCCGTTCTTCGTCGCCGGACATATCGACATCGCCGACTCGGTCTGTCCAGCGCCCTTGACCTCATTAACCCTCAAGCAGGTCCGCGCAGCGTTCAGCGGCAGCGGCATTACCGTATGGGGCGGCGTCGCCTCGGTCGCCGTCCTGGAAAATTCGATGACCGACCGCGAATTCGACGCGTATCTTGATCAGCTTTTGTTGGATATCGGCGATGGCGATCGCCTTATCCTGAGCATCGCCGATACCGCGCCGCCCGACATGAAATTCTCGAGACTCGAGCGCATTGCCAAGCTGGCGAAGGAATTCGGGCCGGTACGACCTCGAGCCTGAGCGTTGCCCCGAAGCGCACAAAAATCCCAAAAAAAAGCGCAGGAGTCCTAGGGTGTGTTCACAATCAAGCCAACCAGACGAATGCACACGCGAGATGAATAAACGACAGGAAGGACTTGGCGAGTTTGTCGTAGCGCGTGGCGATGCGCCTGAAATGCTTGAGTCGTGCAAAGAAGCGCTCGATCAA
>CAISOB010000092.1 GCA_903886975.1 uncultured beta proteobacterium
CACCGTCAGGTCCTTGACGCCCGAATCGAGAATCTCTTTGACGATGCCGTCCGGCGTCCCGACGGCCATGAAGCCGCCGAACATGATGCTCATGCCGTCCTTGAAACGCGGCCGCAAATCAGCATGGCTGATCCGCTTGCTCGATGTGCTCATGTCCTTGCCCCCGCGGATGTGATGCAGTTAGAAAAAGCGTCCTGCGCGGCCTGCGCCGGCAAGGATGTGCGTCGGCCATCGAGAAATCCGGACTAAATCGCGAACGCAGCCGAAAAAATCGATTGCCTTCCAATAGCCTGATGGGTGCGGAACCCCCCAATCAATATTCTTATCGTTTGACCCAACTGCCGTACTGTTTCTATGCCTGCGCGCGCGAATGTCATGGGGCAAATCGTTCCCGCAAGAACATCCGCTGCGCGCATGATCATAGCACCAATCGGATATCATTGGCCCGCACGGGGTCGCCGGAACTTCACAACCTTGCGACGACCGTTTCCGACCCCGTTTCGGGAAGCGGCAGAGAACAAAGACCCCGCGGCGTGTATCGAAGCGGTATCCTCTGCCCTGAGAAATTTGTCCGCGGCGAAGTGGCGCCTGAACATGACCGATCCGAATGCGAGCGGAATAGGAAAATCGATAAACCCGGTCGCCACGCGGCGGACCTTGCATGCGATTGCCATTTTCGAGGCCATCAAGGGCCTCGCGGCGCTTGCCGGGATGATCGGCGTGATCGATCTTATGCATCACGACGTCCGGCATCTGGCGATCGATCTGATCGGGCGTTTCGGCCAGAATCCCGAGGGCCATTACGCGTCCATTGTCTTGCATTATGCCGACCTCCTGCCAAATGCCGACGTGCGCGCACTGGCCTTGCTCGCCACGTTCTACATCCTGCTGCGCCTGTCTGAGGCCTACGGCTTGTGGCATGACCTGGCCTGGGGCGAATGGCTGGGCGCGCTTTCGGGCGCGCTCTATATCCCGTTCGAGGTCAGCCATCTGATGCACCGGCCGTCATTCATCAGCGCCGCGGTTTTCGTCGGCAATGTCGTCGTCGTTGCCTTCCTGGCGTTTCAGTTGTGGCGCCGACGCAGGCCAGGCATCGCCACGCCCTGAGCGGCGCGCGATTTTCGGGACGAAACGCCGAAAAGCGCGAAATACATCGAATATTTCGTCATCAGCTCCGTAATATCCGCCGTTTCTTGCGCGAATTACGGATACCGACCCGCATTTCCCTCTGCGAGAATCTCCACAGCCGCAGCGCCGCGGTTTCGTCTCGCTCATCGCGGCGACAAGAACGGATAGACCCCGCGGCCAGACGATTGCAAGTTAACGGAGATCAAGCAAATGTTCAAGACCGCAAAAATTACGACCCTGCTGGTGTGGGGCTTTGGTCTGGTTATCGCCCTGATCGCCGGAATGGCTGTAATCGTTCTGCTGCAAAGCAATGGCCTGAGCAAGAACGCGATGCTGCTCTCGCAGGACATTGATCCAAAGCTGACCGCGGCGGCCGATATTCGCGTGAATATCCTGCGCAACTGGGGAAACACTTTGCTGCTGTTGCAAGTCGCCGACGACAGCGACAGCAAGAAGATCGCCGTCGAGATGACCGATAACAGCAACAAGATCACCGAGAACTTCAATCTGCTCGAAAAAGCCATGGTCAGCGGCCAGGAGCGCGATCAGCTTGCCGTGGCGCTGAAGGCGCGCCAGGAATACACCGACAACCGCAAGAAGTATCTCGGCATGCTTCAGGCCGGCAACAAACAAGAGGCCAATCAGTACCTCGGCAGCACGCTGCGGGGAGACATCCTCACTTACACGACGGCGATCGGCAAGATATTCGAATCCCAGCTCGGCAAGATGACCACGGTCAGCGACGAGACGCGCGCGCAGACCACCGTGCTCAAGACGAGCGCGCTGCTCATCGCCTTCGTCGTCGCGCTCATTTCATTGATCGCCGCCTATGTCGTCGGGAAATCGGTGCAGAACATCCTCGGCGGTGACGCGCATTACGCCAACGCGATCGCCCGCGAGATCGCCGGCGGGAATATTGGTGTCGAAGTCCATGCGCGCGATGGCGACAGCAGCAGCCTCCTGTACTCGATGAAAACCATGCGCGACAAACTGCGCGGCATGGTGCTCTCCATCCAGGCAAGTGCCGAGGAAGTCGGGCAGGCGGCGCGGCAATTGGTGATAACGTCGGGTGCGGTGGCGGCCGCTTCCGGGCAACAGAGCGAGGCGACCAGCGCGACGGCCGCGGCAGTCGAGGAAATGACGGTCGGCATCGAGAGCATTTCGCAGAGCGCGAGCAGCGCCAAAGCGCATTCGCAGCGGGCGTCCGATCAGTCGAGGAAGGGCGGCGAAGTGGTTCATGCGGCCACTTCGGAAATGGAGAAGATTGCCGTCTCGGTCGAAGCGTCGTCGCAGGTCATCAGCGGCCTCGAACAACAATCGAACGAAGTTTCAACCATTGTCAGCGTCATCAAGGAGATTGCCGACCAGACCAATCTGCTCGCGCTCAATGCGGCCATCGAAGCTGCACGCGCTGGCGAACAGGGCCGCGGTTTCGCGGTGGTGGCCGATGAGGTGCGCAAGCTCGCGGAAAGGACGACGCAATCGACGCTGCAGATATCGCAGACCATCGGGAAGATACAGAACGGGACCAAATCCGTGGTAGCCAGCATGGTCGCCGGGGTCAGCCAGGTCAGGGCGGGGACCGCCCTGGCCAAGCAGGCCGGCGAGTCGATAGGGGAAATCCAGTTAGGCGCCGAACAGGTGGTCGGCGTCGTCAGCGACATTTCCGATGCGCTCAGGGAACAAAGCAGGGCCAGCGCCGAGATCGCCCGCAACGTCGAAAATATTGCGCAGATGGTCGAGGCCAACAATACATCTTCCGAGCAGGCCGCTACGGCCGCGCATCAATTGCAGAAACTCGCCGAGGACCTGTCGTCTTCGGTCAGGTCGTTCCATGTCTAGCCACGATCGGTTAAATTAGAGGCCGGAAAAGGATTGACTCGGAAGGAATACCCGAATGGCAATGACAATCAGCGCGATTTATCGTTACCCGGTCAAGGGCCTGAGCCCGGAGCCATTGGACCAGGTCACGCTGAGCGTTGGCCAGGGCGTACCGCATGACAGACGATTCGCTCTTGCCCTCGCGGCGACGCAGATCGACCCCGAGAAGCCCGAATGGCTGCATAAGAGCAACTTCTTCATGCTGATGCGCGATGAGAAATTGGCGCAGCTGCAGACCCGTTTCGACGAGCGCAGCGGCAACTTCACCATCGCGCGCTCGGGTGCACTGCTGCTTAGCGCCGGCATTACCGATCCCGGCGGGCGACGGGCAATCGAAGCGTTCTTCGCAGAGTTCCTCGCCGGACATCCGGGGGGTCGTCCCAAACTCGTCGAGGCGCCGGGCCATAGTTTCTATGATGCCAAACAAAGGCCGAATTCGACAACGAACAAATACATATCGATCATCAATCTGGCCAGCATCGAGACGGTCGAGCGGGCCGCGCGGGTTCCCGTGGCCCCGCTGCGCTTTCGTGCCAACCTGTACTTTTCCGGCACGCCCGCCTGGAGCGAACTCTCCTGGATAGGTTCCGAGCTCGCCATCGGCACGGCGCACTTGCGCGTGGTCTCGCCGATCACCCGCTGCCCCGCAACGTCGGTAAATCCGGCGACGGCCGAGCGCGACCTGGATATTCCGAAGCTGCTGCAAAGTGAATTCGGGCACAACTACATGGGCATTTACGCGGAGGTTCTGAAGGGCGGGGCAGTCGCGACGAATGACCGGCTCTCGGGTTAGAATTGCGAACCATCAGAAGATCTTAACAATCCTGTAAGGGCAGCTTCCCCCCGAGGTCCAGTGGCCAGGCATTCGCAAAAGGGCGATGTGCATATGACGCCTTGAGTGCCTGTGCAGGTGCGTTGTTGTTCAACCGATAGCCGATCGGATTTCAAATCGCATGACTCGACTTAACCAGCTTCCCTGTCCCGTCTTGATCACCGATGTCGATGGACTTGTGCTCGACAGTAATAATGCTTTTGCGACGCTGGTCGGGGCGACTGCCGAACAGTGCTTGAACAAACCGATGGATGAATTGCTGGCCGCCGCCAGCCGCGTCGCGCTGCGGAACCGGATCTGGCCGTTGCTGCGCGCCGCGAGTTCGATCAGGGAAGAACGTCTTGAGGTCGTGGGCCAGGCCGGCAGTCCGGTCCTGGTCCTGGCCAATGCCGAGCGCAGACAACTGGAGGGGACCGAGTGCTTTTACTGGGTCTTCTTTGTTGCGCAGGAGTTGAGCCGCTTCGAGGCGAAACTGCTCGATGCCCGCAACCGAGCCGAGGCGGCGGCGCTCGAACTTGCCCGCCGCGAGCGCTTCATCAGCGCGATCTCCGATGCCATGCCTGGTCTCGTGGCCTACTGGGATAAGAATCTGCGCTGTCAGTACGCCAACAAGCCCTACCTCGAATGGTTCGGGAAGTCGCCGGAAGCAATGCTCGGCATGGACCTGCGCGAGCTTTTCGGCGAACGCCTGTTCGCGGCGAACGAAAAGTACATCAAAGGCGCGCTGGCCGGCCAGAAACAGCGTTTTGAACGCGTACAGACTCGGCCCGACGGCAGTATCGGCCATACCTGGGGCCACTATATTCCGAACATCGACGAAAATGGCGTCGTCGCGGGTTTCTACGCGCTGGTCAGCGATGTCACACCGCTCAAAGCCGCCGAGGAAAAACTGAGGCTCGCCGCCAGCGTATTTGACAGCGCGCAGGAAGGCATCATGGTGACCGACCTTCAGGGTGTCATCGAGTCGGTCAACCCCGCTTTTACAGAAATCACCGGCTACACCGCCGAGGATGCGATCGGCAATACGCCGCGCTTGCTGCGCTCCGACCACCACGACCAGGAATACTTCGCCGCGATATGGGACGAGATTTCGACCGGCGGTCAGTGGCAGGGCGAGACGTGGAACCGCCGCAAGGACGGCAGCATCTTTCTGGTCTGGCAGACGATTACGCGGATCGACGGGTCGGACAACACACCGGTCCGTTACGTCTCGGTATTCCATGACATCACCCATAACTGGGAGAAGAACGAGCGCACGACGCACCTGGCATTCCACGACGCCTTGACCGGCCTTCCCAACCGCCTGCTGCTGATGGACCGGCTCGAACAACTGCTGTCAGCGACGGAACGCGAGCCGCGCAACGTGGCAGTGATGTTCCAGGACCTCGACCGCTTCAAGTCCGTAAACGACAGTCTCGGTCACGACGTCGGTGATGAATTGCTCAAGGTCGTGGCCGAGAAGCTCTTGAGCCAGGTGCGCCAGTCGGACACGGTGGCGCGGCTCGGCGGCGACGAGTTCGTCATCGTTCTCGATAATCCGGCCAACCGCGAAGAGGTGGCGCAAGTCGCCGCACGCATCGTCGCGAACCTCAATGAGCCGATGGAGTTCAAGGGAAAGAAAGTCGAGATCGGCACCTCGATCGGTATCGCCGTTTACCCGGACGATGGCAAGACGCCGGCGCAATTGATCAGGAGCGCGGATAAAGCGATGTATGCGGCGAAGGAAGCCGGAAAGAATACTTTCCGCTTTTGCGCCCCCCGGACGATCCCGTCATTGGAGAAGGACTGACAAAAGGCGTGCATCCTCGAGCGCCGGATCGACTCCACGGCTGCGAAAGCTTGCAGCAGCACGGCCTTGGACTAAGATTCCCGTTCGCTAGCAGCGCCACTTGTCGCGCCGATCGTTGTGTCGAGCGCGTGGGGTCCGCGGCGCAATTGATCCGAAATGAATGACAGGCAGAGTTGGAGCTTGCTCGAGTCTTCGACGCGTCCCGTCGTCACGGCGTAGAGGTCGGCCGGCTGGGTATGCTCGGGCAACACCCGTTCAAGGGTGCCTGACTTGATGGCTTCGGCGACGTCCCAGCTGGCAAACAGCCCGATCCCTTGGCCGGCGAGTGTCCAGTTCCAGGCGATGTCGGCGTGGTTTGTGCCCATCGGTCCCGTAACCCGAACGGATTGCATGCCGTTGGGGCCATGCATTTGCCAAACGCCGAAAGTCTGGTGACGGTCGCGGTAGAGCAGGCAGTCGTGGTGCGTCAAGTCGGACAAGGTTTCGGGACGACCTCTTCTATTCAGATACTCGGGCGTTGCGGACAATACCCGGACATTCTCCTTGACCTGGTGGGCAAACAGGTGCGGTTCGCTGACCGGCTCCATGCGAAAATCGATATCGATGCCCTCGGCGAGCAAATCCACGCGGCGATCGAGCGATTCGAGCCAGATCGTCAGCGCCGGATATTCTTTCTTCAACAAAACGAGAATCGGTGCGAGGTGGTAGCGCGCGAGCCGGGGACTCGAATTGATCCGCAGTTGCCCGGAAGGCGCGCCTTTCGGCATGGCCATGCAATCGTCGAGTGAATTTGCGGCGCTGAGGACTTGCTTGGCCCAGAGATAAGCTTTCTCGCCAGCCTCGCTGATCAATACGCGCCGCGTCGTTCGGTGGAACAGCCTGGCACCCAGTTCCCGCTCGAAGTGCGCCACCCGCTTGGTGACGTAGGCGGCCGAAATCCCGAGGTGGGTCGCCGCGCCAATGAAGCTCGAGCGCTGAACAACCTCGCAGAAAATACGCAAATCAACCAGGTCCCAATGATTATTCACTTTTAGACAGTTTTAAATCAACGAATGGTCCGATTATATAACTTAACGATTTTCTGTATTGTCGCGATCCATGAAAATTCTTTCGGCGGCGCCGGCGCTGCGCCTGGGGTTTGTCGGTGGTGGTGCGGCATCGGGTATCGGGCCGACGCATTGGCATGCCTCGCGCTTCGACGGAAATTTCAGCCTCGTTGCCGGCGCCTTTTCTGCCGACGCGCAGCGCAATCGCGCCGCTGCCGAGGCTTACGGCCTGGCGCCTGAGCGCGTCTATGACTCATTTGAACAGATGGCACTGACCGAGAGTGGCCGCGCCGATGGTATCGAGGCGGTCTCGGTTATGCTGCCGAACAACCAGCATGCTGCGGCAACGCGGGCCTTTCTCGCCCAAGGTATCGACGTCATCTGCGAGAAGCCATTGGCCACCTCGCTCGACGAGGCGCTGGATCTCGAGACGTTTCATGCCGCGCATCCCTGCGTCCTGGTCTTGACCCATAACTACAGCGGCTTCCCGATGGTCAGGGAAGCCAGGGATCAGATTGCCGCCGGCGCAATCGGAGAACTGCGGGTCATTCAGGTTGAACATGCCGTGTCTTCGGGGGTCGCAGCGCCCGGAAGAAATGCGACCAGCGGCTGGCGTGGGGATCCGGCCATCGTCGGATCATCGGCCGTTCTCGCCGACATCGGCGTACACGCGCATCATCTGATGCGTTTCATTACCGGTCTTGAGGTGCGCCAAGTCGCGGCCGAACTCGCCACGCTGTCGCCCGGGCGGGTCTCCGACGACAATGCGCATGTCATGTTGCGCATGGATCGGAACGTGCGCGGACTGCTGTGGGCAAGTTTTGTCGCAGCCGGAATCCGCCAGGGCTTGCAGATTCGCGTATTCGGCTCGACCGGGTCCCTGGCATGGCATCAGGAAGATCCGGACCGGCTGTTGATCCAGCCGCAGCATGCCGCGCATTATGTCTTACGGCGCGGCGAGTCGTGGACCGGCGCGGCAGCGCAGGCCGGTACGCGCCTGAAGGCCGGGCAGCTGGAGGGCCAGATCGAGGCTTTTGCCAATATCTACAGCGACGCCGCCGAACTCATCAGGGCGCGTCGAACGGGACGATCGCCTGCGGCGTCGGCGCGCTTGTGTCCGACGCTGTCCGACGGCGTGGCGGGCCTGCGTTTCATCGACGGCTGTGTTCGTTCGCAGGCCACGCACGGCGCCTGGGTCGAGCTTTAGAACACGGCGACCATGAACATCTTTGACGAAGCGAAGATCGATTGTCATAACCACGTCTTCGACCCCGCGCGCTTTCCTTACCCGCAGGGCAATTTCTACCAGCCTGCCGGGCAGGAGAGAGGCACGCCGGCGCAGTTCATGCAGGTGCTCGACGCTTATGGCGTGCGCTATGCGCTGCTGGTCGAACCGAACTCGGGCTACGACCTTGACAATCGCTGCCTGCTCGATACCATCGGCCGCAGCGGTGGCCGCCTGAAGGGCATGGCGGTCGTCGGCAACGACGCGCAGCGCAGCGAGCTCGAAGATTTGAAAGCTTGCGGCGTCGTCGGCATCGCCTTCAACCCGGCGCTGTTCGGTACGGCGTACTACGCCGATGCGGCGCGTCTGCTTGAGCGGCTCGCCCAACTCGATCTCATCGCGCAGGTTCAGGTGATGGACGACCAACTGTTGGACATGTTGCCCATGTTAGAAGCCAGTGGTGCGCGACTCATCTTCGATCATTGCGGACGGCCGAATCCTGACGCCGGTCTTGAACAGCCGGGGTTCCAGGCCCTGCTTGAAATGGGACGCGCGAGCAAAGCCCATGTGAAGATCTCGAGCTTTTCGAAATTGTCGCGGCAGTCTTTTCCCCATGAAGACGCTTGGCCCTACGTTCGCGCCCTCGTCGATGCGTTCACGCTCGATGCCTGCGTGTGGGGAACCGACTGGCCGTTCCTGCGTGCCGCGGAACGGATAGATTATGGGACCTTGCTCAAACTCATCGAACACCTGTTCCCGAACGCCGATGACCGACGCAAGCTGTTGTGGGAAACCCCGCGAGCGCTGTTTGGCTTCGGTGCAAGGCTTGATTCTTGATGAGAGGACATGTCATGAAGAAGACCATCAATTGGGGCGTGCTGGGCGCTGCCGGTATCGCAACCAAGTTCTCCATGCCGGGGATCAACGAAGCGCCGAGTGCGACCCTGTTGGCGCTGGCTTCGCGCGATATCGACAAGGGCCGTGCCGCCGCTGCCACGCTCAATGTGCCGCGCGTCTATGGCAGCTATGCCGAGCTGCTGGCCGACCCGGACATCGACGCCGTTTACATTCCGCTGCCTAACCAGCTGCATTTCGAGTGGTCGGTGCGCGCGCTCGAAGCCGGCAAGCACGTGCTTTGCGAAAAACCGCTGTGCCTGAGTTCGGATCAGGTGAAAGAGCTCTGCGCCGTGCGTGATCGCACCGGCAAACACATTGAAGAGGCGTTCGCGTATCGCAACCATCCGCAGTGGGTCAAGCTCAGGGAAATTCTCGCGAGCGACCTGCTCGGGCCGGTACGCGCGGCGCACGGCATCATGGCCAAGCAGTTCTTCAATCCGAAGGATATTCGCAACAATCCGGCTGCCGGTGGCGGCGGCATTTACGATCTCGGCTCGTACACTATCAGTGCCTGCAACATGCTTTTCAAGCGCGCCCCCGCGCGCGTCGTGGCCGCGTTCGAGATCGATCCGGTGTTTGGTGTCGATCGCCTCTCGAGCGCCTTGCTCGACTACGGCAGCGCTCATGCGGCGCTTACCGTCGCCACGCAGTCGGGCGGTGATGGCTGGGGGTCGCAACAACACCTGACCGTCCTCTGCGCCCGTGGCTGGTTGCGCTTCAACTTCCCGTACTCGCAGGTGCGGCCAACGGCTTGCATGATCGAGCTTGGTGATGCGACGGGTGTCGGCGCGTTTCCGACCCAAACGTTCGCCTTCGAAGCGACCAACCAGTTCGTGCTTCAGGCCGAGCGTTTCTCGCGCCTGCTGCTGGGCGACGTGGTGCCGCCCTGGCCGATCGAGGAGGCGGTCGATACCTTGCAGACGATAGAAGCGCTGTTTGAATCGGCGCACGGCGGTCGCTGGCAGTCGTTAGCGGCGCCGCGGGGCGAAAGATGAGCGCGATGGCCATGTGCGCGAACGCGCCGGCGAGGCGGATTTTATGCCCTCGGCCTGAGTATTTTATGGACCGCGGTTTCAGAAAACCGAGCAAAAATACGGTGCTGCAGGCACTTAATTCGCGTACACTTAAGCGCTCATTTTTGTTGCTGCGGAAGCTGCAGGGGCTCGCCTGGTGCCTGGCCAGATCGATCAAATCCGATGGTGCGGCGAAACCGTCTCGCAGGCGAACATATTTAGCACACAATCAAAGGGGGCAAATACTATGACGAGCACAGAGGCCGGGGCCGCACCTTCGCGTGCTGCCGAGACTGACGCCGCTCCGGGCATCCATACCGATAGCTTCAAGCCTTTCGCGCCGTGGATCGAGCTGGGCTTTGACGTGGTGCTCGGCGCGATCCTCTTTGTCGAGTTGGCGCTGCTCTTCGGCAACACGATGATGCGTGGGATCTCCAACAACTCGCTGGTGTGGGCCAACGAGGTCTCGGAGTACGCGCTGACGGGTCTCGCCTTCATCGGCGGCGCCATTGCCTACCACCGCGGAATGCACATGGTCGTGCGTTTCATCATTGACAAGCTGCCGGACCATATCCGTGAGTACGCCGAGTGCGCGCGGCACTATTTCGTGCTGATCGCCGTCGGGATGGGCGTCTATTACACCATCCCGATGTGGATCAACGCCCGCAATACCCTGACCAGCGTGCTGCAGGTCTCGAAGTCGTGGACACTGCTGCCCTTCATGTTCGGCATGGCGCTGACGGCGATCTTTGCCGTGGCCGAACTGGCGCGCCACTCGCGCCGGAACAACCTGGGCGCGGGGGCGGCGGTCGTGACGTTGGGCGTGGTCTGGTTCGTCGCGCAGTACTACACCGGTCCGTGGAACGGCCCGTCCGGCGTCGGTTTCGCCCTCGGCATGCTGCTGTGCCTGGTGTTCGCCGGCGTGCCGATCGCTTTCGTGCTGTCGGCCACCGCCTACGTCTATATCTACGGCTCGGGCGAGGCCGACCCGATGGCCGTTTCGTTCGCCATGACCAACGGCATCAGCAGCTTCATCCTGCTGGCCGTGCCCTTCTTCATCCTGGCCGGCAAGGTCATGACCGACGGCGGGCTGACTAAGCCGCTCGCTGACTGGGTCATGGCCATGGTCGGGCGGCTGCAGGGCGGCATCATGCAGGCCGAGGTGGTCGCCATGTACATCTTCTCCGGCATCTCGGGGTCGAAGATCGCCGACGTCGCCGCGGTCGGCACGACGCTCAAGGGCATGCTCAAGGAGCAGGGTTACGAGCCGGGCGAGAGCGCCGCGGTGCTTGCGGCGGCCGGGATCATGGGCGAGACCATTCCGCCGAGCCTGGTAATGATGGTGCTGGCCTCGATCACGACGCTGTCGGTGGCGACCTTCTTCGTCGCCGGCGTGGTGCCGGCGGCGCTCCTCGGCGGCTGCATCATGATCATCGTCTATTATCGTGCGCGCAAGTTCGACTGGCCGCGCTGCGCGCCGACCACCTGGGGCGAGCGGATCCGGATCACCGGCCGGGCTTTCCCGGCGCTGCTCGTCCCCGTCTTCCTCATCGTCGGTATCGTCGGCGGCCTGGCGACAACGACCGAGGTCTCGTCGCTGGCCGTGGTCTATGCGCTGGTCGTCGCGGTCGTCTTCTATCACGGCATGAACTTCCGGGTTTTCATGAAGACCATGGCCGACGCGGGCAGCATGGCCGGCATGGTGTTGTTCATGGTCAGCGCCGGCGCCGCCTTCTCGTGGACGCTGGCGGTGAGCGGCCTGCATGAAGTGATCTCGGGCTTCCTCGACACGCTGGGCGGATCGGCGGGCGCCTTCATGGCCTTCTCCATCGTGCTGATGGTGGTCATGGGCTCGATCCTCGAGGGCATGCCTTCGCTGCTCATTTTCGGGCCGATGCTGCTGCAGATGACCACGCAGTACGGAATCGCCCCGATGCACTTCGGCATCGTCATCATCATCGCCATGGGCATCGGCACCTTCATACCGCCGTTCGGCATCTGCTACTTCGTGACCTGCTCGGTGATGGACACGACGGTGGAGAAGGTAACGCCCCGTTTCGTGCCCTATCTGGCCATGCTGGTCGTCGGCCTGATCGTCATCGCCATGTTCCCGTCGATCAGCCTGGTGCTGCCGAATGCGTTCAATCTCAAATAGGTATCGACATCGAATTCCAAGGTCTATGCTATGTAGTCGTCGCTGAAGTCAGTTCCCAGAAAAGTTAGTTCAACCCAGGAGGCAATGTTATGAAGCAGTCATTAAAGTTGGTTTCCGCGGTGGTGATGACCACCTTCCTCTTCTCCGTCGGCGCCTCGGCGCAGACGAAGATCGTTCTGAAACTTGCGCACTCGGACTCGAACGATTTGACTCTTTCCCGCAAGGCCGTCATGTCTGACGTCTTCGCCAAGGAAGTCAATGCCAAGAGCAACGGGCGGATCAACGTACAGGTCTTCGGCGCCGGCGCGCTCGGCGGTGAACGCGACCTCATCGAAGGCGTGAAGAACGGCTTTATCCAGGCTGGTCTCGCTTCCGGCGTCATGGCGAATTTCTACCCGAACGCCATGGTCACGGACATTCCCTATCTGTTCGCGTCGAACGAAATCGCCGATCGCGTCATGGACGGCCCGTTCGGCCAGAAATTCGCTGCCGACTTCCTCGCCAAATCCGGGATGCGCAACCTGTGCTTCGGCGAAGTCGGCTTCCGCCACTTCACCAGCGGCAAGGCCCCGATCCGCTCGCCGAAGGATCTCTCCGGCTTGAAGATCCGCGTCATGGAAACGCCGCTTTATGTGACCGAGATGAAATCGCTCGGCGCGCAGCCGACGCCCGTGCCGTGGCCCGAGACCTACACCGCGCTGCAAACCGGTGTGGTCGATGGGCACGAGAACGTTATCCCGTCCATCGTCTTTGCCAAGATTTACGAAGTGCAGAAGAACGTCACCCTTGACGGACACAACTACGGCGTCGACTGGTTCGCCATCAACGAGAAGTTCTTCCAGGGCCTGCCGGCTGATCTGCAGAAGGTCGTTCAGGACGCAGGCAAGGACGCTTGCATCGCCGAGCGCACCGCCAACCGCAAGTTCACCGACGAAGGCGTCAAGACCCTGAAGGAAAAGGGCGTTGCGGTCTATGTGCCGATTGCCGACGAAATCGCCCAGTTCAAGACCGCTACGCAGAAGCCGATCATCGATTGGCTGAAGACCACGGTCGATCCGACGTGGGTCGATGCGATCCTGGCCGCCGTCAAGGACGTCGAAGCCAAGAAGTAAAGGCAAGCGCCGCAATCGTCAGGCCCGTCCCCGAATCGGGGCGGGCCTGACCTGTCTTACCGCCCTCTGGCGCCCGAACGGCGCTGCCGTTTTGGACCAGCACTGATGCGCCAGAGCAAGCAACCGGTCGCACCTCCAGAACATCAGGGAACAGGCCGCGGCATCGTTTTGATTTCGATCGCGGTGATGCTGTTCGCGATCATGGACGCAGTTTCGAAATACCTGACGCGGTTCTATCCGGTTAGTTACATCCTCTGGGTACGCTTCCTCGTTCAGACCGTGGCGATCATTGCCGTCTTGGCGCCGCGGCTTGGCTGGCGCCTTGTGCGCACCACCCGTCCCGGCATCCAGATTCTGCGCGGCATCTTGCAGCCCGTCTCGTCGGTGTGCTTCATCCTGGCCATCAAGTACCTGCCGATTGCCGAGGCGAGCGCCATTACCTTTGTTTCCCCGATGATTGTCGCGCTGCTGGCCGTCGTCTTCCTCGGCGAGAAGGTCGCGCGCAGCCACTGGCTGGCCATCCTCGCAGGCTTCCTGGGGGTGCTCATCATCATCCGCCCCGGCACCGACGTATTTTCCTGGGCCGCGCTCTTCCCGCTTGGTGCCGCTCTTACGACGGCCTTCTACCAGGTCTTGACGCGCCGCATTGCCGGCCTTGAAAGCGTTTTCACCTCGATCTTCTATCCGGGATTCATCGGCTTGCTGGCGTTCAGCCTGACCCTCCCCAATGTATGGACACTGCCGCAAAGCGCCTGGCATATCGCGCTGCTGATGACAGCCGGACTGCTCAGTGCGTCAAGCCACCTGATTCTCATCAAGGCATTCGACTACGCTCCGGCATCCAGGCTCGCGCCCTTCACTTACAGTCAGATGGTCTGGGCCACGCTGATGGGCTATCTCGTCTTCGGCAATTTCCCGGACTTCTGGTCGCTTGTCGGCATCGTCATTCTTGCCGCGGGCGGGATTTATCTCGCGACCCACCGCAATCGGTAAGCCGCCAGGCGAACGCGCGAATCGCACGACGAGCAGGTCGCGAAGAACGTTATTGCAGCGGTTTTGGCCGGGTCTCGTTGATTTCGGGCGACTCGAGATGCTGAACCAGCAGCGGTTGATTGGTCCACCGCTTGGTGGTTCGATACCAGCCGCCAGCCGCCAATGTTCCCCCGTCGGCAACGACCGTTTGCCCGACGATCCAGGAATTGGCCGGGCTCAAGAGATACAGCGCAACCGCAGCCGCATCGGCCGGTTCGCCATAACGACCGGCGGGAATCCAGGTTTCCACGAGGCGCAGATACTCGTCCGGCAGCTCATAGAAATTGCTTTGATAAGCGCGGACCTTGTCGAGCGCCAGCGCATTGACAAGGATTCCGTGCCTGGCGACGTCGACCGCGATGCTCTTGGTGAACGCATCGACAGCGCGCTTGAACGCCGTATAGACGGCCAGCCAGGGCGATGCCCGTATTCCCTCGACCGACGAGAAGCTCAGGATCCGCCCCCATCCCTGCTCCTTCATGACCGGAATGAAATGATGGCAGGCGCGAAAGACGTTGAGCAGATTGATCTCGTAGAGCGCTTGCCAGGTCGCCTCGTTGGATTCCTCGAACGCGCCCCAGCTATTGAGGTTTTCGCCCAGGCCATTGACCAGGATATCGACGCGCGAGAACTTCTTCAGCGCCGCCTGCTTCAATTCGTCCATGCCCTTGGTCGTCGTCAGATCGGTAACGACCGGCAAGCCGATCCGTCCCGCATCGCGAACGCGGGCAACGACTTCATCAACGCGTTGCTGCTCCTGGTCGGCACACACGATATCGCAACCATGGTTGGCAAGCATCCCGCACAGCGACGCGCAGACTGCGCCCGCACCGCCGGTGACCACGGCAACGCGTCCCTTGAATATGTCTTTCGCGAAAAGCGTGGATGGGCCTGAGGGCGCCTGATTTTCGAACATAGGATTCACCTTAAAAAGATAATCGTATTTTCACCGTTCGAATTCTCTTGAACAGCCGGGCGCAACGACGATCAGGCCGCCGCCTTCAAGGCGCGTGTCCTGCTTTCCGGATGCGCGGCCAGATAGGCCCTGGTCGTTTCAAGACAACGGAAAGCATGCTCGGCATAGCCGTATTGCTTGACTCTTGCCGCATTGGGCAACTCGATCGAATAGACGGTCTGCGGCATGTGGCTTAAAATGCCGGCGACGTCGATGCCGCCTTCGCCTAAATAGAGACGGGCTTCGCGGACGATCTTGACCAAGGGTTCCCGTTCTTGCGGGAGAATGCTTGGCGCGTCGTTGATATGCGCGAAGTTGAACCATTCGTCAGGCAAGCCATCGAGATCCGCGGGCTTGTCCCCCGAGAACTGGAAATGCAGCATGTCGATCATCAAGCCGGAATTTTCGCGATTGACGCTGCGCAGCACGTCGACGGCGCCGGCCAGGTTCTTCGCGCTCGAAAGGCAGACAAACTCGAGGTCGACGCTCAGGCCATAAGGGCGCGCGAGGTCGCAGAGTTCGGCGAATTTTTCAATATAGCAATTGCGATCGTCAGTCCAAATGCTGCAGATCATCGCACTGGCTCCCAACTCGGCGCCAATGGCAATTTCGGCTTCGTAGCTTCTTACGTCGAGCGCGTCATAAATGCGCATCAATTCGATATCGTGCACCCGCATGCCCGTTGCCGCGAGCGCGGCCCTGGTTTCCCGCAACAGCGTCTTGTTGTCGGCCAGCGAATAGATCGGCTCGCCGGGGAGGCGCATCGACACGGGCCGCAGGCTGACGTAATCGTAGCCGGCACGCGCGGCAATGTGGATTATTTCCGGCGGGGCGCATCCCAACATCGTGAGGTGCGCCAAAGAATATTCCTGCTTCAAGAGTGTCTTCCTTCGTGTGTTGGCACCTTGGCGTCCAAGCCGCTTCAGGAACGGGCCTCAAGATAGGATCCGTGCTCGATATCGTCGATCAGCGGACGCTGTTTGCCGAACCAGCCCAATTCCCTGTGCGCACGCGTGGCACGGACGCGACTGTTGGAACCGAAGCTCAGGTTGGTCGCCATTTCGCCGTATTCGACGTAGGCTTCCGGAACCGTGAAGCTCTCCGCCAGATTGCCGAAACCGAGCAGTCGGGAAACGGCTTCTGCGACTTCTTTCAACGAGTTTTCGCCGTTTTCCGCGTAATAGAAGGCGCCCGCTTTGCCTCGCTCGAGAACAGCCAGGAAGAGATCGGTAAGATCTTCGATATGCACATTCGACCAGCGGTTTTCGCCGCGGCCGACGTATTTGGCAGCGCCCAATTTCTTCGCCACCCTGATCATCGTCGGGACCTGAATGCTGTTCGGGTTCATGCCGCGGCCCTTGCCGTAAATCATCGGTGGCGCGATCACCGCGGTGCGAACGTTGGTGCTGGCGGCAGCCAGGACAAGATTGTTGAGCGCGATGCGCGCTGCGCGCGAGGGCAACGGAACCACGACGTCGTCATCTCCATAAATGGCCGCGGTCGGTTCGCCGCCGGCCATGTCAGCAGTAACGCCGGAACCGGAGGTTTGAATATAGATCTTGTTCGTGCCTTTGAGCGCAGCCAAAAATGCTTCAGTCGAACCGCGATGGTCGACATTGGCGGCATTGATGACGGCATCGGCTTCACCCGCCATTCGGGTCAGCAAGGCGCTGTCATCGAGCAGACCCAATACCGGCGCTATCCCTTTGGCCCGGATGGCGGCCTCCACGCCCGGCTGCTCCGAGCGCACCAGCCCGACAACCTTGTGACCTGCAGCCAGCAAGGCTGCAGCCACTGTCCCACCGATATAGCCTGTGGCGCCTGTCAAGAAAACTTTCATCGTCTTTATCCTCTGCTATTGATGTATTGATAGTTCGGCAGCCGAACTCCTCAGGCACATACTATTCCTTGCGATGCGAACAATAAATACGGGGGCACTAACTTCTATCGCGAATCCGGTTCACCATCGCGGGCATTACAATGTCGGCCATCGCCAGTCCGATGAAAGTGGGCGTCAGTGGATTTCGATATTCAGGCTTTCGTTCAAGTGGTGCATAAGGGACGCTTTGCCAAGGCTGCGGCTGACTTGGGTCTCGCGCCATCGGCCGTGTCCAAGCTGCTTACGCGCCTCGAGGATAGGCTGGGTGCGCGACTGCTGAACCCGGCTACCCAAGGTCTGCGCCTTCGTCGATTTCCTGGTCGAGGAATTTCACAAGCGCCCTGGCGAAACGAGTTGTGGCAGGACGCCGCCGCCGAGTAGAGAACACCGCATCGTTCATGACAATTTTTGTGTAATCAACGGGGGGTGAAAGTGAGCACGGATATTCAACGATTGCTGGACATCGAATGCATCAAGCAACTCAAGTCGCGCTATTGCCGTTACATCGATACCAAACAATGGGATCTGCTGCCAGGACTGTTCTCGGACGATGTGCGTTTCGACGGCTTTGCCTCGGCTCCCACCGGCTCGAACGGCGCGGCCTTCGTCAAAGGCGTTTCAACCCGCCTTGATGCGGCATTCACCATGCATCACTGCCACACGCCGGACATCGTGTTCATTGACGACGATGCCGCGCGCGGCGTCTGGGCAATGGCCGACTACATGGAATGGCCGGAGCCGATCGGCCTGCCCGACGCGCCCAAGGCGCGCGGCATGTACGGCTTTGGCCACTACGAAGAGGAATACCGTCGCATCGACGGCGAATGGAAAATGTCGCACCTGCGTTTGCGCCGGATGCGTCTGATTCCGTTGCCCGAAGACCATCCGCGCCAGAGCGGAGCTGTCTCGCCGGCCGAAAACGACTGGTTGCCGGTGGCAGGACGTTGAAACACCGCGACAAGGTATTCAAATTCTTGCAACTGACTTGAGAAAACGACGATGGAAAAAAATCTGACCGGGCAAACGGCAATCATTACCGGCGGCGCGCGCGGCATCGGTCTGGGGATCGCCAGGGAACTGTCCGCCCGCGGTTGCCGCGTGGCCTTGTGGGATTTGTCCTTTGCCTCATTCAACGCCGCGACGGCCGGTTTTGCGCCGGCCCTGCTGCAAACCGTCAACGTGGCCGATCTCGCCGATGTCCAGAAGACCTATGGCGAAAGCGTCAAGGCGCTCGGGCCGATCGACATCTTCATCAACAATGCCGGCATCAATGGCCCGGTGGTCGACGCCTGGGAATATCCGGTCGATGCCTGGGACAAGGTGATCGCCGTCAATCTCACCGGCGTTTTCTACTGCACGCGGACGGTCGTTCCGGATATGCGCGCCCGCAAGAGCGGCCGCATCGTCAATATCGCCTCGATGGCCGGCAAGGAGGGCAACCCCGGAATCTGCGCCTACGCCGCCGCCAAGGGTGGCTTGATCGCCTTCACCAAAGGCATCGCCCGTGAATTGGCCGGTAGCGGCGTGTTCGTCAACGCCGTCGCGCCGGCGCTCACCGAGACCGAATTGTTCGCGCAGATGACACCCGAACACATCAAGACGATGAGCAGCAAAATCCCGATGGGCCGCTGCGTGCAGATCGACGATGTCGCCAGGATGGTCGCGTGGATCGCGAGCCCGGATTGCAGTTTCACCACGGGTTTCACTTTTGACGTGTCGGGCGGTCGCGCCGTCTATTAGGGCTGTATTAACGAGCCGTCAGGTCTTCCGGCCGTGCGAAGCGCAATAATTCGGCTTGCAAGGCTCGAAGTTAGTGGTGGATGACTTGTGCTATGAAGATGGCCGTCCGAAGCACCCTACGGCTACCGGTCATAGCGGTGCCCAGAGCGAGCGCTATGCATTGCCGTTCATGCCGTTCGACCTAAAATGCCAATGGGAACTGCCGGCCATTACCCGCCGGTCGAGGTAGCCATCCAATTCCAATAATTAGGTCGTCGTCAGATCCAGTCGAGCGTCCGGTATTCGGCAAGCAAGTTGACGACTATACTGGCTCGACCCGGCCAAAAGCGGACTTCCAGGTAACCGTCCCAGAGCGGACATAGAACCCTACTCCAAGTCAGATGAGTTGCTTCCTAACCACAGTTTTCTGTTCTCTATAAGAGATATTATTTCCCGTTCGCATACTGCTCAGCTCCAACAGCGTGCACTTTAAACCGACAAATAGTCGCAGGTAAAATCCATGGCCGAGCAAGCCCCTTTTGAAATCAGTCAAGAATATGCAGAAAAGCTCTTTGTGCATGTATATGTTGATCTTAAGCAACGTACGAAAGGAGATGATAACTTTCGGATGTATAACCAACTGAATATGGCTAGGTTGATTCGGCAATTATTAATCGATGGATCAGGGCTTTTTAGCCTTGCCAACAGATACAACAAATGTCCTATCCGCTTCATTCTTGGCAAGTGTGGGCCTGCGCCCGCCAATCTGGAATCGATTCCGGAGATTTACACAAAACTTAATCTCGTACCGAGCCTAAACGATTTCCCGCCCGGCTATTATCTTGAGCCATGCCGAATTGACAGTTTTTTGGCCTATTCGCCTATAAATCTTTCTGATCGTGAATTCTCCGTCCGTGAGATCGTCAAATACGTTGCAAATCAATTTGGTGGAGTGCATCTTTCCCCATGCATTAAAGATGAGGATGATCAGATTCTTGCGAGGTTCAATGATTGGCTTAAGGTCGGAAATGATGGCGTTGTCCTAAAAATGGTTGATCAGATAACGAATATGACTCTTCGGGGACTGGCTCCGCTAGTGAAAACAATTGAAGACAAGTATGAAACTCTTGCCAAATCGGCAGTCCTCTCTTCCCCCTGACGATCGGGCAGCGCTGGGACCAGCCACTGGGAGAATTTGTGGTGCAACTCCGTGGCCATTAGGGGAAGCACCATGAAGCACTACCAAGACACCGAAACTGGGATGATCCATGCGTTTGAGGACGACTACGATCCCTTTACAGCGAATAACAGGAACATCCCTAAGACGCTCAGGGAGTGTCAGGATTTTTGTGTGTGAGGCGGAGAGAGACTTTTCCACGGTGCCGCCGCCCGCTGGTTTATCAAGCGGGAGGCGAGCGGCGCGGTGGGAAAGTCGGTGTTCATATTACGCGACGCCCTTTGTGAATCGATC
>CAISOB010000093.1 GCA_903886975.1 uncultured beta proteobacterium
AGAGCACCGCAATCGTCTCGGCCAGCGAGCTCGATCCGCCCAGGTGGCCGGCCTTGCCGACACCCATCATCTCCAACAGGTTGTAACGGAGCTTCAGCGCCTTGCCTTTGAGCTCCTTGATCAACGCTTCGTTTGCCACGTGATTCTCCTTTTAAAAACTTAACTTTCCAAAAAAACTTTCAGCATCTTTCCGTCCCGGTTATTTTCCAGGTCCTTGAATGCTTTCACGCCGTCGCCCAGCGGATAGACGTTCGTCATCAGCGGCGAAACGTCGATCTTCTTCTCTTCGAGCAATTTCAGGCTCGCCTGGAAACCGGGGAAATCGTAGATGTAGTTGCCCTTGATCGTCAGTTCGGTAGTGACGATCTTCTGCATGTTCACCTCGACCATCTTCTGCGCGTTGCCGATCCACACGACGGTCCCGCCAATACGCAGGCAGTCGAGCGAGTTAGCGGCAGTCGGCGCGATGCCGACCGCCTCGATGGCGAAATCGCACATCTTTCCCTGAGTAATCTCTTTCACTTTTTCCAGGAAATCGGTTTGGCGGGAATTGATCGTATGGTCGGCCCGCATCTTTCTGGCCGTCTGCAGCCGGAAATCCGTCGCGTCCGAAACGATGATGTTCCTGGCGCCGCGCATCTTGAGCAGCGCGATCGCCAGAAGGCCAATCGTTCCCGCTCCGATCACCATGCAGTATTCGGCGTCGCGGATTTCCTGGTCGGAGATCTTGTACACCGAGCGGTACGCGACGGCCAGGGGTTCGGTCATCGCCGCCTCGTTGAACGAGAGCGTAGCAGCGAAGGGAATCAGATATTTTTCATCGACGGCAATGTACTCGGTCATGCTGCCGTTGACGGTCATGACGCCCATCATGAAGCCCGCGGCGGGGCACATGTTGGGCAGGCCCTTTTTGCAGAACTCGCAGACCCCGCAGAAGGGCTTGGGAAACGCGACGACTCGTTGGCCCGGTTTGAGGCTGCCGCTAGGCGGAGCTTCCTCGATGATTCCGGAGAACTCGTGGCCCATGATCATCGGCGCGGTACGGCGCCCGGTCTTACCCAGATAGCCCTCGAAATCCGAACCGCAAATGCCGTTGGATCGGACGGCGATCAGATACTGCCCGGCGGCGAGGACCGGCCGCGGGATATCGCGCATTTCCATGGCTTTGTCGCCAAGGTAGTACAAGGCTTTCACGATTTCTCCTTAGCTAATGAAGCCCAGCCAGCGCGGCACGATGAGCACAAGTTCATGCTTTTCCCCTTCCATTTGGTTCTTGTAGGTTGTATCACAAGTTCGTGAGACACGATTAGCGCACAGCTACTTCCCTCTGTCAACAACAAACGAGTCTTTTACTTCGCGGAATTCTTGGTCGAATCCTTCTTGTTGGTTCTCAGGATCGCCTGTATCGTTTCTTCGATATGGGCGTCCATCAAAGCCTCGCATGTCACCTTGTCGCCCTTCTTCAGCGCGTCGATCAGCTTGCGGTGATAGCGCAGCCCGATCTCGCAGCCGAGCAGATCGACGATGTCGACCATGGCTGATGCAAGGATGACGTGGATGATTCCATAGACCTTGGCGACGATCGGGTTTTGCGCGATCTGCACCAGGCGGTAATGGAAGAGGTAATCGGCGTTGGCGTGCTTCTTCGCGTCGTTGGCGTAGGCCACCATCGTCGCGTAGGTGTCTTCGAGAAAGGAGATGTCTTTCTTGGTGATTCTTGGCGCGGCCAGGGCGATCGCGCCTTTTTCGATGATTTTCCGGTACTCGAGGACGGTGATGATGTCCTGATTTTCGTTGATCTGGATCAGCGGGTGGAAGGCATCCATCGCATGAATCGTCGAGAAATCCCTGACAAAGTTGCCGCCGCCATGCTTGGTTTCAACCAGGCCGAGGATTTCGAGCTGCTGCAACGCGGCGCGCACGGTGACCCGGCTCACCCCGAAACTTGCGCACAGTTCGTTCTCGGAAGGCAGCTTCTCGCCGACTTTCCACACGCCTTCCATAAGCTGCGATTTGAGCTGCACATAGACCTGCGAGCGCAGCGATTCCTTCTTGATGCTTTTCAATATGGCCAAGGGACGCTCCTCATTTCTTGTGACACATAATACAACTATTAATGCACCCTGTGTCAAACTAAATCGTGCTCGGCTGTTTGCGGCGATTTCAGCGGATATTACGGATAGCCAAAGCGGCCGTTTGCTGCGAGCATGACCTGGCAACAGACAGAGCAGACGATGCATATCGACCACCGCGAGCCGGTTCGCCGCACCGGCCTGATTGAATGGACACTGTTCGGCCTCGCCTTGCTGATCATCGGCGGCTACGTCGGGCAGCTCCTCTATTCAGACTATCAGCGCATAGACGCCGAGGAAAGGCAGCGGCTTGCCGCCGCGGCCGATGTCGTCGAGCAGAACCTCGCCCGGCAACTCTTCGCCGTCGACCGCTCGCTGGCCGGCTTCATCGAGGATCTGCCGGATTTTGGCGCCCTGCCGGGCAGCGCCGTTCTCATCAACCGCCGCTTCAAGGCGCTCAGTGAAGCGATCCCCGGTGTGCGCACCCTCCTCTTGACGGACGCCGACGGCACGGCGGTGGCCAGCAACCAGCCGCAACTCATCGGTATGAATTTCCGCAATTCCGAGCGCCAGCAGCTGCTTCGCCAAAGTGCCGATCCGGCCAGGCTCTATGTCTCGCCGCCGTTCGTGACGCCGCTCGGCAATTATGCAATCGGGGTGGCGAAGACCGTATTCGATCGGCAAGGCAAGTTCAACGGCGGCGTCCTCGCGGTACTCGACCCCGAGTACTTCAACACCCTGCTCGCTTCGGTCTGCTATGCGCAGGATATGCGGGCGTCGATGGTGCACGGTGACGGCAAGGTGATTTCCATCGTTCCGGATGCGCCGGAAATCAACGGCATGGACCTGGCAAGACCCGGCTCCTACTATTCGCTGCACGTCAAGAGCGGCGGCCATACGAGTCTCTTCGCGGGCCGTGTCGCGTCGACCGGCGAGGACCGCCTGGTAGTCTTGCAAACCATCCGGCCGGCGCAGGTGTCGATGGACAAGCCGCTGCTCGTTGCGCTAAGCCGCGACGCCCCGACGCTTTACCTCGGCTGGCGGCGCATGGCCGTCCAGCAAGCCATCCTGTTCGGCACGCTGGCACTGACGAGCGCGCTCAGTCTGCTGATTTTTCAACGCCGCCGGCGCGCCCATGAGGCGCTGCTGGCTGAACGTGACCGGGAGCGCCGCGAAGCCGCCCGGGCCATTCGGGAAAGCGAGGAGAACCTCGCGATCACCCTGAATTCGATCGGCGACGCGGTAATCGCCACCGACTCGCACGGTCGCGTGACGCGCATGAACCCGACGGCCGAGCGCCTGACCGGCTGGACCTTCGCCGATGCGTGCGGGCGGCCGCTTCCCGAAGTGTTCCACATCGTCCATGCCGACAGCGGCGAAACCGTCGCCGACCCGGTGCAGCGCGTCATCGCGGCCGGCGAAGTCGTCGGGCTGGCCAATCACACCGCCCTGCTCGCACGCGACGGACAGCGGTATCAGATTGCCGACAGCGCCGCGCCGATTCGCAATGCCGCCGGCGAAATCGTCGGTATCGTGCTGGTATTCACCGATGTCAGCGAGCAATACCGCATGGAACAGGCGCTGCGCGACAACGAGGAGCGCTACCGCACCGCTTTCCTGACCAGCCCCGACTCCATCACCATCAGTCGCATAGACGACGGCGTATATGTCGACATCAATGACAGCGTAACGCCGATGTTCGGCTGGAGCCGCGCCGAAATTGTCGGTCGAAGCACTACTGAGATCGGCATCTACAGAAATCCCGACGACCGGCGGGTGCTGATCGCGCTGCTCGATCATGACGGCTCATGCAAGAATTTCGAAACCGAATTGCTGACCAAGGAAGGGCGCGTCATCAGCGCGCTGATCTCGGCCAAGCGAGTCAACATCAAAGGGCAGCCCTGCCTGCTGTCGGTGGCGCGCGATATTTCCGCGCGCAAGCGGGCCGAAAAGGAGCTCGAGGAGCACCGCCACCACCTGGAAGATCTCGTCGCCTCGCGCACGAGCGAACTGGCCGAGGCCAACCAGGCCCTGATCCGGCGCGCGGCGGAAATCGCCGATCTTTACGACCACGCGCCGTGCGGTTACCACTCGCTTGCGCCCGACGGAACGATCATCGCGGTCAATGAAACCGAACTCGCCCTGCTCGGCTACGCGCGCGCCGACTACGTCGGACACAAGATGCCTGAATTCATGACGCCCGCGAGCCGCGCCGCGTTCGCGCAGAGTTGGGACGAGTTGTACCGCAGCGGCGGCGTGCGCGATCTCGAACTCGACCTGATCCGCAAGGACGGGGCGATCATACCCTTCCTGGTCAGCAGAAATGTCGTGCGCAACGCCGCCGGAGATCTTCTCGCCACGCGCAGCACGCTCGTCGACAACCGGGCGCGCAAGGCGCGCGACAGGGAAATCGCCGCGATGCAGCTTGAACTCGCCCGACGCGCGGAAGACGCCGAGGCGGCCAACATCGCCAAGAGCAGCTTCTTGGCCAACATGAGCCACGAAATCCGCACACCGATGAACGCCATCATCGGAATGGCGCACTTGCTGCGGCGCAGCGAGCTCAACCCGACGCAGATCGATCGCCTCGACAAGATTGAAACAGCCAGCGATCACCTCCTGAACGTCATCAACGACATTCTCGATCTGTCGAAGATCGAAGCCAACAAGTTCATCCTCGAAGAGCTCCCGGTCGCGATCAACGCCCTGCTCAACAACGTCTGCTCGATCAGCACGGCGCGCGCCCACCTCAAGGGGCTCAAGCTGAAGATCGAAAGCGCCCCCTTCCCGTCCAACCTGCAGGGCGATCCGACGCGCCTGCAGCAGGCGCTGCTTAACTACGTCAGCAACGCCATCAAGTTCACCGAGACGGGAACGGTCAGCGTACGCGCCATCGGAGAAGAAGAGACATCGGCGTGGCTGCGCGTGCGCTTCGAAGTTGAAGATACCGGCGTCGGCATCGCGGCGGAAGCGCTGCCGCGACTGTTCTCGGCTTTCGAGCAGGCCGATAATTCAACGACGCGCAAGTATGGCGGGACCGGGCTTGGTCTCGTCATCACCCGACGGCTGGCCGAACTGATGGGCGGCGAGGCCGGCGTTGAAAGTGTACTGGGCAGCGGCAGCACCTTCTGGTTTACGGTCCTGCTGAAGAAGACGGAGCGCCGCGATGACCTCGCTCGGGAAGCCGTGACCGAGGCCGAGGCCTTGATACGTCGCCGCTATGCCGGCCGGCGCGTGCTGCTGGTCGACGACGAACCGATCAATCTCGAAGTCGCGCGCTTCCTGCTCGAGGAATCGGGACTGATCGTCGACACGGCCGAAGACGGCGCCGCGGCCGTCGAATGGGCGCGCAAGACGTGTTACGCGGTCATCCTGATGGATGTGCAGATGCCGAAACTCGACGGCCTCGCGGCGACGCGGCAAATCCGCGCCCTGCCCGGCTGTCGCGACCTGCCGATTCTGGCCATGACCGCCAATGCTTTTCTCGAGGACCGGGCGCGCTGTCTCGACGCTGGAATGAACGATTTCCTGATCAAGCCTTTCGTTCCCAAACTGCTCTTCTCGACGCTCGTCAAATACCTCGATCAGCGATCGAGCTGAGGATGCCGCGCTCGCCCCGGCGCGTACCGGGGCGGCCTGCGCTCACTTGAACTTGTTGACCATGTCGGCAACGCCCGGGAAATCGCTCATCATGTAGCGGTACTCTTCCTTGAAGTTCTGCACCAGCCCGCGCCGCGTGGCGCCGACCAGGATGGTGAACACATAGGCGCGGTGCCCGGGCGAAGCCACCGTCGGGTGATAGCCGTGGTCGAGGACGAAGGTGTCGCCGCTCTTCGTCATGAAGCACTTCGACGAGCCGTCGGGCTGGAAACAGAGCTGCGCGCCAAAACCGTTGTCGGGGTTGAAGCGGTAGTGATAGACCTCTTCGTGATTGGTCTCGGTCGTGCCGGTGTCGGTGTCGTGCTTGTGCGGCGGATAACCGGACCAGCAGCCGGCGTCGGCATAGAGCTCGCTGACCAGCAGATTGCCGGCGCGGCCCAGGCCGTTTTGCCCGAGCAGATGGAAGATGCGCCGGTGCGAATGCGTCTCCGGCGAGCCGACCTCGACGACCTCGACCTCGTCGGGCCGGACGCGAAACGGCGGGAATTTCTCGGCGCAGGCGCCTCCGGCGACGGCCAGCTCGGCGCCACCGGCAGCGGCACGTACTCGGACTTCGGCACCGGCGGTGGCGTACACCGAATCGGCATTCCCCGACCAGATGTCGGCGCGGCCGCCGACGGCGGAAAACAGCGTGCCGCCGACGTCGATGTCGCACTGGCCCGATTGCACCACGTAGAGCGTTTCGATGTCATCGACGCGGGTCCGGTATTCCTCGCCGGGAGCCAGGCGCAGCAGGTTGAAGTAAGTCAGTTTCAAGAGACCCGTTTTCGGATCGAGAATGGGTTGGTTCTTGTTGTCGGTCTTGCGCACGAGATCAGCCATTTTGCTTGTCCTTGGATTGAGTTGTATTCGTATCGGCCCGGATCACTTGGCGACATAACCGAGGACCCAGCGCGGAATGGCCAGCGTGAACTCAGGCACGAAGGCGACGAGGATGAGGCCGACGAGGAGCGCCGCGAGATACGGCATATAGACCGGCATCAGGCGATTGATGTCGACCTTGCCGATGCCGCAGGCGATGTACAGTCCGACGCCGACCGGCGGCAGGAAGAAGGCGATGCCCATGCAGGTGACGATCACCGTGCCGTAGTGGATCGGGTCGATGCCGAGCCGGATGGCGATGGGAATCAGAATCGGTCCGAAAATGAGCAGCACCGGCAAACCTTCGAGCAGCGCGCCGATGACCACGAAGATGGCGATCGTCGCGAACATGAAGACCACCGGTCCGCCGCCGCCGACGGCGAACAGGGCGCCGATGATCTGCGGCACCTCCTCGCGCGCCATGATCCAGGCGAACACCGAGGCGGCGCCGAGAACCCAGAGCGTCATCGCGGTGATGACGCCGCTGCTCACGAAGATCTCGGTCAAGTGTTTCCACTCAAGCTCGCGATAAATGAACAGGCCGACGATCAGGGCGTACACCACGGCGACCAGCGCAGCCTCCGTCACGGTAACGATGCCGGTGAAAATGCCGCCGAAGATGATGACGGGCAAGCCCAACGGGATCACGGCCCCCTTGGTCGCGCGCATGAATTCGGCAAGCGTGGCGCGCCGCTCCAGCGGCCAGCCCAGGCGTCTGGCGCGCATGAAGACGACCGCGGCGACGGCGACGGCCAGGACAAAAGCCGGACCGAAACCGGCGATGAACAAGGTCACGATCGACAGATTCGCCAGCGAACCGAGAACGACCATGGTCAGGCAGGGCGGCACCAGCATGCCGAGCGCCGAGGCCGCCGAGACGATGCTGACGGCGTCCTCTCCCGGGTAGCCGGCGCGTTTCATCGACGGCACCATCAGCGAACTCATCGCCGAAACGTCGGCGGCGGTCGACCCGGAGATGCCGGAGAAGATCATTTCGGCGACGATGGTGACCATCGGCAGACCGCCGCGAAAGTGACCGACCAGGACCTTGGAGAAATTCACGATGCGTTGCGAAATTCCTGCCGTTTCCATCAAGGCGCCGCCGAGAATGAACAGCGGGATCGCGAGCAAGGTGAAGGAATCGACGCCGCCCATCATCTTGATCGGCAGGATGGTCAGCGGAATGCGTCCCGTCGATATCAGGTAGACCAGCGAAACCAGCGCCAGCGAGAATCCCACGGGCATGCCGAGCGTCGCGGTGACAAGGAAACCGATGACCAAGATGGCGACCGGGGTCACGCCGAGCACCAAGGGAAGGAGAACCGAGGCAAGGGCGACAACCGTCGTTGCCGCAGCAATCGCCATGGCGCGCTTCGACGCGGCCACCGTCTGCGCCTGCGTTCGCATTTCGCGCAGGATGTAGAGCATCATGAGGATCATGCACGGCATCATCGGCGCGCTGACAAAAGCGCCCGAAAGTTCGCTGGCCGGCAGAATTTCGTGCGAAGACAGCACGGTGACCAGCCACGATTGATAGGCCAGAATTCCGAAGAAAACGAATACAACGATGTTGATGCCGAGGTCGACCGCGGTTCCGGTACGCACCGGCAGCAAGCGGATGGCCGCGGTGATCCGCGTATGCGCGTCGCGATGTATCGCGACGACGCCGCCGATCAGCATGATCCAGACCATCAGCAGGCGGGCGATTTCTTCGGTCCACGGGATCGGACTGTTCATCAGGTAACGGCTGCCGACCTGGATGCCGACCGCCAGCACGATCGCCAGCATGATCAGGGCAGTCGCGTACATGACGGCGCGGTCGAGCCAGTTCTTGGGGACGGCGGCGCCCCCGTGGACATGAACGGGCAGCTCCGGGGCATCGTCCGCTACGGCCGATGGTGCTGCAATGGTGGATTCATCCTGCGACATTGGGGACTCCGATAGACAGGGATAAGGTGGGGCGGTCGGACCACCCCACTTGACGAACGTGCAGCGCTCACCTCGCGCCGGCAGCAATGATTGCGTGCCGGCGCGGGATATCACATGGCGGCGATCTTCTTGGTGAAGTCCTCGGCCTGGACTTCCTTGCTGAACGAAGCCCAGAACGGTTCGGCTTTGGCCATGAAGGGCTTGCGGTCGATCGCGTTGATGACCATGCCTTTCGTCTTGAGGTCGGCGAGCGAGAGCTTATCCTCTTCGGGCGCACGCGCACGCTGGAAGGCGGCGGCTTCCCGGGCGGCGTCGAGGACGGCCTTCCTCAGGTCGGGCGGCAGCGCGTCGAGGCTCTTCGGCGATGCGGTGAGGCCGAGGACGCCGCTGATATGCTCGGTGAGCGCCATGTATTTCGTGACTTCGAAGAATTTCTGCGCCAGTGTGGTGTTGGCGTCGTGCTCGTAACCGTCGATGACGCCGGTCTGCAGCGAGGTATACACTTCGCCGAAGGACATCGGCGTCGGGCTCGCGCCCATCAGTTCGACGGCCTTCACGTAGATCGGCGACTGGATCGTGCGGATCTTGAGGCCCTTCATGTCGTCGATGTTCTTCACTTCCTTGGTGCGCGTCACGACGCTGCGGAAACCGAACGAGTCCATATAGGCGATCGGCCTGGCCCCAGCTTTTTCTTCCACGTACTTGGCGAGCAGCTGGCCGGGTTCGCCGTCCATCGCCTTGTGGATGTGATCATAGTCGCGGAACAGGAAAGGCAGGTCGAGAATCTGGAACTTGGGCGCAACCGCGCCCCAGATCGCCGTACCCGATGCCATCAGGTCGCAGATGCCCTGCTGCACCTGCTGGACGATCTCACGCTCGTTGCCGAGCATGCCGTTCGGGAAGACCTTGATTTCCACGGCGCCGCCCGTCTTGGCGGCGACCAGTTCCTTGAACTTGATGGCGAAGACGTCGAGCGCCGAATTGCCCGGCGCATGGCTGTGCGACAGGCTGAGCGAATACTTCTTGCCCTGCGCGTGGACCAGACCGCCGGGCAGCGCCGCGGCAAGCGCGGTCGCGCCGACCGTCTTCAACATCTGGCGTCGAGTGATTTTGGATTCCATTATGCTTCCCTCCTTGGGCTTGGCCCTTGTGTTTGCGTGCAAAGTGAAAAGACTATTACCGACAGTTCTTCCTTACCTGTGACGATCCGCAGACGCCAGCGGTCTGGCGCGCCGCCCCCAACTCCCAACAATCAAACCTTCAGTGCCGCCCGACTGCGCTTCTCGACGCGCTGCGGCACGCTGGTCTCGCACTGCGCCATCGATCGCTGCATGTGCGCTTGCATCGCCTTTGCCGCTCCGTCCGCGTCTCGTGCGGCAATGGCGTTGACCACCTTGGTATGTTCCTTGACCGCGGTCTGCGACCGCCCGCCCCGACAGGCATCCTGTTTTCGTGACAGGGTGATGATGTCCGGCGTGATCAGGCCGATCAGCGATCGCAGTACCGGGTTGTGCGAGCATTCGGCGATCTTCAGGTGAAAGAGCAGGTCTTCTTCCAGGGCGAAGGACCCGCTGGCGACCTGACGACAAAATTCTTCGTGGCTCTGCCGCAACTCCGCGACATCTTTTTCGGAAACACGGCTCGCGGCCAGTTTCGCGGCATGGATTTCCAGAATGAAACGAACTTCCATCAGCGATTCGAGGTCGTTCCTGTCGAGGTTGAGCACATTGGAAATCAATCCTTCCAGCGCCTTGACCCCGAGGCTGGCGACGATCGTCCCGCTCTGCGGCAGCGTTTTCAGGATGCCGTAGAACTCAAGCCGCTTGATCGCTTCGCGGATATGGCCGCGACCGACGCCGAAGCGTTCGGCGAGAGCGCGTTCGGGCGGCAGTCGATCTCCCGGACTGAGCACGCCCGTTGAGAACAACTCCTTGATCTGCTGGATGATGATCTCGGCCGGACTCTGCAGATCGATCTCCCGGAAGTGATCGATGACCGGCTTGATGCGTGTCTTCTTCTGGTTTTCGCCGTTCGGCATCTTGAGCACGACCTTATTGGTCTGTTGGTCGATTGGAATTTGGTTATCCAATCGTTGCAGCGCACGATAGTCCGTCGCCCGCCACAAGTCAAGCGATGATCGGCAGATCAAGCGGGCCCTGCGGCGCCGTCGCACGACGGCCGCAATTCCATTCCCCGCTGTGCTTGCCTGCTTGGCTTAAACCGCTGGATTACGCTTGATGTTTAATACGCCATAACCCTGGCAGGTCGGCATCATTTCGATGATGTTGATATTGACATGCGGCGGCAGCATCGCCACCCAGTAAGCCGCTTCGGCGATATCGGCCGAGGTCAGCGGATTCGTGCCTTCGTAGATCTTCGCCGCCGCCGCATCGTCGCCGCGGAAACGCACGTTCGAGAACTCGGTGCCGCCGCACAGGCCGGGCGCGATATTGGTCGCGCGCACGCCGGTGCCGACGAGATCGGCGCGCAGATTGCGCGTGAACTGATCGACGAAAGCCTTGGTCGCGCCATAGACGTTGCCGCCGGGCATCGGGGTTGCGCCGGCGACCGAACCGAGGTTGATGATGGTGCCGCTGCCGCGCGCCACCATCTCCGGCAGCAGCGCATGCGTCATCGCCACCAGGCCCTTGACGTTGGTGTCTATCATCGTCTCCCATTCGGCGAGCGAGGTGCGGTGCGCCGGCTCCAGCCCGAGCGCCAGGCCGGCGTTATTGATCAGCACATCGATCGGTTTCCAGGCGGCGGGCAAACCGGCAAGCGCCGGCGCGATCGAGGCCGTGTCGGTAACGTCGAGGGTCAGCGGCAAGACATTTGCGCCGAGTTCCCGATGCAAGCCGGCGAGCTTTTCGGCGCGCCGCGCAGTGGCGATGACTTTATGCCCGTGGCTGACAAACTTGCGCGCCATTTCGGCGCCGAAGCCTGCGCTGGCGCCGGTGATCAATACGATCATCACATACTCCCTTGAATGCAATGCTGGTTCGCGGAAAAGGCGGCCGCACCCGTTTATCCTGCGGCGCTTTGCGGACCGACGGCAGCGGCGCGGCATGCAACACACAACTCGTGTTGCAAAACATGATAGCAAGAGCCGCGCCGCTGCAATCGAGTTTCGCTTTGCGCGGCCCGCAAGGAATACTTGCGCTCAAGGAAACTGCGGCAAGCGCCCTGGCTGCCGTGGCGGGCAACGGGTAGAATCGCGTTCAGGCGGTCGAGCCGAATCAATTCGGCCGAACGCATCAACAACAATTAATTGGATATCGCGTGAACAATCCAGCCCCACCCGAAGCGCCGCATCTCGACGTTTATGAAGCGCTGCGCCGGCGCAAATCGATCCGCGCATTTCGCTCCGAGCCGGTAGCAAAGGCGGCGATCGAGCGAATCCTCGCCGCCGCGGCCCGGGCGCCGAGCGGCACCAACATCCAGCCTTGGCAAGTCCGGGTGCTGACCGGCGCCGCACGAGCCCGACTGGTCGATGCCGTTCTGTCTTTCCGTCTCGCCAATCCCGGCGTCGAAAAATGGAATTACGCGTACTACCCGGTGAAGTGGAAGGAACCCTACCTCTCGCGCCGGCGCAAGGTCGGCTGGGATTTGTACGGGCTGCTCGGCATCACGCGCTCGGACAAAGAGTCGATCGCCGCCCAGCACAATCGCAACTTCACGTTTTTCGATGCGCCGGTCGGACTGATCTTCACCATCGACAGCGATCTCGAGCGCGGCAGCTGGCTCGATTACGGCATGTTCGTCCAATCGGTGATGCTGGCCGCCGAAGCCGAAGGCCTGGGCACCTGCCCGCAGGCCTGCTGGGCCGCCCACGCCGATATCGTCGCCAGCACGCTGTCCTTCGCGGCCAACGAACAGCTCGTCTGCGCGGTCGCGTTGGGCTATCCCGATCAGGATGCCACGGTCAATCGATTAACTACGGAACGCGCCGCGCTCGACGAATTCGTTACCTTCATCGAGGTCTAGCCGCTCGCGCGGCGGCGTTCAAATCAGGCCGCCGCCCAGCGACCGATAGAGATCGATCGCATTGGTCAGCCGGAGCAGGCGGGCTTGCACCAGGGCCTGCTCGGCGAGAAACAGATCGCGCTCGGCGCTCAGCACTTCGATATAGCTGGCAATGCCCGTGCGGTAGCGCTGATCGACGAGGCGCAGCAGATCGGCCTGCGCCACCTGTGCCGCCTGCTGCGCGTCGATCTGCTCATCGAGCAGGGAACGCGCGACGAGCGCGTCGGCGACTTCACGGAACGCGACCTGGATGGTCTTCTCATAATCGGCGACCGCCAGATCCTTGCGCACCTCGGTCAGCTTCAATGTCGCGCTGTTGCGCCCCGCGTCAAATATCGGTTGCAAGACTTGCGGCGCGAACGACCAGGCGCCGGAACCCGAATCGAACAAGCCGGACAGAGCGTTGCTCGCCGTACCATATCCGGCGGTCAGTGATATGCGCGGGAAGAAAGCGGCGCGCGCGGCGCCGATATTGGCATTGCTCGCCTTCAGGCGTTCTTCGGCGGCGCGGATGTCGGGGCGCCGCGTCAAGAGGTCGGAAGGCAGGCCGGCCGGCAGTTCGCTGACGATGCCCTGCGCGTCTAAGGTTTGTACCGGCGGCAGATCGGCGATCGGCCTGCCGACCAGCAGGACCAGCGCATTGGTCGCCTGCGCGCGCTGTCGCGCCAGGATAACGAGCGCGATGCGCGCGTTGAGCACCAGAGTCTCATTGGCCCGCAGGTCGAGCGCCGAGGTCGCGCCGGCGTCGAAGCGCTGCTTGGACAGCTTGTAAGCGGCATCGCGTCCGGTTAGCGTCTTCTGTGCGAGTTCCTGCTGCTCGGCGAAAGCGCGTTCGGCCAGGGCCGCTTTGGCGACCTCGGCGATCAGGCTGATTTGCGCCGATTGGCGCGCCTCGTCCGTGGCCAGATACAGGCTCAGAGCCGCCTGATTGAGGCTGCGCACGCGGCCGAGGTAATCGATTTCGAAGGACGCCAGGCTGAAGCCGACCTGATAGGCGCTGGCGGTCATCTGCTGCCCGGTGGTCGACAGGCTGGCCGGTGTATGCGCCCGGCTGGCGGTGAAGCCGGCGTTGATGTTCGGATAGAGATCGGCCGACTGGATGTTGTACAGCGCGCGCGCTTCCTCGATGCGCAAGGCCGCCGTGCGCAGGTCGCGATTGTTGTCGAGCGCAGCGGCGATCAGCGTCTGCACTCCGGGATCCGGAAAGAATTCGCGCCAACTCGTTTCGGCGGCGCTGCGCGCATCCTTGCCCGCGGCGTCGGCCGGATACATTTGCGCGACCGGCGCGGCCGGGCGCAGAAAGTCGGGTATCAGCGAGCAGGCGCTGAGCGCGAATAGCACAAGCAGCGCGGCGATCGTTCTAATCATGCTGGTTCTCCCCGCGCTCGCTCTCGATTTCCCGCAGGTGCGCGGCGTACATCTTCCTTTGCCGCTCGCTGCCCTTGAAGAAGCGGCGGACGACGACGAAGAAGATCGGCACCAGAAAAACCGCCAGTGCCGTCGCCGTAATCATTCCGCCCATCACGCCGGTACCGATCGCGCGCTGGCTGCTCGAACCGGCGCCGCTGGCGATGACCAGCGGGAAGACACCGAGGATGAAAGCGAGCGAGGTCATCAGGATCGGGCGAAAGCGCAGATGCACGGCTTCGAGCGTCGCTTCGATCAAGGTCCTGCCCTGCGCCTGCAGATCCTTGGCGTACTCGATGATCAGGATGGCGTTCTTGGCCGAGAGGCCGATGATGGCGATCAGGCCGACCTTGAAGTAGACGTCGTCCGGCATGCCGCGCAGGGTCGCGCCGAGCAGCGCGCCGAGGATGCCGAGCGGCACGACGAGGATCACCGAGAAGGGAATCGAGGTGCTCTCGTAAAGCGCGGCGAGGCAGAGAAAAACGGCCAGCAGCGACAAGGAGAAGAGTGCCGGGGCCTGCGAACCGGACATCTTTTCTTCATAGGAGCCGGCGGTCCATTCGTAGCCGAAGCCGGCGGGCAGCTGCTTGGCCAGCCGCTCCATCTCGTCCATCGCTTCGCCGGTGCTGCGCCCTTTCGCCGCATCGCCGGAAATTTTCACAGCCGGATAGCCGTTGTAGCGCGACAGTTGCACCGCGCCGATGATCCAGTGCGACGTGGCGAACGAGGAAAACGGCACCATCGTCCCCTCCGCGTTGCGCACATAGAGTTTCTGCAAGTCTTCCGGCTGCAGGCGCTGCGGCGCATCGACCTGCAGCAGCACGCGCTGTTGCCGGCCCATGTTCGGGAAATCGTTGATGTAAGCGCCACTCAAGGCGTTCGTCATGGTGTTGTTGATTTCGGCGAAGCTGACGCCGAGGGCGCTGGCTTTGTCACGGTCGACGTCGACCTGTAGCTGCGGCGTGTCTTCGAGGCCTTCGGGGCGGGTACCGACGAGCACCGGACTTTTCGCCGCCATACCCAGGAGCTGATTGCGTGCGGCCAGCAATGCGTCGTGGCCGAGTCCGCCGCGGTCCTGCAAGCGGAAGGTGAAACCGGTCGCGTTGCCAAGTTCGCGGATCGGCGGCGGGTTGATCGGGTAGATGATCGCGTCGCGAATGCCCATGAACACGCCGAAAGCGCGGCTGGCGATCGCGCTGGCCGACTGATCGGGCGGGCGCAAGCTCCAGTCGGTCAAAGGCGTGAACACCAGGCCGGCATTCTGGCCGCTGCCGGAAAAACTGAATCCGGTGACGGCGATGGTGCGGGCGATCGGCGGCTGCTTCAGGTAATAGGCTTCGACCTGTTCGAGCACCGCCGTCGTCCGGCTGGCGCTCGCGCCCGGCGGCAGCTGGACGTTGGTGATGATGAAGCCCTGATCTTCGATCGGCAGGAAGGATGAGGGCAGGCGGTAGTAAAGCAGCGCGACGCAGGCGATGATCACGCCATAGATGATCATGTAGCGCCCGGTCGTGAGCAGCATCCTGGCGATCAGGCTTTGATAGCCGAGCGCGGTGCGGTGGAAGCCGCGATTGAACCAGCCGAAGAAACCGGTCTTTTCATGATGATGGCCGGCGACCACCGGTTGCAGGATCAGCGCACAGAGCGCCGGGGTCAGGGTCAGCGCCATCAGCGCCGAGAACAGCATCGCGGAAACCATCGACAGCGTGAACTGACGGTAGATCGCCCCGACGGCGCCGCCGAAGAATGCCATCGGTATGAACACCGCGGTCAGCACCAGCGTGATGCCGACGATCGCACCGGTGATCTGGCCCATGGCCTTGCGCGTTGCATCACGCGGCGACAGGCCTTCTTCGCTCATGATGCGTTCGACGTTCTCGACGACGACGATCGCGTCGTCGACCAGGATGCCGATCGCCAGCACCATGCCGAACATGGTCAGCACGTTGATCGAATAGCCGAACGCCGCCATTGACGCGAACGTCCCCATCAGCGCCACCGGTACGACGATGGTCGGAATCAACGTATAGCGAATGTTCTGCAGGAACAGGTACATCACCAGGAAGACCAGCACCACCGCCTCGAACAGCGTCTTGACCACTTCCTCGATCGAAATCTGCACGAACAGCGAAGTGTCGTAAGGAATGTCGTAACGTACGCCGGCCGGGAAATAATGCGACAGCTCTTCCATCTTGGCGCGCACCGCCTTGGCGGTGGCCAGGGCGTTGGCCGTCGGCGACAGTTGCACGCCGACCGCCGAAGTCGGCTTGCCGTTGAGTCGCGCCGAAGTGGCGTAACTCTGCCCGCCGATTTCGATGCGCGCGACGTCATGCAGACGCGCCGTCGAGCCGTCCGGATTGGCGCGCAGGACGATATTGCCGAACTCCTCGGGCGTCGTCAGCTGGCCGGTCACGATGATCGGCGCGGCGATGCGCTGCGCCGTCGGGCTCGGCAGATCGCCGAGCGTGCCCGAAGCGACCTGGGCGTTCTGGCCGCGAATGGCGTTGGCAACGTCGGTCGGGGTCAGCTTCAGGCCGACCAGCTTGGCCGGATCCAGCCAGACGCGCATCGCGCGCTCGGTGCCGAAGAGCTGCGCCTGACCGACGCCCGGGACGCGCCGGATTTCATTGAGGACATTGCGCGACAGATAGTCGCCGAGAGCGACCGGATCGAGCCGTTCATCGGTCGACGAGAGCGTCGTAAACAGCAGGAAATTGCTGCGCGCCTTGGTGACGACAACGCCTTGCTGGGTAACCGATTGCGGCAGGCGCGGCTCGACGCGCTTCAAGCGGTTCTGCACATCGACCGCGGCGAGATCTGGATTGGTGCCCGGCACGAAGGTGACGGTGATCGTCGCCTGGCCGTTGGCTTCGCTTTGCGACTCGATGTATTGCAAGCCGTCGGCGCCGTTCATTTCCTGCTCGATCAGGCTCGTGACGCTCTCGTCGAGCGTCTTGGCCGAAGCGCCCGGATAGGTGGCGGTGATCACCACCGACGGCGGTGCGATCGTCGGGTATTGCGCGACCGGCAGTTGGGTGATCGCCAGCGCCCCGCCGATCAGGATGAAGAGGGCGATCACCGCGGCAAAGACCGGGCGGTCGATGAAGAACTTGACCATGTGCGAAGACCCCTATTTAGCAGCGGCCGGCTTGGCCTGCCACGGCACGGGATTGACGCTTGCACCCGGCTTGGTTTTTTGCAATCCTTCAACGATGACGCGATCGCCGGCCTTGAGGCCCTGGCTGATGATCCATTTGCCGTCCTGGACGGCATCGGTGGTCACCGGCTGCGCGCTGACCTTGCCGTCCGTCCCGACGAGCAGCACCGACGCACCGTCGGTGCCGCGCACCACGGCCTGTTGCGGCACGGTGATGGCGTTCTCGTTGACCGCCTGTTCGAGCCGCGCGCGCACGTACATGCCAGGCAGCAGTTCGTGTTCGGGATTGGGAAACTCGGCGCGCATCAGGATTGCGCCCGAGCCTTCGTCGACCGTCAGGTCGGAGAAGAGCAGCTTGCCCGCATGCGCATAGAGATGGCCGTCCTCGGTGACCAGCGTCACGCGGGCCTGGCCCTGGCCGGCGCTCTTCAACTGGCCGGCGGCCAGTGCCTGCTTGAGGCGCATCAGCTCGGTGCTCGACTGGGTGATGTTTACGAAAATCGGATCGATCTGCTGCACCATCGCCAGCGCCGTCGCTTCGCCCTGGCCGACCAGCGCCCCTTCGGTGACCAGCGCGCGGCCGATGCGGCCGGAGATCGGTGCACTGACGGTGGCATAGCCGAGGTTCAGCCGCGCGGTGTCGACCGCCGCCTTGCTCGCGGCAAGATCGGCGCTCGTCTGCTGCTGCGCGGTGAGCACGTCGTCGTATTCCTGCTTGCTGATCGCGGCGGTTTCCACCAGCGGCTTGTAGCGTTGTACTTTCAGATTGGCCTGCGCGAGATTCGCTTCAGCTTTCTCGAGCGCCGCCTGCGCGCTGTTCAAGGTCGCCTGGAACTGCGCCGGATCGATGCGGAACAGCACCTCGCCGGCCTTCACGTCGGCGCCTTCGCGAAACACCCGCTGCAACACGACGCCCGGAACGCGCGCGCGCACCTGCGCCACGCGCGTCGCTTCGAGCCGCCCCGGCAATTCGGTAATGAGGCTGATGCGCTCGGGCGCGACGGTCAGCACCGAGACCTCGGGCGGCGGCATCTGGCCTTGGCCATTCGGCGCCTTGTCGCCGCAGCCGGCAAGCGCGGCGAGCAGCAGCGCTGCCGTAGCCAGATGATTGAAATGATGAATTGAACGCATGATTGTCCCTGTCTGTTCTTGTTACTTGGCCAATTCGATCGTGGCCTGCAATGTTTCCAGCAATTCCGTGGCAACGCGCAGCTTGCCGGCGTCGATGTTGGCGAGCAGTTCGCCGCGAAACACATCGGCTTCGCTCTTGACTCTGTCGTAAAGGCGATTGCCGGCGGCGGTCAGCTCGATGAACTTGACGCGCCGATCTGTCGGCGAGGGGATGCGCAACACGAACCCGGCCTTGACCAGCCGGTCTATTGTCGCCACCATGGTCGGCCCCTCGACGCCCAGCCGATGCGCGAGTTCGGTTTGCGACAGCGGTTCGCCGGCCGTAGCGACCACCGCGATGGCCAGCCAGCTCGCCTGCCCCACCCCGAGATCCTTCAGACGACGGTCGACGGCCTGCCGCCACGTACGGGCAGTGTTGTACAAGGCCAGAGAAAAGCGCTTCTCGAGGGTCGACGACATGGCGGGCGGATTACCGTTAGATAGCTAAACATTAGGATACTACATATTGTTGCACAAGGTCTAGCGGGCGCCATTGTTTGAACTTTGCTCCGGTGCGTCTTATACTGTGCATGTGCTGACCATGACCATAAAGGACGAATGCGATGGCAACTGCGACTGAGAGAATACCGGTGCTCGTCAGCCCGGCGGAGAAGAGCCAGATCGCCAACATGGCGAAGGCGGCGGGGCTTTCCGTGGGCGAATTTCTGCGGCAGGCGGCGTCGGCCTTCACCCCATCCGAAGACGATCAGATCCTCGAGGGGATGATCGCCCAGATGAACAAGACCACGACACAGGCGAACGAGGCAATCGACAAAGCCCTGCGGCTCGTTGCCGCCTCGAACAAGCGCATCGCCGCGATGGAACGGAAGGAAAGCTGATGGGCGTCGCCGACAAGATGTGGGACGCCATCACCACGGTCATCAAAATGAACGACAAGGTCGAAAGAATGGCCGCAACGATGGTCGCCCAGCAGCAGAAGATCGAGAGCCTGACCGAGCGGATCATTCGCCTCGAAACCGCACTCGAGATCGGCTTGTCGCGCGGCGGCCCCGAGAAGCGCCGGATCGGGCACAAGGCGCCGTAACAGCGGAGCCAAGCCCCTGGCCATGACCTCCCGTCTGATCTTCGTCACCGGCGCCACCGGCTACATGGGCCGCGCGCTCGTCGCGGCGCTGCTCGCCCGCGGCCATCGGGTGCGGGCGCTCGCCAGGGAGAACAGCCGCCAGCGCGTGCCTGCGGGCGCCGAGACGGTCATCGGCAACGCTCTCGATGCCGCGAGTTTCGCCGGCGCGATCGCCCCTGCCGATACCCTCGTGCACTTGATCGGCACGCCCCACCCGAGTCCGGCCAAGGCCGCAAGCTTCCGGGCCGTGGACCTCGTGTCGGTCGACGCTGCCCTGGCCGCGGCGAGCACGGCGGCAGCGGCAACAATCCGGCATTTCGTCTACCTCAGCGTCGCCCAGCCGGCGCCGGTGATGCACGCCTATATCGCGGTGCGCGAGGCCGCTGAGCGGCGCATTCGCGAAAGCGGCATCGCCGCGACGTTTCTGCGCCCGTGGTATGTTCTCGGCCCCGGCCATCGCTGGCCTTGCCTGCTGCTGCCCATCTATGCCGTCTGCCAGTTCTTGCCGGCGACACGCGAAGGCGCGCAGCGCCTTGGACTGGTGACGCTCGAACAAATGGTGGCCGCTCTCGTCGCAAGTATCGAACGCGGACCGGAAGGTGTGCGTATACTCGACGTTCCGGCAATCCGCGCAGCGGCTGTGGACTAAGTGATTTTTCTCAAAGGACCTGAACATGAATACACCGACCCGGCTTGAACTGCTCGGCCACTGGATCGCTGGCGCCGCAGTCGCCGACACCGATCGACTGGCGCCGGTGACCAATCCCGCCACCGGCGAAATCACGCGGCAGGTGGCGATGGCCAGCAAAGCCACGGTCGAGGCGGCGATCGGCGCGGCGCAGGCCGCCTTTCCGGCCTGGCGGGCAACCGCGCCGCAGAGGCGCGCGCGCGTCCTGTTCGCGTTCAAGGCGCTGCTCGAGAAAAACGCCGACCGGATCGTCGAGGCGATCACCGGCGAACACGGCAAGGTCCTCGATGACGCGCTGGGCGAGTTGCAGCGCGGCATCGAGGTGGTCGAGTACGCCTGCGGCGCGCCGCAACTGCTCAAGGGCGAGCACAGCCGCAATGTCGGACCGGAAATCGATTCGTGGTCGGAGATGCGCCCGCTCGGCGTCGTCGCTGGCATCACGCCGTTCAACTTCCCGGCGATGGTGCCGATGTGGATGTTCCCGATCGCCATCGCGGCGGGTAACACTTTCGTTCTGAAACCCTCGGAAAAGGATCCGAGCTGCGCGCTGATCCTCGCCGAATTGCTCAAGGAAGCCGGCCTTCCCGACGGCGTATTCAACGTGGTCAACGGCGACAAGGAGGCCGTCGATACGCTGCTCACCGATGCGCGCGTGCAGGCCGTGAGCTTTGTCGGCTCGACGCCGATCGCCGAGTACGTCTACCGGACCGCTACTGCCCACGGCAAGCGCGTACAGGCGCTCGGCGGCGCCAAGAACCATGCCGTGGTGATGCCCGACGCCGATCTCGACAGCGCGGTCAACGCGATCATGGGCGCGGCTTATGGATCCTGCGGGGAGCGCTGCATGGCCATCTCGGTGGTCGTCGCCGTTGGCGGTGATGTCGCCGATGCGCTGATCGGCAAACTCGCGGCCAAGGTCCGTGCGCTGAAAATCGGCAGCGGTTTCGATCGCAGCAGCGAAATGGGGCCGCTCGTCACGCGCGCGCATCGCGACGCGGTCAAGGCGCATATCGACAGCGCCGAAAAAGAAGGCGCGAAACTCGTCGTCGACGGCCGCGGCCTTAAGGTCGAAGGCCATGCCGACGGCTTCTTCCTCGGCGGCACGCTGCTCGATCAGGTGCGCCCCGACATGGCCGCCTACAAGGCCGAGATCTTCGGCCCGGTGCTGCAGGTGGTGCGCGCCACGACGCTCGAGGAAGCGGTCGCGCTGATCGAGGCCAACGAGTACGGTAATGGCGTCTGCATCTTCACCCGCGATGGCGGCACGGCGCGGGCTTTTTCCGATGCCATCAGCATCGGCATGGTCGGCATCAACGTGCCGCTGCCGGTGCCTGCCGCCTACCATTCCTTCGGCGGCTGGAAGCGCTCGCTGTTCGGCGATCTGTCGATCTACGGCGCGGACGGCTTTCGCTTCTACACGCGGCGCAAAACCCTGACCCAGCGCTGGCCCGAGCAGCCGCTCGCCAACGCCGAGTTTTCGTTTCCGTCGCACTAGCCCAGGCTACGTTTTTGCTTTCGTCGTCCCGGCGGAAGCCGGGACCCAGGTTCCGGGCCGTAAGCTGGATCCCGGCTTCCGCCGGGATGACGGTCTAAAATTCAGCCTTCTGAATACCGGCTCAGCGGGAACTCCCCAACCTTCTCGTAAAAAGAACCGGCGTCGGATCGTTGCGAGCGGATCAGCGCGAAGCTCGGACAAGGCCATCTGATCGCGGCGATGGCCGCTGGCGGCGAAGTCTCGCGCGCCTCGGGAAGATCGCGGACCAGGGTGATGTGCGGGGAGAAAGTCGTGCGCCGGCCGGGGAGCGCGAAGCCGGCTTCGCTCAGGGCCTGCAGCAATGCCTCGCCGAACTCGCCCAGGGCCGCATTGGGTGCGGTCTCGCCGGCCCAAAGCAATTGCTTGCGCGGCCAATAGCCCAGCCGGTCGATGTTGAGCGCGAGCGGCGCGGCATGGACGCGCCGCGCCGTCTGCATCAGCAGAGACATCCGGTCGTCGGGAACTTCGCCGAGAAACGCCAGCGTCAGATGAAGGGTTTCCTGCCGCGTCGGCTTGCCGCCGAACTGCTGGGCGACTGCCCGCGCGACCCCGGCAAGTTGCTCGGCCACTTCAAGCGGCGGCCAGAGGGCGAAGAAAAGTCTCATGCTCTCGGCGAGTCAGAAAGCTCGAAATTCGATCTGCGGACTACTTCGGGTCGGCGGACGCCTGCGCGACATCATGCCCGTCGCGGGCTTCCTGTACGTTGACCGGATCGCCGGTCTTGAGCAGCTCGGACGCCTTGGCAATGACCTGGGCATGACTGTCCAGGCCGGAAGTGATTTCTTCCTCATTGTCTCGTACGCGTCCGACTTGCACTTCAATGGCCTCGGCCTTGCCGTCGGCGCCGACCTTGAAGACCCGGTATCCGCTCCCGACGTGCAGCACAGCCGACGATGGCAGGACGAGCGCTTTTCGCTTGCCCATCACGAGCGTTCCGGAAACATTTAGCCCGGCCTTTAGATCGGTGTCTGCGGGCAGGTCCACGTAGGCCAGGCCCATGCGCGTTGCCAGGTCGATGGTCGGAGAAACCTGGCGCACACGGCCTTTGACGTCCGGTCCGAGCGGGCTCTTCACCGTTACTTCCTGTCCTGCCGCAAGCCTGAGGAGAGTTTCGCCTTTGACCTCGGCGCGCCACTCGAGGCGCCCTTGCCGGATCAGGCGGAAGAGTTCGCTGCCGGCTTGAACGATCGCCCCTTCGACCACCGAACGGGACGAGATCACCCCGTCGTCCGGAGCAACCAGCGTTGCCGATTCAAGTCGCAGTTGCTGTGTCTTCACTTGCGCGCGGGCGGCATTGAGACGTGCCGCGGCGGTCTGCTTTTGCGTCTCGTAGAGCGTCAGATCCTGTTGGCTCACGCCGCCGGACGGCGCCAGGCGCTTGGCTCTGTCCAGCGTCGCCGTGGCCTGCGTCAGCACCCCCTGGGCTTCCATCAACTGCGCGTTCGCCGACTCCAGTTCGGCTTCCAGGGTCGCCGGATTCAAGCGCGCCAGCACCTGGCCTTTCTTCACGAGATCGCCGACGTTCGCCAGCACGCTGACCAGGCGCAGCCCGCCGATTTCGGTGCCGACGCGCGCTTCCTGCCACGGCATGATATTGCCATGCGCTTCAATCGGGTCGGGCCACATTTCGGTTTTCGGCGTGACCAGCGACACCGGGTGAACCGGCCGTGCCGGCGGCGGCGCGGCCTGCGGCGCGGCGACAGTTTGCGCGCTCGCCGGCGCGGAGGCGCAAAGGATGATCGCCAAGGCCAGGATGGCGGCCAATGCGATCGCGCCGCGTTCGACGCGGCCTTGGATTCTCGGAATGGTCATCGTGGCAGGATTCATTTGGCGGGGGCTGTCTTGGCGAGCGTGTCGGGTTTCGCCGGTTCGGCTTCGTACTGCGCCGCGCCGCCGGTGGCCCGATTCAGTGCGATCCAGGCTTGCAGGCGTTCCTGTTGCACGCCGAGCAGCGTCTGCTGCGAGGTCAGCATGGCCCGCCGGGCGTCTTCGAGTTCGAGAAGATTGTTCGCGCCCTCGCGGTACCGCTCATCGACCGCGTCAAAAAAGCGCTGGTACTGGCTGGCCGCGACGCGCGCATTTTCCGCGCGTTCGTGCGCGGCCGCGTAGCGGGTCAAGGCATCCTCGACTTCCTGGATGGCGCTCCTCGTCTTGGCTTTGAAGGCCGCCAGCGCTTCCTCATAGCGCGATTTGGCCATTTCCACGACCGCCGCCCGGCGCCCGCCGTCGAAAATCGGCAGGCTCAGCGACGGCCCGAACGACCAGTTGCCGAACGACAGCGAGCCGCCGCCGCTCGTTCCGCTGACGGTGTAGCCGAGCGCGCCGTTAAGCGCCAGACGCGGATAGCGGTCGGCCTCGGCCAGGCCGATGTCGGCCGAGGCCGCGGCGAGGTTGCGCTCGGCCGCCCGGATATCGGGGCGCTGCAACAAGGCCTGGCTCGGAATGGCGATGCTGAAATAGCGGGGCACCGGCAAGCGGTCCAGGCCGGTCGGCCTTTCCGCCAGAATCTGCATCAGGGCAGGACGGGCGATCCCGGTCAGGCGGGTCAGCAGATTCTCCAGCCGCTCGCATTGCGCGCGTGTGTCGGCAAGCTGGGTCCTGGCTTCGGCCACCGAGGCGGTACTGCGTATGCCCTGGTAAGGCGCGGTAAAACCGACTTCAACGCTGGCGGCGGTCAGGGTTTCGGTCGCCACGCGGGAAGCGACGTCCTGCTCGCTCAAGGCCAGATGCGACTGACAGGCGCGATAGCTGAGGTAGGCGTCGGTCACATCGGCCGACAGGCTGACCCGCGCATCGGCCAGGGTCGCAAGCTGCGCTTCCTCGCGCGCCGCGGCGCCCTCCTTGCCGCGCCGAACGGCGCCGAAAAGGTCCACCTCCCACGAGGAGTTCATCGACAGCCAGGATTGCGTGTAGCCGGTCCGATCGACCCCTCCACGCTGAGCCACCGCGCCGGCGTCCGCCGACGGCGTGCCCGCGGCATTGGCCTGGGCGTGCAGACTTCGTGACTGGCCGAGCTTGGCCATGGCCGCTTCAAGCGTCGGGCTGGTGTTGAAAGCCTCGTCCACCAAGCGGTCCAGAGCCGAGTCGGAAAGTTCGGTCCACCACGGCGATACATGCTGCGGCCCGGGACTTGTCGCTGTGGCGTCCGCAGCGGTATTCGTCGGCGAGGTCCAGCGCGTCGGAACGTCCGTCTCCGATAATTTCGGGGCGTTGTAGTTCGGTCCGACCGCTGCGCATCCGGAGAGCGCCATCACCATGCACAACGCCGTCCACCGTGTTTGTAGCGCAATACGGCAAGGCATTCTTAAAGCATTTCCGATCGGATACGCGAAGCGATCAATGACTGGTTGAGCATGGAGTGTTCCTTTGCGGCCCGCCGCGCGTAAAACGCCGGGACGGCGGTGCGCAGCCTCAACCGAACAGGATGAGGCCCGTCTGACAGCCCGTCAAGGCGAGAATTGCAACAGCTTGTATCAGCACCGCGGACGCTTCGCTCAATGCGCCGCCGAAATCGCCTGGTGCAGGCTCGCAAGCTGCGTCGAGATGCCCCGGTCTTGCGAAAGGACGCGCTTCTTGTCGCGGCTGCGACGGCAGCTTTCGGCCCGGGAAAGCGGGCTTGGCTTTGGCGCGGCCCGGCCTTGTCCGGCGGCATAGACCGCGATCATCGGGCCGGCGTGATTGCGGCGCCACGAGGCGATATGAATGCGTTCCTGCTTGACCAGGATATCCATGTAGCGGGCGTTCTTGATGGTGTTCGGCGACAGTCCGGTCGTTTGCGCCGCTTCGAGATAGCTCAACATGCCGAAGCGTTTCAGCGCGGCGAGGATGCGCTTCATTCCCGGCGAATCCCGGTCTTCGTCGTCGAATTTCGGCCGCGCCAGGTCGGGGCGATGGCCCAGGCTGAACAAGGGCGTGACAAAGCCCTTGCGCGTCTTGCGCCAACCGCTGACATGAACCAGATGTCTGGCGCGCAGGGCCTTGAGATAGCCGCCGCAGGCCAGGGTGGTCATGCCGACGAAGGCCTCGCGCGACATGTCGCTGGCCGACATGTCCGACTTTTTGGCGAGCAGCGCAAGAATTCGCTGCATTGCCGGACTGTTCTTTTCGCTGGGAATAATCATCGCCCTATCCGCTCGAATACTCTGTAAAACCGCGCCAAACCTCTAGTCCGCCGTCATCCCGCACTTGAATCCTGGGAATTCAAGACGGATACTCCCACATGCGACTTTCCTTGTGCATCCGTAGAATCCGCAAAAGATTGCGGGAATTACGGAGCGGCCGGTCGTTGAGAATGTCCCTCGATGAAATTCTAATCCGTACAAAAATGTCCCGCGTTCTCATCCTTTATTCGACGACCGACGGGCACACCGTCAAGATCTCCGATCGCTTGCGGCAAGTGCTCGAACAGCGAGCGCACAGCGTGAAGGTGGCTTCGATCACCGGCTATCGAGACCTCGACCTGCCTTCGTTCGACAAGATCGTCATCGGCGCGAGCATCCGCTACGGCAAGCACAGCAAGCTGGTATTCGACTTTATCGACAAGAACCGTGCACTTCTTGAGAGCCGGCCAAGCGCTTTCTTTTCGGTCAATATCGTCGCGCGCAAGCCGGGCAAGGACAGCCCGGCGGGCAACCCCTATCTGCAGAAATTTCTGCGGCGGACATCGTGGCATCCGAAAACCGTGGCGGTCTTTGCCGGCAAGCTCGACTACCCGAAATACCGTTTGCTCGATCGACTGATGATCCAGTTGATCATGCTGATCACCAAAGGCCCGACCGACTCAAGCGCAGTGATCGAATTCACCGACTGGAATAAGGTCGATGAATTCGGTCGGCTCGTCGGCGCGATGCAGGATTAGCCCGGCCCCGGTCGCGAACACGCAAGCGGCTATTTTTGCGCAGCGTGCGACATCGCCTGGTTCTTCCAGATCTCCCATGGCCGCTCGACCAGCACGTCATTTTGCGCGCCGATCTTGGCCGCCTCGACCTCGTTCAGGAAGGTGATCTTCCCGCCCAGACGCAAGGCTTCGGCTTGCAGACGCGCATTCTGCTCGGTGTAGACCGCGTGAAAGACGGCAGTCTTCAGCGACCGGCCGACGACGACGTCGCCGTGCCCGCGCATCAGCGCCACCGAGCCGCTGCCCAGCTTCGCGGCCAGCGCCGCGCCAAGCGCCTTGTTGCGGATCAGCATGTCGGTCTCGTTGCCGCCCGTCTCGCGAATCTCGAAGACCGGAACGGCGCTGATCAGGAAACCGCCCATATGCGAGATCGGCTTCAAGGGAACATCGCTGACCCCGAACGGAATGACCGCCGCCGAATGGCTATGGATGACCGCCTGCACGTCAGGCCGCACCTTGTAGATCTCGCTGTGAATGAAGCGTTCGAGATAGGATGAGCGGCCGCGCGGGTCGATCGCATTGTCATCAAGGTCGTACTCCATGATGTCGTCGGCCGTGACCAGCGCCGGCGCGCGCGAGCGCGAAATGAAGTAATGATTGGGATTCTTTACCGAGCGCACGCTGACATGGCCGAAGCCGTCGACGACGCCTTGATCGGCAATGATGTGATTGGCGAGGACCAGGTCGGCGATGTTTTCGGCGTCCTGCTGTTCCGGTGTCTTGACCGGCTTGTCCTGCGCCAGGACCGGAGCGGCCAGCGCCGAAAAATAGGAAATTGCGGCAATCAGCAGTAGGCGATGGATTGATTTCCTTGACATACTCTTTTCCTTTTCGAGCGGGAATTTGCGAAGAGGCATTGCGCATCGCTCCGGCCGCGATCGGTCGGCGCGGCTATTCGACGAGCCGGCCGGCGATTCGTTCCCGGCGTTCCCGTGCGCGCGTCATACGGCGCATGCGCATGGCGCCGCGCCCACCCTCAGTTCCAGCGACCGCCGCTGCCGCCAATGCTGAAACGGCCGGCACCGAGCAGGGCGATGGCCACGGCGACGAAGAGATACATCGCCTGCAGCTCGAGCGCGTAACCGCCGTTCTTGTTCAGCATGAACAATTGACTGGTATGCACCAGCGATATGGCGACGAGCATGTTGACCACGATCACCAGAGCCGCCGCGCGCGTCCATAGGCCGACGATCAGCAGCGCCGGGGCGACGATCTCGCCGACATAAACCAGGTAGCCAAGCACCGACGGCAATCCGGCCTTGGTGACCAGATCGAGGACCATGCCCGGCCCGGCGTGCAGCTTGCCGATGCCGTGCAAGCCGACGAGAACGCCGAGAACAATGCGCAGCAAGAGAGTTGCCGTATCGCGTGCCGTGCCTGTGAAATTGCGTGTGATATTTGCCATGGCGTTCAGAGGATAGTGGATGCGGGAGGGTTGAAGGAATATCGGGTCACGATGCATTATGACAGAGCAATTCTACAAAAAGAATCGCGGTCTGTCTTGCGGGAAGCCGCCAATTATGTTCCCGGCGTCATTCCGGCGAAAGCCGGAATCCAGAAAGGCACTGGGCACCGGCTTTCGCCGGTGTGACGACTCATGCAGATATTAGAGAAGCGGCGCGACATACGATCACTTCGGCGGCTCCTGCGGCTGCAATTGCAGCTTTCCGTCCTTGACCGGGATGCGTTCGCCCGGATTGTAGTCCATGCGAACGTTGTCTTCCTTGCCCGCCAGCCGGTAACTCACGTCGTAGCCGACGACCTTCTCCGAGGTATCGTAGACGGTCTTGCAGCGTTGCTCGGTCCGCGTCGTCGTGTCCCTGTCCTGCATCGACTTCTGCACGGTATTGCCGGCGTATCCGCCTCCCGCTGCCCCGGCCACGGTGGCCAGCGTCTTGCCGCTGCCGCGGCCAATCGTGCTGCCAAGCAGGCCGCCGACCACGCCGCCGATCACCGTTCCGGCGATCCGATTCTGATCCTTCACCGGCGCCCTATGCTGAACCTGCACGTCCGCGCATTCTTCGCGCGGCGTCTTGACCGTCTCCGTGACGTCCTTGACGGCAAGCACCTCGGCGTACCGCGGCTGATTGAACGCCCGGTAGCCGACGACACCGCTGGCGCTGACCGCCACGACCGCGACCGCCCCGATTGCGATACCCTTGATCATTGAGTTGTCCATGAGTATTCCTCCTCATCATATTGCGGCGACCTTGCCGCACAACAGCGCACGGCAATCGTCGCGCCTGGATAGGGTTTAGATCGCCGCGAGCGACCAGGGTTCGAACCGATCGCCACGGACCAGACAAGCGCGGACCAGCCGCACCTTCGTCCCGGCGGAAGTCGGAATCTGACCAACGGTAATGCAGAGCCGGAGAGCCGAGGACCTGGACACCGGCTTTCGCCGGCGTGACGGTCTATTTCTTCATGACCTTCCGGTGACCCATGGCTGCGTTCAGCGATCGACCATCGACTGCGACGCCGCCGAGTAACGCGGCCCCGAAATTTTTTCCGGCGCCAAAGCCTCGTCGAGGATCTTCATTTGCACCGGGTCGATTTCGACACCCGCGGCAGCCACGTTCTTTTCAAGATATTGCCGCCGTTTGGTGCCGGGAATCGGCACGATGGATTCGCCCTTGTGCAGCAGCCAGGCCAGCGCAATCTGCCCGGGCTTCGCATGCTTGGCTGCGGCGATATCGCTTACGATCTGTGCCGCCTTGACATTGGCGTCGAAATTCGCGCCCTGATAGCGCGGATCGTTGTGGCGAAAATCGTCAGCCGGATAGTCTTCCGCGCGCTTGACGCCGCCGGCCAGGAAGCCGCGCCCGAGCGGAGAAAAGGGCACGAGGCCGATGTGCAGCTCGCGCAGAAGCGGAATCACATCGGCTTCCAGGTTACGCTCCCATAAGGAATATTCGCTCTGCACCGCCGAAACGGGGTGCACTGCGTGGGCGCGGCGGATATTGGCCACACCGGCCTCGGACAGGCCGAAGTATCGCACCTTGCCCTGCTTGACGAGATCGCCGACCGTGCCGGCCACGTCCTCGATCGGCACTGCCGGATCGATGCGGTGTTGATAGAGCAGGTCGATATGGTCGGTGCCGAGCCGGCGCAGGGACCCTTCCACCGCATCCCGGATATGTTCCGGCCGGCTGTTGCGTTCGGTGCCGAGCTGCTTGCCGTTCTCGATGCGAAAGCCGAACTTGGTCGCGATCACGATTTCGTCGCGCCGACCCTTGAAGGCCCGGCCGAGCAGTTCTTCGTTGTGGAATGGGCCATAGACCTCGGCCGTGTCGAAGAAGGTGCATCCGAGGTCTATCGCGCGATGCACTGTCGCAATCGATTCGCGCTCATCCGCGGGGCCGTAGTGCTCGCTCATGCCCATGCAGCCGAGGCCGATCGCCGACACCTCGAGTCCCTGGTTGCCAAGTTTGCGTTGCTTCAAAGTCACGATAGTCGTCCTCCGGGGAAACGACTATTGTACGGCGCTCTCGAAGACCACACGGACGGCTCGCTCGAGCCCCAGACTGCCTGCGGATGTCACAGCCGGCGCGACAGGTCTTACACTCGGAAACGATTGACCGATGAATCCAGCTGGTTCGCCAGGGTTGCGAGGTTTTCCGTGACGGCAACGACTCCCTTCATCGCTGCCGAGTTCTCCTCAGCCATGCGGGAAGTGCTTTCGACGCGCTGGGCAATCATCGTGCTGGCCGCACTTTGTTCGCGCAACGCATCGGAAATTTCGGACAGGGCCGTCAGGACCCGATGCGTGCTGGCCTGGATCTCGGCCATGGATTCCCCGGCCTTCGAGGCTTTGCTTACACCTTCGGTGACCTGCTGCCGGCCTGCGCTCATCTGATCCACGGCACTCTGGGTTCCACCCTGGATGGACTGGATCATCGCGGTGATTTCCTGGGTCGAGCGCGTCGTGCGCTCCGCGAGTTTGCGTACTTCGTCCGCCACCACGGCAAAACCGCGCCCCTGTTCTCCCGCACGAGCGGCTTCGATGGCCGCGTTGAGCGCCAGCAAATTGGTCTGGTCGGCGATCTCCTGAATCACGTTGGCAATATTGGATATCTTGTCGGACTGGGCGCCGAGTTCGTGAATAAGCTCGGTTGCATGATTGAACGAATTGGCGATCTTGTTGATGTCTTCAATCGCGCCGAGTACAACCTGTTCCCCGCTATCGGACATTGCGCCGCTTTCCGTGGCGAGGCTTCGCGCCGCCCCGGCGTTTTCCGCGACATGCGCGATGCTTTCGGTCATTTCTTCGACGGCAGCGGCCATGGCCGATGCCGCTTCGTTCTGCTTTTCCGAACCGCTCGACACCTGACGGGAGGTAACGCTCACTTCCGCAGCATTCCGATTCACTTCTTCCGAGACGCGATGGATCTGGCCGATGGTGTTGCGCAAAGACTCCTGCATTTCGGCCATGGCCGCGAGAAGACTGTTCGTGTCACCCGGTCGCTTCTCGATGGCGACCGTCAAGTCGCCCTTGGCAATCCGGCGAACGACTTCGGCGGCATAGGCCGGCTCGCCGCCGAGTTGCTTCATCACGTCGCGCAGGATGGCGAGCGAATTGGCGATCACCACAACCAGTCCGGCGAGCATCAATGTGGAGAAGACCCATCGCGCCGATGAATAGCTTGCCTGGTTGTCCTCGATCTGCGCTGCCACGCGTTGTGCGAAGTGTTTCTCGACGGTGCTCACAACCTTTTCCATGCCGGCCGCGGCATCCCGATCGATGCCTCTGAGCTGTTTGTCCACGATCTTGCCGGCGTTCGGATCGGCCTTGTCGAATTGTTTCAGCGCTTCACGGTATTTGGTACCCAGTTCCAGATGGTCCTTCTTCAGTTTTTCGATGTCATCCGTCGCCAGGCCAAGTGCTTTCATCGAGGCCGACGCCGTGCTCAGCGCCGATTGCACTTTCTTTTCCTCATCGCCGAACTGGGCCAGATACTTGTCGAAGTTCTGGGGGTCGTTGCCGCGAATCAGGATGTTCTTCCATTCTTGCACCTGCGTCTTGAAATACGCATGAGCGTTTTCGACGGACTCCTTCGTCGCGTCCTCGGCCTTGGTTTCCCGAAGGGCCTGCCCCGCCACATTGGCCATTTGATTCATCTTGAATGTGCCGACGCCGCCCAGAAGCACGATCAATGCGCTCGTCATGACAGCGGACAGAAGCAGCTTGGCTCTGAGACTGTGTTTATTTGACATATCTTTCCTCGAAAAAGGGGGGCCTAACGAATCGGAAGCCCGGTCAAATCGCATGCCGGCAAAATGCCATCATCCTATTCTAGCGTATTATTACGCGTTTGGCATAATATCTGGAACGCGGGACGGGACGGCCAAGCCGGGGGGGCTGGCGAGAAGCCAAAGGGGCTGAACGGAAGGCCGGCGGCGCCAACGCGCCTCCCCCGAAAATTGGGACGCCCGATATTTCTGCGGTACCGCGGCTTGCTTCGGGGATGGCCGACCGGTCGGCCTATCCAAGGCTATTCGTTGTCGGCGTCCAGCCAGGCTCTCGCATCTTTCCGGTTCGAGAAGATACGCGTTGGATAGACGTTCATCGGCGAATTGGCGTATTGCGTTGCGGCCTCGATGATTTCCGGCGCAGTCGCCACCACGGCTATTCTGATCTTCCTATTGACCCGTGCGGCGACAAGGTCTACCGCGGCAACTTCGTCGACGAGATCCGGTGAAATAGAAGAGCCGGTGCAATCGAGAAAGTCATTGATGGCGTAACGATAGTCATCGAACCGGGAGTCGCCTTCGGCATCCATGCCGGCCTGAAATATCTCCGGTCCGGTTACGAAGCCCGAGAAGTGCTTGATGACGCCCCGGTGTTCCCAAATCAGTTTGTATGGCATCGCGCGAGCTTACCGCAAGCTCCGGGCGATGGCTACCGACGCCGGCGGGAATTTGCTGCCGTGCCTTTGGCTCAGCCACAGAATTCACGATCGCCTGCTCGGTCGGTCAGCGGAGGTTCGGGCACGCAGGCAGCCGGCGGCGCCGCGCATTGCGGGTCCGGCCGGCGTGGCCCTGACGGATCAGGCGAGGAGGCTCTCGGCGTGCACGTAGTCGTAGCCGAGCGCCCCCGCGACGGCCTCGTAGGTCACCTTGCCACGTGCGACGTTGAGTCCGTTGCGCAGGTGGACGCTGTCCCTGAGCGCCTGTTTCCAGCCCTTGTCGGCGAGCGAAACGGCGTGCGCGATCGTCGCGTTGTTGAGCGCGAAGGTCGAGGTGCGCGCGACGGCGCCGGGCATGTTGGCGACACAGTAGTGAATCACGCCATCGACGATGAAAGTCGGCGCGTCGTGCGTCGTTGCGTGCGAAGTCGCGAAGCAGCCGCCCTGATCGATCGCCACGTCGACGACGACGGCGCCGGTCTTCATGTGCGCGACCATCTCGGCGGTAACGAGCTTGGGCGCCGCAGCGCCCGGAATCAGTACGCCGCCGACGACGAGGTCGGCCGCGAGAACCGCTTCCTCGATGCTGTGCGCGTTCGAAAAGAGCGTCTTGATGCGGTTGCCGAAAACGAGGTCGAGCTGACGCAGCCGGTCGACGTTCTTGTCGATGACGGTCACCTGCGCGCCGACGCCGATAGCGATCTGCAGCGCATTCGTGCCGACGATCCCGGCGCCGAGGATGACGACTTCGGCCGCCGCGACGCCGGCGACGCCGCCCAGCAGAATGCCCATTCCGCCCTTGGATTTTTCGAGGTGCGCGGCGCCGGCCTGGATCGCCATGCGGCCGGCGACTTCGCTCATCGGTGCGAGCAGCGGCAGGCCGCCACCGGGACCCGTGATCGTCTCGTAAGCGATGCAGATCGCCCCCGAGCGAACCAGCGCCGCGGTCTGTTCGGGGTCCGGCGCGAGGTGCAGGTAGGTGTAGAGGATCTGGTCGGGCCGCAGCATCGCGCATTCGGCGGCTTGCGGCTCCTTGACCTTGACGATCATGTCGGCCGTCGCAAAAACCGTTGCCGCGTCGTCAGCAAGCTGCGCGCCGGCGCTGCGGTACTGCTCGTCGGTCAAACCGATGGCGCGACCGGCGCCGCTCTGCACGAGGACCTGATGGCCGCGCGCGGTCAGTTCGCGAACGCTCGCCGGGGTCAGGCCGACGCGATATTCGTTGTTCTTGATTTCAGTGGGCACGCCGATTTTCATGACGATTCTCCGCTCATGGCAACGATCTAAAGAAATGCTGAATAAGTGCAAATTCGTCATTCCGGCGAAAGCCGGAATCCAGCAAGAACGACGAACTGGACACCGGCTTTCGCCGGTGCGACGACTTAATCAGCGCTTCCCCAAGTCTCCTCCGGGGAGCGGCAAAATCACATCTGTATTAAATTACTTCGCGTTTCATAAGATTTGCTAATATTTGCTGGAAGCCTTGACGGACGCTCACGATGAATTCCTTCGCTCCCGAACTTCTCGAATGCCTGGCCGCGATCATCGAGGAAGGCGGCTTCGAAAAAGCCGCCGACCGGCTGTCGATCACCCAGTCGGCCGTCTCGCAGCGGCTGCGCGTGCTCGAAACCCAGGTCGGCGCGGTGCTCATCGTGCGCGGCCGGCCGCTCAAGCCGACCGTCGCCGGGCGCCTGCTGATCAAGCACGCACAGCAAACGCGGCTGTTGCGCGCCGACCTCGAGCGCGACCTGCGTGAATTGAAACCCGGCAGCCTCGGCGGCGCGCTTGAAGACGCTCGCATCTCGATCGCGGTCAATGCCGTGTGAATGGCGCGGAATTGGGAGCCAGCGAGGCGGAGCAAAAGGTAGCCAGTCGATTGCTTGAAATGGACTCCTGAGAGTCCAGCTTGTGCTGCTGGTTTTTGTCTTGCCTTGGCCAGCGGGCGTAGCGTAGC
>CAISOB010000094.1 GCA_903886975.1 uncultured beta proteobacterium
AATCTGGTAACGTTCGTCTTGGGTGAGGTGTGAGTAATTCATTCCAGGCAACTTTGACTTGGCGGTCTAGGGGGCCGGATGTTCTCACATCTCGCCCACTCAACCCGTTAATCAGAGTTGCACTTCGAATTTGAACTCGCGTTCGTTTCATGACAACCTCCACTAAAGAAATATTGTTATCAAAAAAATGTTAAACGTTGCTTCGCGCGCGAACGGTTCGCCGGCTCGGACATAAGCGTCCAGCTGCCGATCGGCAGACCGGGAGACGGCTAAAACAAAATGATTACGACGGATTCATTATTCTTCGTTGATCGTGACAGTTTACTACTCGGCAGGGGCAAGCATTCAGAAACCGACAGCAAATTTTCGTTGGACTAACACCCGTGCGCCATTTTCAGATGGCAACGTTCAAGCGCTGCATGCCGATCTCCAGCTCCTGATCGCAGCGTTCCGGGTTCCAGCCGAGTTCGCCGGCCATCAGCGCGATGACTCGGGGCAAGACCAGCCGCGCGGCAGCAGTGTTCAGCAGGGCCAGGGGAATGCGCCGGATCAGCACATCGGAAGCGCGCTCGGCGAACTCGTGCCGCGCAGCGTAGACCACTTCCGCCTCGATGTAGGGATGGTCCGAATGCAGGCGCGATCCCAGGCCGCTCTTGGTCAGGTCGCCGACTTTTTTGGCCTGGTCGCCATAGGCGCAATGCAGATGGCGCACGATGTCGAGGTCGAGGCCATAACGGCGGATCAGGATCTTCTCCCCCTGATCGTCAAGGTTCTCGGCGCCGACGAGCGGCGCCCGCTCGGTTTGGCAGTCGCGCGCCGGCTTGAGGCCATAGGCATTAATTGACTGATCGACTGCCTCCTGCGCCATTTTGCGATAGGAAGTCCATTTGCCCCCGGCAATCGACAGCAGGCCGGAAGGACTCATTTCGAGCAGGTGCTCGCGGACGAGCTGCGCCGTGTTGGCCGCGCCGTCGGTGCGGATCAGCGGGCGCAAGCCGCACCAGACAGCGGTGACGTCGGCGCGGGTGACCGACATGTCGAAATACTTGTTGACATGACGCAGCAGGTAAGCGACTTCTTCTTCCCTGGCCTGCGGGTGATCGACGATTTCAGCCGGCGTGTCGGTCGTGCCGATCAGCGCGTGCCCCTGCCAGGGCAGAACGAAAAGGACCCGGCCGTCCTCGGTCTTCGGAATCAACATCCCGGTTTGCGGCGGAACGTAGCAACCGGACAGAACGATGTGGATGCCGGCCGCGGCTTCGAGAATTGGCGGCGCGGACGGGTCGTCCATCTGCCGTATGCGATCGACGAAGGGCCCGGCGGCATTGATGACGCCGCGCGCCTTTATCGTGAATTCTTCGCCGCTGATCGAGTCGCGCACCCGCGCGCCGCAAACCTTGTCGTTACGCTTTTCGAGCCCAAGGGCTTCAAGGTGGGTGGCGACCAGGGCACCGTGCTTTTCGGCGGTCAGCGCCAGGGTCACCGCCATGCGTGCATCGTTGAACTGGCCGTCGAAGTAGACGACGCCGGCCTTTAGACCTTCGCTCTTGAGCATCGGAAAACGCCGCAGCGCTTCCTTGCGGCTGATGATGGTGCTATGTCCCAGCCCTTTGCGCCCGGCCAGCAGATCGTAGAGCAGCAGGCCGGCAAAGACGTAGGGCACCTCCGCCCAGGAGTAAAGCGGCGTCACCAGGGGCAGACGCTCGGCGAGGTGCGGCGCGACTTTCAGGAAGATCGCGCGTTCGTGCAGCGCTTCTCTGACCAGGTGGTATTGCGCGCGGTCGAACTTCTTGACCGCCATTTCCAGGTAGCGCACGCCGCCATGGACCATCTTCGTGCTGCGGCTGCTCGTGCCTTCAGCCAGATCGTTCTTTTCGATCAGCGCGACTTTGAGGCCGCGGCGGGCCGCGTCGACGGCGATGCCGCAGCCGGTCGCGCCGCCGCCGATGACCAGAAGGTCAAACGGCGCCTGCTGCGCGAGTAGAGTCAGCCTGCTTTCCCTGTCCATTCTGTTTGGCTTTCTGTTCTTCGGGATTGAATATGTTTGTTTTCGTAAACAAATAGCCTGTTCTTAAACGAACATTAGAATTTGTCTTCGCTTTTGTCAACACGCCAATGAACCTTGGCCCTACGCTTACCTCGGCGGCTTGGCTCCGGTAGAATAGGGGCGCGCAGTGGCCTTGGCTCGGACGGCTGGCCAAGCCGGGCAACCAGGTCGTGATCGGATGAGCGTCTGGAGTTGCAAATGAAAAAGACAGTTTCACAAATGAACTTGAGCCCGCGCCATCAAAACATCCTGGAATTGGCGAGACAGAGCGGCTTTCTGTCAACCGACGAATTGACCAAGCGCTTCAAGGTCACTTCGCAAACGATACGCCGGGACATCAACGAACTCTGCGACCGCGGCTTGCTGCGGCGTTATCACGGCGGCGCGGGGCTCGCCTCGAGCGTCGAGAATGTCGAGTATTCGACGCGCAAGGTTCTGCTGCATGAAGAAAAAATCCGCATCGCGCAAATGGTCGCGCGGGAAATTCCCGACAATGTGTCGCTGTTCATCAATATCGGCACGACAACCGAAGAAGTGGCCAAGGCCCTCGGCGAGCATCGCAACCTGCGCCTGATTACCAATAACCTCAATGTCGCGGCCTTGCTGTGCAACAACACGAATTTCGAAGTGATCGTCGCCGGTGGCGTTGTCCGGCATGATCGAGGCGTGATCGGCGAATCGACGATCGATTTCATTCGCCAGTTCAAGGTCGATTACGGCATCATCGGAATTTCGGGGATCGATCTAGACGGTACACTGCTCGATTTTGACTACCGCGAGGTGCGCGTCGCGCAGGAAATCATTGCCAACGCCCGTCAGGTATTCCTGGTCACCGACCACAGCAAGTTCAACCGCAACCCAATGGTCCGCGTGTGTCCGATTGCCGAGATCGATGCGCTATTCACAGACCGACAGCCGCCGGATGAAATTCAGGGCGTCCTCGAAGAAGCGAAGGTCAGGCTCTATGTCGCGGAGAGCACGGGCTAGCGCCTAGTCGCCGAGGAAGCGCTCAAGCAGACGATTGAGATAGCGCCGTCCGCGCTCAGTCGGCGCAATGCGTCCGCCGGCGCGCGCGATCAGACCATCGCTCTCGACCTGTCGCAGCTGGCTCTCGATGCTGATCAGCGGCAGCGCGGTGCGCGCCTCGAAAAGCGAGGCGTCAAATCCCTGATTGAGGCGCAGCGCGTTCATCATGAATTCAAACGGGAGCTCGGCCGTCGCGACCGAAAACTCCTCCTGTATCGGCGTCGCTTCGGCGACCTTGGCCAGATATTGTTTCGGCTGCTTCCAGCGCATCTGGCGCACAACGCGGTCGTGCAAGGTGAGTTTGCTGTGCGCGCCGGCGCCGATTCCGAGGTAATCGCCGAAAGTCCAGTAATTGAGGTTGTGCCGGCATTGCCGACCGGGCAACGCGAACGCAGAAGTTTCGTAGTGGGTGTAGCCGGCCGAATTCTTTCCGTAGGCGAGCCGCGCTTCGATGGCGTCCTGCATGTCGGCGCACAGGTCGGGCGCGGGCAAGAGCGGAGGGGCCGCGCCAAAAGCGGTGTTCGGCTCTATCGTCAGCTGATAGCACGAGAGGTGTGGCGGCGAGAAAGACAATGCCGTGTTGACGTCGGCAAGCGCCTGTTCGAGCGTCTGCGCCGGCAGGCCATACATCAGGTCGAGATTGAAATTGTCGAAATGCGAGCGAGCAATCTCGATCGCGCGCCGCGCTTCGCGATCGTCGTGAATGCGGCCGAGTGCCCTAAGGTGGATCGGATTGAAACTCTGTATGCCAAGCGAGAGGCGATTGACACCGGCGTCGCGAAATGCGGCGAATTTCTTGGCTTCGACGGTTCCCGGATTGGCCTCGAGCGTGACTTCGGCGTCGGGGACGATGGTCAGCAGCGTACGCAGGGCGGTGAGCAAACGGTCGATCGCTTCGCCGGAGAGCAGGCTGGGCGTGCCGCCACCGAAAAAGATACTGCCCACCTTGCGTCCCCAGACGAGCGGCAGCGCCGTTTCGAGATCGGCGAGCAAGGCGGCGACATAGTCGGCCCCGGGAATTTCGCCGCGCGCTTCGTGCGAGTTGAAATCGCAATACGGACATTTCTTTACGCACCACGGGATATGCACGTAGAGCGAGAGCGGCGGCGGGTTGCGGAATTCGAGCTTACCGTCCGGCGGCTTTGCGCCCCGGCCCTGCGCGATGATCGGAATGATACGCGCGGCTTTTCCTGCAGGCGTCAGCGGCAAGATGGCAAGCGTTCCACGAAACGCGCCAGCGCCTGGCCACGATGCGAGCGGCGGTTCTTCTCGGCGGCCGGCAGCTCGGCCGAGGTCTGGTCAAGTTCTCGGATGTAGAACAAGGGGTCATAACCGAAACCGGCCGTTCCGCGCTCGGCCGTCAATATCTCGCCGTGCCATTCGCCTTCGGCGATAATCGGTTGCGGGTCGTCGGCATGGCGGACGAAAACGATCAGTGAAACGAAATGCGCACGGCGATCGCTTTGCCCGGCAAGTTCGGCGAGCAGTTTTTCATTGTTGCGCGCATCCGACTTGGGCTCGTCAGCTGCCGACTGGGCATAGCGCGCCGATTGCACGCCCGGCGCGCCGCCGAGCGCGGCGACGCACAGGCCCGAATCGTCGGCCAACGCCGGCAGGCCGGTCAGCCGCGCCGCATGGCGGGCCTTTTCGAGCGCGTTTTCGACGAAGGTGTGATGCGGCTCCTCGCATTCGGAGACGCCGAGCTGCCCCTGCGCGATCAGTTCCCAGCCGAGTGGCGTGAGGATCTCGCCAAGCTCCTTGAGTTTCTTGGCATTGTTCGACGCGAGGACGACCTTCATGCGGCGACGATCGCGGCTTTCTGCCGGGCAATCAGTTCCTTGATGCCGCTTTCGGCGAGGTCGACCAGCGCGTTCATCTGCGCGCGTGTGAAGGGCTCGCCTTCGGCCGTTCCCTGGATCTCGACGAGACCGCCGCGCCCGGTCATGACGACGTTCATATCGGTGTCGCAGGCCGAATCCTCGGGATAGTCGAGGTCGAGGACGACGGCGCCTTGATAGACGCCGACCGAAACTGCCGCGACATGATCAAGCAGCGGACTCGCTGCGAGTTTGCCGGCGGAGACGAGTCGCGCGCAGGCATCGTGAAGCGCCACCCAGGCGCCGGTAATCGCCGCGCAGCGCGTCCCGCCGTCGGCTTGCAACACATCGCAATCGAGAGTGATCTGGCGTTCACCGAGCGCCTTGAGGTCGGTCACGGCGCGCAGCGAGCGGCCGATCAGCCGCTGGATTTCCTGCGTCCTGCCGCTCTGCTTGCCCTTGGCCGCTTCGCGCGCGCTGCGCGTGTGCGTGGAGCGCGGCAGCATGCCGTACTCGGCGGTCACCCAGCCCTGCCCCTTGCCGCGCAGGAAAGCCGGCAGGGTTTCTTCGACGCTGGCGGTGCACAAGACCTGCGTGTCGCCCATCTCGATCAATACCGAGCCTTCGGCGTGGCGCGTGAAATTGCGCGTGATGCGGATCGCGCGCATTTGCGCGGCTTGACGTTGACTTGGACGCATGAGAATTCCTATTTCGAGTATTTCTGGATGGTCGAGCGGATTTCGTCGATTGCCCGCTCGATCTCGTCGTCGGTCAGCTCGGTCCGGTAATTGGGGTTGCGCCCGAAAGCGTCGAGGCGGGTCGTCACCGTATCACGCGGCATGGTCTGCGTAGACACGGCGCTCGTGCCGCTGCTGCCGGCTTCGACGTAATTGTCCTCCCAGCGCACGGCGACCATCGACAGATTGTCGGCGTTCGGGCCGCCCCGGATCTCGGCTTGACCAAGGAGCATCGGCACGGCCTGCATGAGGTTTTCGGACTTGAGCGCGATGGCCATCATGTCGCCCGGCATCGGGCCCCAGACGCCGTCGGTGCACAGCACCAGGACATCGCCGGTCTCGAGCGGCGTCTTGCGCGAAAACTCGATCTCCGGCGCGTTGGGCCCGCCGAAACAGCTATAGACCTTGTTGCGTTCCGGATGCACCGCGGCCTGCGCTTCGGTGATCAGGCCCTGGTCCATCAAGAGCTGCATGCGCGAGTGGTCGCGGGTATGCGTGAGCACCCGGCCGTCGCGCATCAGGTACAGCCGCGAGTCGCCCGAATGCGCCCAATAGGCGATGCTGTCCTGGACGATGCAGGCGACGCAGGTGGTGCGCGGCGAGTCGTTCAGGTCGTGGCTGTCGGTAAAATCGAGAATCGCGTGATGCGCATTGAGCATGGCCTTCTGCAGGAACAGGAAGGGATCGCGGATCTCCGGCTTGGCGTTGCGCTGAAAGATCTCGACCAGTGTCTGCACGGCGATTTGCGCAGCGATCTCGCCGTAGTAGTGCCCGCCCATGCCGTCGGCGACGACCATCAGCAAGGCATCGCGCGAATAACAATGCGCAAGACGGTCCTCATTGTTCGGCCGCCTGCCCGGCCGGCTTTCCTGGTAAATGGTGAATTTCACTTGGGATCAGTCTTTCGCGTGAAGTGGTCGACCACGTTACCGAGCCAGGTCCTTTTCATCGCTTGCGGCTTGACGACTTTTTCGGTGAGCGCCTTTTGCAGTGAAAAAACGCTTTGCGGCCGGTACAGTGGGTTTAGGCACATGCACCAGTCGATGGTTTCAAGCAGATGATCCGAGTACTGTTGATCCCAGCGCACCATCGCCGGCACCAGCTTATCCTTTTCCATGCGGCTGTCGGCGGCTTGCGGCGCCGCCGCCGCGAGGCTCGCGTACATCGAAGCGCCGACGCTGTAAATATCGCTCCACGGACCGAGCAATTCGCGCCTGCGGTAGTGTTCGGGCGAAGCGAAGCCCGGTGTGTACATCGGTTTCAACATCGGCGTGTCGCTGGCCAGCGTCTGGCGCGCCGCACCGAAATCGATGAGTACCGGCGAATAGTCATTGCGCATATAGATATTCGACGGCTTGAGGTCAAGATGCAACAGTTTGTGCGAATGCACTTCGCGCAGTCCGTTGAGCAGCTTGGTGAACACGTTGCGAATGAAGTCCTCGGTGATGACTGAACGGTTCTTCTGGATGAATTCCTGCAGCGTGCGCCCGAGCTCGTATTCCATCACCATATAGACGGTATCGTTGGCGCGGAAGAAATTCAGCACGCGGATGACGTTGGGATGCGATAGCTTGGCCAGCGCGCGCCCCTCTTCGAAGAAGCACTTCATGCCGTAGCGAAAAGCGGGCAAGTGGTCGTCCGATATTACCGGCCGGGTTTCGCCTTCGCCGCGCAGGGCCAGACTGTTGGGGAGATATTCCTTGATCGCGACCAGCTGCCCTTTGGCGTCGGTTGCCAGATAGACGATCGAGAACCCGCCCAGCGAGAGCTGATGCTCGATGCGGTATTCATCGAGCTGAAAGCCGGCAGGAAGGGCGTGGTTCGCTTGTTGCGGCATCGGTATCGAAGCTATCATGTGGGTTTTCGGCCATTTTCGGGCTTTGGCAGTGGACTGTAAAGCTGCCCGCAATGACCATCAATTGTTCAGGACCCTCATGATCCATAGTATGACCGGTTATTCGGCCAGAACGGTCGATATTGACGGCGGCGCTCTGCATATTGAGCTAAAGAGCGTCAATTCGCGCTATCTCGACTTCCAATTTCGCGTCAGCGAGGAGTTGCGCGCCGTCGAACCGGCGCTACGCGAATTGTTCAGCGCCCGGCTGACGCGCGGCAAGCTCGAGTGCCGGCTGACTTTCGCGGCGGCCACGGCAAGGGCCCAGTCGCTCGCGCTTAACGCCGAATTGCTGTCGCGTCTGAAATCATTCGAAGCGCAGGTGCTCAGCGAATTGCCGTTCGCCGCGCCGCTGGCGGTCAATGACGTCCTGCGCTGGCCGGGCATGTTTGGCGACGACGCGCTCGATTTCGACGCCGTGCTTCCCGCCTGCCTGACCCTGGCCAAAGACGCGCTCGAAGACTTCAGCGCCAGCCGCTCGCGTGAGGGCGAAAAGCTCGCAGCGGTGATTCTCGAACGCGTCGCGCGCATGCGCGAACTGGTGTGCGAAGTCACGCCGCGGATTCCGCAGGCGCAGGCGGCGTTTCAGGAAAAGCTCAAGCAGCGCTTGATCGAGGCGGTCGGCTCGGTTGATGACGAACGCATCCGCCAGGAAGTCGCCGTGTTTGCCGTGCGCATCGACGTCGCCGAGGAACTGGCGCGCCTGTCGACGCACCTCGACGAAGTCGAGCGCGTGCTCAAGGCCGGCGGCGCGGCCGGCAAGCGTCTCGATTTCTTGATGCAGGAACTCAACCGCGAAGCCAATACACTGGGTTCCAAGTCGGTCGTTACCGAGGTTTCGCAGACGGCGATGGAATTGAAGCTGTTGATCGAGCAGATGCGCGAGCAGATCCAGAACCTTGAATGACTTTTCAGCCTGTCGCATGACGGCGCAGAAAACCAACAAAAGCCCCTATTCACGGGGCTTTTTTCTTATCCCGCTGTTGCATGTCATTTCATAACGGCGCACTATTCGTGTGTACCCAGATGTGTACCCAGTGTGGTTTTGGCTGGAAATTTTGGGTACACACGGAGATGCGGATTCAGGAGGCGATATGAGCAAACTGACAGACATTGAAATCCGAGGATGGATCAAGGCCGGGGAACGTTTCGAGGGGCGCGCGGACGGTGACGGGCTCTATCTTCGTTTCCGCGAGGGCGATACCGGCGCGACGTGGCGCTTTCGTTATCGCTTCAACGGCAAGCAACGGGTCATGAATCTCGGGAGCTACGCCGTGTTGTCGCTGGCGAATGCTCGCAAGGCCGCCAAAGACCTCTCTGCCCGCGTTGCAATGGGCTATGACGTGGCCGGCGAAAAGCAAGAACGCAAGCGCGACGCCGTAGCCAAGATCGAGGAGGACAAGAACGCGCTAACCGTGGCACAACTGGCAGATGAATACTTTGAACGGATGATTCTCGGGCGCTGGAAGTACCCTAACATTGTGAGATCCCGGATCGAAAATGACATTAAGCCCCAGATCGGCAAGATGAAGGCGGAGGACGTGAAACCCCGAGACATCGACACCATGATTCAAACAGTCGTCAAACGGGGTGCGCCGACCATAGCTAACGATGTCTTGCGCTGGGCAAAGCGAATATTTGACTTCGGTATCAAGCGGCACGTGGTTGAACACAACCCAGCCAGTGCATTTGACCTGGCTGACGCTGGCGGAAAGGAAGATGCCCGCGACCGCTGGCTGACCCGTGAGGAAATAATCAAGTTGTTTCAGGCTATGCGCGACAAAGCCGGAACCTTCACCATTGAGAACCTTTACGCCGTACGTTTGTTGCTGTTGCTGGCGGTGCGGAAAGAGGAATTGATAGCTGCTCAGTGGCGCGAGTTTGATTTAGATGCGGCGATGTGGCATCTGCCGGAAGAAAGAACCAAGACGAGCGCGGCTATTGATATTCCCCTGCCAGCAACGGCGGTTGAGACATTGCGCGAATTGCAGCGGCTAGCCTGTAGTAGTGCATATGTCTTTCCCGCAAGGAAGATGCAGAGCCGTATGGTTCCGCATATCGACCTGAATACACTGAACGCCGCTCTGGCGAAACACATTAAGCCCATACTCAAGGACGTGCCGAACTTCACTATCCATGACTTCCGGCGCACGGCACGCACCCACTTGGCGGCTCTCGGAATTGAACCGCATATTGCCGAGAGGTGCCTTAACCACAAGCTGAAAGGAATCGAAGGAATTTACAATCGGCACGATTACTACGATGAACGCAGAAAGGCGCTAGATGAGTGGTCACGCCTGTTGTCGGCACTGGAAAAAGGGCGGGTAGATTACAACGTGATCCAGTTGAAGAAGAGTAAACCCGTAGCCTGACGGCGGTAGGCCAGATCGAACGATTCGGCCACGCCTAGCCTGCGGGTAACTTCCAACGACGAGCGTCAGTAACTCTTACCCGGCTGGCGTGGCATCCGATTTGATGGCGCGTGAAAGGGACGCAATGGATAAGCAGAAAATCGATGGACTTTCATCCGTAGCATGGGAGAGGCTGGCCCGTGAGCAAAACTATTTGATGCAGGCTCGCGTTATCTTCCGGCAAGCGGGTCGTGATGATGATTTAGTTCAAATGGCGTTTGCGGAGAATTTAGATGCAGATGATTTGATTGTGAATGGCGCGGAATTGGGAGCCAGCGAGGCGGAGCAAAAGGTAGCCAGTCGATTGCTTGAAATGGACTCCTGAGAGTCCAGCTTGTGCTGCTGGTTTTTGTCTTGCCTTGGCCAGCGGGCGTAGCGTAGCGGAGCAC
>CAISOB010000095.1 GCA_903886975.1 uncultured beta proteobacterium
ATTAACGAATACATTGCAGCCCACAACGCCAATCCTAAGCCTTTCATTTGGACGGCCAAGGCGTCGGACATCCTGGCCAAGGTCACCCGAGCGCGGGCCAAACTAAATAAGAGCACTTCTAAATGACGCACTACACTAGTATAGGGCGGCTGGCAAAAGCCGCAAGCCGTTCAAGCACGCGTCGACGAGCGAATATGGGGCCTGATCGGGGCCTATCTATTACAATTGGCAAACCGGCGCGCAAAGCCCGCGCCGCAGTGCCGCGCCGGGCAAGGGCTGGGAAAGGCCGCAATGAAACAGTATCTCGATCTCGTGCAAGACATTCTGGACAACGGTTCCTGGCAGAGCAACCGCACGGGAACGCGCACGCGCAGCGTTCCCGGCGCGATGATGAAATTCGACTTGCAGCAGGGTTTTCCCGCGGTGACCACCAAGAAGCTGGCCTTCAAGTCGGCGATCGGCGAACTCGTCGGTTTTTTCAGGGGTTACCGCAGCGCCGCCGATTTCCGCACGCTCGGCTGCAAGGTGTGGGACCAGAACGCCAATGAAAACGCGCAGTGGCTGGCCAATCCCTATCGCATCGGCGCCGACGACCTGGGCCCGGTGTACGGCGTGCAATGGCGCGAGTGGCCGGCTTACAAGCTGATCGACAGCGGCGAGGCGAACGGCGCCGCGCGGGTAGCCGACGCCGTCTCGCGCGGTTACCGGCAAATCGGCGTGGTCGATAAGGCCGAGGACGGCGGCAGCGGCATCCTGCTCTACAAGGCGATCGACCAGCTGCGCCAGTGCCTTGACGCCATCATCAAGGACCCGGGTAGCCGCCGGATTCTTTTCCATGGCTGGAACTGGGCGCAAATCGAGGAAATGGCGCTGCCGCCGTGCCACTTGCTGTATCAGTTCCTGGTCAATCAGTCGCAGCGTGAAATCTCGCTGTGCCTGTACATCCGCTCGAACGACGTGGGCCTGGGCACGCCCTTCAATCTCACCGAAGGCGCGGCGCTGCTGCACCTCGTCGGGCGGCTGACCGGCTATGCGCCGCGCTGGTTCAGCTACTTCATCGGCGACGCTCATATTTACGAGAACCATCTGGGCATGCTCGAGGAGCAGCTCAAGCGCACGCCTTATGCGCCGCCGAAGCTGATTCTTTCCGATCGCATCCCGGACCATGCGCTGACCGGAAAATACGAACCGGAATGGCTGGAAAGGGTCGAGCCTGGCGACTTTTCGCTCGAAGGTTATCAACACCATGCGCCGCTGACCGCGCCCATGGCGGTGTGAATCCGAGCGCGCGGGGATGCTTTCGCTGATTGCCGCCGTCGCCAGCAACCGCGCCATCGGCAAGGGCCAGCAACTGCTTTGGCGGCTGCCGGACGACATGCGCCACTTTCGCGAGACGACGCGCGGCAAGCCGGTGATCATGGGGCGCAAGACATGGGAATCGCTGCCGGCGACTTTTCGTCCGCTGCCGGGACGGCGCAACCTCGTGGTCAGCCGCAACCGGGCGTATCAGGCGCCGGGCGCGATGTTGACCGATTCGCTCGACGAGGCGTTGCGCGCCTGCGCCGACGCTGCCGAAATCTTCGTCATCGGCGGCGCCGAACTCTATCGCCAGGCGCTGCCGCTAGCCACCCGGCTGTATCTGACCGAAGTCGCCGCGAGTGCCGAAGGTGATGCGTTCTTTCCCGAATTCGCGCCGGACGACTGGGAAGAAGTATCACGCTCGCCGGGACGCAATGAATCCGGGCCGGCGTTTGCCTTCGTCGTCTACCAGCGCCGCAGCTGAGCTGGAACACCAGCCTTCACGGGCTCTCACGCCGGCAGCGGCGGTACGTCGAAATCGGCCGGCGGCAAGCCCGCGGCATGGCGTGCCCACATCGTTTCGTAAGCCTGTTCGTAGAGCCTGACCTTGTAGGGCGTATCAAACACCCGAGTCCCGCTGCGCGCACGCATCAAGCGGCGCACGAGCGCCCGATGCCCGGCCCGGTCATTGGCCAGATCGACCGCTTTCTCAATGTACGCCGCGCTGCTCGGGGTGATCAGTTCGGGCATGCCCAGGCAGCCGAGGAAGATGGCGCTCAACGATGACGCCGGCGTATGACCTTGCCGGGTGAGCACGGGCAAGCCCATCCACAAGGCGTCGAGCGCCGTCGTGTGCGCGTTGTAGACGAAGGAATCGAGAAACAAGTCGGCAAGTCGCAGACGGGCAAGATGCCGGTTGTTGTCCGTATCCGCAGCGCGGATCAGGCGTTCCGGCGCGATGCCGTGGCTCGCCGCGCTGGCGATGCAACGTTCCCAGAGGCGCTCGTTCGACGCGCGCAGCCAGAGGACCGAACCGGGCGCTGCGCGCAGGATTTCCATCCAGGCGACAAAAAGTTCCTCGCTGATTTTGTAGTCGGTGTTGAACGAGCAGAAGACGAAGGCGCGCTCGGGCAGGCCGCAGTCGCGCCGCGTCAGGGCAACCGCCCAGGGCGCCAGCGGTGCGCCGTAGGGCCAGTAGAGATCGGTGAAGCGAACGCGTCTTTCGAAGCGCGCGCCACTCGGTATCTCGGTGTCCGCATCAAAGTGATCGCTCGCCGCCTGGCAGAAACGGTAGTCGAGGTAAGGCGCATCCAGTGCGCCGACCACGCCGACATGCGCGACACGCAGCGGCGCCGGCCGCAGCTGCAGAATGCCATTGCGCGTGCCATCGAAGAAGCCGCCGAACTGGATCAGGATATCAATGCCGTCGTCATTGATACGCTGAGCCGCCTGCCGGTCAGTGAGCGCCGCGAGCGAAACGAAATGGTCGCAGCCGGCAATGATGTCGCGGCGCACCGCGCTGCCGTCGTCTGCGCCGATGCAATAGGCGCTGACCGAAAAGCGCTTGCGATCGTGTTGGGCAAAGACGTTTCTTAACAGATACGACGAGGGGTGATCGCGGAAAGCCGGCGATAGGTAGCCGAGCTTCAGGCGCCGCTGGGCTGCTCGCGGACGCGCATGGGCGAAGAGTGGCCTTACTGCGGCCTCCTGCGCCGCGGCCCGACGCGCCAGATTGCGATAGTCGGCGTAGTCGAGGCCAATGGCCTGCGCGTTGAACGCATGGATGGAAAGCACCCGACGGCCGCTGTCTTCGCGCACCGCCGCGGCCAGGTTGTGCAGCTGCTGCGCAAGCAGCGGCAAGCAAGCCCAGTCGCCATGGCGATAACGCTCGAAGAGCGCAGTCAAGAAGATATCTTCGCGGGCGGCCGGCGAAAGTTGCAAAGTCTCCTGTGCTTGCGGGATCGCCGCGACCAACTGTGCCGGCAGGCGCAGCGCCTGGAGGTCAGCCAGTTGGCGCTGCGAATCGCCGAGCTGTCCGCACATGGCCAGCGAAACGACGCGCCCGAAGGCCGCCGGCAGATGCCCTGGGGCGAGCGCCTGCGCGTGCGCGAAAGCGGCGTCGGCGGCAAGCGGATCGGCGTCGGCGAAACGTGCGTGTCCGAGCGCGCACCAGGCATCGGGGTGCAGGGGGTGCGCTTCGACCAGCATGTTGGCATGGCGCACCGCTTCCGGCGGCAGACGCTGCAGCAAAGCCAGCGCGCAGAGATTGAGGCGCGCCTTGAAATGCGTGCCATCGAGTTTGAGCGCCTGGGTGTAGCTCGCGCGCGCCGCGGGAACATCGCTCGCCGCTTCGAGCGCGACCGCCAGATCGAAGTGGCGGTCGGCGCTGCTCTCTTGGCACAACAACGCGCGGAATGCTGCCACAGCCTCGTCGGCCCGGCCACCGGCAAGGTACAGCACGGCCAGCGCATGGGCAGCGTCGCGATCATCGGCGTCGGCGGCAAGCACGTCGAGGACCAGCTTGATCGCCGCGTCGATGTCGCCTTGCGCATGGCTTTGCCGAACCCGGCTGCGCCAATCCGGCGCGACGGTTTGCGGCGCGTCTGCTTCGTTCACGATGCCCTGGCTTCCTGTTGGCGCTAATCCGCGACCAGCGAGACGAAATCTTCGAATTTGCCGCCGCTCGCGGGCATCAAGGATTCTGCATACGAATAGCGAATCGAGAACTTCCCGTGCAGCAACTCGCAGAGCTTGGCAGCGAGCACTTGTTCCGTTTCGCGAGACAACGGCGCGGCACGCACGAGACGCACCTCGAGGACATCGACGTCATGCTGGACGATCTGAATCTGGCGGAAATCGGCGATCGATTGTATGACTTCGTAAGGAAACGACGGCCAGTGACGATGTCCACCCGACAGTCGCAGCATGTTACGCCGCCGCCCGGCGATGCGCGCCAGCACCGGCAATCCGCGGCCGCAGGCGCAGGGCGCGCCGGCCTGCGCGTAATCGCCGATCTCGTAGCGCAACAAGGGCATCGTGAAATTGTGCAAGGTGCTGATCAGCACGCGGCCAATCTCCCCGGCAGCGCACGGCGCCCCCTTCTCGTCGACGATTTCGACGAGCAGATTCTCGCCCTGCACGTGATAGGTTTCAGGATACTCGGGGCACTGCAGTGCGATGTTGCCGAACTCTTCGGACGAGTAGATATCGCTCATCGGCAACTGCCACACTTCGCGGATCAGGGTGCGCAGATCAACGGGAAGCATTTCGCCAAAAGTACTCAGTTCCTTCAACGACGGGATACGAACTGCCCGCTCGCGGGCGCGGATCAGCAGGCAGCGCAAGTTGACCGGATGGGTTAGCAGGTAATCCGGCGCCTCGGCTTGCAGCCAGTCGAGCTGCCGATCTACATCGACCGAACTGTTAAGAACGGTGGCTGGCCCCGTAACAAAGCATGCCGACTCGACGCGCCCCCAATCGGCGTGCACGCGACTCTCGACCTTGCTGCGAATCGCGGCAAATTTCCCCGACAGGTCCCGGCGCTGCCAGAGATGATTCCTGGCAATCAGCGCACTCGCGAAAAGGTGCGTCAATTCGTTGCCCAAGCCCTGCACCGGCATGCCGAGCGAACCGGTTGTCGAAAATTCGAGCGGGCGGCCGTGCGCCTTGGGCGCATTTTCGACGATAAGCTGCGCGCGGCTCGACTGCACGGTCGCACGCTTCAAGATCGGCAGCGCGCGCCAGATCGCGGCATCGAGTCTCCGGCCAGGCGACCACCCGGCAGCCGCCAGGCGCTCACGGTAGAAATCTGAAGTCTGCCAAAGGAATTCGGCAAGGACATCGAGTTGCTGGAACTGTCGCACAGCCAGTTCGACGGGGGAGAGCCACTGGCTTTGCTCGAGTTGAAAGAGCAGCGCGAGTAGCGTGGCGCCTGGCGTCGATACGATGGCCGGCCAGGCAATGCCGGCCATCGTTGTACGAAACGGCAGCATGGGTGGCCACTACTTCTTCAGTGCAGCAGCGCCCGCGATGTCTTGCCCATCGTTGAATTTGAAAGCCACACCAGCTCGTGCTGCGCCGGCGCCGAAAAAGGCTCCATTGACGCCGATAGAGCTGCAAGCAGAACAAGCGCCACCGTTCTTACTGACAGACGGGGCGTAGGCTCCAAAGTTCGCACCGGTACCAAAACCGTTGATCGCCGCGCCGCCGTCCGACAAAACGTAGTTAGTCAACCCCACCCGCATTCCAACGGACAGCGAGGTGACCGTCGCTGCCGAGAAATCAACGCTCATCGAGGCACTCGTAATAGTGCCGGCGCCAGTGCTTGAGCCCGCCACACCGCCGCCTAGCAGCGTGTAGGTTCCCGTCGAACCGAGCGAAATCCGGCTATCGGTCGTCGGTATTCCCGTCACGTAGTGCAAGATGCCGCCCTCGCCGCCGGAGAGGGCGCCCGAAAATCCGCTGCCGTTATCGATCCAGCGACCCCAGGCGACAATACCGTCGTTGCCTTGAAAACCGTCGCCGACAGGAACGGTATTGCCGGCGCCAAGATTGGGTCCGGCTAGCCCCCCCCTTCGCCACTCGTAGTGAAACTCGAAAGCGTGCCGTTGGGTCCGATCGTCCCGGTATCGATCGACTTGTTGGAAAAAGTACCGAAGCACTGACAGACGGACGTATCGACATGCGCATAAGCGGTCGCATAGGTCTGGGTGCCAGTGAGCGGTGGCAGTGACGACTGCTGCCCGATGCCGAGATCACCGCTTGAAAAGATCGGCTGAATGTCCTGCAGGATCGGCGCCGGCGGCAGGTACGGGTGCGTGTGCCGGCGGTGCGGCCGGCCGTGGCCGCTCACGCCGCCCGATTCGCCGCTGGAAATGATCACGCAGCCCTGATCGTTGCAGACCTCGACCGAACCTTCGCCGGTCGCCACGTCGAGATTCTCGCCGTTGAAGCCGGCGGACCATTCGGTGCCGCGGATGCCGATCGTCGCAACGGTCGTCGTCACGCGGTAGGCGTCGCGGTTGGATCGGCCGATAAGTCCGGTTATCGTGCGCAGGCCGCCTTTGAGCAGGCTGAAGAAGCCTTTCTCCTGGCCATCGGCCTGGCCCGAGTACTGGTAACTGTCGATGCGAAACTCGGTCTGCGGCTGCAAGGAGACCATCGCGCCGTCGGAAAAGCGCACCTGCGCCCGGCCGCCATCGCCGGTGCGGATGGTGTCGCCGTTGCTGATTTCGGCACCGCGGGTCAGCGGCCGCTGTACGCCGACGGCATCGACCGCGGTGACACTGCCGACCGAAAAATCGACATTGGCGGCACTGGCGGCGTAAGCGCAAACCGGGAATACCGCGGCCAGGGCCATCAGCAAGGCCGGGTTACGCAAACGGAAAATCTGTTGAGCTGACATGGCAATCTCCCCGGCGGTCAGAAGTCGCGGCGCAAGACAACCGAAACGGCTTCGCGGTGATACTTGTTGAGTTCAGTGTTCGATTCGTTAGCCGTCAAGGTGAGCCGCGGCGTCACCTTCCAGTAGCGCGCCGGTGTGTAGGTGGCGCCGAACGCCAGATCGTACTGCGTGTCCGCGCGCGTCTTCAGGAAGGAAGGATCTTCGGCGCTGTAGCGCCGGACTTCGATCGAAGCGCCGGCAAACAGCACCGTCTTCGCATTGAGGTTCATCTGCCCGCCGGCGCGCACGCCGCCGCCGTAGAAGCTGTTCCACGGCGCGCTGTCCTCATGGACGCGCTCGCTCACGCCGTAGGCGCTGGCAAACGCCACTTCGCCGTCGCGATAGGCGTGGGCAAAAGCGCCGCCGACGACCCAGCGGTCGGCGTCGCGCGGCGATTGGCCCGGGTATCTGAGGTCCGAATACTGGACGAAGGCGCTGATCTGATCGCGCGCATTCGGATTGAATTGCCACTGCCCGGACAGGCCGGCCGCCGTGCGATAGCGGTCGCTGGCCAGTTCGTACTGGTTGAACTGGGCGTTGAGCGAGAAGACGTTGCGCTCCGCGGTTACCATCACGCCGGCATAGGCATCGCCGTTCAGGCTGTCGAATTCTCTGGCGCCGAAATTGTTGCGCAGCACGCCGGAGAGCCCGCCGACCAGCGCCACGTCGTTGTTGATCGGCGTACGCATCGCCACCCCGCCGCCGAGCGTCGCAAACCAGGCGTCGGTGGACTTGCTGCTGGCGGTCAACGTGAACAACTGGCCGCCGAATGCCGGAACCGCGACCGAGCCCTTGGCCGTCGCCGCGTTGACGTTGCTGTCGTAGCCGAAAGAAGTTTCCAGATAGCCGCGCAGCGTCGGCTGGGTCACGAGTTCAAGCCGATCGACGGCATCAAGGAAGCGATCTATGGTCGCCGACACTTCAGGCGGAATCCCCTGCGTCCGCACCGTTTCAAATTCCTGCCGAGCTGTGTCGGTTTCGCCAAGAGCGAAATAGGCCCGCGCAATTTCCGCACGCGCACGGGCGTTGTTCGGCTGCAAGGCGAGGACGCGTTCGAGGGCAAATACGGCACGTGTATTCTGTCCGGCATCAATGGCTGCGACGCCGAACAGGAGGTCGAAGTCCACATTGCCGGCGCGCGCCGCTTCGACCGGCTCGAGCAGACGAAATGCCTCGCTTGCCTTGCCCTGGTTCACCAGGGCTTGCGCCTGGTCGGTCAACTCGTCGGCGATGACCGGCAGCGACAGGAAAGCCAGCAATAGGGCGGCCGTTTTCAGGTATTTATTCGCGAACACGATGTGCCCCTCCTCAAATCCCGACAACTTATCTGTATAGCATATTGTGGCAGCCCCCGGACAGCGCGGCACGCAACAGGCGAACGCGACAAGCGGCTTCATGAAACAATTACCCGCCTGGGAAAGGCAAAGCAAGCTTCCTTGCAAACCGCATCACGCTTCTTCTGAGTCCATTCTAGCTCCGAACAGAAGTGTAAAGTCAAATAAATTCATTGCCTTATGTGCGGTATCGAAAGTCTTTTCGCATTAGGGCCACATGCCAATTGCCGCCCGCGCGTCAATTGGCCGAAAAACAACAGTTCAGCGCACGCAATCGACGAAATAGCTTGGCTTGCCGTTGCTCATGTCTTTGACCAGGCCGTGGATGTCGGTCTCGAACCCGGGGAACTGCTCGTTGAAATGCCGCGCGAACTTGAGGTAGCGAACGATCGTCGCGTTGAAGCGCTCGCCGGGGATCAGCAGCGGTATGCCGGGCGGATAGGGGGTGAGCAGGGTACTGGTGACGCGACCTTCGAGATCGTCGATCGGCACGCGATCGATCTCCCGATGCGCCATCTTGGCGAAGGCGTCGGCCGGACGCATCGCCGGAATCATGTCGGAGAGATACATTTCGGTGGTCAGCCGCGCAACGTCATTGACCGAATAGACGCCATGGATGAGGTGGCACAGTTCGCGCAGGCCGATGTGTTCATAGATCTGATGCTTGGCGACAAATTCGGGCAGCACCTTCCACAGCGGCTGATTCTTGTCGTAATCGTCCTTGAATTGCTGCAGCTCGGTAACCAGGGTGTTCCAGCGGCCCTTGGTGATGCCGATGGTAAACATGATGAAGAAGGAATACAGGCCGCACTTCTCGATGATGACGCCGTGCTCGGCGAGGTACTTGGTGACGATCGATGCCGGGATTCCCCCCTCGGCGAAATCACCGTTGAGCGCAAGTCCCGGCGTGATCACCGTGGCCTTGATCGGATCGAGCATGTTGAAGCCGTCGGACAGCTGTTCGAAGCCATGCCAGCGCTCGCCGGGATTGAGCATCCAGGCCTCGCGTTCCTCGATGCCCTCCTCGGAGAGATCGTCGGGCCCCCAGACCTTGAACCACCAGTCGGCACCCCATTCCTCATCGACCTTGCGCATGGCGCGGCGGAAGTCGAGCGCTTCGGCGATCGATTCCTCGACCAGCGCGGTTCCGGCCGGCGCTTCCATCATCGCCGCGGCGACGTCGCAGGACGCGATGATCGAGTATTGCGGCGAGGTCGAGGTGTGCATCAGGTAAGCCTCGTTGAAGACGTCGCGGTCAAGCTCGCGCTGTTCCGAATTCTGCACGAGGATCTGCGAGGCCTGCGACAGGCCGGCCAGCAACTTGTGCGTCGACTGCGTCGAAAAAATCATCGATTGCTTGCAGCGCGGCCGGTCAGCGCCGATCGCATGGTAGTCGCCGTAAAAATCGTGGAAAGCGGCATGCGGCAGCCACGCTTCGTCGAAGTGCAGGGTGTCGATCTTGCCGTCCAGCATCTCCTTGATTTCCTCGACGTTGTAGAGGATGCCGTCGTAAGTGCTCTGGGTGATGGTCAGCACGCGCGGTTTGGCCTTGACCTTGCATGCGAAAGGATGGGCGGCGATCTTCTTCTCGATGTTCTCCCAGAGAAATTCTTCTTTCGGGATCGGGCCGATAATGCCGTAGTGATTGCGCGTCGGCATCAGGAACACCGGAATCGCGCCGGTCATGATAATCGCATGCAGCACCGACTTGTGGCAGTTGCGGTCGACGACGACGATGTCGCCGGGTGCGACGGTCGAGTGCCAGACGATCTTGTTCGAGGTCGAGGTGCCGTTGGTAACGAAGAACAGATGGTCGGCGTTGAAGATGCGTGCGGCATTGCGCTCCGAAGCCGCGACCGGACCGGTGTGATCGAGCAGCTGGCCGAGTTCCTCGACGGCGTTGCACACGTCGGCGCGCAGCATGTTCTCGCCGAAGAACTGGTGGAACATCTGCCCGACCGGGCTCTTGAGAAACGCAACGCCGCCCGAGTGCCCCGGGCAATGCCAGGAGTAGGAGCCGTCGGCCGCGTAATGGGTCAGCGCGCGGAAGAAGGGCGGCGGCACGCTCTTGAGATAGGTTCTGGCTTCGCGAACGACATAGCGTCCGATGAACTCGGGCGTGTCCTCGAACATGTGGATGAAGCCATGCAGTTCGCGCAGCACGTCGTTCGGAATATGCCGAGAGGTGCGCGTCTCGCCATAAAGGAAGATCGGTATATCTTCGTTGCGGCAGCGAATTTCCATGACGAAGGCGCGCAGATTGGCGACCGTCTTCTCCGCTTCACCAGCGCTGAACTCCTCGTCGTCGATCGACAGGATGAAGGCCGAAGCACGGCTTTGCTGCTGCGCAAACGAAGTCAGATCGCCGTAGCTGGTCACGCCCAGGACCTCGAAGCCCTCGGTCTCTATGGCCTCGGCCAGCGCGCGTATACCCAGACCCGAGGCGTTTTCCGAACGGAAGTCCTCGTCGATGATGATGACCGGAAAATGAAAATGCATGGCTAACTCCGAAAAAGGCGAACCACCGGGACACCAAGAATTACCAAGAGCGGAGCTTTGCTCGGTATGCCATTGTGCTCTTTGTAGCCTGGCGGCGAAGATGTCGAATTAAATTTTCGGCAGGGTCACGCCGACCTGCCCCTGATACTTGCCGTTCCTGTCCTTGTACGACGTTTCGCACTCTTCGTCGGATTCGAAGAATATCACTTGCGCGATCCCTTCATTGGCGTAGATCTTGGCGGGCAACGGCGTGGTGTTCGAGAACTCGAGCGTCACATAGCCCTCCCATTCGGGCTCGAAAGGGGTGACGTTGACGATGATGCCGCATCGCGCATAGGTGCTCTTGCCCAGGCAAACGGTCAGGACATTGCGCGGAACCCGGAAGTATTCGACGGTGCGCGCCAGGGCGAAGGAATTCGGCGGGATGATGCAGGAATCGCCGATCACTTCGACGAAGGAATTCGGATCGAAATTCTTCGGATCGACGATGGTCGAGTTGATGTTGGTAAACAGCTTGAATTCGTTGGAGCAGCGAATATCGTAGCCATAGCTCGAGGTCCCGTAGGAAATGATCTTGCGGCCGTCGATCTCGCGCACCTGACCGGCTTCGAAAGGCTCGATCATGCCGTGCTGCTCCGCCATGCGGCGTATCCACTTGTCGGATTTGATGGACATCGCTGATTACCAGAGACCGTGATGAAAGGCGCTTATTCTACGATCTCTGCGCGCTTGTGGGGAAATGAAACCGGGCCGGCGCAAAAAATGGCGGCCGACCCGCCTGCCAGCGTTGTCCGCTTAGCCTTACACGGCTTTCGTCACGTCGCCGCAGCTTAGCACCATGGCCACGCCGCGCGCTTTCATCGTCGCCACGAAGCGACCGAAGGCACCGTGTTTCCAGGCGTCGGGACGATCCGGACTAACGTAGAGGACCAGGTCTTCGCCCTGGTTGGTCGCGCCGATCACGACATGCGAGCGGTCCGGGCGCAATTCGAGCGGCATCGGCTTCGCTCCGGCCTGGGTCTGCAGCCAGATGCACTCATAGACTCGGCACGATTCGGGCCGGCTGTCGTAGATCGTGCACCCGGCGCCGATCTTGCAATGCGGGCACCAGGTATTGCCCGGCTTGTTCAGCTCGCGAATCTTCAACATCTTGCAGCAGGCGGTGCAACCGTCACAACTGGGCATAAAGTCCTTTCCGGCCGAAGCGCACAGGCCGCTCAGGTACTCTGAACGACGATGTTCGGGAACTTGGCGCTCATGTCCTTGGCGCGTTCGGCAACCTTCACGGCGATGCGCCGGGCGATCATCCGGTAGATCTCGGCGGCGCGCGAATCCGGCGCGCCGACGACGGTCGGCTTGCCCGAATCGGCCATTTCACGGATGGCAAGTTCGAGCGGCAGCGCGCCGAGCAGTTCGACGTCATAGTCCGCGCACATCTTTTCGCCGCCACCGTGGCCGAAGATGTACTCCTCGTGGCCGCATTTGGAACAGATATGGATGCTCATGTTTTCGACCAGCCCGAGGATCGGGATGCCGACCTTGTCGAACATCTTGAGTCCCTTGCGCGCGTCGATCAGGGCGATGTCCTGCGGCGTCGTGACGATGACCGCGCCGGTGACCGGCACCTTCTGGGCCAGGGTCAGCTGCGTGTCGCCGGTTCCCGGCGGCATGTCGACGATCAGATAATCGACATCCTTCCAGTTGGTCTGATTGAGCAGCTGTTCGAGCGCCTGGGTGACCATCGGGCCGCGCCAGACCATCGGCGAATCGACGTCGATCATGAATCCGATCGACATTGCCTGCAGTCCGTAAACTTTCAGCGGCTCCATCGACTTGTCGTCTTCGGTTTCCGGCTGCTTGCCTGCAAGACCCAGCATTTGCGGAATCGATGGACCGTAAATATCGGCGTCGAGCAGCCCCACTGTCGCGCCTTCCTGCGCCAGCGCCAAGGCTAGATTGACGGCGGTCGTGCTTTTGCCGACGCCGCCCTTTCCCGAAGCCACGGCGATGATGTTCTTGACGCCCTTGAGCGGTTTGAGATTGCGCTGCACGGCATGGGCGACGATGCTGACCGTCACCTTGGCATCGACGCTGACGACGCCCGGAATCGCCGCGATCGCAGCGCCGACCTCCGCGCGTATCGACGCGATCTGCGTTTTCGCCGGATAGCCGAGTTCGATGGTCAGCGACACTTTGCCGTCATCGACCGCGATGTTTTTCGCCGAACGCGTCGAGATGTAGTCTTTCTTGGTATTCGGGTCGATCAGATTCTTCAGCGCCGCGTGTACGGCATCAATCGTTACAGCCATCGTCCACTCCTAGTTGTATACCCGAGCAATTTTGTCGAGTTTACCCGAAAACGTGAGGGGCTGCATTTTGCTAGAATGCAGGGCTTGCCGCAAGCGCTCAACCGACGCCAGAGCGGAATTCCTGATCGCAGCCCATGACCCGCAAAATCCTCGTTACCTCCGCGCTGCCCTATGCCAACGGCGCAATTCACCTCGGCCACCTCGTCGAATACATCCAGACCGACATCTGGGTGCGCTTCCAGAAAATGCAGCCGAAGGAACAGGTCGCCGAATGCTGGTACGTCTGCGCCGACGACACGCACGGCACGCCGATCATGCTGCGCGCGGAAAAAGACGGCATCACGCCGGAAGCGCTGATCGCCCGCGTGCACGGCGAGCATGCGCGCGACTTTGCCGGATTCCATGTCGCTTTCGACAATTTCTACACGACGCATTCACCCGAAACACAGGACTGCGCCAACGAAATTTATGCCCGCCTCAAGGCCGCCGGGCTGATCGAAGTGCGCACCATCGCGCAGTACTACGACCCGCTCAAACAGATGTTCCTGCCCGACCGCTTCATCAAGGGCGAATGCCCGAAGTGCGGCGCCAAGGACCAGTACGGCGACAACTGCGAAATGTGCGGCGCCGCCTACACGCCGAACGAGCTGATCAATCCCTACTCGGCGGTCTCGGGCGCCAAGCCCGAACTGCGCAACTCCGACCATTATTTCTTCAAGCTCTCCGACCCGCGCTGCCAGAGCTTCCTGCGCCGCTGGACGCGCGAGCCCGGGCGCCTGCAGGCCGAAGCGGCGAACAAGATGCAGGAGTGGCTGGGATTTAACGAAAATGCGGACGCAGCCGAACAGAACAAGCTGACCGACTGGGACATTTCGCGCGATGCACCCTACTTCGGGTTCGAAATGCCCGACGCGCCGGGCAAGTATTTCTACGTCTGGCTCGACGCGCCGATCGGTTACATGGGCTCGTTCAAGAACCTCTGCGCGCAAAAGGGCCTGGACTTCGACGCCTACTGGAAGCCCGATTCGAAGGCCGAGCTCTATCATTTCATCGGCAAGGACATCCTCTATTTCCACGCGCTCTTCTGGCCGGCGGAACTCGAATACGCGGGCTATCGCACGCCGACCAGCGTCTTCGCGCACGGCTTCCTGACCGTCGACGGCGCCAAGATGTCGAAATCGCGCGGCACCTTCATCACCGCCGAGAGTTACCTGCAGGAAGGCCTCAATCCCGAATGGCTGCGCTACTACTACGCTGCCAAGCTCGGCAATACGATGGAAGACATCGATCTTAACCTCGACGATTTCGTCGCCCGCGTGAACTCCGACCTGGTCGGTAAATATGTCAACATCGCGAGTCGCTGCGCCGGTTTCATCAGCAAGAAGTTCGGCGGCAGGCTGGCTGCGGTCGACGGCGTCGATTGTGAGTGGCTGAAGCCGTTCCGTTCCGCCGCCGGAACGATCGCGGCCGCCTACGAGGATCGCGAATTCGGCCGTGCCCTGCGCGAGGTCATGGCCCTGGCCGATGTCGCCAACGTCGTGGTCAACGTGCGCAAGCCCTGGGAACTGGCCAAGCAGGAAGGCCGCGAAGCCGAGCTCCATGACGCCTGCTCGCAGGCCCTCGAAGCTTTCCGCCTGCTGACGCTCTATCTGAAACCGGTGCTGCCCAAGCTCGCCGAGGCCGTCGAGGCCTTTCTCGACATCGCGCCGCTGGCCTGGAGCGATGCGGGCAAGCCGCTGCCGGCTGGCCATACGATCAAGCCCTACGGCCATCTGCTGACGCGCATCGACGCCAAACAGATCGCGGCCCTGGTCGCCGCCAACACGCCGCCGCCGGCAGCGAGCGAGCAGCCGGCCCCGGTCGCCGTGCCCGCAGTCCAGGCAGCCGTTGCGGCGCCAGCCGCAACGGCTGCGCCAGAAGCGGACAACATCAGTATCGACGAATTCATGAAGGTCGAGCTGCGCATCGCGCGCATCGTCGATGCGGGGCAAGTCGAGGGCGCCGAGAAGCTAATCCGTCTTGCCCTCGATGTCGGCGAAGAAAAACGGCGCCAGGTTTTCGCCGGGATCAAATCGGCATACGATCCGGCGCAGCTCATCGGCCGGCTGACGGTGATGGTCGCCAACCTCGCACCGCGCAAGATGAAGTTCGGCATCAGCGAAGGGATGGTACTCGCCGCCTCCGACGCCGACGGAAAGACGCCAGGCATCTTTCTGCTTGCGCCCGATGCCGGCGCGCTGCCCGGGATGCGCGTAAAATAAGCGCCTCATGCTGCCGCAATCCCAATCCCCCCGGCGGCACCGTCCGCGACTGACGCTGAAGATCATGCTCTATGCCCTCTTCGATGTCACCGGCATGATCCTGCTGAGCAGCGGCGCGTTGTGGCTGACACGCGGCCAGGCGCTGTTCGTCGTGGGCTGGCCGAGCAGCACCGCTGGAGCGGTCGCGATGACGGTGGCCGGCCTGGTGCTGATGGTCTGGGCCGCAGGCCGAATCCTGCGCGAGTTGCTGCAAGCTCCCGGCGACCGTTCCGAAGACGGCTCTTAGTTCATGCACGCCTTGCTCGACTGGATCGTGCTGGTCGCCTGCGGCTGGCTCTTGATCGGTCTCATCGGCATCGCTTTCTCGCGCCAGTTCCTGCTGATCACGCGCCTGCTTTTCCCGTTCGGCGCGGCCCTCGGCCTGTTGCTCGCGGCGCTCGCACTGTCGGCACTGGTCGCCGGACCGCAGGTACGCATCCTGCCGCTCGGCCTGCCCGACCTGCCTTTCCATTTGCGCCTCGACGCGCTCTCCGGCTTCTTCCTGTTCCTGCTTGGCGCCGCGGGCGCCGGCATCTCGATTTACGCCGCCGGATATTTCCGCCGCGGCGAAGGCACGACGCCCGGCCAGCAATGCCTGCGCTACCACGTGTTCCTCGCCAGCATGGCCTTCGTGATGCTCGCCGACGACGGCTACGCCTTCATGGTCGCCTGGGAAACGATGGCGCTGAGTTCCTTCTTCCTCGTCACCTCGGAACATCGTCATGCGGAGATCCGCCGCGCCGGCTATCTCTACCTGCTCGTCGCCCATATCGGCGCGGTCGGCATCCTGCTCTCCTTCGGCGTGATGGCCGGCAGCGCCGGCGATTACACCTTCGACGCGATGCGCGAATTTTCGACGCTGGGCATCTGGCCGACGATCGCCTTCCTGCTCGCACTCTTCGGCTTCGGCGCCAAGGCCGGCCTCTTGCCCCTGCACATCTGGCTGCCCGAAGCGCATCCGGCCGCGCCGTCGCCGGTCTCGGCGATGATGAGCGGCGTGATGTTGAAAACCGCGATCTACGGCCTGCTGCGCGTGAGCTTCGATCTCCTGCATGCGCAGCTCTGGTGGTGGGGCGTGCTGCTGCTGCTCATTGGCCTGGCCAGTGCGCTGTTCGGCGTCATCTTCGCCGCGGTGCAGACCGACATGAAGCGCCTGCTCGCCTACTCGTCGATCGAGAATATCGGGCTTATCTTCGTCGGCCTCGGCCTGGCCTTGATCTTCAAGTCCTTCCTGGCGCCCAACCTGGCCGCGCTGGCGCTCACCGCGACGCTCTACCACTGCCTCAACCACGCCTTCTTCAAGAGCCTGCTGTTTCTGGCCACCGGTTCGGTGCTGCACGCCACCGGCGAGCGCAACCTCGGCAAGCTCGGCGGCCTGATCCATCGCATGCCCTGGGTGGCCTGGCTGGCGCTCGTCGGCGCGCTGGCCTCGGCGGGCCTGCCGCCGTTCAACGGCTTCGTCTCGGAATGGCTGCTGCTGCAAAGTTTCCTGTTCACCTCGGGACTGCCACAGGGCTACCTCAACATGCTGCTGCCGGTCGTCGCCGGCGCCGTCGCGCTGATCGCCGCGCTCGCCGGATTTGCCATGGTCAAATTCTACGGCATCATCTTCCTCGGCCAACCGCGCGAAGAGAAACTCGCGCAGGCCCACGACGCCGGCCGCCTCGAGCGCATCGGCCTGCTCTGGCTGGCCGCCGGCTGCATCCTGCTCGGCGTCCTGCCCAATGTCGTCATCGCCCTGCTCGATCCGGTCACCCGCCTGCTGGTCAGCGGCGGCCTGGGCGCCGTCGCCAGCAGCCACGGCTGGTGGCTGCTGGCGCCGATCAGCGAGGACCGCGCCAGCTACAGCCCGGCGATCTTCCTTTGCAGCATCGCGCTCTTCATGCCCTTGGTTTACTTCGCGGTGCGCCGCTACTATCACGGGCGAATGAAGCGCGTCGCCCCCTGGGATTGCGGTTTCCCGCTGCAGACTTCGCGCATGCAGGACAGCGCCGAGGGTTTCGGCCAACCGATCCGGCGCATTTTCGCGCCTTTCCTGCGCCGCACGCGCGAGCACCCCTCGCCTTTCGATACCGAGCCGCGCTACCACAGTCGCGTCGAAGATCCTTTCTGGTACTGGCTCTATCTGCCGCTTACCCGGCTCGTCGAACGGGGAACGCGAATCATCGCCTTCCTGCAGCAGGGACGCATCGCGATCTACCTGCTCTACAGCTTCGTCACCCTGCTGACCCTCCTGGTATTGACCCGCGGATGAACTTCTACGCCCTCTTCGCCCAACTGCTCGAACTGGCCGTGGCCCTGGTCCTGGCGCCCATTCTCAACGGCTGGATCAACCAGTGCCGCGCCTGGCTGCAGAACCGCTCGGCGCCGCCGCTGCTGCAGACCTACTACACGCTCTCCAAGCTCTTCCATAAAGACGTGCTGCTCGCGCACAACGCATCCACGCTGTTCCGCGCCGCGCCCTACATCATCTTTTCGTGCATGGCCCTGTCCTGCGCGATCGTGCCGACGTTGTCCACCGACCTGATCTTTTCGCCGGCCGCCGACGCCATCGCCCTGGTCGGACTGTTCGCCCTGGCGCGTGTGTTCATCGCCCTGGCCGGCATGGATGTCGGCACCTCCTTCGGTTCGCTCGGTTCGCGGCGCGAGATGCTGATTGGCTTTCTCGCCGAGCCGGCCTTGCTGATGGTCTTCTTCACCACCTCGCTGATTTCGCAATCGACGTCGCTGTCAACCATCGTCGAAACCCTGGCGCATCGCGAATTCGCGATTTATCCGAGCCTGGCTTTCGCCGGCGTCGCTTTCACCATGGTTTCGCTCGCCGAGAACGCGCGCGTGCCGATCGACAACCCGGCGACCCATCTCGAGCTCACCATGATTCACGAGGCGATGATCCTCGAGTACTCGGGGCGACATCTGGCGCTGATCGAATGGGCCTCGTGCCTCAAGCTCTTCGCCTATTCGTGCATCGGCATCGCGCTGTTCTTCCCGTTCGGCATTCCCGAAGCCGCGCAGCCGGCGGCGCTGGCGCTGGCCGCGATCATCCTGATCCTGAAACTGACGGTTGGTGGTTTCCTGCTGGCGCTGATCGAAACGCTGAGTGCCAAGATGCGCATCTTCCGCGCACCCGAGTTCCTCGGCACCGCTTTCCTGCTCGCCGTGCTGGCCATGCTGGTGCACCTGCTGCTCGAGGCCGGCCAATGATCCCGACCTTCCTGCACGCGATCCCGCTGTCCAGCCAAGTGATCAATCTCTGCGCCGCGCTGATGCTGCTGCTCGCTTTCGCCATGCTGGCGCAGCGCCGCGTCCTGACGCTGATCAACCTGTTCATGATGCAAGGCTTCGTGCTTTTCGTGTCGACACTGATCGTCGCACTCACCACCAATCAGCACGAACTCCTGGTATCGGCGGGAATTACCCTGGTGCTCAAGGTTATCGCCCTGCCGCTGATCCTGCACCGACTGATCCGCAAGCTGTCGGTCAAGTGGGACATCGAGACGCTGCTCAACATCCCGACGACGATGCTCATCGGCATCGCCCTGGTGATTGTCGCCTTCAACGTTGCGCAGCCGATTTCACAGCTCTCGGGAACGATCACCCGCGCGACCATCGGCATCGCCCTGGCCTGCGTGCTGCTCGCTTTCCTGATGATGATCACGCGCAGCAAGGCGGTGCCGCAGGTGATCGCTTTCCTGGCCATGGAGAACGGCCTGTTCTTCGCGGCCACCAGCGCGACTTACGGCATGCCGATGGTCGTCGAACTGGGCATCGCGCTCGACGCCATGGTCGGCATGGTCATCGGCGGTGTTTTCTTTTTCCATATCAGGCAGCAGTTCGACAGCCTCGATATCCGCCAGATGGAGAGGGTAAAGGAAGGATGATCGAACTCGCCCTCGTCCTGGCGACACCTTTCGCCACCGCCATCCTGCTCGCCCTCTTCGGCCACCGCCGCGGCGCCGCCGAAATCAATTCGGCCGGCAGCCTGCTGACGCTGGTCGCCGCCGCGGCGCTGACCATCCACATCATCAGCGACGGTCCGATGACGGTCTATGACGAGCAATTTTTCGTCGACCCGCTCAACGTCTTCCTGATCGCCCTGACCGCGCTGGTCGGTTTCACCACCTCGCTGTTCTCCGGCCCCTACATGCGCGTCGAGCACGACCACGGACGCCTGTCGAGCGCGCGCCTGCGCCTCTACCACAGCATGTTCCAGATGTTCATGTGCACCATGCTGACTGCCCTATCGACCAACAATCTCGGCATTCTCTGGGTGGCGATGGAAGCGGCGACGCTGACCACCGTGCTGCTCGTTTCGCTCTATCGCACGCCAGCGAGCTTAGAGGCGGCTTGGAAATACTTCATCCTGTGCGGCGTCGGCATCGCGCAAGCGCTGTTCGGCACCATCCTGATCTACTTCGCCGCCGAGCGCGTGCTCGGCCAGAGCGGCGCGCTGCTATGGACGCACCTTGACGCCGTCAAGTCCCATCTCGAGCCGACGGTGTTGTCGCTGGCTTTCGTTTTTCTCTTCGTCGGCTACGGCACCAAGACCGGCCTCGTGCCGCTGCACAACTGGCTGGCCGACGCCCATGCCGAAGGCCCGACGCCGGTCTCCGCGGTGCTTTCCGGCCTGCTGCTCAACGTCGCGCTGTACGCCATCATCCGCTGCAAGGTGCTCGTCGATGGCGCGCTCAACACACACTTCGCCGGCAACATGATGATGGCCTTCGGTCTTCTGACCGTCGTCGTCCCCGCTTTCTACCTGTCGCGCCAGAAAGACGTCAAGCGCCTGTTCGGCTACTCGTCGATCGAGCACATGGGGCTCATCACCTTCGCTTTCGGCATGGGCGGCGTCGCGAGCTTCGCCGGCCTGCTGCACATGACCGTGCACTCGCTGACCAAATCGGCGATCTTCTTCGCCGTCGGCCATGCCGCGCAAATGGCCGGGACGCAGATCATCGACGACATCCGCGGCCTCGTCAAAATGTCGCCGACCATCGGCTGGGGCCTGATGCTCGGCTCGCTGGCCATCCTCGGCATGCCGCCTTTCGGCGTGTTCACCAGCGAATTCATGATCCTCACCACGTCGATCAAGCATTACCCGTGGGCCACGCCGATCCTGCTGACGGCGCTCGGCGTCGCTTTCGCATCGATGTTCCACAAGGTGCAGGGCATGGTTTTCGGCGAACCGACGGTGCGTCCGCTGGCGCATAATCCGGCCTTGCTGCCGGTCTTTCTCCATCTCGGGCTGGTGTTGATGCTCGGCCTGTGGATCCCGCCCTACCTCGCCGAATGGTACCGGCAGGCGGCGCGGCTGATCGGCTAGGAACGCCCATGCAAATTCTCGAGCAGAGCATAGTTTTCGAGCCGCTGCCCGGCCACGCCAGCCCGACCTGGGCGGCGCGCGTCGATGCCCAGGCGCTGCGCGCTTTCTGCGCCGCCGTGCACGCCGCCGAGCGGCGCCTGGTCGCGCTTTGGGGCAGCGACGAGCGCGATCGCGATGCGCAATTGGGGTTCGCGCTGCACGCTGCTTTCGACCTCGCCGAAGGCCTCGTTTGCCTGACGCTGCCGCTATCCACCGAGAATCCCGAATTCCCCGACCTGTCGCTGCCCTTCCCTGCCGCCGAGCGCATGCAGCGCGCCGTCCGCGACACGATCGGCGCGCGGCCGGACGCCGGCGACCAGCGCCCTTGGCTGCGCCACGCCAACTGGCCTGCCGATTACTATCCCTTGCGTCGCGATACGCCCGAGGTCAACGGGTCGCGCTATGCCGCGAGCAACGAGGACTACGCCTTCGTCCGCGTCGAGGGCGACGGCGTGCACGAAATCGCCGTCGGTCCGATTCATGCCGGCATCATTGAGCCCGGCCATTTCCGTTTCTCGGCGATGGGCGAGAGCGTGCTGCGTCTCGAAGAGCGGCTTGGCTGGACGCACAAGGGCATCGAGCGCCGCTTCGTCGGCATGGCTCTTGCCGAAGGCGCCAAGCTCGCCGGCCGCGTCTCCGGCGACACCACGGTGGCCTACGCCTGGGCCTACAGCCAGGCCGCCGAGGCGATCAGCGGCGCGATGCCGCCGCCGCGCGCGCTGTGGCTGCGCGCGCTGCTGCTCGAGCGCGAACGCATCGCCAACCATCTCGGCGACCTCGGCTATCTCGGCAACGACGTGGCATTGTCATTCGGCCTGATGCAATTCATGCGCCTCCGAGAGGACTGGATCCGGCTCAACGCCCAGGTCTTCGGCCACCGCCTGCTGATGGACCGCATCGTCCCTGGCGGCGTCGCCGTCGATCTCGACGCGGCCGGCGCGCAGGCGCTGCTCGCCCAGGGCCGGACCATCCGCCATGAAGTGCGCAAGCTCAAGGCCATTTACGACGAGCACGCCGGCCTGCAGGACCGCTTCCTCACCACCGGCCGCGTCACCGCGCAGCTCGCCAAGCGCCTCGGCGTGATCGGCCTCGTCGGGCGGGCCAGCGCGCAGTGGTGGGACCTGCGCTGTGATCACCCGTGCGCGCCCTACGATCAGCTGGCGCCGCGAATCTCGACCGAACGCAACGGCGACGTCGCCGCGCGCGTTCTGGTGCGCTTTGCCGAAATCGCCGAAGCGCTGCGCCTGATCGAGACGATCATCAGCGAGATGCCGGCCGGCAACATCCGCAGCGAGGTACGCAGTAGCGCCGACCGGCGCGGCTACGGCTGGATCGAAGGCTGGCGGGGCGATGTGCTGGTCGCGTTGGAAACCGGCCACGACGGCAAGATCCGGCGCGGCCATTGCCACGACCCGTCGTGGCAGAATTGGCCGGCACTCGAACACGCGGCGATCGACAACATCGTTCCCGATTTCCCGCTGATCAACAAGTCGTTCAACCTCTCGTATTCAGGACAGGATCTCTGATGTTTCCGATGCTGCGGCAAATCCTGCGTACCGGCATTGTCAGCGAAGCGCCGCCGGCCGCCGACGAGGACTTGCGTGTCGTCGCCCAGCGGCTCTCCGACGCCGTGGCGCGGCAGCTCGGCCGGGCGCTGGTGATCCGTCATATCGACGCCGGATCGTGCAATGGCTGCGAGCTCGAGATCCACGCCCTCGGCAACCCCTACTACAACCTCGAGGCGCTCGGCATCAAGTTCGCCGCCAGCCCGCGCCACGCCGACCTGCTGCTGGTCACCGGGCCGGTCGCCAAGAACATGGAGGTCGCCGTCAAGCGCGCCTACGACGCTACGCCCGAGCCCAAGCTGGTCGTCGCCGTCGGCGACTGCGGCTGCACCGGCGGCATCTTCGGCGAGAGCTACGCCTCCTGCGGCCGAGTTGCCAATGTCATACCGGTCGACGTGGCCGTTCCCGGCTGCCCACCGACGCCGCTGCAATTGATGCAGGGCATACTCGCCGCCATCGCGCCGGGCAAGGCCGATCGCGCGGCAAAGGGCTGAGGCGGCGGCGATGCCGGATCGCAATCCCGTTCCCTGAAGCATTCGACGACATGGCGCCATTCACCCGTCATCTCTCGATTCACGGCCGCGTCCAGGGCATCGGCTTCCGCTGGTCACTGAGCGCGCAAGCCAAAGCGTTGGGGCTTTCCGGCTGGGTGCGCAACCGGCGCGACGGCAGCGTCGAAGCGCTGATCCGCGGCGACGTCGAGGCCGTGGAAGCGCTCACCGCTTGGGCTTATCAAGGTCCGCCGGGGGCGCGTGTCGAACGCGTGCTCAGTGACGATACGCCCGAGGTCTCCGGCGGCGAAGTGCCGGCCGGCTTTACGTTAAGACCGACTTTTTGATTTGCGCGGAACTTGAGAAGCCCTACGTTGACTAAGTGATTCGGATAGATCACTTGTCCGCTGTCTTTCCAAGAAATTCTGCATTCCTAAACAACAATTCACTCAAGGAGAATCACTATGGCCGTTCTCGTCGGCAAGCAAGCCCCTGATTTCACTGCCAACGCCGTCATGGGCAACAATGAGATTCGTCAATACACGCTGTCGAAGGAGACCAAGGGCAAGTACGCCGTGATCTTCTTCTATCCGCTCGACTTCACCTTCGTCTGTCCGTCCGAGCTGATCGCTTTCGACCATCGCCTGCCCGAATTCAAGCAAGGCGGCGTTGAAGTCATCGGCGTATCGATCGATTCGCAATTCACCCACCTGGCCTGGAAGAACACCCCAGTGAACAACGGCGGCATCGGCCAGGTGCAGTACCCGCTGATTGCCGACGTCAAGCACGAAATCTGCCGCGCCTACGACGTCGAATTCGCTGCCGCCGGCGTCGCATTCCGCGGCTCCTTCCTGATCGACAAGACCGGCCTGGTGCGTCACCAGGTGGTCAACGACCTGCCGCTCGGCCGCAACGTCGATGAAATGCTGCGCATGGTCGACGCCCTGCAATTCACCGAAGAGCACGGCGAAGTCTGCCCGGCCGGCTGGAACAAGGGCAAGGCCGGAATGAAGGCCTCGACGGCGGGCGTCGCCGAATACCTGAAGGAACACGCCACGGAGCTGTAAGCGGCGCGGGGTCGTCCTCGTTGTAAACTAGAAGCCCCGCCGGCGCAATGCCGGCGGGGCTTTCTTCATGCCGGCTTCGCGGGCTTTCGCCTGCCGCGCCGAGACGTCAAGAAGTTTGCCCCACGTATGCTTATCGACGCTACGCCCGTGACGGGTAATGGTTGACGGTTATTGAAAACCACCGCCGGGATGGAGTACAGTGTCATTCACCAAGAGCGATGAGCCCGTGGGCTTCCGCCATAACGCGATCCACTTCGATGAAGATCGCAGAATCCCACGCAAGTCGCCATTCGAATAAGACATTTTTGGGGCGGCAGAAAAATGAAAAAGATCTTACTCCCGGATTGGCTTTATCAATTGCTTCCGTATTTCTATGCCGGCGTCGGATTTCTTACCATCGTGATTTTGCGCAGTGGGATGGCGATTTTTAGCGGCTTGACCTTGGTATCCGCGGGCGTCGCCGTGTGGATGCTCCGTTACCGATACCGCCATGGCATTGGTACAGACCGGGGCGGGCTCTCTGACGTGGAATTCGCTGACGCAGATCGCGTCTCCGATTCGGCCGTGCATATCGCCTGGCGCCAAACCTATGAGACGGGGAACCCGGGCGTTGATTCGCAGCACCGGAAATTATTCGGTCTAGGCAACCTGCTGATCGGCGCCGTGCGGTCCAAACAACCCCAACCAGAAATCCAGTGGGCAATCGACGAATTGATCGAACACATCAAGGCTCATTTTCATGCTGAAGAGGCTTCGCCGACCTGGATGACCCGTCCTAAGTGCAAGGAGCATCAGGAAATCCACTATTCCTTGATCGCCAAGGCAGACAAGATTCGCAATCGCTCCTACGGCGAGACGGAGGCCGCAGGCGATCTGCTCAGATATATCGCCAACGACGTTATCGTGGATCACGTTTCCAAGGAAGTGCTTCAGACGAGCGCCTAGGCCCGACTTCCGCTTTCTAAGCGCCCGGAGGTCACGCTTAGCCGTTTGTAATTCTCCAGTCTTGTCGCGCCCTGCCGAAAGTGCCACTATTGCGGGTGGGGAAATTCCAGCGGCGATTGCCGTTGCTGCACCAGGCCTATGAATCAATGTGCGTGTCGCGTCGATTCGGGATTGCGGTGTGTCGGCGTTTGACAACGGAGGGTTCGGGGTGCAGTCAAGATTCCTGTCGTCGATAGTCTCGCCATGAGCGCGATGACCAGGGCACCGTTGTACCTCGCTTACGTGGCGCTGGCATGCACCCTGCTGTCGGGCGCCGTTTCCGTGCTCGCCGTTCGCCGCCATCCGGACTTCCTGCATTTCGGATCCTTCTTCTTCCTTTTCCTGTCGGGCGCCGCCAGCATAGGCGCCGGCGTCTGGGCGCTGCTCGCCGGGCTCACCGTCAGCGACCGGTTTGAACTGGGCCTGCCCTGGCTCGACTGGCATTTGCGCATCGATCCGCTGTCGGGCTTCTTCCTCTTGCTACTCGGCACCCTGGCGCTCGCGATATCGCTCTACGGCCCGAGTTACACGCGCCAGTTCGCACGCGGCCCGGCGGCCCAACCGCTGCCGCCGCTCGGCATTTTCACCGCGCTCTTCGTGCTCGGCATGCAGATGCTGCTGCTGGCCAATGACGCGCTGGTATTCATGATCTTCTGGGAAATGATGTCGCTCGCCGGCTATTTTCTCGTCGTCTATCAGCACCAGCACACGGCCAACCGCCAAGCGGCTTTTCTATATCTGTTGCTCGCCCACGTCGGCGCGCTGGTCATTCTGCTGGCTTTCGGCGTGCTCGCGGCATTCGGCGGCGGTCTCACCTTCGACCAGATGCGCGTGGCACATCTCTCCCCGCTCTGGGCGACGCTGGCTTTCGCTTTCGCCTTCATCGGTTTCGGCACCAAGGCCGGCATGGTGCCGCTGCATGTCTGGCTGCCCGAAGCGCACCCGGTCGCGCCCTCGCACATCTCGGCGCTGATGAGCGGGGCGATGATCAAGATGGGCATCTACGGCATCGTGCGCCTGAGCTACGATCTGATCGGCAACGTGCGCTGGGAATGGGGCATGGCCGTGCTGATCATCGGCACCGCCTCGTCGGTGCTCGGCGTTCTCTATGCGCTGATGCAGCACGACATGAAACGGCTCCTCGCCTACCACTCGATCGAGAACATCGGCATCATCCTGATGGGCCTCGGATTGTCGATGATCTTCCTCGGCAACGGCCACATCATGCTCGGCACGCTCGGCCTCGTCGCCGCGCTCTACCACACGCTCAACCACGCGCTGTTCAAGGGCCTGCTCTTCCTCGGCGCCGGCGCCGTGGACTACCGCACGCACGCGCACGACCTCGACCAGATGGGCGGGCTCATCCACCGCATGCCGATTACCGCGCTGTTCTTCCTCGTCGGCTGCGTGGCGATCTCGGCGCTGCCGCCGTTCAATGGTTTCGTTTCGGAGTGGCTGACCTTCCAGACCGCCCTGCAGGCCCCGGCGCTGCATGACGGCGTGCTGCGCACCATCATTCCGATCGCCGCCGCGCTGCTCGCGTTGACCGGGGCGCTCGCCGCCGCCTGCTTTGTCAAGGCTTTCGGTATCGCCTTCCTGGGCAAGCCGCGCAGCCGCAGCGTCGGCCGCGCGCGCGAGGTGCCGGCCGGAATGCTCGCCGGGATGGGCTTGCTGGGTACGCTGTGCCTGCTGCTCGGCGTCTTCCCGACGACGATGATCAAGCTGATGGCACCGATCACGCAACTCCTGGTGCGCGACGAACTGCCTTCGGCCGCCGCACAGGGCTGGTTATGGCTGACGCCGATTTCGTCCGACGTTGCGTCTTACTCGGCGCCTTGCGTCCTGATCGCCATCGTCGTGGTTTTCGCCCTGGGTTATTTCTTCCTCAAGCGCGGCACTGCTGCGCCGCGCCGCGCTTACGCCTGGGACTGCGGCTTCGGCCACCTGACGCAGCGCATGCAATACACCTCGACCGCTTTCAGTCAACCGATCCGTCGCGTTTTCGCCGGCATCTGGAAAGTTGATGAACACATCGAGACACTCGCCAGCAAGGGGACGATTCCGCACGTGACCAGCCTGCATTACAGCCTGTACACCCAGGACTGGTCCTGGCTCAAATGCTATCTGCCGATCGGGCGCCTGGTGCTCGCCGCGGCCAACCGCATCGGCTTCATCCAGACCGGCAATATCCACACCTACCTGAAGTTTTCTTTCGTCACCCTGATCGTCTTCCTATGGATCGTCAGTTGACCGCCTGGGCCCTCGCGGCGGCGCAAGCGCTGCTGTTCATCGCCGCCGCGCCGCTCCTGGCCGGCTGGCTGCAGCGCGTCAAGTGCCACATGCAGAACCGCGCCGCGCCGGCGGTGTGGCAGCCCTACCGCGATCTCCTCAAGCTCACGCGCAAGAAATTGCTGCTCGCCGACAACGCCTCGTGGCTGTTCCGCGCCGTGCCCTACGTCGTCTTCGGCGCGACGCTGCTCGCCGCCGCGGTCGTGCCGCTGATCGCCGTGCGCCTGCCGACCGCGGCGATCGCCGACGTCATCGTGCTGGTCGGTTTCTTCGCGCTGGCGCGTTTCTTCACCGCGCTCGCCGGCCTCGATATCGGCACCGCTTTCGGCGGCATGGGCGCTTCGCGCGAGATGATGGTCGCCGCGCTCGCGGAACCGGCGATGCTGATGGCCGTCTTCACGCTGTCGATGACGGCGCACACCACCAACCTCTCGGTAGCCACCGAGTACATTCTGAACGCCGGCCTGGTACTGCGCCCGTCCTTCCTGTTCGCGCTGCTGGCGCTGGCCATGGTGGCGGTGGCCGAGAGCAGCCGCGTGCCGGTGGACAACCCGGCGACCCATCTCGAACTCACCATGTTGCACGAGGCGATGATCCTCGAGTACGGCGGCCGCCATCTGGCGCTGATCGAGTGGGCAACGCAGATCAAGCTGATGATCTACTCGGTGCTGATCGTCGATTTCTTCTTCCCCTGGGGCATCGCCACCGAATTCACCGCCATGGCGCTCGCCGGCGGGATCGTCGCGGTGGCGGCCAAGCTGATGGGGCTCGCCGTGCTGCTGGTCGTTTGGGAAACGGTGATGGCCAAGATGCGGCTCTTCCGCGTGCCGCAGTTTCTCGGCTTTGCCTTAATGCTGGGGCTGCTCGCGATGCTGACCCACGTGGTGCTGGAGACTTAGGGTGTGTTCCCAATTGAGCGACGTGTGCGAACGAGACATAGGGCCCCCAGGGCAAGGCGCGAGCGACGCCGTTGGGTTATTCCCAACAAGGAGCGAGCAACGCGGCAATGGGGGCCCTATGTCCCGTTCCCTTGGGGTTGCTGCGAAATGCGGCGTCCGCTTTGTCGCTCGTCTCGTCAAGGGAGGTGACCATTGACTTCGACTCGCTTCGCGCGGCCATCCGCATTTGGCAGCAACGCATCGCGCCGATCAGTTGGGAGCACACCCTAAATGGGAATCGCCACTCTCGGTCTCTACAACCAGGCGATCATTCTCTTCGCTTCGCTGGCCTTGCTGACCTCATTCATCATGCTCGCCCAGGCGCGCATGCTGCCGCTGATCTTCACTTTCGCGTGGCAGGGCCTGCTGCTGGCGACCGTTTCCGTGCTCGTGGCGATCGTCACCAATCATCCGCACCTCTATATTTCGGCTGCCTTGACCTTCACCCTGAAAGTGGTGCTGATCCCCTGGCTGCTCTACCGGCTTTCCGGCAAGCTCAACATGCACTATGACGCCGAGGCCATCGCGCACCCGACCTTGATGCTGCTCGGCGGCGTCGGCCTGGTCATTTTCGGCTACCATGTATCGCAGTCGATTGTGCATCTTTCGGGCCTCGCGACGCGCAATACGATCGCCGTCAGCATCGCCATCGAGTTGCTCGGCATGCTGCTGATGTGCGCAAGAAAATCCGCGGTGGCGCAGGTGATCGGCTTCATGTCGATGGAGAGCGGCATTTTCTTCGCCGCCGTCATCTCGACCTACGGCATGCCGCTGATCGTCGAACTCGGCGTCGCTTTCGACATTCTCGTCGCCGCCATCCTGTTCGGCGTATTCTTCTTCCACCTGCGCGATTCCTTCGGCTCGCTCAACGTGGTGCGCTTCAATCGCCTGTCGGAAGCCAACGAGCCGATGCCGCTGCCCGAACCGCCGGCCGGGGAGCACCCGTGAGCCTGCTCGAAGCCACCTTGGCGGCGCCGCTGATCGGCGGCCTGGTTCTGGCTTTCATCGGCCATCGCCCGCTCGGCGGCTGGGTCAACGTGGCGGTCGGCATGGTGACCTTCGGCGCGTCGCTGGCGATGGCCCTCGACGTCTTCGCGCATGGGCCGCAACTCTCGAGCGGACGCATGTTCTACATCGACGCCTTCAATGTTTACCTGGTGGTTCTGACGGCATTCGTCGGATTGACGACATCCATTTTTTCCCGCCCCTACATGCGCCATGAAGTCGAACGGGGGCGCGTCACCGACCGGCGCCTGCGCCTCTACCACTCGATGTATCAGTGCTTCCTGTTCTCGATGCTGCTCGCTCTGTCGACCAACAACCTCGGCGTGCTGTGGGTGGCCATGGAAGCGGCGACGCTGACCACCGTGCTGCTCGTTTCCCTGTACCGCACGCCCGAATCGATCGAAGCCGCGTGGAAGTATTTCATCCTGTGCGGCGTCGGCATCGCGCAGGCGTTGTTCGGTACCGTGCTGATCTATTTCGCCGCCGAGAACAAGCTCGGCGGCGACCGCGACGACACGCTACTGTGGACCGTGCTGCACAACTCGGGCGGCAACCTCGACCCGGCGGTGATCTCGCTCGCCTTCGTTTTCCTGCTCGTCGGCTACGGCACCAAGGTCGGCCTCGTGCCTTTGCACAACTGGCTGCCCGATGCGCACTCCGAGGGCCCGACGCCGATGTCGGCGGTGCTCTCGGGCCTCTTGCTCAACGTCGCGCTCTACGCCCTGGTGCGCATCAAGATGCTGGTCGATGCCTCGCTGCACACCAACCTTGCCGGCCACCTGATGATGGGTTTCGGCCTGCTCTCGTTCACCGTCGCCGGTCTGTTCCTGCACCGCCAGCACGATGTCAAGCGCATGTTCAGCTATTCGTCGATCGAGCACATGGGACTGATCACCTTCGGCTTCGGCATGGGCGGGCCGCTCGCCACCTTCGGCGCGCTGCTGCACATGACGGTGCATTCGCTGACCAAGTCGGCGATTTTCATCACCGTCGGGCACGCCTGCCAGCTCGCCGGGACGCAGCGCATCGACCACATTCGCGGGCTGATCCGCACCCAGCCGGCGATCGGTTGGGGGCTTTTGATCGGCACCGTGGCGATCGCCGGTTTTCCGCCCTTCGGCGTTTTCATCAGCGAGTTTCTGCTGCTGATGGCGACGATGAAATCCTGGCCATGGCTGACCATTCCGCTGCTGCTCGGTTTCGGCGTGGCTTTCGCCGGACTCTTCCGCCATGTGCAAAGAATGGTCTTCGGCGAGCCGCCGCCCGGGCAGCTGCCGGTCGAAGCCAACATGCTGCCGGTAGTCGTGCATCTGCTGCTCGTGCTGTGGCTGGGCCTGGCCATTCCGGGCTTCCTGTCGCGCTGGTTCGAGCAAGCGACGCTGCTGATTGCCGGAGCTTCGCCGCTATGACCGCGCCGGACCCACTCAGCGGATTTCTCGACCGCCTCTCCGCCGCCGGCCTGCACGTCGAGGCACAGCAAGCCCCCGGCCTTGCGCCGGCGCGACTGGTCATCGTTCCGGCTGCGGACTGGGGCCGGCTCGGCCGCGAAGCGAAGGTCGCCGCGTGGCGCTGGGCGGCAGGCTGGGGCGAGGATGGCGACGACACGATAGGCGTCAACGCCTGTTTCGAAAAAGCCGGCACCTACTTCGTCGCGCGCACGTTAGTGCCGCGCGCCACGCCCGTGCTGGCCTCGCACAGCGCGGCCTACCCCGGCGCCGATCGCCCCGAGCGCCATATCCGCGACCTGCTCGGCGTCACCTTTTCCGACCATCCGGATCCGCGCCGCTGGACGCGACACCATGCATGGCAGCAAGGGGAGTATCCCCTGCGCCGCGATTTCCCCGCCGCCGGCCAGCCACCGGCGCAGACCCCGGCCGATTATCAGTACAACTTTCTGCTCGCCCAGGGCAGCGGCGTCTATGAAATACCGGTCGGACCGGTGCATGCCGGCATCATCGAGCCCGGACACTTCCGCTTTCAGGCGGTGGGCGAGACCGTGCTCAAGCTCGAAGAGCGGCTCGCCTACACCCACAAGGGCATCGAGAAGATCGCCGAGGGCCGCGATGCCGAAGGGCTCGCGCGCCTTGCCGGACGGGTCTCGGGTGATTCGACGGTGGCCCATGCCTGGGCCGCTTGCATGGCCATGGAGAAGGCGGCTTGTGTCGACGTGCCGCCACGCGCGCTCTGGCTGCGCGCGCTGATGTGCGAGCGCGAGCGCGTCGCCAACCATGTCGGCGACGTTGGCGCGATCCTCAACGACATCGCTTTCGCCTTCGGCTTCCACCAGTTCGCTCGCCTGCGCGAGGAGTGGCAGCGGGTTTCGCACGAAGCTTTCGGCCACCGCCTGATGATGGATTGCATCGTCCCCGGCGGCGTCGCCACCGATCTTGAGTCGCGCTGCATGGCGCCCATGCTCGAACAGGCCGATGCGCTGCGCCAGCAAATCGGCAAGCTGATGCTGATCATCAACGATCTGCCCTCGGTCGCCGACCGCCTGCGCGACACCGGCGTGCTCAGCCCCGAATATGCCAGCGCGCTCGGCTGCCTTGGTTACGTCGGACGTGCCTCGGGGATGGATTTCGACGTGCGCCGCGACGCCCCTTATCCACCGTATGACGGACTGACGGTCAAGGTGCCGCTCAATCACTTCGGCGACGTCAACGCCCGCGTGCGCATCCGGATAGAGGAGATTTCCGCGTCGTTTGACCTGATCCGGGCGTTGCTCGCCGAGCCCCCCGGCGGACCGATCCGCGCCGACTGGAAAGAAGCCTCGGCCGGCAGCGAGGGCCTTGGACTCGTCGAAGGCTGGCGCGGCGAAATCCTGAGCTGCGTGCGCTTTGGCGCCGGCGGCAAGATCGCGCGCTTCTTCCCGCGCGATCCCTCATGGACGACTTGGCCGGCCATTGAACTCCTGATCCATGGCAACATCGTTCCCGATTTCCCGGTGTGCAACAAATCGGTGAACGGCTCGTACTCCGGACAGGATCTTTAGATCATGCTGCGCATCCTCGGTAAAATCCAGCGCTTGGGCATCGTCACCGAGATTGTGCCGGCAAGCAGTGAAGCGGCGCTCGTCGACATCGGCGAACAGCTGAAAGCCCGCGTTGGCGAGCAGTTCGCCGGCAGCCTGGCGATCCGCCAGGTGGACGCGGGCTCGTGCAATGGCTGCGAACTCGAGATCCACGCGCTCAACAACCCTTACTACAGCATCGAGCGCTACGGCGTGCATTTCGTCGCCAGCCCGCGCCACGCAGACCTTTTGCTGGTCACCGGACCGGTCTCGCGGCATATGGAAGAGGCGCTGCGCCGAACCTACGAAGCGACGCCCGAGCCGCGTCTGGTCATCGCCGTCGGCGAGTGCGGCGCGAACGGCGGCGAGTTCGGGGTGAGCTACGCTGCGTGCGGCGCGGTGGCCAATGTCATTCCGGTCGATGCGGTAATCCGCGGCTGCCCACCGACGCCGCTCGCGCTGATGCGCGGCATCCTGGAAGTCATCGCCAAGAGGTCTTCAGATCCTTGAAGCGAAGTTCGGTCGGGAAGAATTCGGATTTCGGCTTCGCGCCATCGCTTCGGGTCCAAAATGCCAACGCGAACGACCTGATCGTGGTGTAATTGTCACCTCACACCTTCGTCGCACGGGATTCCTGTAGAGAGCCTCTAATATGGTGCAACAGACAATACTCAACCTGTCGGAACGATTGCAGCGGGCCGGCGTTCCTGCGACATTGCAACGCGTAGCGATCGCGGAAGTGCTGCTTGCGCGCCCGATCCATCTTCGTGCCGACGAGGTGCTCGAGCGCGTGCGGGAGACACTGCCCGACATGTCGCGAGCAACGGTCTACAACACGCTCAAAATTTTTCGGGAGGCGGGTTTGGTCAAGGAACTGGTCGTCGATCCAGAATGCATCGTGTTCGATTCAAACACGGCACCGCACTATCATCTTTACGACGTGGACACGGGCGCCGTGCTGGATGTAGCCGCCGACGAATTGAAAGTGGTCGGCACTCCAAAACTCCCGCCAGGGCTCGAACTCGAGCAGGTTGACGTCATTATCCGCGTGCGCGGCAATCGTCAACCGAATGCCTGAAAACGGCAAACTTCGAAGGGTGCCGATCGCCAGCTGCGGATAATCGGCAAAGGGTGGTCACCTCGCGTTTGCTTAAGTCGTTTCGCCCTTTCCGCCAGGAATAATCCCGACGATTGGTGCGTACTTGCAACAGTTCCAAAGAAAAATACCGTCCGCAAGCATTTCCCTGAATGATTAGACCAAGAATCGGCCTTAGACAAGGTATATTCCCATGACCACTTCGTGGTCTTTATTTTATCAACGGGAGAAACACAATGCGCAATGCAGTTAAATTGGCGGCTACAGTGGTCGCATTTGCCGCAGCATTTCCGGTCATGGCTCAGGTCGCAGAAGGCAACTGGCTGGTTCGCGCCCGCGCCGTCGATCTGGACTACAAGAACGGCCAGGCCGATGGGTTGAACAAAGGCGCGGTCCCCAAGGTCGAGGCGCAGAACCTTTGGATTCCGGAATTCGACGTCAGCTACTTCTTCACCAAGAACATCGCTACCGAACTGGTGCTGACCTATCCGCAGAAAGTAGATATCAAGGCCAATGGCACCGATATCGGGTCGATCAAGGCGCTGCCGCCGTCGCTGCTGCTCCAGTACCACTTCACCGACCTCGGCGCGTTCAAGCCTTACGTCGGCGCGGGCGTCAACTACACCAGCTTTACCGATCGCAAGCTAGCCAACGGAACTCTCCATGTCAGCAAGGACAGCTGGGGACTCGCGGCTCAAGTCGGTGCGGATTATGTGCTGAGCAAGAACTGGTCGCTCAATGCCGACATCAAGTACGTCCAGATGAAAACCGATGTCACAGTCAATGCCACCGGGCAGAAACTCGGCAAGGTCAATCTCGATCCGATGCTCTTCGGAATCGGCGTCGGCTACCGCTTCTAAGCAGCGAAGTCTCTCTATGCTGAAGCCCGCCGGCTTCCGGCGGGCTTTTCTTCGTCTGAACCCTGCGCCGCCGCAAGGAACGACGGTCAGTTGTAGTCCACGCTGACGTTTTCGCTGCTCAGCCAATCGCCGAGCGTCGCGAGCAAATCATCTTCGAGGCGCACCCGGCAGTTCTCGCCAAGCGTCAGTTCGCATACCGCATCGGCATTACGGTATGCCAGGCGCACCGGGCAATTGCCGGGCGTGTAAGGCGCCAGCAGCGCACGCAGGCGCTGCACGGCGGCCTGGGCGTTGCCGCCGCTGGCCTGCCCATTGAGCGACAGGCGCAGATGCCGGGCGAAGCGACCGCGCGCCTCGGCGAGCGTCAGCAGGCGTTCGGCGATGACGCGCACCTTGCCTTCGCCGGCAAAATCGTCGCGCTGCACCTTGCCTTCGATGATCAGTACTTCGTCGTCCTTGATCTTGCCGCGTTCGGCTTCGAAGATTTCGTTGAACACCGAGACTTCGATCGAGGTCGTTCCGTCGTCGATCTGCACGAAAGCCATCTTCCCGCGTGTCGTGAACTTGGTACGCACACCGACGACGAGACCGGCCAGCAGTTGCGGCTCCTTTCTCGCCTGCAGCGCGGCCAGCGGTTTGCGCGCGAAGCGCGAAACTTCGGCCTGAAAGCCATGGAATGGATGGCCGGAGAAGAAGAAACCGAGCGCCAGTTTCTCTTCGGAGAGCTTCTGCCGTTCCTTCCAGCGCGGCACTTCGAGGTAATGCGGCCCGTGCTCGGCATTGGTGGCGCTGTCGAAGACGTCGAACAGGCTGACCTGCATGGCGTTGCGCTCAGCCTGCTCGGCCGCTTCCATGGCGATGCCGACCGAGGCCATCAGGCGCGCGCGGTGATCGTCGAGCGCATCGAAAGCGCCGGCGCGAATCAGCGCTTCAACGGTGCGCCGGTTGACCATGCGCTTGTCGACGCGCAGGCAGAAGTCGAAGAGGTCCTTGAAATTGCCACCGCTCTCGCGCGCCTTGAGAATCGAATTGACCGCCTGTTCGCCGGTGCCCTTGACCGCGCCCAGCCCATAGCGGATCGTCGTCCGATCGACCGGCGTAAAACGATACTGCGAGGCGTTGACGTCGGGACCGAGCACGGTCAGGTGGTTGGCGATGGCGTCGTCATAGAAGGTCTTGACCGAATCGGTGTTGTCCATGTCCGAGGACAGCGTCGCGGCGATGAAGGCCGAACAGTGGTGCGCCTTGAGCCAGGCCGTCTGGTAGGTGACGACGGCGTAGGCCGCGGTGTGCGATTTATTGAATCCGTACTCGGCAAACTTCTCCATCAGGTCGAAGAGCTGCGTCGCGAGCCTGGCGTCGTAGCCTTTCTTCTTCGCGCCTGCGGCCATCAGGTCGCGGTGCAGCGCCATGTCCTCGGCTTTCTTCTTGCCCATGGCGCGGCGCAAGAGGTCGGCGCCGCCGAGCGTGTAACCGCCGATGACCTGGGCGATCTGCATCACCTGTTCCTGATAGACGATGACGCCGTAAGTCGGCTCGAGGCAAGGTTTCAGATCGTCGATGAAGTAGTCGATCTTCTGCTGCCCTTTTTTGCGCAGGATGAAGTCATCGACCATGCCCGAACCGAGCGGTCCAGGGCGATAGAGTGCGAGCACGGCGATGATGTCCTCGAAACGGTCGGGCGCAAGCTTTTTGAGGAGCTTTTTCATGCCTTCCGATTCGACCTGGAAAATCGCCGTGGTATTGGCGTCCTTGAGGATCTGGTAGGTCGCCGGGTCGTCGAAGGCCAGCGCGTCGAGGTCGGGGCGCACGCCGGTCAGCTGCTCGACGTAATCGACGGCGAGTTTGATGATCGTCAGATTGCGCAGGCCGAGGAAGTCGAACTTGACGAGGCCGACCTTCTCGACGTCGTCCTTGTCGAACTGCGAGATGACCGAGATGCCGCCGTCGGCCGAGTAGAGCGGGCAAAAATCGGTGAGCTTGCCCGGCGCGATCAGCACGCCGCCGGCGTGCATGCCGACGTTGCGCGTCAGGTCTTCGAGGCGGCCGGCGAGTTCGAAGAGTTCGCGGACCTCCTCTTCCTCTTCGATTTTGGCCTTGAGCTGCGGCTCGGCTTCAATCGCCTTGGCCAGCGACAAGGGCTTGTTGGTTTCGAGCGGGATCAGCTTGGAGAGCTGATCGCAAACGCTGTAGGGCAGATCGAGAACGCGACCGACATCGCGGATCACCGCTTTCGACGACATGGTGCCGAAGGTGGCGATCTGCGACACCGCGCCCGCACCGTATTTCGCCCGTACGTACTCGATGACGCGCCCGCGCCCGTCCGGGCAGAAGTCGATATCGAAGTCGGGCATCGACACCCGCTCGGGGTTGAGGAAGCGCTCGAAAAGCAATGCGTAGCGCAGCGGGTCGAGATCGGTGATGCCCAGCGAGTACGCGACCAGCGAACCCGCGCCCGAGCCGCGCCCGGGTCCGACCGGCACGTCGTTGCGCTTCGCCCAGTTGATGAAATCGGCGACGATCAGGAAGTAGCCGGGGAAACCCATCTGCACGATGGTTTCGGTCTCGATCTTGAGCCGCGTCTCGTAAGTCGCACGCTGCGCCGCGCGCACGGCGGGATCCGGAAATAGTTGCTGCAAGCGCACTTCCAAGCCGCGCGCCGCTTCCTGACAAAGGAAATCGTCGAGCGTTACGCCGTCGGGTGTCGGAAATTCGGGCAAGTAGTTCTTGCCGAGGCTGATTTCGAGATTGCAGCGTTTGGCGATCTCGACCGAGTTGATCAGCGCTTCGGGCAGGTCTGAAAACAGCTCGGCCATTTCCTCGGGCGACTTGAAATACTGCTCTTCGGTATACGGCTTCGGCCGCCGCGGATCACCGAGCATATAGCCTTCGGCGATGCAGACACGCGCTTCGTGCGCCTTGAAATCGCCGCGCTCGAGAAACTGGATCGGGTGCGTTGCGACGAGCGGCAATTCGAGTTCGGCGGCGAGGCTGGTAGTCGCGGCGATCAGCGCCTCTTGCGCCGCATGATCACGCGGATGCACGCGCTGCACTTCGAGATAGAAAGCCCCGTGAAACAGGCTGGCCCAGTAGCGGGCACGGCTTGCCGCCTGCTCACGATGGCCTTGCAGCAGCGCTTCGCCGATATCGCCGAGGTTGGCGCCCGACAAGGCGATCAGGCCGTCGACGCCGACTTCGCGCAGCATCTGGCGGGTGATCTCGGCTCGCCCGCGCAAGCGTGGCGCGAGGTGGGCGCGCGACAACAACTCGCAAAGCTGCAAATAGCCCTGGCGCGAACGGCAGAGCAGCAACAGGCGATACGGGCGATCAGGGTCGGTCTTGTTGGCCAAAAAGACATCGGCGCCGAGCAGCGGCTTGATGCCCTTGTAACGCGCCGCGCTGTAGAACTTGACCAACCCGAAGAAGTTGACAAGATCGGTCAGGGCCAGCGCCGGCATGCCGCAAGCACGGGCCCGCTCGAGCGCGTCGTCAAGCCGGACGATGCCGTCAGTGACTGAATATTCGCTGTGCAAGCGCAGGTGGATGAATGAGGGTGCGGCGTGCGGCTCGGACATGACGGCATTTTACTCCGATGCTTGGCACGCCAAGACGATTTCGCGCCGCCCGCCGGTCTTGTCTCAAGCCCGGGTAAGCGGCCGTGAAACAAATGTTTACAAAGCATCACCGCGGTGAAACACCGGCGAGCCAACGACAACCTATGCTTCAGTCAGAACATGCAAAACAAGGACTCATCATGAAGAAGCAAATCGGTATCGCTTTGGCGCTTTCGCTCGGCCTGCTCGCTTCCAATGCGGCGATGGCCAATGACGCGGTTCTCGGCGCCCTGCTCGGCGGCGGCGCGGGCGTACTCGTCGGCCGATCGGTCGGCGGACGCGACGGCGCGATCATCGGCGGCGCGCTCGGCGCGGCCGCCGGCGCGGCAATTGCCTCGCAGCGGCCGCACGGCCACTATGGGCCTCCGGCTTACGTCACCTTTGAGGCGGCGCCGGCGTATTACCCGCCGCAGGTCTATTACGCCCCGCAAGGCTATTACCAGCAGCCGCTTCATTACGTGCGCGGCGAACGCTGGTTCAGCGAACATACAGGCTATCGCGACCATCGCCGGGACGATCGCGACCGCGGGCGCGACGACCACCGCCGCTAAGCGGCGCAGCGGTCAATGCGGCAAATCGAAGAGCAGGATTTCACTGTCTTCGCCGGCGGCAAAATGCAGCGCCGACTCGGCAGCGATCTTGGCGCCGTCGCCACCTTGCATCGCCGCGCCGTTGAGCGACACGCCGCCGCGCACCAGATGAACGTAGGCCAGACGCGCGGGGTCGAGCGCGTAGCCAAGTTCGCACCCCGCTTCGAGACGTCCGGCATGCAGCGTGGCATCCTGGTGGATCAGCGCACTGCCTTGCCCGGCATCGGGGGAAGCGATCAGGCGCCAATCGTTGTGCCCCGGTGCCAGCGGCTGTTGTTCGTAAGCGGGGGCGATGCCAAATTCACGCGGTTCTATCCAGATCTGCAAGAGGTGCGTCGTCTCTGTTGCCGAGGGATTGAACTCGCTGTGGCGGATACCGCTACCGGCGCTCATGCGCTGCACTTCGCCCGGCCGGATCACCTCGCCGTTGCCCAGGCTGTCGCGGTGTTCGAGAACCCCCGAGAGCACATAGGTGATGATTTCCATATCGCGATGGCTGTGCATGCCGAAACCCTTGCCCGGCGCCACGCGGTCCTCGTTGATGACGCGCAGGACACCCCAGCCCATCTGCGCCGGGTCCTGGTAGTCGGCAAAAGAGAAACTGTGACGAGCGACCAGCCAGCCATGGTCGGCAAAACCGCGCTCGGCGCTGGGGCGAAATTGAATCACGGCGGACCTCCATTCAGACGCCGTTGCGGCGCGTTGAATTGGAGTCGAGCGGCGGCGAATAGTTTTGCCGCCGGACCAAACCTTTATTCGGCGTCAACCCAGTCGATGACCGGCCGCCACTGCTCGGTATCCTTTTCGCCGCGCGCCGCCGAGAGGTCGAATACGGTCATGCCATTGGCGGCCATCTGTACGTAGAGCTGCGTGTCGCGCAGGTAGCTCAAGACCGGCAACTCGAAGGACGCGAGAAAACGCTCGAGTTCGCCTGCGGCGCGGGTGCGCGCGTCGACGCGCATGCCGACGACCGCAACGCGGATACGCTCCTTGCGCACGGCCTTTTCCGCGAGCAGGGTTTCGAGGAAACGGCCGGTCGCCAAAATATCGAAAAGCGACGGTTGTACCGGAACGATGACATCGGTGGCCAGCCTGAGCACCCGTTCGAGCGCCTTGCCGTGCACGCCGGCGGCGCTGTCGAGTACGACACGCGTGGTCTCTTTCGGCGGCCGCTCGTCTGCTTCAGGATCCCAGCTGCCGATAGGCGGCAGGTGGCGCGAACGTATCGCCAGCCACTCGTGCGCCGATTGCTGGCGGTCGCTGTCGCCGATCACGACGCGCTGACCCGCGCGGGCGAAATAGCCGGCAAGATTGGTGGCCAATGTCGATTTCCCGGATCCACCCTTGGGGTTGGCAATCAAGAAGGTTTTCATGGCGTGCATGGTTTATTTTCGGGTAGGGTGCCCGATCCGAGGTGGTTAAGCTTGTCGCGCACGAGGTTGATGTGCTCGCGCAGGGTATAGAGGAGATCGGAAAAGCCGATGGGAATGTTGCGCGCGTACGCATCGTCCTCGATGCGGTCGAGCCGCGCGAGATACTCGGCGTGGCGCGCCGGGTCGTAATTGAGGCGCAAGTCGTTCTCCATGAACTTCAGATCGCCATAGCAGCGGAAGATCTTCGAGCGTATCCGCCAGTGATAGATAGATGGCGCCACTTTAAGCAGCGGCAGCAGCAGGACGACGACCGGGACGATCAGGACGAACAGCCGCTCGACCAGCACGGCGATCCAGAACGGCAGGTAGCGCTGCAGCAAGGGCGGTCCCGATTTGTAGTAGCGCTTCGCTTCTGCCGCGAGTTCAAAGCTGTGATCCCTGTACGCGGGGAATTCGCCGGCGCGCTGGAAAAAGCCGCTCTTGCCGTTCACTTCGCTCATCGCCTGCAGCAGCAGGCTGACCAGCGCCGGGTGCAAGTCGTCGCGCACCACGACGTTGGCCGTGGTGGCCAGCAACACCGTGTCCCTGGGCGGCGCGTCGCGCACCAGATCGACGACACCGCGCGGCAGGACGACTTTCGAAAGGAAGGGGAAACGCCGCAAGTAGGCGTCGGCCTGGCTGAAGCTCATGACGCGCACACCGGGCTCATGCAGCATGAGCTGAACGACGGGCGCATCCTGCGCGGCGACGATGAAGGCCGCTTCGATCTGCCCTTGCTGCAGCGCTTGCGCCGCGCTGACGCCAGCCACCGGCACGAGATTCTTGCTGTCCGCGGCAATGCCGTTGGCCTCGAGCAATTGCAGCGCGAGGCCGCGGATACCGCTGCCTTCCTCGCCGACGGCGATGCGCTGGCCGCTCAGATGATGCAGCTTATCGATGCGCTGATCACTGCGATAGAAAACCCAGACCGGTTCGTACGAAACGCTGCCGAGCGAGCGCAGCTCGCTTTCGTCGTCGGCCTTGAGGACCTCTGTGACGCCGCCTTGGATCAGCGCGATGTCGGATTCGCCGCTCTTGAGCCGTGCCAGGTTCTGCAGCGAACCCGCCGAAGTCTGTACTTCCAGCGTGATACCGTTGGCTGCGAGCAGCTTCGCATAACGTTTGGCATAGGCGTAGTAGGCACCGCTCTCGCCACCGGTCGAGATCGTCATTTGGCGCGGCGGCGCCGGCTGGACAAACTGGTAGGCGACGACAAAGCCGAGCGCGGTGACGAGAATTATCGGCCACGCCGTCGCCAGGAGATCGCGCAGCGAGACAAACCTTGCCCGCAACTTATCCATCCTCCACCTCGTTCGATACAAGAAGAAAACGTAATAACGCGAAAAACTCAGGGGCAAAGCAGAGCGCGGGGCTCGATATAATCCTTCTTTCCGCGCTCCGGCGATCCCGGCGAGCGCGCGCTACGAATATGATATACCGTTAATCGAACGGCTTGGCGTTCGGGTCCTGCGGCGGCTCAGGTTCGACTTCGCGCGGGACGTTCTCCTTGTAGAACAACTCCTTGCTCGGGCCCTTGCCGGAACTCACGGTCTCCAGGGCAACCAGCCCCGCGGGTTGCGGCATGAATGATTCCGGAACGTCTTTGAGTGCTTTGCCCATATAGCCAATCCACATCGGCAGCGCCGCTGAGCCGCCGGTCTCCCGGTTGCCCAGGCTCCTCGGCTGGTCGAAGCCTATCCATGAGCAGGCGACGACAGTGCGCTGATAACCGCAAAACCAGGCGTCAACCTGCTCGTTGGTCGTGCCGGTCTTGCCGGCCAGATCGTGGCGCTTGAGCGTCGCCGAGGCGCGCGCCCCGGTGCCGTAAATGGTGACATCACGCAGCATGCTGTCCATCAGGTAGGCGTTGCGCGGGTCGATGGCGCGCGCGTCCTCATCGTCAATGCTGGCCGGCTGCCCCTGCGCGAGCACTTGCCCTTTCTCGTCGACGATGTCACGAACGATATAGGGCTGGATGCGCGAGCCGCCATTGGCGAAAATTGCATAAGCGCTGACCATCTGCCAAGGGGTCACCGAGCCCGCGCCCAACGCCATGGTCAGGTAAGGCGGGTGCTTGTCGGCGTCGAATCCAAAACGCGTGATGTAATCCTGGATGAAATGCACGCCGGAGGCCTGCAGCAAACGGATCGAAACCATGTTCTTCGACTTGGCCAGGGCCGTGCGCATGCGCATCGGCCCTTCGTACTTGCCGTCGTAGTTCTTGGGCTCCCAGGCCTGGCTGCCGGTCACCGAGGCGGGGAAACTGATCGGCTCATCGTTGATGATCGAGGCCGGGGTGAAGCCCTTTTCCAGCGCGCCGGAATAAATAAAGGGCTTGAAGCTCGACCCCGGCTGCCGCCAGGCCTGCGTCGTGTGATTGAATTTGTTGCGGTTGAAATCGAAACCGCCGACCAGCGAGCGGATGGCGCCGTTCTGCGGATCGGCGGACAGGAAAGCGGATTCGACCTCCGGCATCTGCGTGATGCGCCAATTGCCCTTCTCGTCGGTCTGGACGCGAATAACCGCGCCGCGCCGCAATCGCTTGTTGGTTGCCGCTTTTTCATCGATCATGCGGGCGGCGAACTTGAGTCCCTCGCCGCTGATCGTGACGATTTCGCCGCCGCGCCGGTAAGCGCGAATCTCTTTGGTATCGGCTTGCAGCACGATGGCCGGATGCAGGTCCTCGGAGTCGTGGAAGTCTTGCAACAACTCGTCGAGGTCTTCGTCCTGTTCGGACTTGATGTCGGTCATGTCCACGTAAGCTTCGGCACCGCGGTAGCCATGCCGCCGGTCATACTCGAGAACGCCGTGCCGCATGCTCGCATAGGCCGCTTCCTGGTCGCTCTTGAGGATCGTCGAATAAATGCGCAGACCACGCGTATAAACATCCTCAGGGAAGCGCTCGACCGCGATCTGCCGCGCCATTTCAGCGACGAACTCGGCATGCACGGCAAATTCGTTGCTGTCGCGCTTGACGATCAGCGCCTGCTTCAAGGCCGCATCTTGCTGATTGGCATCGATAAAACCGAGTTCGCGCATGCGGCGCAACACATATTGCTGGCGCATTCTGGCGCGTTTGGGATTGACCACCGGGTTGAAAGCCGAAGGCGCTTTCGGCAAGCCGGCGAGCATCGCCGCTTCGGCGACACTCAGGTCCTTGAGCGACTTGCCGAAATAGATCTGCGCCGCGGCGCCAAAGCCGTAAGCGCGTTGCCCGAGGTAGATCTGGTTGATATACAGCTCGAAAATCTGGTCCTTGCTCAGATTATTCTCTATCTTGAACGAGAGCAGCGCTTCGTAAAGCTTGCGGGCGTAGGTCTTTTCCGATGACAGGAAGAAGTTCTTGGCGACCTGCTGGGTAATCGTCGAGGCACCCTGCCGCTTGCCGCCCCCGAGAATGTTGCTCAAGGCGGCGCGCACGATTCCGACGGCATCGACCCCGCTGTGCTGGTAGAAACGTTCGTCCTCGGCGGCCAGGATCGCCTGTTTCATGACATCCGGTACGTCCTGAAAATGCACCACCGCACGCCGTTCCTCGCCGAACTCGCCGATCAGGTAGCCATCGGCGGTATAGACGCGCAAGGGCACCTTGGGTCGATAATCGGTCAGGATTTCGAGCGAGGGAAGGTTGGGATAGGTCAGAATCAGAACGACCGCGGCCATGGCCATGGCCATCGTGGCCAGACCGAGGACGAAGAGGATGGGATAAAGTATCCAGCGGTAAGCATTAGGCAAGGCGAGTGTCCAGGAGAGGGAAACAGATTCGGCCATTATAAACGCTGGCCGAAAACCTGTCCCCGCGCGGCAAAAATGACAACAAAAAATGGCTTTACACGCCGGACACTTATTGCTAGTGTAGTGCGTCATAAATAACGGAACTTAAATAACAATTGGCCCTCCAAGTAAGCAGGAGGTCACTGCCATGCGCGTAGCAAAGCCCATTGAATTGAATGCTGACGATGATCGACGGCTTCGGATTCTCTCCAAGC
>CAISOB010000096.1 GCA_903886975.1 uncultured beta proteobacterium
ACCCGGAGGGCAAGCACCGGGCCGGGCGCCGCGTGGCGTTGCCGCTCGCTTGCGTGGAATGACCACGCCGCGCTCACGGCGCCTGGCGCGGCATCCCAGCCCAGTGCTTGCGTGACCGTCCGTCGAATGAGAACACACCCTAGGGCTACATCGCCTCGCCGCCGCGAATCAGCCCGACGGCGATCCCTTCGATGGCCACCGACTGTTCGCGCGTATCGACAACGATCGGGTCGAAATCGGGATTCTCGGGAATTAATTCGATGATCGCGCCGTGCTGGCGAAAGCGCTTGACGGTGACTTCGTCATCGAGTCGGGCGACGACAATCTGGCCGTTGCGCGCTTCGCTGCTGCGATGCACCGCCAGGAGGTCGCCGTCGAGTATGCCCGCGTTGATCATCGACAGACCGCGGACGCGCAGCAGAAAATCGGCGCGCGGTTTGAACAGGCTGGCATCGAGCGCATACCGGCCCTGCATGTTTTCGGTCGCCAGGATCGGGCTGCCGGCGGCGACGCTGCCGATCAGCGGCAGGCCCAATTGCTCGACAAGACGGATGCCGCGTGCCGAGCCCGGTTCGAGAACGATGATGCCCTTCTTGGCCAGCGCCTTGAGATGCTCTTCGGCCGCATTGTGCGAAGCAAAGCCGAAGGCGTTGGCGATTTCGGCCCGCGTCGGGGGCGCGCCGAGAACCTCGAGCGTGTTGCGAATGAAATCGAGAATTTCCTGTTGCCGCGGCGTCAGTTTGAGCATGATCGTGCCTCCTGGTCGGATACTGTATTTTTATACAGTTGCGATAAAAAGGCAAGTATAAGGCTGGGCAAGCCTTGAAAGCTGTGGCAAACCGATGGCCGCTGGCACGCCAGCGCGTTTCAGCGGCCCGTGGCCGCCAGTTGGGCGCGTAAATCGTCGGGAATGGCGACTGACTTTCCGCTCGCCACGTCGACCCAGACGATCTTCGCCTCACCGGTCGCATAGAGCGCATCGTCACCGTGCAGGCGCAGCTCGTAACTTGACGGAATACTGCTGCGGCCGGGTGTGCCAAGAAATACTTTCACCTCGACGATGCCTGGATAAGAGAACGGGATCAGGAAAGTGCAACTGCAGTTGACGATGACCGGCGTGCTGCCCGTCGGACCTATCGTGTAACCCAGGCGCTCGAGATATTCGACGCGCGCCTGCTCCATATAGCGGAAATAGATGGTGTTGTTGACATGAAAATAAGCGTCCATGTCGCCCCAGCGAATTGGAATCAAGGCCGTGTGGACGAGCTTTCCCGGCGTCTCGGACAACCCCATGCGATCTCCTTTGCGCAGCTGCATTCTTGACGTCACAGCGTTTTCACTCCTACGATGCTCTGCCGAACCGGGAACTTGGACCCGGTTCACATTATAAAGCCGCGCAGGCGAGGATTCCGATGCAAAGAGAAGCGATGGACTACGATGTCGTCATAGTTGGCGGCGGGCCGGCCGGCTTGGCGGCGGCGATACGCCTCAAACAGCTGGCGGCGGAAAGCGCTCGCCCGATCAGCGTTTGCCTGATCGAAAAAAGCGCCGAAATCGGCGGCCACATCCTGTCGGGCGCGGTAATCGATCCGCGCGCCTTGACTGAGCTCTTCCCCGCCTGGCAAGACATGGGCGCGCCGCTCAAGGCCCCGGTCTGCGATGACCGTTTTCTGCTGCTCAGCGCTCGCGGTAGGCTGCGCATCCCGAACTGGCTGCTGCCCGAATGTTTCCATAACGAGGGCAACTTCGTCGCGAGTCTCGCCGACCTTTGCCGCTGGCTCGGCAAGCAGGCCGAAGCGCTCGGCGTCGAGATTTATCCCGGCTTTGCCGGCAGCGAGGTGCTGTATCACGACAATGGCTCGGTGCGCGGTGTGGCGACCGGCGACATGGGCCGGCACAAGGATGGCCAGCCGGGTCCGAACTTCCAGCCGGGGATGGAACTGCGTGCCGGCTACACGCTTTTTGCCGAAGGCTGCCGCGGGCAGCTCGGCAAGCAAATCGAGGAAAGATTTCGTCTGCGCGATGGCGCCGACCCGCAGTCCTATGCCCTGGGCATCAAGGAGCTGTGGCAAATCAAGCCGGCACTGCACCAGTCCGGCCTGGTCATGCACACCGCCGGTTGGCCGCTCGATGCACATACTTACGGCGGCGGCTTCATGTACCACATGCAGGAGCAGCTGGTCTCGGTCGGGCTGGTCACCGGACTCGCCTATCGCAACCCCTATCTTTCACCGTTCGAGGAATTCCAGCGCCTGAAGACCCATCCGGCCCTGCGCGTCTTTCTCGAAGGCGGCAAACGCCTGGCCTACGGCGCACGGGCGATCGCCGCAGGCGGCCTACAGTCCTTGCCGCGACTCGTCTTCCCGGGCGGTGCGCTGATCGGCGACGACGCCGGCTTCCTCAACGCGGCGCGCATCAAGGGCACACACAGTGCGATGAAGACCGGCATGCTGGCCGCGCAAGCATGCTTTGACGCGCTCGCCGCCGGCCGCCGCGGCGACGTGCTGGAGGCTTTTCCCGAAGCCTTCGGCTCGAGCTGGCTGGCCGCCGAACTCTACAAGGCGCGCAACTTCAAGCCGGGGATGGCCAAGGGGCTGGTCGTCGGCAGCCTGATGTTCGGCATCGACCAAGTGCTGCTGCGCGGTCGCGCGCCGTGGACGCTGCGCCACGACGATCCCGATCACGGCACGCTAAAGAAGGCCGCCGATTGCGCGCCCATCGTCTACCCGAAGCCCGACGGCGTCATCACTTTCGACCGCGCCTCGTCGGTCTATCTGTCGAACACCAGCCACGCCGAGGACCAGCCCTGCCATCTGACGCTCAAGGATGCGGACGTACCGATCAGCGTCAATCTGGCGCTCTACGACGCGCCGGAGCAGCACTACTGCCCGGCTGAAGTCTATGTGATCGAGCGCGACACGGCAGGCGGCAATCCGCGCCTGCAGATAAACGCGCAAAACTGCGTGCATTGCAAGACCTGCGACATCAAGGATCCGACTCAGAACATCGTCTGGGTGGCGCCGCAGGGCGGCGACGGGCCGAACTATCCGAACATGTAGTCCGGGGGTCAACTCTCGAGCGCCACGACGATCGAGTAAATCTCGTCGCCCGAAGCGGCAATGACCTCCGACACCATGCCCTGGTCGAGGCCGAATTTGGCCGCGTCTACGGCCGCCGGCGTGATGCGCGTGTCGAGTTCCTCGAACGGATCGCGGCTCGGCGAAACCGCGCCAGCGATGAACAGGATGTCGGCCAGGCTCGTCGGCGGCATCTCGCCGCTGTATTCGCGCGAGGCGAGCACCGAATCGATCACGGAGGCCGGCAGGTTAAGATGATTGAGCACCATCTTGGTTGCCTGATCGGCAAGGTCGTCGATGCATTGCGCCAGCACGACCGGATCTTCGAGCAAGACCGGATAATCGGGCACGTGCGAGAGCAGATAGAAGCGGCCAAGATCGTGCACGATGCCGGCAAACATTGCTTCGTCGGCGTTGAGATGGTGGGCGAGCTTGCGCGCCAGCACATAAGACAAGGCAGCGACATGCACGCTGCGCTCCCACAACTGGTTGCACAGCGAACGGCAACCGCTATGGCGCTGTGACTGGCGCAACTGGTCCATGATCAGCACCATGGCCAGGGCCTTGATCGGATCCATGCCGACGCGCAGCACCGCGTGCCGGACGTCGAGTACCGGCTGATTGTTCGGATTGAGCGCCACCGAGTTGGCCAGGCGGATGACCTTGGCCGAGAGCAGGGGTTCGGCGACGACGATCTTGGACAGGTCGGACATGCCGATGTCGGGGTTCTCCACCGCTCTGAGGACACGCCGGCTGGCGTCCAGGCTGGTCGGAAAACTGAGATCTTCGGCGCTCTCTGCGCAGACGTCGCGGCCGAATGCTTCGACGGCTTCCCGAATCGTTTGACTCACGGCGCACTCCTCACAGACAATATCCAGCCTGCATTCTAAACTCATGCGCCGCCTTTTTCATCAAGGATTGGCGCTTGACCGGCGTTTTTCCGCGAGCGCTCCATTCCCAGTGCATGAGAACGCGCCCGAAGCGCGTACATCGTGGCAAACTGCAGGTTCAGCGTTCTTGGCTCACCAGAGAACTTGCATGAACAGGACTTTCGTACTCGCGCTCGATCAGGGGACGACCAGCTCGCGCGCCATCCTTTTCGACCGCGCCGGCGCCGTTTGCGCAGCCGCGCAACAGGAATACACGCAGCACTATCCGCAGCCGGGCTGGGTCGAGCACGACGCCGACGAAATCTGGGAAACGCAGCTTGCCGTCGCGCAGCGCGTGCTGCGCGAAAACAATGTTTCGGCCGGGCAAATTGCGGCGCTCGGCATCGCCAACCAGCGCGAAACCACACTGCTCTGGGATCGCGCCAGCAGCGCGCCGCTGGCCCGCGCCATCGTCTGGCAGGACCGGCGCACGGCGGGCCCGTGCGCCGAACTCATCAAGGCCGGCCACAGCGATCTGATCCGCGGCAAAACGGGTCTCGAGATCGATGCCTATTTCTCGGCGAGCAAGCTGCGCTGGTTGCTCGACAACATTCCTGGCGCGCGTGCCCGCGCCGAGCGCGGCGAACTCGCCTGCGGCACCGTCGATAGCTGGCTGGCATGGAAACTCACCGGCGGCCACGCCCATGTCACCGACGTATCCAATGCCTCGCGCACCATGCTCTTTGACATCCACCACCAGCGCTGGGACGAGGACTTGCTGGCGCTGTTCGACATTCCCGCCGGCCTGCTGCCGCAGGTCGTCGACAGCAGCGGCCGAATCGCGCTCAGCGACGCCGCGCTGTTCGGCTCGCCGATAGCGCTCGCCGGCATGGCCGGCGACCAGCAGGCCGCAACTTTCGGACAGGTCTGCCTGCAGCCCGGGATGGCCAAGAACACCTACGGCACCGGCTGCTTCCTGATGCTCAACACCGGCGCGCAGGCGATGCCCTCGAGTCACCGCATGCTCAGCACCGTCGGTTGGCGGCGCGGCGGCAACACCGCTTACCTGCTCGAAGGCAGCGTCTTCATGGGCGGCGCTTCCGTACAATGGCTGCGCGACGAATTACAGATGATCCGCAGCAGCGATGACATCGAAGCGCTCGCCGCATCCGTTCCGGACAGCGGCGGCGTCTATCTGGTGCCGGCGCACACCGGCCTTGGCGCACCTTACTGGGACCCGCATGCGCGCGGCGCGCTGCTCGGCCTGACGCGCGGCAGCAACCGGGCGCACATTGCGCGCGCCACGCTCGAAGCGATCGCCTTCCAGAGCGCCGAGGTACTGAACGCCATGCAGCGCGATTTCGGCAAACCCTTGAGCGAACTGCGCGTAGACGGCGGTGCGTCGCGCAACAATCTGCTGCTGCAGTTCCAGGCCGACCTGCTCGGCGTTGCCGTGATTCGCCCAAAGATCACTGAAACGACCGCGCTTGGCGCAGCCTTTCTGGCCGGTCTCGCCGTCGGATTTTGGCAGGACGAAGCAGAACTCGTGTTCCTTTGGCAAGCGGAGCGCCGCTTCGAGCCGGCGATGCCGGACGCACGACGCGACGATATGATGGCCGGCTGGAAGCGGGCCGTCGAGCGGGCGCGCGACTGGGCCGAACACTAAGGTCCGGCCCCGTGGCCCGGCCTGCGCCACAAATCAGATCGGGCCGCGGCCGCTGATCACGCGCAGCAGGATGACGACAATGGCGATCACCAGCAAAATATGGATGAAACCGCCAAGCGTGTAGGAAGTGACCAGGCCAAGCAGCCACAGAATGAGCAGAACAACGGCAATCGTGTACAGCATGATGAGCATCCTTTGCGTTGGGCGGGTCGATTGACCCGTCATTGAACATCGATCGGACCCGCTTCGGCAGCACGCCCATCTCAGTCCCTCAGCGTCGCCCCGCGTCGCCGTGAAGACATCGCACAAGGGCTTGACGACGCCATATTGTTGCCCTTCCGTTCCTGCATCTCTGTGCGCCGGCGCACAAACTGGCCGAAAGCTTTCCTCTATTCTCCAGTTCAATCATGAGTTCAATAGCGATCGCACCCGCCGCAATTACGCAGGCCACGCCGCAAGTCGTGGCGCTTTCCGGGGCGTGGACGGCGCGCGCCATCGGCAGTCTCGAAGCGCGTGTCGACAGGCTGAACGCACCGGCGGTGACGGTCGTCGACGCGGCGCGCATCGAGGCCCTCGACACAGTGGGCGCCTGGTTGTTGCAAAGTCTCTTGCAAAGGCTGCGCAGCGCGGGAAGCGCGGCGCAGTTGCAGCACCTGCGTCCGGAATACGCCCGGTTGCTCGATGCCGTCGGGCAGCCCTTGACGCCTCGCACGAACGTGCCCGCCCCGAAGGGACTGCCGGGCACCCTGGAAGGCGTGGGCCGCGGTGCCGCCGCAATTGCCGAACAGACCCTGGCGCTGCTCAGCTTCATTGGCGAGACCGCAGCCGCATTAGCCGCCGGCCTCGCGCATCCGGCGCGCCTGCGCTGGCGTCCCATACTATTCAACATCCGCAGCGCCGGATTCGATGCGCTGCCCATCGTCGGGCTGCTGTCCTTTCTGCTTGGCATCGTCGTTGCGTACCAGAGCGCCTCGCAGCTTCGCCACTATGGAGCCAACATCTTCGTCGCCGACCTCGTCGGCTTGTCGATGCTGCGCGAATTCGCGCCGCTGCTGACGGCGATCATCGTCGCCGGGCGCTCGGGCTCCGCTTATGCCGCGCAGATCGGAACGATGTGCGTGACCGAGGAGATCGATGCCATGCGCACCCTGGGCATCGCGCCGCTCGACCTGCTGGTGCTGCCGAAAATCATTGCACTGATGATCGCGCTGCCGCTGCTCACCGTCTTCGCCGACGCGCTGGGTGTGCTCGGCGGAATGATCATGGCGCAGATGCAACTGGGGGTCAGTTTCCCGGTGTTTCTCGACCGCTTCGTCAAGGCTGTCGACATCAGCGCTTACTTGACGGGCATCGGCAAGGCACCGGTCTTCGCGGCGATCATCGTCATCGTCGGCTGTTTCCAGGGTTTTCGCACCCACGGCGGCGCTGACAGCGTCGGCCGGCAAACGACGCGCAGCGTCGTTCAGGCGACCTTTCTCGTGATCGTTGCCGACGCCCTCTTCTCGGTCGTCTTCAGCACGCTGGATCTCTAGGATGGAAGCATCGACGAACCCGCCCCAGCCAGCGCCCGGCCGTGCCGCGGTCATCGAGATCAGCGGGCTGTCGACACGCTTCGGCGACCATGTCGTGCATTCCGGACTCGATCTCGAAATCCGCGGCGGCGAGATCTTCGCGCTGATCGGCGGCAGCGGATCGGGCAAATCGACGCTGCTGCGCGAAATGATTCTCCTGCAACAGCCGGATGCCGGATCAATCCGTGTGCTCGGCGTCGATCTGCACGAGCTTTCCGATCAGGATGCCCTGGCGCTGCGCCAGCGCTGGGGCGTGATGTTCCAGCACGGCGGCCTGTTCGGCTCGCTGACGGTCAGCGAGAACGTCGGTCTGCCACTGCGCGAACACACTTCGCTCGATGCCAAGCTGATCGACGAAATCGCGGCGTGGAAGCTCTCCGTCAGCGGACTGCAACCGGAGGTCGGCGCGCAATTTCCGTCCGAGCTGAGCGGCGGCATGATGAAGCGCGCCTCGCTGGCGCGCGCGCTGGCGCTCGACCCCGAACTGCTGTTTCTCGACGAGCCGACCGCCGGGCTCGATCCGGAAAGCGCCGGCGAAGTCGACCAACTGGTACGCAAGCTGCGCGATCTGTTCGGCCTGACCATCGTCATGATCACGCATGACCTCGACCTGCTGTGGCAGCTCGCCGACCGTGTCGCCGTTCTTGCCGACGGCAAGGTCCAGGGCACGGGCTCGATGAGCGAGCTCGCGCAAATGGACAACCCGGCGGTCCGGAAATTCTTCGACGGCCCGCGCGGCCGTGCCGCCCACGATCAGAGTCTGGTCGAGCCGGAAGCCGGCGCGCGCGGCACTGAAACATTCGGGAGCCCACCATCGAAACCAAAGTGAACTATGCGATCGTCGGGGCCTTTGTCCTCGGCCTGGGTGCCGTGCTGGTCGCCGGCGTCCTCTGGCTGGCGTCGGGCGGCGCTTTCGGAACCAAGTACGATCTCTATTTGGCCATCGAAGACGAGTCGGTCGCCGGTCTCAATGTTAACGCGCCGGTCAAATACAAGGGCGTCGACGTCGGCAAGGTGCGCAGCATCCGGCTCGATCCAGTCAATCCCGAGCGCGTCAACCTGATCTTCGCGATTGAGCGCGGAACGCCGATCAAGGAAGATACCCTGGCGGTCCTGAAGACGCAGGGCTTGACCGGCATCGCCTACGTTGAACTCAGCGGCGGCGCGCTCGACGCGCAACCGCTGCGCGCCGCTGCCGGCAGCGAGTATCCGGTGATCCACACCAAGCCTTCGCTCAGCGCTCGCATCGAAAATGTACTGACCACCGTACTGGCCAAGCTGGACAGCACGACCAACAACATCAACGCCATCCTCAGCGACGAAAATCAAGCCGCGTTCAAGCATGCGCTCGCCGATATGGCCACCGTCGCCCATACCTTCGCCGCGCGCAAGGACGCGCTCGACGCCGGCATCACCAACGCCGCGCGCACGCTGGAGAACGCCTCGCGCCTGTCGGCGCAGGCCGGACCGGTCGTCGATCGCGTCGGCCATGCCGCCGACGCCGTGAATACCATGGGCAACGAGGTCGGACGGACGAGCGCCAGTGTCGGAAAAACCGTCAATTCGATCGGCACCGATCTGAACCGCTTTACCGCCGAAACCCTGCCCGAACTCGAACGCCTGCTCGGGGAACTCAATACCCTGTCGATCTCGCTCCGCCGGCTCACCGAACAGACCGAGCGCAATCCGGCAAGCTTGCTGTTCGGTCGCAAGCCGGTGCCGGAAGGCCCGGGCGAATCATCAGCACCCTCAGGAAAATGACATCGATGACAGCCACTGCCCTCACCCGCCACTGCCGTCTTGGCGCCATCGGCCTGGCGTTCGCCCTGCTCGCCGCATGCAGTGGATTGCGTCCGACCACGACCGAGCAGCCCTCGTTCTATTCGCTCGACAGCGCCGCGCCGTCACCAATGCGCGCCGCAGCGAGCGCCACCGCGCCGACACTGATCGTCAGTCCGCCGCACGCCGTCTCGGGATTCGACAGCCAGCGCATCATCTATCTGCGCGAGCCGCACCAGCTTGAATATTATGCCCATAGCGAATGGGCCGATACGCCGGCCCGCATGTCGGCGCCGCTGATCGTAGCCGCGCTCGAGGGCAGCGGCGCGTTCCGCGCGGTCGTTCTGACGCCGAGCGTGGCCGCCGGCGACCTGCGCCTGGACACCGAGATCGTGCGTTTGCAGCACGAGCTCGGGGAGTCGCCGAGCCGAGTCCGCTTCACGCTGCGCGCCTATCTCGTCGATGGCACGACGCGCGAGGTCCTGGCATCGCAAGCGTTCGAAGAAACCGCCAGCGTGGCCAGCGAAAATCCTTATGGCGCAGTCCTCGCCGCCAATAGCGCGGTTCATGCAGCGCTCGAAAGACTCGCGAATTTTTGCGCGACCGCGGCGGCCACATGGCAGTCTGCACGCCGCCAGGCTAGCGCGAAATAGCCGGGCAGAACACCCGCGGGCCAGCGCCTCGCAAACATCACCGTTGAAACAATGCGGCAAGGTTTGGCCTCGCGCGCCGAGAGCATCGTCTCGGTTCGCTAGCGCACGGACGATCCTGAAGCATCCGCCCAGACTCCGCCCCGTGCTTTGACATTGTCATCGGCCGTCCGGCTCTACGGCGAGCAGGTCAAAGCTTCTGCAAAACAAGAATCCGGCCGCCATTTATCGTCTGGGGAAAGAAAATAATGGAACTTCTACATAAGCTATTTACGGCACAACCGCTGCTCGCACTCTTTCTGACGATTGCGCTCGGCTATTTCGTCGGCAAGATCAAGATCGGCGGTTTTGTCTTGGGCGGCATTGCCGGCACCCTGCTGGTCGGCGTCGTCATCGGACAGCTCGGCATCAACATCGACGGCGGCATCAAGGCCGTGTTCTTCGCTCTGTTCATCTATGCCGTCGGCTTCCAGGGCGGACCGCAATTCTTTCACGCACTCAACCGGCATTCGCTCAATCAGCTGGCGTCTTCTTTCATCATGTGCTTCACCGGCTTGCTCTGCGTCCTGCTGGCCGCCTGGATGTTCGGTTTGGATCGCGGACTGGCGGCGGGACTGGCCGCCGGCGGCCTGACCCAATCGGCGATTATCGGCACCGCAGGCGACGCCATCGCCCGGCTCGGCGTATCGCCCGAATTGGTCAAGACCATGCAAACCAATGTCGCGGTCGGTTACGCGGTTTGCTACATCTTTGGCTCGCTCGGACCGATCATCATGGTCAGCTGGTTCCTGCCGATGATCATGAAATGGAATATCCGCGACGAAGCGATCAAGCTCGCCACCGTCATGGCCGGTGGCCACGCGCAACTCGAGCCGGGTCAGTTCAATGCGATACGGACCGTCGATACGCGCAATTATGAAATCGCCCCGGACAGCAAGGCCGTCGGCAAAACAGCGCTGATGATCGACAAGGAACTTTCCAACGCCGCCGTCGAGGCCATTTTCCGCAACGGCAAGACGCTTGAACTCGCCGACACCACGATCGTCGAGGCCGGCGACAACATCACGATCACCGGCACGATCGAAGTCATGGATACAATTTCGGGTTCCTTCGGCAAGGAGGTCACCGCCCCCAAGGGCCTATCGCTGGTCCAGGAAAATCGCGAAATCATTCTGACCAACCGTGCGCTGAGCGGCCGCGAAGTCGGCGAGATCCACGACCATGCCAATGTAGAGACGCGCCATGGCGTCTTTCTCACGGCGATCAAGCGCATGGGCCGCGATCTTCCCCTGCTGAACAAGCTGCAGGTGAAAAGCGGCGACGAACTGCACTTCACCGGCAGTCCCGGCGACCTCGATCGCGTGCAGGCGAAGATCGGCTACAAGATCAGCGCAGCACAGGTCACCGACTTCATCTTCTTCGGCATCGGCATGCTCGGCGGGATGCTCGTCGGCATGATCGAGTTCAAGATCTTCGGCGTCCCGATCTCGATCGGCAGCGGCGGCGGCTGTCTGCTGGCCGGCCTGCTGTTCGGCTGGCTGCGCAGCGTGCATCCGAAATTCGCGGCGCTGCCGCTCGGCGCGTCATCCTTCCTGCGCGACTTCGGATTGGCCGTGTTCGTCGGAATCGTCGGCATCATGGCCGGCCCGCCGGCGCTCGTCGCCATTCAGCAACACGGCTTGACCCTGTTGCTGCTCGGCTTCGGCGTGACGCTGATTCCGCAGATCGTCACCTTCTTCTTCTCCTACTACGTCCTGCGCATCCAGAACCCGATCGAGGCCCTGGCCTGCGTCGCCGGGGGCCGCAGCGCCAACCCGGCGCTCGCCGCCCTGCTCGCCAAGACCGGCAATGCCACGCCGGTCGTGGCCTTCACCGTCACCTACGCCGTCGCCAATGTCTTCCTGACCCTTTGGGGACCGGTCATCGTCGGCATCATCACCAAGAACGCAGTCCTTTGAATCGAGAACCCATCATGACCCAAAAAGATTTCAGCGAATTTGCCAAGCTCAGCCCCTTCGAACTCAAGGACAAACTGATCGAGATCGCCACCTCGGACAACCAGCGCCTGATGCTCAATGCCGGGCGCGGCAACCCGAATTTCCTGGCGACCTTGCCGCGTTGGGCTTTCCTGAGCCTCGGCGATTTCGCCATGCGCGAATCGGAACGCTCCTATTCCTACCTCGACAGCGGCTTCGGCGGACTGCCGGAGCACGCCGGCATCGTGCAACGCTTCGACGCCTACGCCAACCATCACCGCCAAACCGACGGCGTCCGCTTCCTGCGCTCGGCAATTTCCTACGTCAAGGATCAGCTCGGCCTCGACCAGGATGCGTTTCTCTTCGAGATGGTCAGTGCGTTTCTCGGCTGCACCTATCCGACGCCGCCGCGCATGCTCCTGCATACCGAAGAAATCGTCAAAGCCTATCTCACCCAGGAAATGTTCGGAGCGGTTCCGCCGAACGGCGGCTTTTCCGTCTTCGCCACCGAAGGCGGTACCGCGGCGATGACCTATATCTTCCAGAGCCTGAGCGAAAACAAGCTGATCCGGCCGGGCGACAAGATCGCCATCGCCACGCCGGTCTTCTCGCCCTACCTCGAAATACCGGTGCTCAACGACTACCAGCTGGAAGTTGTCGATATCCGCATGGACCAGCATGACGACTGGCAATTGCCCGCAGCGGAAATCGCCAAGCTGCTGGACCCGGCGATCAAGCTGTTCTGCATCGTCAACCCCAGCAATCCGCCGTCGACGAAACTCTCGGATGCGGTCATCGATCAACTGGCGGCGCTGGTCACCGATCATCGTCCGGATCTGCTGATCATCACCGACGACGTCTACGGCACCTTCGCCGACGACTTCGTTTCGATATTCGCCAGGTGTCCGCGCAACACACTCTGCGTCTATTCGTTTTCAAAATACTTCGGCGCGACCGGCTGGCGTCTCGGCGTCATCGCCTTGCACGACGATAACGTTTTCGAGACCGCGCTTGCCGCCTTGCCGGAAAACGAGAAGCTTCTTCTCGACAAACGCTATTCTTCCCTGACCACCCAGCCGCGAACCGTGCCTTTCATCGATCGACTGGTTGCCGATAGCCGCGCCGTCGCCTTGAACCATACGGCCGGCCTGTCGGTGCCGCAGCAATTGCAGATGGCCCTGTTCGCATTGAACGGCTTGATGGACCGCGAGCATCGTTACAAGAACGCCGCCAAGCACCTGATACGGCAGCGTTATCAGACGCTTTACGGGCACATGGGCATCAAGGCCGTGCACCAGGCCAACGACGCGAATTACTATTCGCTGATCGACCTGCAGGAGATCGGCGGCTCGCTGTACGGGCCGGAGTTCAAGGCCTGGTTCGTCAAGAGCGATCTGGGCATCGGCTTTCTCTTCCGCCTGGCGCAGGAAACAGGTGTCGTCCTGTTGCCGGGTAATGGATTCGAGGTTGTCGACACCTCGGCCCGCGTTTCCCTCGCCAATCTCACGGACATCGAATACGCCGCGATCGGCAAATTCACGCGGCAAGTCCTCGACGAATACAACCAGGATTTCATCAAGAGCACGGCCAAGCCGGTTGCGGTGAAAAAGGCCGCGCCCCGGATGGCCGCCGATCCCGCTTAGTCGCCGTGGCGCGGCCGGGTTCCCCCGCCCGCGCCATCCGGCATTGCGCGCGGCGAAGCGACGATCACCGCGTGGCCATCTAGCGGTCGGAACCGCCGCCAAAGCGCGCGAGGTCCCGTCTGTGCGATCTCGTACATACCGGACGACACTTTTCCCATAAATTGCGCCAAACGCGGGGCGATTCCTCGCTCCGGCGCTTAATCCGATCACAGATGACAGGAGACACCATGAGCGAAAAGACCGCCAGCGTCAGCTGGGATGGGCGCGGCAAAAGCGGTACGGGCAAGATCAGCACGGAGACCGGCGCCCTGAAGCAATACCCCTATGGTTTCGCCAGCCGTTTCGAAGACGACAGGCGCGGCACCAATCCGGAAGAAATCCTGGCGGCCGCGCACGTGGCGTGCTTCACCATGGCTTTCTCCTTCGCCTGCGACAAGGCTGGTCTCACGACGACCCACATCGACACCAAGGCCAGCGTGCGCTTGTCAAAACAGGGTGAAGGTTTCGTCATCGACCGCATCGCGCTGACCCTGCAAGCCACCGTTCCCGGCGTCGATGCGGCAAAGTTCCAGGAGATCGCCGCCGCCGCGAAACGCGATTGCCCGCTCTCCAAAGCCCTGGCCAGCGTGCCGGAAATCACGCTGCAGGCGACCCTGGTCTGAGCGGCACCGACGCGCTGCGATCCATCAATATTGCATTATGTGTGCTGCCGTACAGAAGTGCGGCGCGCAAGCGATGAGAATGGCCTTGTGCCTGCCGGTTCTTTTTCTCCTCGAAGCAGATTGGCTGGTCTGGGTCCTCGGGTCAACATTACGTCCGAGGGCCTGTTTTTTTCCTGCGCCGGCCATATGGTCTCTGTTCGCTGGCGCACCGAAATTTCCGCTCGATGCGCCGACAATTCGTAGAACGCGCAAGAAGTCCTGCGCTTCAATACGGAGTACAAGTCATGAAAGCGATTTCCAGAAGCAAGAGCAAGTTTCTCGCGATCAGCCGCGCGGCTTTGTTGATCGGCGCCGTGTCGTTCTTCCCGGCCGCCAACGCCGTCGACGGTGTCGTCCAGAACATGGGCAACATCGCCTATGTCTCGGGCGGCGTCGGTGACGAGTCGATCGAACGGCTGCAATCGATGCGCGACGAATTCAATCTCAAACTCGTTTTCGCACTGAAGTCCGGCGCCTATCTGAGCGACGTCCATACCGTCATTTCGGACGCCAAGGGCCGGTCGCTGCTCGACACCACGTCCGACGGGCCGTGGCTCATGACCCGCCTGCCGGCCGGCAGCTATCAGGTCGTCGTCAGTTCCGCCGGCGTGGCGAAAAAGCGCCAGGTCAGCGTCGCGGCAAACGGAATGAAGACCGTCGATTTCCGCTGGGATTCAGATCAATAGACGTGCCTACGCCTGCCCGGCGGCTCTCCTTCGCCGCCGGTACGGGCCAAGAATTGGAGCAGTATGAAAGCCACGCTAATTTTCGACCTTGTACTGGTGGCACTGGCCGCCGTAGCAGTGAGTTTCGAGTACTCTGGCTACAGCGGCGAAGACAGCCAATTCCAAATCGAACCGATCATCGGCCGATTGCACGCGCACGCCATCCCGGCCTGCCTGCTCGTGTCGAATTGCCAACGCTAACAAGAAAGAATGGTCACCCTATGAATATCTCGCTCGGTCTCACGCCGCTCGTCTCGTTGCTCGCCGGCATCCTTATCCTGGTCGCGCCGCGCATGCTCAACTACATTGTCGCCATCTACCTGATCATCATCGGATTGATCGGCCTGTTCGGCGCCGGCAACATGCACTTCCGCTAGATCCGGCGGCGCGCGCTCACCTCGAAACGACGGCGCTGTCCTGCCGGTACTGCACATCGGAGAGCAGGCGGCGCAATTCCTTGCGCACCACGGCGTAGCACTCGCACGCGCTCTTTTCCAGCCCGGCGCGATCGAGCACGGCGATATGGCCGCGGCGGTAGCTGATGATGCCGGCGCGCTGCAAATTGCCGGCGGCCTCGGTAATCCCCTCGCGGCGCACGCCGAGCATGCTGGCCACCAGTTCCTGCGTCATCACCAGTTCGCTGTTCGGCAGGCGATCGAGGGTGAGCAGCAGCCAACGGCATAACTGCTGCTCGATCGAATGATGCCGATTGCATACAGCGGTCTGCGCCATCTGCGTCATCAGCGCCTGGGTATAGCGCAGCAGGACGCGCTGAAAGAGGCCGGCGCGATTGAATTCCTGCAGCAACCGGCGCCGCTCGAGCCGGTAAGCGTGGCCGGCGGTCTGCACGACCGCCGAGCTCGGCGTGGTATTGCCGCCCATGAACAGCGAGATGCCGACGACGCCTTCATTGCCGACGCCGGCGCTATCGGTCGTTGCGCCCGACTCCATCACGTAATGCAGCGAGACGATGGCGGTGGTCGGGAAATAGGCGTGCTGCAACTGGCTGCCCGGTTCATAGAGCATTTGCCCGAGGAGCAGCGGCACCAGTTCCAGGTGCCCCGCCAGCAGTTCGAATTCGGCGGTCGGCAAGGCGGCCAGCAGGTGGTTTTGGCTAGGGCTATGAAGTGGTTTCATCGCGATCCCCATGCTATTTCTTCCCCGTCAGCTCGACCCCGATTCCACGGTAGCCGAGATAGCGGCAGGAACGATCGAACATCGGCTCGCCGCTGACCTGGAAACTCTGCTGCGTGCCGTCGGGCTTGCTGCGGCTGAAGACGAAATCGAGAAAGGGCTGGCGCGCCGCGATGCTCGCCTGCAGCGCATTGCGCTGCGCTTCATCCCAGCCGCTGGTCGTTGCCACCGGTTCGCCGGCAAGGCCGCCGACCTGGATGCCGAGCATTTCGAGCACCGGGCCGGAAACCTTGGTGAAGTTCATGTTCTCGTCCTGTTCCCAGTACCAGTCGGAGGCGAGTTCGGTCAGGCTGCGGTAGCGCGCTTCGCTTTCACGCAGCTCGGCGGTGCGCTCCTGTACCGTTTCTTCGAGCACCGTGTTGTAGTTCTCGAGCTTCTTGTAGAGCAGCCGCACTTCGAGCATGTTGCGAATGCGCGTCCTGACTTCGACGAGGTCGAAGGGCTTGCTGATGAAATCCTTGGCGCCGGCCTGCAGGGCGCGCAGCTTGTGGCCCGGCTGGGCGGTCAGCACGACCACCGGCAGGTAGGCGTCGGCCTCGCTGGTCTTGAGGCCCTCCATCACCGCGAAACCATCCATGACGGGCATTTGCAGGTCGAGCAGGATCAGGTCATAGGCGTTCTTGCGATGCAGCGCGCAGACCTCGACCGGATTCATCGTCGAACTGACACCCGTGTAGCCGGCCTCGGTCAGCAGCTGCGTGAGCAAAATGACGTTCGATTCCTGATCATCGACGATCAGAATGCGCGCACCGAGAATTTCCGCTTCGGTAATCATCATGGTTCATTCCTTTCGGGCGGCGTTCGCCGCCTGCACAAATTTTAGCGCCAGGTCGAGGGTCTGCAGGAACTCATTGACCTTGATCGGTTTGGTCAGATAGCGGAAGAAGCCGGCCTCGAGGCCCCTCTCGATATCGCGCGGGATGGCATTGGCGCTCAGGGCGATCACCGGGATGTGCGCAGTCGCCGGATCGTCGCGCAGGATCTTCAGCGCGGCGATGCCGCTGATTCCCGGCAAGTTGATGTCCATCAGGATGACATCCGGGCGCGAGGCGCGGGCGATCTCGATGCCGCGGTTGCCGTCGCGCGCGCTGAGCAGATGGATGTCTGCGCGGCGCGCGACAATGTCTTCGACGAGCATCAGATTGGCCGGGTTGTCCTCGACATAGAGCAAGGTTCGCAGGGATTTGTCGCCCGGAACTTTTGCCGCGATCAACGCCGCCGATCCGGCGGCGACCGGCGCCGGAGCCAGTAGGACGTTCGTCACATTGAGATCGATCCAGAACACGCTGCCCTTGCCGATCTTGCTTTCGACGCCGATCACGCCGCCCATCAGCTCGACCAGCCGCTTGCAGACGACAAGGCCGATGCCGGTGCCCTGTTGCTCGCTGACTTCCTGGCCAAGCCGGTTGAACGGCTGGAAGAGCTGCGCGATCTGGCCGCTGGCCAGCCCCGCACCGGTATCGCGCACGCTGATGCGCATCACCTCGGGGCGGCTCAGCGAACAGTCGACGGTGACCGATCCGCCTTCCTTGTTGTATTTGATCGCGTTCGACAGCAGGTTGATCAGCACCTGCTTTAAGCGGGTGTGATCGGCTTGCACGAAGCAGGGAATTTCCGAGCGCGCGAAGGCCAGGGTCAGGCCACGGTTTTGCGCCTGCGGCACGACCATGTCATGGCACTCGCGCAGCACTTCGGCGACCGAGACCGGTTCGAGCGACAGCGACAACTTGCCCGACTCGATCAGCGCCAGGTCGAGGACCTCGTTGATCAGCTCGAGGAGGTACCAGCCGGCCTTGAGGATCTGGTCGATGCTGCGTTTCTGCGATGCCGACGGCGGCGGCAAGCCCGATTCGATCAACTGGGCGAAACCGAGGATGGCGCTCAATGGCGTGCGCAACTCGTGGCTCATGTTCGAGAGGAAATTCGATTTCGCCAGGTTCGCCTGTTCGGCGACGAGTTTGGCGCGTTCGAGTTCGGTGTTCTTGTCCTGCATCATCTGATCGAAGCGGATGCGATCGGCTTCGATGCGCTGGCGTGCGGTATTGTCGGTGCCGATCAGCAGGTAGCCGATGATGGTGTTCTGCGCATCGCGCAGCGCGGTGACCGAGACCACCGCCGGCACGCGGCTGCCGTTCTTGCGGATATAGGTCAGTTCGTAAATGTCTTCGATACCACGCGCCGCCTTGAAGGCCAGGGCCTCGAATCCCGGCGCGATCGGCGTCGCGAGTTCGATGCTCAGGGTCTGGGCGCGGGCGATGATCTCCTGCGAATCGGAAATGTCGGCTGGCGTAATCTTGTTCATGACCTCGGCGGCGCTGTATCCGAGCATGCGTTCGGCGCCGACGTTGAAGATCTGGATCACGCCCTTGGCGTCGGTGGCGATGCTCGAGAAATTGACGCTGTCGAAGATCGCCCGTTGCAGCGCGCCGGCCTTGAACAGCGCCTCTTCGGCCTGCTTGCGCGCACTGATGTCGCGCAGGATGCCGGTGAAATAACGGCGACCGCCCAGCCACATTTCGGTGACCGCGATCTCCAGCGGAAACAGGCTGCCGTCCTGGCGCCGGCCGGAGACTTCACGTCCGAGGCCGCTGGCGCGCGCCTCGTCGCTCGCCGCGTAATGCTCGAGCGACGCGTCGTGCCCTTCCCTCGCCAGTTCCGGAATGAGCAGGCTGAAGTTCTGTCCGGCGAGCTGCGAAGCGCTGTAGCCGAACATGCGTTCGGTCGCCGAGTTCACCGTTTCCAGCATGCCGCCGCGCGCCTGCAGCGTGACGACACCGTCGACGACGGTATTGAGGACGGTCTGGACCAGCGCGGTACTGTCGTGCAAGGCCTGCTGCGCCGCATATTCATGGGTCACGTCGCGGAACACCAGGACGGCCCCGACGACCTGGCCGTCGCGGTCGCGAATCGGCGCACAGCTGTCGGCAATCGCCGACTCGCTGCCGTCGCGAGAGATCAGCAGCGTGTGGTTGGCAAGGCCCTGTATCGTGCCTTGCGCCAGGGTTTCCATGACCGGGATTGCGGCCGGCTGGCGCGTTTCCTGATTGATGATCTTGAAGATCTCGCTGACCGGACGGCCGCGGGCTTCCGCCTGCGTCCAGCCGGTGAGCTTTTCGGCGACCGGATTCATCAGGGTCAGGCAGGCTTCTGCGTCGGTGGCGATCACCGCGTCGCCGATCGAGTTGAGCGTCACGCCAAGCTTCTCCTCGCTGTCGCGCAATGACGCATTGGTGCGCTGCAGTTCCTTGTTCGTTTCCTCCTGCAGGCCGAGCAGGTGCCGGGTCTCGAGCAGGACCAGGCTGCCGATCTGTTGCCGCGTTTCTCGATAGATCAGGTAGACGAAGGCCAGCGCGAGCAGCAGCGCCAGCACGCTGGCGCTGACGATAAGCGCGAGCATGCGGCGCAGGTCCGTCTGAAACTCGGCTTCGTGCCCGGCCATCAGGTCTTGCTCAAGGCCGAGATAGGCGCCCATTTCCACGCGTATCGCATCCATCAGGCGCTTGCCGTGCGTCGTGGCCACCAGCGCCTGCGCGCCGGCCGCGTCATGCCTGCGACGCAGGTCGACACCGCGGGCCATTTCCACCATCTTCGCTTCGAGCAGCGGCGCGACGGCGTCGAGGCGTTTCTGCGCCGGTGCAAACAACGTGGTGAGGCGCAGTGCCTTCAGTTGCGCAACGACGTTGTCATGGACCGCGGCATAGGGTTCGAGAAAGATCTCATCGCCGGTCAGCAAGTAACCGCGCTCGCCGGTCTCGGCATCCTTCAGCGCCGACAGCAGGGCGACCCCGCCGTTGATCAGCGAAGAGGTGTGCTGCCGAACGCGCGCGGCGTCCTCGATCTGGCGGAAAGACCACAGCGCCGCCGTGCCTCCCAGCGCGACCAGCAGAATCGCGGCGATCAGCCAGGCGCCAATTTTATAAGTGACTTTCACGAGAGGTATTCCTTCTGGCGCTGACTACCGGGGTACCCGGGTCCGCTTTGCCTGACTTGCTGCCATTGCCCGCATTGAAATTATTGCGAGATTTTCAAAATTGCACGCGATCGCATCGCGTCTGCGCGAGCTAATCGATTGTTCCTCTACCTGCTTATCAGTTATACGCTCATTCCGCATCGGACATCGGCCGCATTTGGTCCGCCGCGAAAAGGCGGAGCGCAGTGCGCGGCAATCAGGCCAGGTGCGCATGACGCAGGCTGCCGAACCACAGCGCGTATTGCCGCGTCAATTCGGCGCCGAGAAAAAAGATTTGCGCCGAGTAATAGACCCACAAGAGCAAGGCAATCAGCGATCCGGCGGCGCCAAAACTCGACGCCACACCGCTGTTGCCGAGATAGAGCCCGATCGCGTATTTCCCGAGCCCGAACAGCGCCGCCGTGAACGCCGCGCCGATCCACACATCGCGCCACGACAGCGGCGCATCGGGCAGGGTCTTGTAAATGAAGGCGAACATGCAAGCGATGACGGCATAGGTGATGAGCGACGAGAGCGCCGCCAAAACCGTCACCGATGTCCCAAGCGTTGCGTATGCATAGTTCTCCAGCATGGCCAGCGCGGCGCTGACGACCAGCGAGACAAGTAGCAGGAAGGCCAGTACGAGGACCAGCCCGAAAGACAGCAGTCGGGTGCGCAGGAGTTCCTTGAACACCGAATGGCGCGGTCTCTGATTGCCCCACAGTTCATCGAGACTGCTCTTCAGTTCGACGAAAACACTGGTCGTTGCGACCACCAGCAACGCAGCGGCGATCAGCGTCGCCAGCAGCCCGGAAACCGGATCGCGCGCGGCCGCGAGCAAAGCCTGGATGGCCTGCGCGCCGTTCGGCCCGACCAGGCCCTGGACTTCGGCGACGATCGCGCCCTGCGCTGCGTCGGTGCCGAACACATAGCCGGCGAAGGCGATGGCCAGCAACAGGATGGGGGTCAGCGAGAACAGCGTGTAGAAAGCCAGCGCCGCGCTCTTGCTGCCGGCCCGGTGGTCGAACCACGACGCGATCGACTCCTTGAGCATCAGCTTCAGGCGCAGCGCGCCAGCGGGCCCGGCAGCAGCCGACATCGATGGTCGGTCAACGGCGTAGGACCGGCTGGAGGGGTCCGGCCAGGCGATCATGCACCTGCCCTCGCGGTCAGCCGCGGGACGGACGGTTGATGCAAGAAGTTGAGCATGATGTCGCCCCATGGATGCGGCACGCGACACTCCCGAATAATATCGCAGCATGATTGCTGCAGACCAAAAATTCTTTGCGCGAAACCATCGCCGATCGCCAGCAATGGCCCGCGAGTCCCGTTCGCTTACTTGAGACGCATGTCGTTCTTGACCGACTTCACGCCGTTGACCTTGCGCGCGACTTCGACCGCCTGGTTCATTGCGGCTTGCGAGCTGACAAACCCGCTCAACTGAACGACGCCCTTGAAGGTTTCGACATTGACCTCGGTCGATTTGACCGTCTTGTCCTCGAAAATGGCCGCCTTGACCTTGGTGGTGATCACTGCGTCGTCGACGTACTCGCCAGTGCCCTCTTGTTTCGCCGTCGACGCGCAACCGACTGCGGTGACCAACAGCAGGGCCATAAAGACAGATGCAAGGTATTTGCTAATATTTCTCATCAGTGAAATCTCCAATTGTGAGTAAGATCAATCCAGCTCCGGGTGGCCATTTCTTTCCCCCGCTGCAGTTTCCCGCGAGACGGCACGAAAGAATACCGGCAGCAACGCGCAGGCGAGGATGACGTCAATCACGCCGGCCACGCCTGCCCCGTCACTGAAGCTGCGGCAAAGTAGCCCGGCTATGAGCCCGAGCGCAATCCAAGCGAATGACGTCATGATGAACCTCCCGAATCCAAACCCGCCGAAGCTGAGCTTCCCGATGCGCCGCGGCGCGGCGCTACGAGACCTCGATGACAGCCTATTAACAAGGGCGGGCGGCGTCAGTTCGCTGCCGCACACAATGGAGACTTATTCTGCTCAGCATAGGAGTCCATGCCGCCGGAATTGCGACTCACACCACAGAGCGGCAGAGCCAGCCTTACATGAGGGACGATTGAACAAGCTCGCGCACCGCCTTTGGCGCCGGGCGAGCGGCGGCGACGATCAGGCGCGCGAAGCTCTCGGCCGGCAAGGGATGATCGAGCAGGAACCCTTGCCCCTCGGCGCAGTGCCGATTGCGCAGGAAATCCAGTTGCTCGGGCGTTTCCACGCCTTCGGCAATCACCCGTCGTTTGAGGCTGGTGCCCATGCCGATCACCGCGCCGACGATTGTTGCGCCGTCAGGGCTGGTCGTGATGTCGCGCAGGAAGGACTGGTCGATTTTCAAGGTGTCGATCGGAAAGCGTTTCAGATAACTCAAACTCGAATAGCCGGTGCCGAAGTCGTCGATCGCCAGCTTCACCCCCATGACCTTGAGCGCTTCGAGCACCGAGGTCGACGCCTTGGCTTCGTGCATGATGATGCTTTCGGTCAGCTCGAGTTCGAGGAAATGCGGCGGCAGCCCGGTTTCCTTGAGGGTCAGCGCCACGCCTTCAACAAAATTGCTGTGCCGAAATTCGGTGGCCGAGACGTTGACCGCCACCGGCACGGCATCGAGCCCCGCATCGAGCCAGGACTTGACTTGCCGGCAGGCTTCGCGCAGCACCCAGCGGCCGATCGGCACGATCAGGCCGCAATCCTCGGCGATCGGCACGAACTGGTCCGGCAGGACCAGTCCCAACTCCGGGTCGAGCCAGCGGATCAGGGCTTCGGCGCCGGTCATCACGCCCGAGTCCAGATCGATCTGCGGCTGGTAATACAGCACGAACTCCTCGTGTTGCAGGGCTCGGCGCAGGCTTCGCTCGATCAGCGCCCGATGCACCGCAATCTTGTTCATTTCTGCGCGGAAGAACTGGTAGTTGTTGCGTCCGCGTTTCTTGGCCTCGTACATCGCCGTGTCGGCGTTCTGCATCAGGGCGTCGGCGTTCTGCAGCGCACTGTCGGCGGCGACCGCGTCATCCGGAAAGACGCTGATGCCGATGCTCGGGGTGACATGCAACTCCTGGCCGCCGATCAGGTGCGGCCGGGTGAACGCCGCGAGCAGCGTTTGCGCGACGTGCGCCGCGTCCTGCGGCCGCTCGATTTCAGCCAGCAGGATGACGAATTCGTCGCCGCCCTGGCGGCACACCGTGTCGGTGGCGCGAATGCATTCTGCGAGGCGCGCCGCGATCGACTGCAGCAGCAGATCGCCGACCGCGTGGCCGAGCGAGTCATTGATGTTCTTGAAATGATCGATGTCGAGAAACAGCAGGGCAACCTGTTTCTGGTGTCGCTGCGCGAGGCCGATTGCCTGCGACAGCCGTTCGGTCAGGAGAACCCGGTTGGGCAAGGCGGTCAAGAAGTCATGCTGCGCCAGGTGCGTCATCTTCGCCGCCATGGCGCGCGATTTGCTGACATCGTGAAAAACGATCACCGCGCCGGCGACCCGGCCGTCCCGCGCATGTATCGGCGCTGACGAATCCTCGATCGCCGATTCGAATCCGTCGCGGCGGATGAGCAGGCTATCCATCGCCAGTCCGACGGTCTTGTTCTCCTCGATCGCCCGCTGCGCCGGATTGGCCACGACCTCGCGCGTATTCCCGTTGATGATCCTGAAGACCTCGGCCAGCGGCCGGCCAAGGCCGGCGTCGTCGGACCAGCCGGTCATCTTCTCGGCGACCTGATTGAGGTAAGTCACCTTGCCGGTGGCGTCGGTGCTCAACACCGCGTCGCCGATCGAGTTGAGCGTCACCTGCGCGCGCTCCTTCTCCGCGAACAAGGCCTCCTCCGCCGCGCGCAGGACGAACTCGGCGGCTTTGCGCTCGCTGATATCCTCGACGGTCTGCACCAGGCCGAGCAGCGTCTTGCCGTCGCGCATGGCAGCGCTGTTGACCCGCGTCCACACGACGCCGTCACCGGCCTGCTGGAAGCGATACTCAGTCTGGAACGGCGCCTGGCTACGCGCGGCAATGCGCCACTCGGCGAGGACGCGCTGGCGATCGTCGGGATGGATCGCCATGCTCCAGTTGGTGCCCAGCGTCTGCTCCAGGGTCAATCCCGAGATTTCGTGGTACGCGGCGTTGGTATAGACACAGCTGCCGTCGGTATCGGAAACGAAGATCCCGAGCGGCGAAGCGTCGCTCATCGCGCGAAAACGGGCTTCGCTGTTGCGCAGTTGAGCGCGCGTCGCCTTGCGTTCGATAACGTAATGCAGGGCGCGCGGCAGCCAGTGGGCATCGACGTGGTTCTTGGCGACGAAGTCGTGGGCGCCGTGCTGGACGGCCTGACGCGCGGTTTCATCATCGCTCGTGTCGCCCAGAACGAGAATCAGGGCATCCGGCGCCGCCGCCAGGACTTGATCGAAAGCATCGAGACCCGGGCTGTCGGGCAGCGTGAGATCGAGCAGGACGACGTCGATTCCACCCTTGGCAATTCTCGCCAGCGCAGCGCCGAGGCTGGCGACCCGTTCGACGCGGAACGGCAGACCGGTGGCACTGGCGAGCGCCTCCTGGATCAACAGCGCATCTGCGGGATCGTCTTCGACGACAAGGACGGTGGTCGGTGCATCATTCATGACATGCGCGCTCGCAAGAATTTCAATTGAATTGCGCAAGCGCCGCCGGCGATCCGCTGCAACGATTGCTCAGGATGGTTTGCTGATCGGCAATACCGTTTCTGCGCGTGTTGGGGTCTTACGTCCCGCCGATGCGTGCGGGCGGTGCGAGTGTGCGCCCGGTCTGCGCGGGCATGCATTCTGATGCAACGTGGGCGGTTTCCGCCAAGCGGTACTTCTCGCGCAATGTTCCTTCCCAACTGCATTTCATCGAGATGCAGCGATACCGGCGCACGGGAATGAAGATGCTCAAGAACAGATCGGTCAAGCGGCGCGAGACGTTGAATACCGCCGAATGGCAGCGCGGGCAAGCCCGACCGTGCGATGAAACGGCCGCGCGGCTTGGTGGGAGCGAAAGCTTCAAGGTGTTATTCATGTCGGGCTCTATTTGAAGGAAATCGGGGGAAATCACCTGTGCTGGCGACGAGACACCTGTCCGCGCCGTGCCGCCAGGCACAGGTGACCGCGTCAGGAATATATTGTCGGGTCCTCCTTGTTGCGATCTTCGAAACGCTTGATTTGGTTTTCGGCTTCTTCCTTGGTGAGGCCATAGATCTCCTGGATTTTGCCGGCCAGTTCAGTACGCCTGCCGGCGATCACATCAAGCTGATCGTCGGTCAATTTGCCCCACTGCATCTGCACCTTGCCCTTGAATTGCTTCCAGTTGCCTGCAACGGTATCCCAGTTCATATGCTGATCCTTGTCTGGTGCTCGAACTGCCAGCGGCAATCCTTGCTTCGGGCGGCGCACCCGCGACTACCGGGTGCTGCTGTGACCTTGATCGCTTGCCGCGGTTCAATCCGTACGCTGGCGCACACAAGCAGCGACTTTTTCGCTGACCGCCCGCGTCACGAATCGATCCCTTCAACGAATCAACGGCGCGTCAGGACGATGCCGACGAGCAGGCCGGCCAGCGCCGAAATTCCAAAAAGCTTCCAGGGATTGTCCCGTGCGAAAGTATCGGCCGCGCCCGCCGCATCGCATGCCCGGCGTGTCGCCTCGGCACGGGCCACATTGAGTCGGGATTTCACTTCGCCGATCTGGTTTTCGACCCGGCCGCGCGCAGCGGACAGTTCGTCGGCCGCCGAACTGGCGACGCTCTTGAGCAGGCCGTCGGCGTCGTTGATGACCGCCTTGATGTCACTGACGAGCTTTTCCTTCTTTGCTTCGATGGGGCCATGGTTTGCCGCGATTTCCATATTCATGATGTCTCCTGATGCAGGTTGAGGGTCGCCGAATAATCCGGGCTGAACTGCGACAGCCAGCGAGGAAGCTGCGAATCCTGTGCAAGCGCGAATCACGTTTCCACTGCCTGCATTCTCTTCATAGCTCACCGCATGGTCTGTGCGCCAGCGTACCCAGGTTGCGTGCCTGCGCCGCGACGGCTATCGGTGTGCGCTGGCGTACAGACCGTCGCAGCCATTCAAGTACGCTGCGCAATAAGGACAACGCGCTGTCGGTCCGCAGCTAATCGCCGGCGCGGCGTTCGACAACATCCATCGGGCGGCGGCGCAGATCGCGAAGCCGCACGATGGGTGCCCGCGGTACTAGTGTAGTGCGTCATTTAGAAGTGCTCTTATTTAGTTTGGCCCGCGCTCGGGTGACCTTGGCCAGGATGTCCGACGCCTTGGCCGTCCAAATGAAAGGCTTAGGATTGGCGTTGTGGGCTGCAATGTATTCGTTAAT
>CAISOB010000097.1 GCA_903886975.1 uncultured beta proteobacterium
AATTCATCCGTGTGCCGCCGCCGACCCCGCGAAGGGCGCGGCAAAACTACCGTAGTGTCCATGTGTCCACCTAAACTATCGTGGACGCGATGGTCACCTTCGCGACACGCCCTCAGCAACGTGGTGGCGTAGAACGCTTACGCCCGACGCTGATTTTACGGCAATCGAACTCTCGCCCGCCGTGATCGCGCTACGCCGGGAATTTGCTGTTCCCGAGGACGACGCGCGCTTTCGCATCGTCTGCGCCGACGGCGCCGATTTCGTTCGCGCCGCCGGAGCGGCCTTAGATGTCCTGTTGGTGGACGGCTTTGACAGCGGCGGCCAACCGCGCCAGCTGTGCAGCGCCGAGTTTTACGACGACTGCCGCGCCGCTCTGGCGCCGGGCGGGATACTGGTCGTCAATCTGTGCGCCGACGATAGCGGCTGCGGCCGCTATATCGGACGAATCAGCGATTCGTTCGACGAAAGAGTCCTCGTTGTCGAAGCCGACGAAGGCGAGAACAAGGTTGTCTTTGCCTGCCGCGACGGCGACTTTCCCCCGTCGCTCAATGATCTGACCGAGCGCCTGGTGACGCTCGAAGCAATCCATCCCGTCGATCTGGCGACGACGGCGCAAAAAATTCTGCGCCACCGCGCCGGCGGCCGGCGGCGAAAACACCGTTAGCGCCGCGATGCGCGCTCAAAGCGCCGTGACGTCGTCCTTGGTTCGCGACAGCGGAGCCGACGCGCGCTCGTCACGGGCCTCTGTCGCCGCTTCCGCGCCGGCCAGCGGCAAGCTGATTTCAAAGACCGACCCGTGGCCGAAGCGCGATCGGTAGCTTAGCTTGCCGCCGAACAGTTGCGCCATGCGCTTGGCGATTGCCAGCCCCAGCCCAAGGCCTTTGGCGCGATCGCGCGTCCGGTTGCCGATCTGAAAGAACTCGTCGAAGATCTGTTCGCCATACTGCGGTTCGATGCCGATGCCGGTATCCCACACCTGGATGAGCACGCTGTTGTGGCGTTTGCGCGCGGCTACGAGCACGCCGCCGCGTTCGGTGTATTTGAGCGCGTTGCCGATCAGATTGCGCAGCACACTGAGGATCAAGCCCGGATCGGCGAAGACGACCATGTCCTTGAACGGGTAAGACAATTTGAAGCGCAGTTTCTTCTGCACCGCCAGTGTCGAAAACTCGGCGTCGACGGCCTTGAACAACTCCTCGACCGGAAGCTCTTTCATCTGCGGCCCGACCTGGCCGGCATCGAGTTTCGATATATCGAGCAGCGAGTACAGTAGCTCGCCGAGCTGCTGAACCGAGCGCGAGAGAAAATTCGAGATGATCTTTTGCTCTTCGCTCAGCTCGGTTCGATTCAAGGCATCGCGAAACAGATTGATGGCCTGAATCGGCTGCCGCAAATCGTGGCTCGCAGCGGCCAGAAAACGTGTCTTCGCGATGTTTGCGTTCTCGGCCTGCAGCTTGGCCAGCAACAATTCCGCTTCGGCCTGCTTGCGCAGACTGATGTCGGTCTGCGCAACGATATAACCACTGACCATGCCGTCGGCGCCGGTCTCGATTTCAACCTCGCTAAGCACATGCACCAAGCGGCCATCAGCATGCATATAGCGATATTCACATACGAAGGGCGTGCCCTCATTGTGCGCCCACGACTCGCGGATCTTCGGGCTGTCGTCCGGATGCACGAAATCGGACCAGTCGCTGCCGAGCAATTCGTCCCGGCTGCGTCCGGTCAACTGCAAATGACGGTCGTTGACGTAAGTGCAGCGACCACTGCCGTCGAAGTGGCAAATGCCAACAGGAACCATCTGCGCAAGGCTTCGGTATTGCGTTTCGCTTTGCGCTAAATCCCTCAGTATCCCAGCCTCGCGAATCCGCATGCGCTGCATGCGGATCAACAGCGCGCCGATGAGCGCGAACAGTGCGAAGGTCGACAGGGTGACCACCAGGGCTTGCGTACGCCAGTCCGCCAGGACTTCGGCACGCGCCAGACCGACGGCAAAGTAGAACGGATAATTCTGCATCGCCTGAATGCCGACAATGCGCGTGAGATCGTCTGACGCAACCGTGTAATGCAGGGTCACCGCCTTGTCGCCACCCGCGAGGCGCATGACAACCGGATGGTCGGCCGGCAACGGCTTGTTGACCCCGTCCGGCATAGCCGGCCAGCGCACGAGCTGGGCGTGGGTATCGCTGCGCCGCAAGGCAGCCAGGCCGTGTGCCCCAAGATCAAGCGCCTGGAAGCGCTTCTGGTAGTACTCGAGTTCGATCATGCCATGGACGATGCCCAGGAACTTTCCGCGCTCGTCGCGCAAGGCGCGGACGATGACCAGCACCGGTCGGCCGAGGCTGCGCCCGGTAACGACATCTGAAAATAACAGGCCGGCACCGGGATCGTCGCGCAACTGGCGGAAATACGGCCGGTCGGCGATGTTGACGCGCGCCGTGTGGGCATTGTCCGAGGCGTACAGCGTATCGCCATTGGCATCGTGCACGCGATAGCCGGCCATTTCCTCCATGTTGAACAGGCGGCTGTCGAGATCGGCATTGATCGTGCGCTGGTAACGCGGAACCGCATCCTGATTGAGCGCCGCCGCAGGAATCAGCCGCGCCAGCGCCTGCAGGTCCGCATCGGTGCGGCGCAGCGTGGCGTCGAAGCGTGTTTCGAAAACCGCGGCGAGATTGCGCGTGCTGATTTCGGCCATCTTGATTTGATGCCGGTAGCTCAGGAAGAGCTGGTAGCCAATGAGCAGAACCAGGACCAGCAGCGCGACGGCGAGCAGGCCGCCGGACAACCTGCCGCGCGCTGCACCGGTCGGCAGGCCGGTGTTCATGCGACGAGATCCCCGAGACGCGAGATATCCGGATCCCGTTGCCAGCCCTGCCGCTCGGGACTTAATTGCGCGAAGTCAGGGTTCTCTTCCGGGCTCTGTGCGCCCAAACTCTCGATCATCCGGCGCAAGTGGCCAAGCTGCGGCGGCATCGTTCCGTAGAAAAGCACGGTGGCGTTCCCTTCCCGCGAGCCGACGCTGCGCCGCTGGATGAAAAGGGTCGGAAAATTTTCGATATCCAGGTCACCGAGATCGTCGGCCCGTTCCTCGATGTCCAGCCAACAAAATCGGGCCTGGGGAAACTCGCGTGCGAGTTCGTTGAAACCGGGACGGTACTCGCGGCAGGTGGTACACCATTCGGCACACAAACAGATCACCAGAAACTCTTCAGAGGCCTGATTCTCGCTGGGCGCGCTGGCCTGCCGGGGCAAGGACATGATCGATCGTTTATTGAGTCTGGGCAGGCCTTATAGTATCGCAGATGACGCGCACACCGGTATTGACGAGCACGGCGTCCATGGCGCCGTGCGATTGAGCTTAAGCGGACGCTAAGCGCTTATTTGGCCGCGAGGCAGTAGAACAGCCCGTTGCCGCCGGTGCTGCGCAATTCGTCGACGCTGCAGCCGCGCGACGGATGCGAATGATTCCACGACTTGGCCGGCGGCAACTCGTTCAGGCCGGTCCGGTCGTGGTGACCGACCTGCGCCGAACCGCCGCCGCTCCTGGTCCAGTTGCCGCAGGTGGTATCCATATCGCCCGGGAAGGCCATGCCCTGCGCATCCGAACCGGTCAGCATGTCATGGGTATTGGGGTTGTCGCCTCGGCCGGTGATGACTTCGCCCTTCTCGGTGAGCGCCGTCTGCTTGCTGAGATGATTGTCGCGACGCAGTTCATCGACGTTGCGCGCGATGAGAACGCCCTTGGCGTTGTACCACGGGCCGTGTCCGATGCGGTCGCGCGCATTGACCGCCGCTTTGCCCGGCGCAGCGCTGGTGCTCAAGTAAGCGTGCCAGGTGCGCTTGCCGGCGCCTACCGATTGCGCCAGCGACTGACAGTGCTGGTCCGCACCGGCCAGGCCGCCGAGATCGCCGCCCTTGCCCGATCCGACGCTGGTGACGAAAAAACTCATCTTCTTGTCGGCGGCGCTCTGCGCAGACACTGTACCGGCCGCCACGGCCAAGAGCGCAGCCAGCGCGAGAATAGACGGTCGCATACGGATTTTCATGACGATCTCCTTGAACTGTCCTACGTTATTGGGTTGAGCAGCATCGCTGCCGCGTTATTTTTCGGCGCGCCGGCTCTCGCCGAACGCTTATGACAGACAAGTTCCCGGGCGTCGGGTTCATTCGCGCGGCTACGGGTGTTCGTTCTGTTCGTAGGCGGCCTTCGCTATGCGCGCCAACTCGTCCTTGGCTATGCTCCCCGACAGGGCGTAACCAAATTTGCCGTCGATCCAATAAAAGACATTGATTGGCCCCTCTTGCGCAAAGCGAAAAGCCGTTTCCTGATTGCCGACGTTCTCGGTCGACAGGTAGAGCGTCAGCCGCTGCCCGCTGCTGTCCTGATACATGAACTGGGCGACCGGACCACTATTGCCGGGCAGCAGCCGGCCGCCGATCAAGTCGTAGCCGAGCGCAGCGAGCTTGGGTGCATGCACCGGCGTTCCGAGACGCTTGGAAAGCCAGGCGACGAGCTGGTCTTCATGATCGGCGCCGACCTCGACCGGACGGCGCGCATCGGGACTGAATACCACGTGCGCGACCGCCGCCTGGCGCGGCAGCAGCGCCATCCGGGACTGGCTTGCGGATGTTTGATACTGGCTATGCGCGAGCCAGCCGGCAGCACCGCTGAACAAGGCGATCAGCAGGCCGGCGGCAATGCGCTGCGTGGACCAGCGCGTCAAATGCGCGGCGCGGTGACGCGACACTTCGAGACCTTGGGGCGGAGTGGCCAGCGCCCGCAAGCGTTCCGGCAGCGGTTCGTCGAGCACCGGATTGAACAATTCCCGCAAGCTCGCCTTCTGCGCCAGGTAGGCACGCAAGCGTTCGGCGTCCTCGGGCTGCGCCGTGAGGTGTTGCTCGATGTCGCTGCGCCGCGCTTCGGGCAGGACCGCATCGACGCAAGCGTGCAGTTCGGCTTCGCTGATCACTGGCTGGCTCATCGCACCATCCTCAACTGGGCTGCCGGCGGCAGGCCTTGCATGATCATGCGCAGCCGCTCCCGCCCGCGCGCCAGGCGAGACATGACAGTCCCCATAGGAATGCCCACGGTCGCGGCAATTTCCGCATAGCTCATTTCTTCCACGCCGACGAGCAGCAGGACTTCGCGCTGTTCATCGGGAAGATGACTCAGCGCCCATTCGAGGTCTCTGAGCTCGAGCCCGTCGCTCTGCTTTGCCCGCGTTGGCACCTCGATATCCTCCTCTTCCATGGAACGGGCCGGTACGCTGGGGCGGCGCATCTGGTCAGCCCGCAGGTTGTGCATGATGGAAAACAGCCAGGCGCGCAAATTGCTGCCGGCTTGCCACTGCTCGAGCCTCAGCCAAGCGCGCTCGAGCGTGTCCTGCACGAGATCGTCAGCCGCCGCGCGATCGCCGAGCAGAGCCCGCGCATAACGGCGCAAGCGGGGAATCTCTGCAAGGATCGCGCCGCTCTCCATGCGGCTTAAGGCTTGGCCGTATGCCAGACGCTGTTGATCCCATCACCCGTCGTATCGCCCGGCTTCTGGTCCTTGACCCAGTAATACAGCGGCTTGCCTTTGAGGGCCCACTGCTTCATGCCGTCGTCGCGGGTAATGACGGTGTAATCGCCGCTGGCGGTATCGCTGGCGGCCGCCATCAGCGGCGGCCAGTTCTTGGCGCAGGCGTCATTGCAGACGCTCTTGCCGCTGCCGGCCGCATCCTTGTCAAAGACGTAAAGGGTCATCCCGTTGCTGCCGGTGAGCATGCCGCTCGACACCATGACCGGCGGGGCGGCGAGGCTGACGAGCGGGGTTGCGAGCAGAAGGGCGAGCGCAAGCTTTTGCATTTTCATGACGGTCTCCTGGGTGTTGTGGGGGTCCTACACCCAGATAAACGAGAGAAGGTCCCCGCTTATTCCGTCAGACGCAAAATAATTTGCTCAGTTCCTGATCCCGCCGCTCTAGAGTGCTGCCGGAAAGGGGCGCCCCGCCTAGCGGACCTTGACCTCGACGCGCCGGTTGCGCGGATCGGAAATCTTGCCCGCCGTTTCGGGCAGCGGTTCCCGGTCGCCGCGCCAGGCCGTTTGGATCTTGTCGGCGGCAACGCCTTTGCTGACCAGCATGCTGCGCACCGCGCTGGCCCGACGCTGCGACAGTTCCTCGTTGTACTTCGAATCGCCGGCTTTGTCGGTGTGGCCGATGATGATGACTTCGGCGGCCGGCCGCTTGTTATAGTCGTCAAGAACCGCGTTGAACGTAACCTGCGCGCTCGGCAGCAGCGTCGCCTTGTCGAAGACGAAGTACAGCACGTACGATTTCGCGCCTGGCGGCACGGCAGCCAGCGCAGCGCCGTAGCGTTCCGTGACCTCCGCGGCGCTGGCCTGCTGGAACTGGACCCTGTTGGCATCAACCAGGGCAGAACCATAGGCTTGGTTGAGGCGTACTTCATCGCCCTTGTTGGCGGTGACAATCAACTCACCGACTTTCCCGTCGGCACCCGGCAGCAGGATAATCCGCTCGCTCGGCGGCGGGGCCACCGGCTTGCTGGCGCACGCCGCCAAGCCCAGCACGAGCAGACAGAGCGCGAGCGCGCACCCGGCGCGTTTAGGGCACATCGACGATGAACTCCGTGCCGCGTATGCCGATGGTCGCCGTCGGCGTCTTGACGCCGACGCGTTGCGGATTGGCCTTGACCAGCAAGCCGGAGATCATGCCCAGCGTTCCCTTGAGCACGCTGACGAAAAGCGTGCCTTCATGGGTGTTGGCATTGAACGCAAACTGATCGAGCGCGACCTGGCTGTTGGGTCCGAGCGCGACGCGGGTATCGTCTTTGAGCATCACGCCCGCACTCGCGCCCTCGCCGGTGCGCAAGAGGTCACCTTGGCGCACGACGCTGCCCACAGGCGCCGGCAGGCTCGCCCCGTCACGCACGATCATCACCTGGCCCTGGCTGGTTTTCACGACGCCCGCATCATCGGCGGCATAAGCAGCCGTGCCGAGAATGCAGAACGCGGCCAGCAGCGCGAGGCGGCAGTATATGGCTTTCATCCACGCAGCATAGAGCCCTTTGCGTTTTCCCGCAAGAATGTGCCGCGCGCCAAACGCCGGACCGGTGGCCGGACTGCAAACCGGCATCGATCTTGCATCTTGCTCATGCATCCTTAACGAATGGAGGCCATCATGAAGTGTCACGAACTTCTCGCGCTGCTAACGCTGGCGGCGGTTGCGCCCTATGTGATCGAGGCGGCAAGCCGCTGGATTCCACAGACGTTCAAGCGCATTCGTGGTGCGCTTGCACCAACTTGATGCAAAATCGGGTTAGCCCCACGCGGCATCAGCGGCCGCGATCAAAGGCGATCAGACGGACGCTCGGCCTGTCTGACGCGGGAGATGATTTTTTCTGCGCATCTGTTAGGCTGCGCGATTCGATGGCGACGAGAGTGAGCACAGTACATTCACTAGACGGCAGGCGGCAGTACGACGATCCCCCGGCGGAGGGTACGCGGCGGATGATCGCCGGGCAGGAACGCGTTTATTACGATGGCTACTGGATCAAGACCTACCCGGTTCCGGCCAATACGCTGGAAGCCAAAAAGCGCTTGATCGAAGCGCTGACCCGGCGGCTTTTCAACCACACCGAGCACGGGCTGAACATTCCTGGCGCCCGCCTCGGCGAGGCACGCGCCAGTTACATGAACGAAGCCGACCCGTCCCGCCGCCGCGTCAAGTCGGCGATGCTGGCCGGCGCGCTGTTCAATCGGGCCACCGATATTTTCAGAAAACTCGTCGAATTGCAGGCCGCCGGCATCGACGTCCAAAGCGACAACCCGCTGATGCGCGAATGCGGCCAGTGCCTGCTCGAAGCCATGGACCTTGGCCGCTTCGTCCTGCATCGCAGCGGCGAAGAGGGCATCGACGAACTCTGGGGCGAACCGCTGCGCGCCTTTTCGATACCGCTCGAGGATTTTTACGAAAGCCGTTATATCAAGATCGGCCAAAGCATGCGCGACATTGAACGGATCGGCGCGGCGATGATCGCCAATTTCACCCGCATTCCCGCTTTCGCAAGAATTGACGGGCTGATTCGCGACTTCGTCGAAGCCGCCAAGGTCAAGACGGAAATCCTGCGAACCGACCCGGACGTTTTCGACGTCTGGGCGCAACTCGTTACCGCCGCGGAACGCCTCGCCAACTATACGCCGCTACGCCAGGCACCCGGTCCGGAGACGCCGATACACAATATCTCGGATGGCTTGCAACTGGTGCGCAGCGGTCGCGACCTGATTTTCTATGTGGCGCGAGCCAAGACGCCGATGCCAAAGAGCACCCGCGAATACATCGAGCGCTGTGAGATTTACCTGAGCAGCGGCCAGGCGCCGCTGACGCCGGCGCCGCTGCCGGCCTGAGCCCGCTACCCCTTTGCTCGCCCTGCCGCAGCAAGCGCTGCCAATTCCGTCGCGCCCGAAAACCTCCGGCGTGGTGGCTTGGCGGGGTCTGGCGCATCGGGCAGAGCCTGCGGATTCTCCGAATTTTGCTCGCCCGGATGATTCAATGAATTCGGCGGACTTTGCGGCCCCTGCATATTCTGCGAATTCTGTTCGTTCGGCGGACTCGGCGCTTCCTCCGCGGTCTGCGCGACGGCAGCACAGGCCGCGAGCAGCGCCAGCACGCCGGCCAGCGACTTGAAACCAGGCTTATGAGGCAGCAATTGAGTTCTCCATGTGAAGACGTAATGGCTGCATCAAGGGCGATGCGCCGCTTACCCTTAGGGTCGCTGCGCTAAGGCAAGTTCAAAACCGGCCCATGGATTTGGCCGATCCGGCCAAGCGGAGTAGCTTTTGGCAATCGCTGTGTTGAATAATAGGCGGACAACGAACCGGACACCTGACCATGTGCGAACTCTTGGGGATGAACTGCAACGTCCCCACCGATATCTGCTTTTCTTTCACCGGATTTCAGGCGCGCGGCGGTGCAACGGACGTCCATGGCGACGGCTGGGGAATCGCTTTTTTCGAAGGCCGCGGCGTTCGCGTCTTTCTCGACCCGCAACCCTCGAGCCGGTCGCCCGTCGCCGAACTGGTGCGCCGCTACCCGATCCACTCGCTCAACGTCATCGCCCACATCCGCAAGGCGACGCAGGGCCCGGTCGGCCTTGAAAACACCCACCCCTTCATGCGCGAGCTCTGGGGGCGCTACTGGATTTTCGCGCACAACGGCAATCTTGATGCTTACGCGCCCGAACTCGACGGCAGCTTCCTGCCGGTCGGCCAGACCGACAGCGAGCGCTGCTTCTGCCACCTGCTGCAAACGCTGCGCCGGCGCTTCCCCGACGCGCCGCCCGAGCGCCTCGTGCTGCTTCGCGCGCTTGAAGATTTCGCGGCGCAAGCCCGAGCGCACGGCCCGTTCAACTTTCTGCTGTCGAACGGCGACTGCCTGTTCGCGCACCGTTCGACCGAACTCTACTACATCATCCGTCAGGCGCCTTTTGCCGTCGCGCACCTCAAGGACCAGGATGTCGCGGTCGATTTCAGCGAACTCACCTCGGCGCAGGACCGCGTCGCCCTGATCGTCACCCAGCCGCTGACCGACAACGAAACTTGGATCCCGCTGCCGACCGAGCGTGTGGTGATGTTCGCCGATGGCGTGTATCACGCGGCTTGATCGCCGCGGCTTTCAGACTCGCGCAAAAGCGTTCTCGAGGTCGGCGCGCAGGTCGGCGAGGTCTTCGATGCCGACCGACAGGCGAACCAGCGCATCGACGATGCCGATTTTTTCGCGCAATTCGGCGGGAATGCTGGCGTGCGTCATGATCGCCGGGTGTTCGATCAAGCTCTCGACGCCGCCGAGGCTCTCGGCCAGGGTAATCAGTTCGCAGCCTTCGAGGAAACGCATGGTTCCGGCCAGATCGCTGTCGAGTTCGAAAGTGATCATGCCGCCGAAAGCCCGCATTTGGCGCTTGGCCAGCGCGTGCTGGGGATGCGACGGCAGGCCCGGATAGCGCACGCGCTTGACATGCGGATGCGCCTGCAGCCAGCCGGCCAGCTCCATCGCGTTGTCGCAATGCCGCCGCATGCGCACGTCGAGGGTCTTCACGCCGCGCAGGGCAAGAAAGCTGTCGAACGGCCCGGCCACCGAGCCGATGGCGTTGTGCAGGAACGCCAGCTGTTCGCGCAACGCGCTGCAGCGCGGCCCAGCGCTGACAACCGCCACGCCGCCGATGACATCAGAATGGCCGTTGAGATACTTGGTCGTCGAATGGATGACGATATCGAAACCGGCTTCGAGCGGCCGCTGTATCCAGGGTGTGGCGAAGGTGTTGTCGGCGACGGTGATGATGCCCTGCTGGCTGCAAAAGCGGGCCAGGGCTTCGAGGTCGGCCAGATTGAGCAGCGGGTTGGTCGGCGTCTCGACCAGCAGCATGCGCGTTTCCGGACGCAGCGCCGCGGCCAGGGCCGCCGGCTTGGCCAGATCGACATAGCTGAACGCGAGCCCCGCGCTGCGCTGGCGCACGCCGTTCATCAGGCGGAAAGTGCCGCCGTAAAGGTCGTCGCTGCTGATCACGTGCGCGCCGCTATCGAGCAGTTCGAGGACGGTAGCGATCGCCGCCATGCCGGAAGCAAAAGCGAAGGCCTGCGCGCCGCTTTCGAGGTCGGCGATGCAGCGCTCGAAAGCCCAGCGCGTCGGATTGTGCGATCGCCCGTAGTCGAGCCCCTTGTGCACGCCGGGACTTTCATGCACGAAGGTCGTGTTGGCGTAGATCGGCGGGATGATCGCGCCGGTACTCGGATCGGGCGACTGTCCGGCGTGAATGACCCGCGTTCCGAAGCCGTGGCGGCGCGGGAGAGAAGAATCGGTCATGCAATTTATCCACAAGGAATTGAAGAGGACTGCGCCGCGATCATAGCAGAAGCGGCAAGCTGCTCGAAATGCGAACCGCCCTGGCTCTGGCGCATCGGGTTCGACGACGCTGCACCATGCGTGCTATGGTGCGTGGCCTCGGGGCTCAGCCCCCTGGCACAGGCGTGCAACTTGATGCGAAAATTCGCGTCGACCAAAAAAGGATCTGCCGGATGTTGGATCACTTGCTACCCTTCCTGCTCCATTGGGCCATCACATCGCTGTCGCTTTGGGCGGCGAGCCACGTGTTCAAAGGTATTCGCTTTGCCGACACCCGCGCGCTGATCGTCTCGGCGCTGCTGCTCGGCTTCGCCAACGCCATCGTCAGGCCGCTGTTGATCATCCTGACCTTCCCGCTCACCCTGCTCACGCTCGGCCTCTTCCTGCTGGTGATCAACGCCCTGATGCTGCTCCTCGTTTCCGCGCTGGTGCGCGGTTTCACAATTTCGGGTTTCTGGACGGCCTTCTTCGCCAGCATCTTCATCGCCGTGCTGAGTTTCGCCATCGGCCTGTTTGCCGACAGCGATACGCCGGTCTGGCAACCCGCGGGCAAAGGCTTGTGGGTCGAGACGGCGCACAATCCGAGCCGGCCGTCGTGATGCAGCGCGGCGCACAGATATTACGAAATATTCCGGTGCGCCGGGTACGCGCCATTTGTTTGGTATATTCCTGTCGACGCCTGCTTTTCCGACGCCCGCCCGAGTCAGCCTGAGGAAACATGAAAACATGAAGAAGAGAACGCTCTGGATAACCTTGGTCGCACTGCTGGTCGTCGCGGCGGTGGGGTATTTCTTCCTTGGCCGATCCGAAGATAAGGCCGCCGCGGCCGGTCGCCGTGCTCTGAACGACCGGCCGATTCCGGTTGCCGCCGCCGCTGCACAGCACGGCGACATCGATGTGACGATCGATGCCCTGGGCACGGTCACGGCGCGCAACACGGTCACCGTCAAGCCGCGCGTTGATGGCCAGCTCGCGCGCGTCGGCTTCCAGGAAGGGCAGCTGGTCAAGGAAGGCGATCTGCTTGCCGAAATCGATCCGCGGCCATTCCAGGCGATGCTCGACCAGGCCAATGGCCAGCTCGCACGCGATCAAGCGCTGCTCGCCAACGCCCAGCTTGACGTCGAGCGCTACCGCGACCTCTTGGCCAAGAACTCGATCGCCAGCCAACAGGTCGATGCCCAGGAAGCGCTTGTCCGCCAGTATCAAGGCACGGTGCAGACCGACCGCGGCGCGGTCGATACGGCCAAACTACAGCTCGCTTTCACGCGCATCGTCGCGCCGCTGTCAGGCCGCCTCGGCCTGCGCCAGGTCGATGTCGGCAACATGGTTCACGCCAGCGACGCCACCGGAATCGTCGTCATCACGCAGACGCAGCCGATTAGCGTTATCTTCGCGATCCCCGCCGACAATCTGGGCGCCGTCGTCAAGCACGTTCAGGCCCATGAAAAACTGCTGGTCGACGCCTGGGACCGGGACGGCAAGATCAAGCTGGCGAGCGGCACCCTGCTCTCGCTCGACAACCAGATCGACACGACGACCGGCACGGTCAAGATCAAGGCCGAATTCGCCAACGCCGACAATTCGCTCTTTCCCAACCAGTTCGTCAACGCCCGCCTGCGTGTCGAAACGCGGCACGACGCGACGCTGATTCCGCTGGCGGCGATACAGCGCGGAACGCTGGGGACTTTCGTCTATGTCGTCAATAGCGAAGCCAAGACCGTGAGCACGCGTGCCGTCACGCTTGGCCCGAGCACGGCCGATACCGTCGCCGTCGAAAAAGGCCTCGAAGCCGGCGAAATGGTAGTCGTGGATGGCGCCGACAAGCTGCGCCAGGGCGCGAAGATCGAGTTGCCGACGACCGACAAGGGGAAAGACGAGAACGCCGGCGCGAAGAACGGCGCGGCCGGTACGCCCGGCCGCAAGCCAGGCGGCAAGCGCCCGCCGAGTCCGTGACGCCATGACTGAAACTGGCGGCATGCAATGAACCCGTCGCGCATTTTCATCCTGCGGCCGGTGGCGACTTCGCTGCTGATGCTGGCCATCCTGCTGGCCGGCCTGCTCGCTTACCGCTTCTTGCCGATCTCGGCGCTGCCCGAGGTCGATTACCCGACGATCCAGGTCACCACCCTTTATCCCGGCGCCAGCCCCGACGTCGTGACCTCGTCGATCACCGCGCCGCTCGAACGCCAGTTCGGCCAGATGCCCGGCCTCAACCAGATGTCCTCCGCGAGTTCCGGCGGCGCTTCGGTGATCACCCTGCAGTTCGGCCTCGACCTCGGCCTCGATGTCGCCGAACAGCAGGTGCAGGCGGCAATCAACGCCGCCGCGTCCTTCCTGCCCACCGACCTGCCGATGCCGCCGATCTACAGCAAGGTCAATCCGGCCGACACGCCGATCATGGCGCTGGCCATCACCTCGGACACGCTGCCGCTGCCGCAGGTCGAAGACCTGATCGACACGCGCCTGGCGCAAAAGCTCTCGCAACTGCCGGGCGTCGGCCTGGTCAGCATCGGCGGCGGCCAGCGCCCGGCCGTGCGCGTGCAGGCCAACCCGAAAGCGCTGGCGGCCAACGGCCTCAGTCTCGACGACCTGCGCACGGCGATCGGCAACGCCAACATCAATTCGGCCAAGGGCAGCTTCGACGGCCCGACACGCGCCTCGACGATTGACGCCAACGACCAGTTGAAATCGGCGGTCGATTACAAGCAGCTCGTCGTCGCCTGGCGCAACGGGGCACCGATCCGCATCAGCGACGTCGCCGAGGTCATCGACGGCGCCGAGAACATCCGCCTCGCCGCCTGGGCGGCGCTCGACGGGCAGCAGCGCCAGGCAGTAATCCTCAATATCCAGCGTCAGCCGGGCGCCAATGTCATTGAGACCGTCGATCGCATCAAGGCGCTGTTGCCGAAGCTGCAGGCCGTGCTGCCGTCGTCGGTCGACGTGCATGTGCTGACCGACCGCACGACGACGATACGCGCCTCGATCACTGATGTGCGCATCGAACTCCTGATCTCGATCCTTCTCGTGGTGCTGGTCATTTTCGTCTTCCTGCGCAACGTTCCCGCGACGATCATCCCGAGCATTGCTGTTCCGCTCTCGCTGGTTGGCACCTTCGGCGTCATGTACCTCGCCGGTTTCTCGATCAACAACCTGACGTTGATGTCGATGACTATCGCCACCGGCTTCGTCGTCGATGATGCGATCGTCATGATCGAGAACATTTCGCGCTTCGTCGAGCAGGGAGACACGCCGCTGGAGGCCGCGCTCAAAGGCGCCGAGCAGATCGGCTTCACGATCATTTCGCTGACCGTCTCGCTGATCGCCGTGCTGATCCCGCTGCTCTTTATGGGCGACGTGGTTGGCCGCCTCTTCCGCGAGTTCGCCATCACGCTGGCGGTGGCCATCCTGATTTCGGCGGTCGTATCGCTGACGCTGACGCCGATGATGTGCGCGCGCCTCTTGCGGCACACCCCGCAAGAGCAGCAAGGCTGGTTCTTCCGCAAGAGCGGCGCATTCTTTGATGATGTCATTCAACGTTACGGGAAGATGCTGGACTGGGTCCTCGACCGCCAGGGTGCGACGCTGATCGTCGCTTTCGCCACGCTGGCGCTCACCGTGCTGCTCTATCTCTTCGTGCCGCGCGGCTTCTTCCCGGTCCAGGACACCGGCGTCATCCAGGGCATCACCGAGGCGCCTCAGTCGGTCTCCTTCGCGGCGATGGCCGAGCGCCAGCAGGCGATCGTCGACAAGGTGCTGCTGGACCCGGCGGTCGACAGCCTGTCGTCGTTCATCGGCGTCGACGGCGCCAACACCACGCTCAACAGCGGCCGCGTGCTGATCAACCTCAAGCCCAAGGGCGCGCGCGGGGAAGGCAACCCCGACGCCAGCGCGGTCATCCGCCGCCTGCAGACCCGACTCGAGGATGTGCCCGGCATCTCTCTGTACATGCAGCCGGTGCAGGACCTGACCATCGAGAACCGCGTTTCGCGCACCCAGTTCCAGTTCAGCGTCGAGGACGCCAATGCCGACGAGCTTGCCGAGTGGATGCCCAAGCTGCTAGCCCGCCTGCGCCAGCTGAGCGTGCTCGTCGACGTCGCCAGCGACGTCCAGGATCAGGGCTTGCAGGCCTATGTCGATATTGACCGCGCGAGCGCCAGCCGGCTCGGCGTGACGGCGGCGGCAATCGACAACGCGCTGTACAACGCGTTCGGCCAGCGCCTGGTATCGACGATCTTCACCCAGTCGAACCTCTATCGCGTCGTGCTCGAAGTCAAGCCCGAATTCAAGCAGGGCATGGGTGCGCTCGACGGAATCTACATCGCGGCAACGAACCCCAACGGCACGCCGCTGCAGATACCGCTGTCGTCGATTGCCCGTTTCTCCGAACGCAGCATTCCGCTTGCCATCAACCATATCGGGCAGTTTCCGGCCGCCACCCTGTCGTTCAACCTCGCGCCCGGGGCTTCGCTCGGCGACGCGGTCAAGGCGATCAACGCGGCCGAACGCGGTCTCGGCCTGCCGGTCAGCATCAAGACCGGATTCCAGGGCGCCGCGCTGGCTTTCCAGGCCTCACTCGACAACACGCTATTACTTATTCTGGCCGCCATCGTCGTCATGTACATCGTTCTCGGCGTGCTCTACGAGAGCTACATCCATCCGGTCACCATCCTGTCGACGCTGCCCTCGGCCGGCGTCGGCGCGCTGCTCGCGCTGCTCGTCTCGCGCACCGAACTCGATGTGATCGCGATCATCGGCATCATTCTCCTGATCGGCATCGTCAAGAAGAACGCCATCATGATGATCGACTTCGCCCTCGACGCCGAACGCGAGCAGGGCAAGGCGCCGCGGGAGGCGATCCACGAAGCCTGCCTGCTGCGCTTTAGGCCGATCCTGATGACCACCATGGCCGCGCTGCTCGGCGCCCTGCCGCTGATGCTCGGCCGCGGCGTCGGTTCGGAGCTGCGCCATCCGCTCGGTCTGGTGATGGTCGGCGGGCTGCTCGTCAGCCAGCTGCTGACACTGTTCACGACGCCGGTGATCTACCTCGCTTTCGATCGCCTGGCACGGCGTTTCAACCGCCGCCTGCACAGCCGCTTCGATGCGGCGGCCGACAGCGATACGACGGGCTGAAAATCATGCACATCTCGGCGCTGTTCATCGAAAGGCCGGTGGCGACGACACTGCTGACCCTCGGCATCGCGCTGTTCGGCGCCCTCGCTTTCCGGTTGCTGCCGGTCTCGCCTTTGCCGCAGGTCGATTTTCCGACCATCTCGGTGCAGGCGTCCTTGCCCGGCGCCAGTCCCGACACCATGGCAGCGACCGTGGCGACGCCGCTCGAGCGCTCGCTCGGCGTCATTGCCGGCGTGACCGAGATCACTTCGAGCAGTTCGCTCGGTTCGACGCGCATCACCCTGCAATTTGATCTCAACCGCGACATCAACGGCGCCGCGCGCGACGTCCAGGCCGCGCTGAATGCCGCGCGCAGCCTGCTGCCGACCGGCCTGCCGAGCAATCCGACCTACCGCAAGGTCAACCCGGCGGATGCGCCGATCATGATCCTCTCGCTGACTTCGGATTCGATGACGCGCGGCCAGATGTACGACGCCGGGTCGACGATCCTCGCGCAAAAGATTTCGCAGGTCAAAGGCGTCGGCCAGGTCACCGTCGGCGGCAGTTCGCTGCCGGCGGTTCGCGTCGAGCTCAATCCGGGCGCGCTGGCGCGCGCCGGCATCGGCGCGGAGGACGTGCGCACGGCCATCGTCGCGACCAACGCCAACCGCCCGAAGGGAACGCTGGATGCCGGCGCGCAGCACTGGCAGATCGGCGCCAACGACCAGGCGATGAAAGCCGCGGAGTACCTGCCGCTCATCGTCGCCTGGCGCAATGGCGCAGCCGTTCGCCTCGGTGACGTGGCGCAGGTTGAGGACTCGGTGCAGGACCTGCGCAACGCCGGCCTGCACAACAGCCGGCCGGCGGTGATGCTGATCGTCAACCGCCAGCCGGGGGCCAACATCATCGAGACGGTCGATGATGTGAAAGCCCTGCTGCCGCAACTGCGCGCGTCGATTCCCGCGGCCATCTCGCTCGAACTGGTGATGGACAGGACGCCGACCATACGCGCGTCCCTGTACAACGTCGAAACGACCCTGATGATTTCGATTGCCCTCGTGGTCCTGGTCGTTTTCCTTTTCCTGCGCAACGGGCGCGCTGCGCTGGTGCCCGTCGTCGCCGTGCCGGTGTCGCTGATCGGCACCTTCGGCGTCATGTATCTTGCGGGATTCTCGCTCAACAACCTCTCCCTGATGGCCTTGACCGTCGCCACCGGCTTCGTCGTAGACGACGCGGTCGTCGTTCTCGAGAACGTTTCGCGCCACCTCGAGGACGGCATGGAGCCCTACGCCGCCGCCTTGCAAGGCGCCCGCGAGGTCGGCTTCACCGTGCTCTCGATGAGTCTGTCGCTGATCGCCGTGTTCATTCCCATCCTGTTGATGGGCGGCATTGTCGGCCGGCTGTTCCGCGAGTTCGCCGTCACGCTGTCGGCCGCGATCCTGATCTCGCTGATCATTTCGCTGACGACGACGCCGATGATGTGCGCACGCCTCTTGCGCGCTCGGCCGAAAGAAGCTGCCGGGCGCCTGGCGCAATTCAGCGAACGGACCTTTGCGGCGATGCACCGCGGCTACCGCCGTTCGCTCGATTGGGCGCTGGCGCACACCCTGATCATGCTGCTCGTGCTGCTCGCGACCGTCGTGCTCAATGTCTGGCTCTATGTCATCGTCCCGAAAGGCTTTTTCCCGCAGCAGGACACCGGCCGGCTGACCGGCAACATTCAAGCCGACCAGAGCATTTCCTTTCAGGCCATGCGCGATAAGCTCAGCGCCTTTGTCGACATCGTCCGTCAGGACCCGGCGGTCGACAGCGTCATCGGTTTTACCGGCGGTGGCCAGCGCAATTCGGGATTCATGTTCGTGGCGCTGAAACCGCTGTCCGAGCGTACGCTGTCGGTCGACCAGGTCATTGGCCGGCTGCGCGGGAAACTGGCGCGCGAACCCGGCGCCAGCCTTTTCCTGCAGCCGGTGCAGGACATCCGCGTCGGCGGCCGCGCCAGCAACGCGCAATACCAGTTCACCCTGCAGGCCGACAGCATCGACGAACTGCGCGCTTGGGAGCCGCGCATCCGGGCGGCGCTGGGCCAGCTACCGCAACTCGTTGATGTCAATACCGACGCGCAGGACAAGGGCTTGCAGACTTCGCTCGTCGTCGATCACGACGCTGTCGCCCGGCTCGGGCTCAACCAGCGGCTGATCGACGCGACGCTCAACGACTACTTCGGCCAGCGCCAGGTATCGACGATCTACAACCCGCTCAACCAGTACCGTGTCGTCATGGAAGCCGCGCCGCAATACTGGCAGAGTCCGGAAAGTCTGAAGGACATCGTGCTGATCGGGCCGAGCGTGGGTGGCGTGCCGACGCAGGTGCCGCTGTCCGCTTTCGCGCGCTGGGAACCGACGTCGACGCCGCTCGCCATCAACCATCAGGGCCAGTTCGCCGCGTCGACCATCTCGTTCAATCTACCGCCAGTCGGCGTCTCGCTCTCGGACGCCACCCTGGTGGTCAGGGACGCGCTGCTCAAGCTCGGCGTTCCGGCGACGGTGCAGGGCAGTTTCCAGGGCACCGCACGGGCTTTCGAAGCTTCGCTCGCCAACCAGCCGCTGCTCATCGCGGCCGCCCTGCTGGCGGTGTATATCGTCCTCGGCATCCTCTACGAGAGCCTGATCCATCCGCTGACCATCATTTCGACGCTGCCCTCGGCGGGCGTCGGCGCGATCCTCGCCCTGCTCATCTGCAAGACCGACTTTTCGATCATCGCGCTGATCGGCGTCATCCTGCTCATCGGCATCGTCAAGAAGAACGCCATCATGATGATCGATTTTGCCCTGCAGGCGCAGCGGCAGCGCGGCCTGACCCCGCGCGATGCGATCCACGAGGCCTGCCTGCTGCGCTTCCGGCCGATCATGATGACCACCATGGCCGCGCTGTTCGGCGCCCTGCCGCTCGCGCTCGGCAGAGGCGACGGCGCGGAACTGCGCCAGCCGCTCGGAATCTCAATAGTTGGCGGATTGATCCTCAGCCAGCTGCTGACGCTTTATACGACCCCGGTCGTGTACCTCTACCTCGACCGGGCCAGCGCCTGGGCCCGCAAGCGGACACCCTCGTTCGGCCGCAGGCCCGCAAGCGAAGCGAGGGTTTCGCCCTGAGCCAGAAAGACCTGCCATGACCGCTATCATCAAGCGCAGTTTCATCGCCTGTGCCCTGACCCTCCTCGCCGCGTGCGCGGTAGGCCCCGACTACCGGCGCCCGGAAATCGCCGTTCCGGCCGCCTTCAAGGAAATGGGCAACTGGAAACCGGCCGAACCGCGCGACAGCGCGCCGCGCGGGCCGTGGTGGGAAAGCTACGGCGACGCCGAACTCAATGCGCTGGTCGCCCAGGTCGAAATCTCCAACCAGAACATTCGCGCCGCCGATGCGCGCTACCGGCAGGCGCTGGCGCTGCTGCGCGAGACTCGGGCCGGCTATTTTCCGGTCGTCAGCGGCAATTTTTCGGCGAGCCGCGGCCAGGGCGCGACCGGCACGTCGGCGTCGACATCGAGCAACGCAGTCGTTACCGGCTCGGCGATCCGCAACACCGACCGCCTTTCGCTGGGCGTCGATTGGGAAGCCGACGTCTGGGGACGCATCAGCCGCAGCGTCGAATCGAATGCCGCCGCCGCCCAGGCCAGCGATGCCGATCTGCAATCGGCGCTGCTCAGCGCGCAGGCGACCCTGGTGCAAACTTATATGCAACTGCGCGTCAACGATGCCCAGCGGCGCCTGCTCGACGAGACGGTCGTCGCCTACGAGGAGTCGCTGCAGATCACGCGCAATCGCTACGCGGCGGGCGTCGCCGGCCGCATCGACGTGGCCCAGGCCGAGACGCAACTCAAATCGACACAGGCGCAGGCGATCGACCTTGGCGTGCAGCGCGCCCAGCTCGAACACGCCATCGCCCTGCTGATCGGCAAGGCACCGTCCGATTTCTCGCTGGCGGTAAATAACGCGCTGCCGCAGCTGCCGCAAATTCCGGTCGGGCTGCCGTCGGTTCTGCTCGAACGCCGCCCCGACGTCGCTGCCGCCGAACGCCGCGCCGCCGCCGCGAACGCCCAGATCGGCGTCGCCCAGGCGGCCTTCTTTCCGGCGCTGACGTTGTCGGCGACCGGCGGTTATCAGAATTCCGCTCTGGCGGGGCTGCTCAGCCTGCCGAACCGCTTCTGGTCGCTCGGGCCGGCACTGGCGCTCACCCTGTTCGATGGCGGCGCGCGTTCGGCGCGCAAGGACGAAGCCATTGCCGCCTATGACGAAAGCGTCGCCACCTATCGCCAGGCGGTGCTGACCGCGTTTGCCGACGTCGAGGACAATCTCGTCGCACTGCGCGTCCTTGCCGATGAAGCGACGGTGCAGAGTGACGCCACAATGTCCGCCGAAGAGTCGCTGCGGCTGACGCAGAATCAATACAAGGCCGGCACGGTCAGCTATCTCAACGTCGTCATCGTGCAGGCCGCGGCACTCGCCGCCGAGCGCAGCAGTCTCGACATCACCGGCCGCCGCCTGCTGGCGAGCGCCGGCTTGCTCAAGGCAATCGGCGGTGACTGGAACGCCGCGCAGATGACCGATCCCTTGGCGCGCAAATAGCAAAGCCGCTAGAGCGAAAGCGCGTCGCCGCCGGGAAAGATCGCGCGTACCCTCGGCACACGGGTGATTGACCAGTCGGCGATCGCCCAGCGCCAGAAATCGGCGACCGGCAGATCTTGGATTTCGGCCGGTACCGTGTGCCCAAGAAAGGCCATGGCGCGCGCAAGTATTGCACTGCCGTCGGCGGGTGCGACGGCGACGGCCAGGGTCTGCTTGGAAAGCTTCTCGCCGGCCGCATTGACCACCACAGGCAGATGCGCGTAACTCGGCGTCGGCAGGCCAAGACATTCCTGCAGCCAGATCTGGCGCGCCGTCGAATCGATCAGGTCGACGCCGCGCACCACCGAATTTATATCCTGCGCCGCGTCATCGACGACGACGGCCAGTTGATACGCATACTGCCCGTCGGCACGCAGCAGGATGAAATCGCCGACTTCGCGTTCAAGGTTCTGCCGCGCTCTTCCCTGGACGCGATCGACAAAAGAAAACTCCCGGTCGGGCACGCGCAGGCGCCACGCGCGCGCCGCCTTGCCTGCGCCCAGGCCGCATCGGCAGGTCCCCGGATAGACCAGCCCGCTGTCGACCGCGACAATCTGCGTCGCGGCGGCGATCTCGCTGCGCGAACAAGCGCAGGGATAGACGAGGCCGTCAAGTTGCAGCCGAACGAGCCCGGCGTGATAGCGGTCGATGCGCTCGCTCTGCACGACGACATCGCCGTCCCACTCGAATCCGAAGGCCTCGAGCGTCCGCCGAATTCCGTCGGCTGCGCCCGGCACCGTGCGTGGCTCGTCGACATCCTCGATGCGCAACAGCCACTGCCCGCCGTTGGCCCGCGCATCGAGATAGCTGCCGAGGGCGGCGACCAGCGAACCGAAATGCAGCGGACCGGTGGGCGAGGGCGCGAAACGGCCGCGATATGCCACCGGCGAAGCGGCCGGCTGGATTGTCATGCCAGCCCAACCGGCCTGCGGTGGCCAAATTTGCAGTCGACTTTCGCTAAGCGAGAAAGCGCTTGATGGTCAGTAAATGTGCAGATTCCCATTCCTTGAATTCCGCGCCCGCGCGGTAAATCTCGGTCGGGATGTGCATTGCGCAGTGGGTGATGCGCACGCTGCCACGCAATTCCTTCCCGTTCAACTCGAAGCGGACTAGCCAGATACTATTCTTCTGCAGCCGCGCGGTCGACAGGAAGCAAATGCCGCCGTCCGAGATGTCCACCAATTCGATGGCGATTCCTCGGTCGGTTGCCGCATCAAGCAGTTCCCCCTGACCGTGTATCGGTATTCGGCAGGACGTCCGCATTTCCTGCGACGTCTTCATCGTGGTCATATTCATATCGCTCACCCGGCGTCTCAAACAATCGTTGATCGGTACCGGAATTATATCACCGAATATGCGTTTGTCATTATATGGGCCGATCATCGCCTTGCATCCTGCCGGTATGCAAGGCGTGCGCGCAAATGCTACCCAGGCATCGGGCGCCGCAGCGAATCGCCCCCCTGTTACTCGCGAATGCGGGCGCCGTTCGGCGCAAGTTCAAGCGCGACGAAGTCGCCTTCTTTCACGGGTTTTCTGAGAACTTGCGATACGAAATAGACGCGGCCACCGGCGGTGCGCAGCACGTACGACTTTTCTCCCGCGACGCTCGCGCGACCGGAGGCAATCCCGGTTACGATCGCCGATTCCTCGGGGGCCGGCGACGATGGCCTGGACGTGGCGCAGCCGAACAGGACGAGCACCGCGCCGAGCGCTGCAGCGGCTTTGAAACGGAAGCGAATTGATGTTCGTGATGGCATCGCTGACCTCATGCTCGATGGCCGGAAACGCTGGCCAAGATCCGCCGCGTCGGCCTAGTGAAAGAACGGCCGATCCGAGTCTTATAGTCTAGCGCTTCGGGATCGCCGGCGCCTCCCGGGCTTGCCTTGCCGGTCGACTATTTCGTCAAACCGGCATCGCCGCGTGGGTCAAGTCCTCGATGCAGCCCTGCAAAGTCTGCAGATCGAGCGTTTTGTGCGGGACGACGATGCCGCGGTCGGTCATCCGGCGCAACAGCCCGCCATCATCGGGTAGAACGTGATGAATGGCGGCAGACCCGGGCCGAACCACTCGTCCAGCACGAGCCGCAAGCCCATCGCCGCCACGATGGCGAGCAGCGCGCCGCCGTAGCGCACGGCACGATGCGAGAGGAGCGACCTATTCGGCAGGCGGGGCGCCACGCGATTCATTGCCATTCCAGATTTGCGGCGCCCCAGGCGTAGAGCCACCCCGGTGCTTATTCTGGCAATATCGAACGCCCATGGCCGGCACTTCTTGCGCGCTTGGCGGGCGACGACAATCTGCGCAGCACCGCTTTCTGCCCGACATTTTGCCGACAAACCACCGTCCCGCGGTCTACTTGCGATATGCTGGCATGGTGCGACGATCGGCGGCGTGCCTTACGAACCGCCGCGGCAAAAAAGGATTGGCCATGCGCGAGAACGCCCAACTGCTGTTGCTCGACAAAAGTCATGTCGAGTCCTTGTTGCAGCCCGATGAAGTCCTCGCGGCCGTGCGCGAGGCGCTCATTTTGCACAGCGATGCCGCGGGGCGCGTGTTTCCCGTCGTGCGCGAGAAGCTCTCCACCGGCGGCGTATTCGGCATCAAGTCCGGCGACGTCGGAACGCAGGGCCTGCTCGGCTTCAAGGCCGCCGGCTTCTGGCCGGATAACCGCCGCGTCGGCGGTGAACCGCATCAGGCAACCATCCTGCTCTTCGATCCAGCGACCGGGCGACCGTTGTGCGTCATTGATGGCAATGCCATCACCACGATGCGGACCGGCGCCGCGGGCGGTCTCGGGCTGCTGCAGTTCGCGCGCGCCGACAGCACGCGACTTTGCGTTTTCGGCACCGGCGTTCAGGCCCGGATTCAGACACAGTTCGCGCTGCGCCTCTTGCCCGGGCTGCGTACTGTCCGTTATCTGAGCTTCGACGGGCAACGCGACCCGGCCTTTGAGGCTGGCGTCAAGGCGGTGGCCAAGGGCATCGACTTGTCGCTTGCCAGCGATCGCGACGCGACGGTCGCCGCCAGCGACATCGTCATCACCGCCACGCCCGGCGGCGGCGCGCTCTTCAGCATGGAAGCTGTCCAGCCGGGCACGCACATCAACTGCGTCGGCGCCGACACCAAAGGCAAGCGCGAACTTCCCGCCGGGCTGCTCGCACGGGTGCGCCTCTTCGTCGATGACGCGGGACAGGCGCGCCAGATGGGCGAAACGCAGTGGGCACCGGACACTCCTTGCACCGCTCTCGGTGACCTCCTCACCGGCAAAGCGGCTTTCACCCGCCAGGCGGTCGACATCACCGTCTTCGACTTGACCGGCCTGGCCCTGCAGGACCTCACCGTCGCACGCCTCTTGCAGCAGCGTGCCGAATCCGGAGGGTCTGGCGTGCGCATCGCCTGGCCCTGGTAAGATCACAACCTCACGACAGGATGACCACCATGCTCACGCTTCCAACCTACGACGATGTCATATCAGCGGCGGCGCGCTTAAAGGGTCACGCCCATCGCACGCCGGTGATGAGCTCGCGCACGATGAACCGGGAAATCGGCGCCGAAGTCTTCTTCAAGTGCGAAAACCTGCAGCGTATGGGCGCTTTCAAGTTTCGCGGCGCCTTCAACGCGTTGTCGAAATTCGACGCGCAACAGAAGAAGGCCGGCGTCGTCACCTTCTCGTCCGGCAATCACGCGCAGGCCATCGCCCTGTCGGCCGCGCTGCTCGGCATCCCCGCGACCATCGTCATGCCGAACGATGCGCCGGCCGCGAAAATGGCCGCGACGCGCGGCTACGGCGGCAATGTCGTGATTTACGACCGCTACACCGAAGACCGCGAAGCGATCGGCCGCGACCTCGCGCAGAAGCACGGGCTGACGCTGATTCCGCCGTATGACCACCCCGATGTGATCGCCGGCCAGGGCACTGCGGCAAAGGAGCTGTTCGAAGATCTCGGCGAACTCGATGCGCTCTTCGTCTGCCTGGGCGGCGGCGGGCTGCTGTCCGGTTCGGCCCTGTCGGCCCGCGCCCTGGCGCCGCGCTGTGCAATCTACGGCGTCGAACCGGAAGCCGGCAACGACGGCCAGCAGTCCTTCCGTTCCGGCGCCATCGTTCATATCGACACGCCAAAGACCATCGCCGACGGCGCGCAGACGCAGCACCTCGGCGCCTACACCTTCGAGATCATCCGCCGCGATGTCGACGACATATTCACCGCGAGTGACGCAGAGCTCGTCGATTGCATGCGCTTCTTCGCCACGCGCATGAAGCTGATGGTCGAACCGACCGGTGCACTGGGCCTCGCGGCGGCACGCGCGATGAAGGCGAAGCTGCAAGGCAAGCGCGTCGGCGTGCTGATTAGCGGCGGCAATGTCGATCTCGAACGCTTCTGCGCGCTGATGACTGCGTGATGGCTGCCGACCCAATGGCCGCGTTCGCCGCGCTCGACACCCCGGCCGCAATCATCGATGCGGCACGCATGCAGGCCAACATCGCGCGCATGCAAGCGCGCATGGACGCGCTCGGCGTGCGCTTCCGCCCGCACGTCAAGACCAGCAAGAGCCCGCCGGTCGTGCGCGCGCAGCTCGCGGCTGGCGCGCAGGGCATCACCGTATCGACGCTCAAGGAAGCGGAAGAATTTTTCGCCGCAGGCGTCGTCGATATCCTTTACGCCGTCGGCATCGCCCCGGGCAAGTTCGAGAAGGTGCTGGCGCTGCGCCGCCGGGGCTGCGCGCTCAAGATCATCACCGACAATGCCGCCACGGCGGCGGCCATCGCGGCTTTCGGCAAGGCGCATGGCGAAGTCTTCGAGGTCTGGATCGAGGTCGACTGCGACGGCCATCGTTCGGGAATCAAGCCGGAAGACCGCCAGCTCCTCGATGTGGCGCGAACCCTTCATGCCGGAGGCATGCACCTGGGCGGCGTCATGACCCATGCCGGCTCGAGCTACGATCTCGACACGCCTGCCGCGCTGGAGGCCATGGCCGAACAGGAACGTGCGGGCTGCGTTCGCGCTGCCGAGCGTATTCGCGCAGCGGGCCTGCCGTGCGCCGAGGTCAGTGTCGGGTCGACGCCGACGGCACTCTCGGCCAAACGACTTGACGGCGTCACCGAAGTGCGCGCCGGCGTCTATGTATTCTTCGACCTCGTGATGCACAACGTCGGCGTCTGCCCTATCGACGATATCGCCTTGAGCGTACTCACCACGGTCATCGGCCACCAACCCGAGAACGGCTGGGCCATCGTCGATGCCGGCTGGATGGCCATGAGTCGCGACCGTGGCACACAAAAGCAGAAACGTGATTTCGCTTTCGGCCAGGTGTGCAGCGTGGACGGAACGGTACTGCCCGGTTATCTGGTGAGCGGCGCCAATCAGGAGCATGGCATCGTGTCGCGCGAAGGCGCGGCAGATGCCGAGATTGCCACGCGGTTCCCGGTCGGAACGCTGCTGCGCATTCTGCCCAATCACGCCTGCGCGACAGGCGCCCAGTTTCCCGAGTACGTAGTCTTGGCCGGCGGTCCGGCGCCAGAAATCTGGAAACGTTTCTACGGTTGGTGATCTTCCTGCAGACCCGATAGCTCAGGCGTTAAACCGTCTGCTTCTCGTATTCCCATTTCATACCCGCTCTTATGCCCGGTTTAAGGATTGCGCCTCCGCTTCTTACCGTTCAGCCGGCGCCTATCCTCGCCGTTTCCAATTGTTGCTGTTGATAGCCATTGATATTTCTTCACTGACTATTCGTCGCCATGAAAATATAGGCTTCCCTGGACAATCCCGGCTACGAAAATGTCAGCCACTTTCAGCATTTCCTGTTAGTCGCGCCTAATCTATTTCGAGGCCCACATTCCGCAGGTCGGAGTAACAATTTGGCGTGAATTTCTTGGTCATTGTGGCGGGCGAAATGCCTGCTCTGAGATGCCGAGAAGGCTGATGACGTGACGTTGCAAAGGCGTCAAAGCAGTCCAGTACGGACAACTCGAGATCAATCATTTCGAACAGGTCGTGGCCGACAGAATATTTGAGAGCATCCAACTCCTGGCCAACGGGATTCGTCACTTCCGCACGCAGTGCATCGCGGGGATTGAGGCCGATGAATCCGCTAATCGCAAGCATCTGCACGGTTCATGGGCGGTAGCTACAGCCTTGGTTCCCAAGCTGGGTTATGTGAAGGTTAGTCAACTCGCAAGACAGTCCGTAGAACAGGGACGGCCGTTGCTCGACATTCTTGATGAGACAGGAGTTCTTTCACGCCGGGACGCGGAAGCTCTAATTTTGCAGGCTTCGCTGCCAGTATTTGATTAAGAATAGATAGTTGATTGTGGCGAGCCTTGAACCGAGGCAAAAGACACGGTTGGGCTTCCACAATCGACTATTCAATCGGTCCAATCTATATCGTGATCGAATTGCGACACAACCATCCGATTGATCTATTCGATGTCATTTGCGCACTTGACTCTTCGGGCAATATTCGTCCAACGAAAGATTTTGCTCGCACTGCCCGTATGTTTTCCGACTCTAACCTCATCATCTCAGGCTGGTCGCGGAATACTCCAGCCGGTATATGCCGAGCACTAACAGACTATAGTTATTGCTATTACTTGTCCCGTCTGACGGTTGCCCGCGTGATGCATGATTTCCTCGATGACATCAATCGAGCGATGAATACCTAGTGTAGTGCGTCATTTAGAAGTGCTCTTATTTAGTTTGGCCCGCGCTCGGGTGACCTTGGCCAGGATGTCCGACGCCTTGGCCGTCCAAATGAAAGGCTTAGGATTGGCGTTGTGGGCTGCAATGTATTCGTTAATG